>JBGSKY010000254.1:0-86097 GCA_041740995.1 Pirellulaceae bacterium
GTTGCAGTATTCTCCACATGGCCTCAACATATTCGGGGGCAAACCCCCAATCGCGGCGGGCATCTAAGGAGCCCAGCGAAAGCGAATCCTGTTTGCCAAGCGATATCGCCGCGGCGGCCCTGGTAATCTTGCGGGTTACAAACGATTCGCCTCGACGAGGCGATTCGTGGTTGTAGCAAATGGCATTGCAGGCAAAAAAATCGTGGGCTGAACGGTAAACGCGGACCATTTGTGTCGCAAACGCTTTGGCGACACCGTAAGGAGTCACCGGTTGCATGGGGGTCTGGTCATTTTGCGGATGAGCGGCCGGTGCACCGAATATTTCACTGCTGCTGGCGTGCAGCACTTTAGGACGCGGGTCCATGTCGCGAAGGATTTCCAGCAGCCGCAGGGTGCCCATGGCGGTGAATTCGCAAGTCGATTCGGGGATTTCGAAGCTGGCTCCAACGTGGCTTTGCCCGGCCAGATGATAGACCTCGTCAGGCGAAACTTTTTTCAGCACCCGCCGAACGGTCGTCACATCGTCGAGGTCAGCATAATGCAAAAACAATCGCGAATTATAAAGCCCTGCGTCGCCTGTTAAATGGTCCAGCCGTAACCGAGCGGTATTGCTACTGCGACGCACTAAGCCATGCACCGTGTAGCCCTTGTCGATCAAGAGTTCTGCCAAATAGGATCCGTCTTGCCCAGTGATTCCGGTTATCAGTGCGGTTTTCAAAAGTTGCATCGCTTGTTTCAAGTTTCGATTTGCTAAATTTAGTTCTGCCAGATCTTAGCAAAATTCACCTGTCTTGGGACAGTTATTCATTGCGAAGTCTAGCGAGTTGGCCGTTTGTCGTTATCGTTAAATGTCATGACTGAATGGATCTATCTGGACAATCACGCCACCACACGGCTCGACGATCGTGTGCTGGCGGCGATGCATCCCTATCTCACAGACGCCTATTATAATTCGGGCAGCCTAAGCCACGCAGCCGGACGCCAAATCGCTGATGACGTGGCCGCCGCTTTGACGTCGATCGCTGGCGAGTTGAATTGCGATACAGACGACGTTATCTTTACCAGCGGCGCCACCGAAGCAGCAAATTTGGCGATTTTCGGCGTCTGCCAGCACTCGCGTCAGCGGCGGCGAAAGATCGTCGCAGTTCAAACGGAACATCGCGCGGTGCTCGATCCGCTGGAAAGACTCGCCGAATCGGGATTCGAACTGGCTTGGTTGCCGATCTATCCAAGCGGCCATAAGCTCGCGGGGCTGGTCGATTTGGACGCGGCTAATTCAATCATCGATGACCAGACCGCACTGGTCTGCGCGATGTTGGTCAATAACGAGATCGGTGTCATCCAGCCGGTTGCCGAGCTGGCCAAGCAATGTCGTCGTGTCGGAGCGATCAGCTTCTGTGACGCGACTGCGGGCGTTGGTCGCCTGGCCGTCGATGTGCAATCGTTGGGTGTTGATCTGCTTGGCTTCTCGGCTCATAAATTTTATGGTCCGAAGGGCTGTGGTGGACTGTACGTTCGAGGTGAAAATCGTTCACTGCGTTTGCGAGCTCAAATTGTCGGGGGTGGTCAGCAACATAACTTGCGATCGGGCACGCTCAATGTGCCGGGGATTATCGGCATGGCGTCGGCCCTTTGCATTGCCGCTGCGGAGCGTGAGACGGAACGCGCCAGGCTAAGCCGGTTGCAACATGCGTTTCATGATCGATTAAATGAACGGCTTGGAGATTGCATCACGTTGAACGGACCGTCGCTCGACAGCGTTAGTCAGCCAGACCGATTTCGAGTATCTGAGAATCTCAATTATCAATGGACCAATGTCGAAGGCCAGTCGCTGATGCTGACCGTGCCGGAAATCTGCTTCAGCTCCGGCAGTGCTTGCTCGTCGGCCCAGCAATCGGTTTCACACGTGTTGACATCGATCGGCCTGAGCGTCGACCAAGCCCGCTGCTCAACGCGATTTGGGCTAGGACGCTGTACGACTGAAGCGGAAATTGAACAAGCCGTCGAGCTGCTAACCAGCGGTTACACCCAATTGCGACGAATGCTGTGACGCGACAGGTGAATGAACAGCATCAGCTTCATGCCGTCAAAAGCAAGCGAATAAGCTGGGAGCACATCCCGCTTTCGTTTGCTAAAATCAGCCGCCGCCGACGAAAGTTACGACTTCGATTTGGTCACCAGACTGGATTTGCACGCTTGAGAACTGCGTTCGAGCGACGATTTCTTCGTTTCGTTCGACTGCACAGAATTGCTCCGCGATGTTGTTTTCGCTGAGCAGTTGTTGGATGGTGCTACCAAGGGCAACAGAAGTTGGCTGACCGTTAAAGACAATATCGAGCATGGAAATTGGAAGCAATTTTGCAATTGCTTCGTTTTGCAAGTTGTCGCGAAAATTTGATTCGGATTAACGCTTGGAGAACTGCACGCCACGTCGAGCACCACGCAGACCGTACTTTTTGCGTTCCTTCATTCGTGAATCGCGAGTCAGATAGCCCTCGTCACGCAGAGGTCCAAAGTTTTCGTCGTTCATGCCTACCAGAGCACGAGCGATACCCATACGAGCTGCGCCAGCTTGGCCGATCGTTCCGCCGCCGTTGCATAAGATGGTTACGTCAATACTTTCGCGTTGGTTGACTAGGTCGAGCGTTTGGAGCACAGCGCGTCGTTCGGCGTCATTCACAAAATATTCTTCGAACGGTCGACCGTTGACAGTGATTTTACCGGTCCCTGGCTTGATTCGGCAACGAGCAACGCTCGTCTTTCGACGGCCAGTTCCGAGCGATTCACCGCTGATTCTGTCTTTTTTTGCACTGATCATAATGAGGTCGATTGATGGATCGAAGACTGCAGGTTATTGAGTTTGAGAAGTGATTATTTTGCTTGAGACGGCTGACTAGCTGATTTTCTCGCCGAGCGTTAACGCTTCAGGCGTTTGAGCTTGGTGAGGGTGATCTGGACCAGCGTAGACCTTCAGTTTTTCCAGCATGTGACGGCCCAGAGCGTTCTTTGGAAGCATACGCTTGACGGCCATGGTGACCAAGTCAGTCGGCTTGCGCTCCAGTCGTTCCGCGTAGCTTTCCATTTTTTGCCGGGTGTAGCCGTTGTACCAAGCGTAATGCCGAACTTGCAGCTTATTTCCCGTCATATGGATTTTTTCCGCGTTGACGACGACGACGTAATCGCCAGTGTCGACATGCGGTGTGTAGGTCGGACGATGCTTGCCCATCAAAATGGTTGCAATATCTGACGCCAAACGTCCTAGAATGCAGTCGGTTGCATCCACCACGAACCAATTCTTCTCTAGTTCGCCAGTTTTTGCCGTGTAAGTCTTTTGGGTGGCAACCATGATTCTGCGAGTCTGTATCAAATAAAGGTTGAAATATTTAGTCGAAATGGGCATTTCCAGCAATCTGGGCCCGAGAGTTTACGAGCGGTGGACCATAACTGCAAGCCGAAATTGGGTCTTGGGCACCGCAAATTTCGCACAAGGGAGTCAAATAAAGTTCCCAATCGCACGCGGGACCAAGATAATTGCAAAAGCAATCGAAAATCGAGGTTTAAAAATTCGCGCCGGCGCCGGAAATTGGCATAGATCCGATCCAGTAGGATACATGCCGTCCCCGCGTGCGTTCATCCGACCGGAGCCAAAGTTTTTTGACGCTTCAAAGAGACTGATTCACCAAACGGGATGAACCCGTTGGGGTCTTTCAGTGCGGCATCGTGGTGTTAGATCACCAATCTGATTCACCCATGAGACAAGCTCATGGAGGTCTATTCGTGATTTAGATCACGAGGCTGGTTCATTAATAAGACTATCTCATCGGGGTCCAAATGCAGATTTAGGACAAGTTCCCGCCCCCGCGTGGGTTCATCCCACCGGAGCGAAGTTTCGTCAGCTAAGCTGGCCGCCGTCGCGCATCCCGCCCCCGTGTGGGTTCATCCCACCGGAGCGAAAGTTTACTGATGGATCAAGCAAGCTGATTCACCAAACGGGATAAACCCGTTGGGGTCTTTTGGTGGAGCGTCGTGGCGTTAGCTGACGAAGCTGGTTCATTAATAAGACTAGCTCATGGGGGTCCAAATGCAGATTTAGGACAAACCAACATTATCAATGATGCTCCGTTTTCGTTTGATGTGCGACGCGAATCGGGAGTTATTTTGTGTCAGCCCCTACGGCGAGAGGAAAGGCACTGGCAAGAGGAACGCGTGTTGAACAATAACAACCGCCGAACCATCCCAGCTCGCCAAAGTTGCTAGGTACAAAAACAAAATGTAGATCGGCAAGCTGGCAATCATTAGCAGCCAAGCTGGGTAGCGATTGTACCAGGCGCGTTTTTTCGTCCGTTGCTCTGAATACCTGACGGCCCAGGCCAGCATAAATTTGGCAGGAATGTTGAACAGGACAAAGAATACGCACAACGTCCAGACCAACTGGGACGGTGGAGCTTCGATCCGCAGTAAATATAGCGGAATAGCTAAAACGACCAGCAGCAACATCGCAATCGCGTGCAGCCAAGGTGCCCGCTGGAATCCGCGCCGAACTGCGCTAATCTCGAGGAACGAGCGAAAGCGACCTGTCTGGGCGTATCGCATTTGGAGGAATGGCAAATACTGCAGCATGACCAACATCGCGATGATGCCGACGAGCGTGAGAATCGCTTTGGCACCGTCTCGCGGGGCATGAATGCCAGCCAGAATGATCGCTCCGGGAATGATCAAGTAAATTAACGCGCCGATTGATCCAAAAAAACCTAGCTTCATCAGCGTAATAAATCGAAACTGCCCAACCACCGCTTGCAGGTTGTCAGCGGCGGTTTGCCACGTCCGGACGTGAAAAAATTCGCGGACAAAACGAACTGGAGCGGGCCAAAGGAAATGCCATAGTCGGCCGCCTCGAAGCAGCGCCCAACTGACGTAGAGACACCAAGTCACTCCGATGATCGCCGCACCGATCTGCCACCGAGACGCTAAGCTGGTATCGGGTGCAATCAGATTCGACGAAGCCGCTAAGTCGCGAACTAAGTAGACGGGGACGCTCGAAAGTGCGATCCAAAACGCGACCGTTCCAATCGATCCGGCCAACTTTAAACCGGGCAAACATTCTCGAAATGGCCTGCCGCGCGCCCATCGTCCGGAGCTTTCGAGCAGGTAGCCGAGGCTCGCCAATTGCAAAATCGGCAAACTCGCCGCGATTGAAAGCAGTAAAACCAAGCAAGCAAACTGCCAAATCCGAACGATTGCAGCGACAAGAAACCAGAAGACCAAACCTGCCCAACGCACGAGCAAATTTGACGATCGCCGACTCACATTGGTCGCAATCAACGGACGATCGAGCGACGGGTTTTCTCGCATCGGTGCGTCGATTGCAATTTGGCCGGACATATTCGAATACTTTTTGGATCTAAAAATCGGAGGTTTGCATCGCCAGACGTTGCCGCGAAGGACAGTTGGAGCCAAGGCCCAAGTGCCCCTGACCGGTAAACTGAGATTCGCCGTTTGCAGCCCAATCTTGGTGACAAAAACGGAAAATTCGTAATTTCCCTGACCGTTTCGACCATTCCTGGCGTACTTCAGCAGTCGCCGTAATGCTTTGTTTGTACCACAGACTAGTCTTCGGGTTGGCGACCAAGCTGTCGTCGATGCCCCGGACAGCGGAACTGTCGTCGAAAATATCGTCTTTTTTAAACGTCAACGCGATTCGCCAACCTCATTCTGATGGACGAGCGACTTGCATTGATGAATAATATGAAAGCGGTCGGATCGTTCGCACAAGCATAGATGTTCGCACTGTGCAAAGGCCCTTATTTATCGTTTGGATGGAATTCACGTATGCTCGCAAGCTTCCGCACCTTTGTCCTCGCCGCAAGTAGCCTGCCTTGCACTTTTTTATTAAGTTTTGCAATCGCGGCTGAGCCGGAATACCCGCCTTCAGAAAAGATTCTTGAGGGCTTTGAGAAGATTGAATCGAAATCACCAGACGGCCAGACGTTGGGCAATTTGTACAAGCGAGAGAGCGACTCGCAGGTCTACATTGAACTGCCGAAAGATTATGCGTCGCGAAAGTATTTTATCGCCCTGACCGTCAGCAGCGGTGATCGTTATGCGGGGCTGCAAGCTGGTGATTATTTTGTTTACTGGCGAAAGTACAACGATCGTTTGGCTTTGATCGTTCCCAATGTTGACATCCGATCGACCGGCGAACCGGAATCGAAATCCAGCGTCAAACGATTGTTCACTGACAAGGTTCTGGCAGATGTTCCGATCGTGTCGATGGTCCCTCGTGGCGGACCATTGATAGATGCCGATGAGCTGTTCGTAAAGAATGCATCGACCTTTTTTGGACCATCGGTCCGTCCTTCCAATCCGCGACTGACGAGCATCATCAAAGCGAAAGCTTTCAGCAAGAACTTGGAGATCGCGTTTGAAACGGTTGGTCGCAACGGCAATTTACAAACGTTGCATTACTCGTTAAGCGAAGTGCCTGAAGAAGGCGGCTATCGACCGCGCAAATCAGATGAACGCATTGGCTATTTCACCACCGCGTATAGCGATTTGGGCAAGTACAAGGAAGACGACGTTAAAACGCGATACATCAATCGCTGGCGTTTAGAAAAACGTGATCCGAGTTTGAAAGTCAGCCCGCCTACCAAGCCGATTCGGTTTTACATTGAACACACAACTCCGGTCCGCTATCGACGTTGGGTCAAACAAGGCGTGGAGTACTGGAACAAAGCGTTCGGGAAAGTTGGTTTCGCCGATCCGATCGAAGTCTATTATCAAGACGCATCAACTGGCGCTTACATGGATTTGGATCCGGAAGACGTTCAGTACAACTTTATTCGATGGCTCAATAACGATGTCGGTACAGCGATAGGGCCTTCACGGGTCCATCCGCTGACGGGAGAAATTCTCGATGCGGATATCATTTTGACAGACGGTTGGATTCGACACTTCCAAGTGCAATTCGAAGAGCTAATGCCAGAAGTTGCAACGGAAGGGATGGGACCGGAAACGCTTTCCTGGTTAGCCACGCATCCAAGTTGGGACCCTCGCTTACTGTTTGCGGCGCCGGCCAACCGGCGGCATCTCTCGTCGGTAATCAACGCCAGCGCGGCCCAACCGATGGCAGGACATCCAACAACCAGAGTCGATGGAACACTGATTGGTGATAATGCCTTTGACGGTTTGGCAGGACGGACCAGTCAGGTCAACGGGCTTTGTTTAGCCGCGCGAGGCAAACATATGCAAATCGCGATGGGCCGAATGGCGTTTGATTTGCTGTCGATGAGCGAGCTAGCCAATGAGTCTACGGGAGACGTATCCGCCGACGATAAAGAGGCTGAAGGAGACAAAAAACCTGAGGAAAAAGAAGCATCGAAGAATGACGGCGACAACAAGAAAGATGACGCCGATAAAAAAGAAGATGCTGACAAGAAGAACGACGTCGAGAAGAAAGATGGAGACGATGCAAGCAAGTCCGACGTAGCCGACAAGGACAAGGAAGCTGAGAAAGAAAAAGCGAAAGAGCTTGAAGAAGACAAGCTGGACGGAATGCCAGAATCGTTCATTGGACCGTTGCTCGCTGAATTAGTCGGTCACGAAGTCGGCCATACGCTTGGACTGCGACACAACTTTAAAGCGTCGAGTATTTATGAGTTAGGCAAAATCAATTCGCTCGAAATCAAGAGCGTAAAGCCGTTGGCTGGTTCGCTGATGGATTACTTGCCGATCAACATCCCGATGGAGGTTGGCGAGACTCGGGGTGATTACACCATGATCGGCATTGGACCTTACGACTATTGGGCAATTGAATATGGATACGTGCCCGAAGAAGCAAAGCTTGAGAAGATACTGAAGCGAGTTGCTGAGCCGGAGTTACAATACGCGACGGACGAAGACACCTACGGTCCTGATCCGCTGGCGCGTCGTTACGATTATTCAGCCGATCCGCTGGAGTATGCCAACAATCAGATTCGGATGGTCGAGAAATTTCGCAAGCGATTGCTTGATCGCTATGTTAAGGCGGGCGATTCATGGGCCAAGGCTCGTGAAGGTTACGAGCTGACGTTGGGCATGCAAATGCAAGCCGTGCAGATGATGACAAACTGGATCGGTGGAGCAATTGTCCATCGCGACAAGAAAGGCGACCCAGGCGATCGCCGGCCTATCGAACCGGTCAGTGCTGAAAAACAGCGGGCCGCTTTGCAGTTTGCCATCGACCATTCGTTTCGAGATGAAGCTTACGGTTTGACGCCTGAGATTCTCGAAAAAATGACGCTCGACAAATGGTGGGACGATGAATCGAGTGTTACCAGCGATTCAACGTTCCCTGTGCACGATCGTGTGCTGAGCATGCAAGCGTCGACACTGACTATGCTTATGAATCCGACGACACTGCGAAGGGTTTTCGATAACGAGCAACTTGTTCCAGCCGAACAAGAAGCGCTTGTGCTGCCTGAGCTAATGGACAAGATCCTGGCTGAGGTTTGGAGTGAATTGGATACCAAGCCGACTGGCGAAGTAACGGCTCGCAAGCCACGAATCAGCTCGTTGCGTCGAAACCTGCAACGCGAGCACATGGAACGATTGATCGATCTGTCGCTGCCTGATGAGGGCAATGCGGCGATGAAGCCGATCTCGACGCTGGCGGTAATGCAGCTTCGCGATATAAAACGCAAGATCGACAACTCGTTGCAATCACGCGATGCGTTAGATTCGTATTCGTTAGCGCACTTGTCCGAAGCGGAAACGCGGATCGCCAAAGCGCTTGACGGTCAGTACATCTACAACATGCCGAGAAATTTTGGTGGGGGAATGCTTCCGCTTTTTATCTTGGGTGAGGAAACCAATGGGATTCGCCAAAACTACGACCAAGCATTCCCGGCCGAATCGCCATCGCGTTAAGCGTGAATTCCGCTGCTGAGTTTGCGTCGCGGAACTCGCCAAGAGTTGCGTTTGCGGTCAGCAAGACGCTTAAATCGAAATCTCTGAACACCTTGCTCCGCAGTCGTGGAGCATTTTTGGCTTGATTCAATTCCAACTTGCCGTTTTTATTGAATTCTTCTTTTTCGTGAGTAACTTCAAGCTCGACTCCTTGTTAATATAGCGAGTTCACGCAAAGCTTGCGTGTGAATTTTGCGGCGACGTTTTTGTTGCTGATTTTTCATTCCTCTCGCAATAAGTTTCTCGATGTACGTAAGATCATTTATTCTTAGTTCCAAAGCGTTATTGTTTGCCGTTGCGATAACAAGTCTGACAGCGAATTCTTTAAGAGCAGACATATTGGCGGCTGGATTTTTCAGTGGGACTATCGATCGCTACACCGCCGCGACTGGCACGTTCTCCACGTTCGCAACCGTTGCGACTCAATCAGATTTTTTTCCCGGAGTGTCGGGGATCGTGGTCAATGAATCTGCCAATCGTGTTTATGCGACGGGCTATCAATCGGGGCGAGTTTATGAGATTGACGCAACCACCGGCGCGGTTCTCAATTCGGTTGCCCTAGGCGGCGGTATCGCTCCTGGAGGAATCGCATTGGACGCAGTGGGTAACGTATATGTCTCAAATCAGGGCGGCCAGGATCCATTGCAAGCGGGCAACCAAGTCATTGTGCTTAATTCCAGTTTGAGCCAGGTTGCGAGTTTCACTTTGCCAGATTTAGGCCTCGGTGCCAATCGACCTGCTGGCCTAGCGTTTAACGGCCCAAACTCTTTAGTCGTCTCGACGCTGTCGGGTTTTGGCGTTTTTACGCTAAACACAACTAACGGACAGTTCACTAATATTGCAACAAGCTCCCCTGTTTCCAACAGTCAGGTCGCTGTCGATCCAACAACTGGTAATGTGGCGATCGGTGGTGCGTTTACAAATGACATTTCGGTTTACAATCCTTCACTGACCAGTTCGACAGTGACTACCATTGATTCAAGCGTATTGCCGTTACCAGCATTACCATATGCAAGTGCCGATCTGACCTTCCCGTCGGGTGTTGCGTATGACCCCAACGGTAATTTAATCATTGGCGCACTCGGCCGGACGAACCCATTCAGCGGCCCAATGGACCTGTCGATGATCGGTCAAATGAATGGGACAGACAATTTTCAAAGCAACGGCGGACTGTTCGCGATCCCTGCCGGCGGTGGCTCGATCATCAGCTACGGCGTCAACACGACGCCTTACAGTTCGGTCGCCTACATCAGTGCCGTTCCCGAACCAACAACAATCGCAATTCTGTCGGCGTTGACGGCAGTTGTCGGAATGCGACAATGGAGAGTTCGTCGGGCTGCTCGACGCGTCGCTTAAGTTCCAATTCGACTAGGTTCGTGCAACGATGGAAAGTTCAATTTTTCAAGCTCGTCGATTTCAACGAGCGGCATTTACGCTAGTCGAACTTTTAATCGTCATCGCGATTATTGCGATTCTGAGCGCGCTACTGCTACCAGCGATCCAATCTGGACGTGAGTCAGCGCGCCGCGTTGCCTGCAGCAACAATATGCGGCAAATTGGAATTGCGATTACCAGCTTCGAAACGGCGAAAAAGCGTATGCCGCCTGGTTCCGTTTCAAAAGAATACGCCAGCGTCCCGAGTACGCCGTGGACTTTCTATCGCTGGTCGACTTTGGCAACGGTTTCGCCCTATCTGGAGAATACCGCCGCATACAATTCGCTCGACTTAGACAAGCCGCTCTACACAGCCACGTTTACGGTCACTCCGGAAAATGTGCGTGGCTCTCAAACAAAAGTCCCAACTTTCCTTTGTCCCAGTGATCAATATCGCCGCTTGCATGCAAGTTTTGCACCGACGAATTACAACGTCTGCGCCGGCACCGGTATCGATGGCGGGACACCGATTAAGACCGACGGCATTTTTTACGTAAACTCGGAAACTAGAGTGTCCGAGATTATCGACGGTCTTTCCAACACATGCATGGTTTCCGAAAGCTTACTCGGTGTTTCTGGCCAAGCCGACAAAGATCCCAAGAGAGCGTACAAATTCACGTTGGTCAGCCCGCTACGTGACTTGGCGTGTGATCGACCAATTAGCTACAACTACACCGACCCACGCGGATTCTCGTGGACCAATGGTGAGTATCGAACAACTCTTTACAACCATTATTATGTTCCCAATTCGCGGCTGAACGATTGCATGAGCGTTTATCTGGGCGGCACACCGTCTATTCGATACACACCATTTGGTTGGAAAGCAGCCCGCAGCTTGCACGTAGGTGGCATCAACGCCGTCTTCGCCGATTGCTCGACTCACTCGATCAATGAAGCAATCGATCCGACTGTGTGGAAAGCTCTTGGTTCTCGTGCAAGCCGCGATTCGATTGGCGACTTTCAGTAGCTTCGCAGTCGAGCGCAATTTCGGCTATGGCGATTGAAAATTGATTGGCTCAGCTTGCTGAAACAACGGGCGGCGGAAGCGACTCAAAGCACCTTGCCGTTCGGCCGGCGCGGCCACTGCAGGAAGTTGCGATTCTGGAGGATTTGTTCTGCCAGGCTTGTCCGACGGTGATGAGCTATTCTCATCAAATCGATCTTCATCGAGCCGATCAAGCGGCAGATCTTCGAGCTTCAGTTTTTCACCCGATTCGCTCGCAGGATTTGCATCAACGTTTTCTTTTTTGAAGAACGGCAGTGGCGGCATCGCAGGCAACGTGCAAATTGGATTTCGATAGTCGGCCGCTTTCGGGTCTCGCTGAACGCATCGCGAGTTGCAGCATCGCTCACACGTTTGGTTCTGCTTCCAGAACGCAAGCTCTTCCCAAAGCGAGCGGCCTCCGACGTAGATCCGATCACCAGGCTGAATTTGAAAATTCGTTGTCGTATCGCCCATCTGCGTGATCTGACGGTAACAAATTGGCATAACCACTCGGCACTCACAGGGACCAGTTGGTCGCGACAGAACGATGTCGCAAGGTGAAGCAGTGCCGTTCAAACCTCCGGCCCGCAAAATAGCGTCGAGCACGGTTTCGCGACCGACTAGCGGGTAAGCGCCTGGGCTGCTGACCGACCCAAGAACGTAATAGACCGCCGCATTGCTTTCGAGCAATTGCACGTTGACCGCGTTTCGTTTTCCAGTCAACGATTCGATGCGTTCAATCACCAAGTTCTCAATCTGCTCGACCGTCATCCCAGCGACAATGATTCGCCCAAAACCGCCGAGATCGATTGTTCCGTCGATCTTCACCATTTGGTCGGCCGGAATCTCGATATCTGAGCGATAGTCGACTGGTTCGATTAGCAATTCATCACCTGGCTCCACAAAATAATGCGGCAAAACCGACTTGCATCCCTCGATTGGGACACTCGATGGCAATGGCTGTGCAGCGGCGAACTCTTTGGCTTGAGAGAGCAGGGGAAACGTCGGACTCCACAGCCCCAACCCGCCTGTTGAACTACAGCCAGTCATCGCGCAGATCGAAAGTGAGATGAACGCGATAAAGCAGTTTGACTTCGACATTGCATAACCATCCATGGCGTTGCGACGAGAATTGCGATTGGTTTGCGGCGCCCAAACATACGCTCCTAGGTGCAGCATCGGATATGTTCGGCGCCCAAAGAAACTACTTTGTCGCAGTCTGACCGCAATGTGGTTTTCAACTTCGTCTAACCCACACAGCCGTCAGCGTTATACACACTTTGCAAGCAAATTTAGCAAGCATAATTGGTGCGTATAACTCCTAGAAGCCATGCTAAATGCTTGCGAAAGTGGGATCATTTATTTTGCTGTGCCGGCCGATACTCCGCCTGCAATTGCTCCAGCGGTGAATTGGCGAACTAGCGAATCAATAACGTAGCGGCTGACGGTACGGCCAGTTTGAAGTCGAACAATCGGTGATTTGGCAGTGCCACGAACTTCAAGAAATACGGTTCGATTGGAGACTGCGTTTGATATGGCATTGATTGTCTGAATGGTTGGATCTGGCACTAGCGCAAGCGTTTGAAAAAGCGAACCAAGCAGTTGCGAATCAGCCGATGAACCGGTGTAAACCGTGGTCTGCAAATCCAACCGCTGATCGCTCAGGCCAACAGTTCCGGCTGCAGAGATCCAAAGCCGTGGATTGTAGAGCAATGAGTTTTGTATTCGCAGTTGACCAGCCGTGATGATGCCGTCGAGGCTGCCTTGATCAAAAGTTGTTTGCGGTAACCCAATTGCCGGAATTGCCTGTGCTAGAGGTCCTAACAGCGGCACAGATCTGGCGTCAGTCTTGCCAAATTCCATCGCGAGACGTCCATCTAGATCGCTTAGCCCGCGATAGCAATTGGACTGCAAATTGACTTGAGCATCGAAGAGCCCCTGTCCAAAAAACTCTCCAGTGTCCAACCAATCTTCGAACCTTTCGACATGCCCCTCGGACACTTTTAAAGTCGCATCAAAGCCCAAACAGCGCGCATAATCTAAATCGACATTGCCGCTCAGTCGACCGCCAAGCACATGTCCGTCGATGTGTTTCAACTTTGTTTGAATCATGCCGCTGCTAGTGCGATACGAGCTTGTCACTTGCGCTGAAGCATCTTGCAACGAAATATCAAACAGCTGTAAATCTCGACCTTTAATGTCACCTCGCAA
This sequence comes from Pirellulaceae bacterium, assembly GCA_041740995.1. Lineage (GTDB taxonomy): Bacteria > Planctomycetota > Planctomycetia > Pirellulales > Pirellulaceae > JBGSKY01. The sequence continues at coordinate 13,574 of JBGSKY010000254.1, forward strand.
GTTCGCTTGGCTGCCTTGGAATTTGACGCTACCGCGCCCGGAAACTTCACCAGCTAGAGAAGTTGCTAGTTCCAAATCCAAGAGGGAAGCGGCTCGCGAGAGCGCAACGCGATCTAACTGTAATGTCCCTTCAAACGATGTTGAGCTTTCGAAATTGGCAACCCCGCGTCCACGGACTCGTCCACCTGCGAATCGAGTATCGAAGTCGCCAATCGTCAAGCGATCATTGTTAAAAGTGCCAGAAATTTTTGTATCGTCGATCAACGACTCGCCAGCCAACGTGACTCCATTGATATCAAGCGTGATATTGCCATGCACGTTGTAGCTGGGATCAAATCCGAAATCGATTCGTCCAGTGGACTTCCCATCAAATAATTCTGCGTTGGCCATTGGTTGCCAGATCGATACCAGTTTTGCAATGGAGGTATCAGTGAGCACGACCCTTCCAAGGATTGGGTAGTCCAATCGATTCTTGCCACGTTCGAAGCGGACTGTGCTATCTAGCTGGCCATCAAACAAATTTCCGATCGATCGAATTCTTACACGGTCATGGTTGGTTTCAATTTGACTCCGCAATGATCCAATCGGTCGATTGTTCTGAACAAGATCGTCGATCGCAAGTACTCCGTCGGCTTGCCATGCCGATGCGGTCGCCGCGTTTGCATCTGCTTCCACACGCAGTCGCGCTGAAACTCGTCCACCAATCTCATTCACGGGTACTGGACCACCAACAATGTCCAACAGATCGTTCAACGGCCAATCAAGTAATTCGAGATTTGCAAAATGTTTATTCTCCCCGTCCAATCGGTATTCGCCGTTTAGTGTTGCAGAATTGTTCCCGAGAAAAGCTGTCAGAGCTTCGACTTGAATCGATGCTTTGGTGTAGTGGCCTGCAAAATCTTTAATGCCAAGTTTTCGATCTCGATAGACCCCGAGAACGTAATTTAGTTCGAAGTCGGCTTTGCTGAAGGGTTCTTTTTCGTCACCTGAAATAGTCGCCTTGCCACTGGCCATTATTGAGTTGTCTAGGCCGTCAGGCAGTTGAATACGTGGACTCAGTTCGGCCAATCCAATTTCCAACCGCGAAAATTGAGCGTCAACTTGATAATCGAATGTGTCCCATCGTTGCCAATCTGCATTTCCGTCAAGCACTAGATAGCGTGGTTGCTCGATGGTGCTCGCTTTGAACTGATAACGATCATTCGGTTTGTGAAAGATTGAGAATTCGATCGGCCTTGCGAAGCCTTGCAATGGTGTTTCTTGCAGCGAACCGGTGACTTCTGCAGCGAGTGATAACGGTGTGTTTGGATACCAACCCAACCAATGAAACGAGCCCTCGGCAGATAGTCGATTCGTTTGAGAAGCTTGAAATGGCAAAGATGATATTAGCACGCTGGTCAGCGAGACCGATGAAATTTGTACTGACGCGTTAGATGTTTGTGTCGGAGTCGCGTATTGATCGCTCGAAAACATTGCAGCGATCTTGCCGTCGCCAATTTCTGCGGACAACTTCAATGCACCGATTTTATCTTGCGAGATCGGACCGCTTAGCGATACACTTTCGAATTGATACTGCTGGTAGGTAAGCTCTTTCGCAACTGCTTCGATGTTTGCTTGCCATTGCAAATTTTTGATCTGACCGTCGGCATCCACACGAATTTCAGTTTCGAAAAGTTCGATATCGCGAAGCTGCGACAAAACTTCGTTGGATAGTATTTCCTTCCAGTCGAACGATTGCCGTTTCATTCGAAACGCAAATTGCCCATCACCTTTTAATTCGAGACGCGTATCGAATTCTAACTTTTCGTCGCTATCGGATCTAATAGTGGCATCGTTCAACTTCAAAACTTGATCATCAATTTCGAGAGCCGAGTGCAAGCGAATTTTTTTGAGTCCAGAGAGCATCAGGCTGACGATCTGAACATTGCCACGGACAGTCCACTTGGACAGATCCGATAGTTGATCACGCTGAACGCTCGCGTTTAAAGATGCTTTACCGATTCCGTTTTGAACAATACTTTCGACTGCAAAGCCGACACTTCGTGCGAGCTCAACAATCAAGACTTCATTGACGTTCAGTGTGAATTCCGACTTGGATGATTGCCCAGCAGGAACGATACCTTCGCCAGCGAACTTCAAAATTGAAGCAGGTTGGCCATCAGCGCGCTGACCAATTAAGTTGCCAGAAATGCTTTTCAAAATCCAACCGCCATCAGCATAGCTAAGACGTAACTCCGCTTGTTCTATCGGTTGTCCTTCAATATCAAGTTTGTCTGAACTGATCTTTGCCTCGGCAATGTAGTCGCTCAGCGAAAAGATACTGCCTTTGTTTTGGGTCCAGATCCAGCCGCTGATATTGCCTTCAATTTGAAAAGGCAAACGAATCCCGACGGCTCGAAGGTAACGTTCAATGTTTGTTATTGAGGCGTCATTGAAGCTGTAAGAAAGCGAACGTTGCTTTGGAAGTTCGTCGAGCTCTTGGCCGAACGCCGCCGCGCCTTGCGAACTGAGAAAGAGAAACGCGAAGAGAATCCAGCTTAAGTTTCGACAGATGATTAGCGACATGCGATTTTTCTAGTTGCGTTGCTTCAACTGGCAGTCAATCCGTACTCACCATCAATTGCATTGTTATTACTCGACTGAACGATGCAAGTCTAAAGCAAACGATGAGGTGCGTTGCCATGTGGCTCGATTCAAGCAAAAACGATTCCAATGTTGTTGCTTTTTCGACCGCCCTGCCCGCAATCAAAGCAGCCAACAAAAAATCCACAGCGGCTTAGCCACTTCGTCCAGTTTGGAATGGTAGATGCGATGGTGTTAAAGCTTCATAGCTTGGTCTTTGCATTCCACAACGCATTGACCGCTTTCGCAAATTATTCCCGAACGGAGTAGGACAATGTTAAGTAAACGAATTTTCAGTGTGGTTCTTTTGAGTGGTTTGACTGCCGCACCGCTCGCAAATGGTCAAAATCCTGTAAACGAGGCCTTGCAAGGGGCAGCTAACGGCGCAGCACAATCGCTTCAGCAATCAGCAACTGACTCGCTGAACAAAGCGATGGGTACTCCCAACGCGCAGCCCAATGGCGGTCAAAACAGCTTCTCGCAGACGCGTTCTGGCGAAATTCCAAACGCTCAATTTCAGACTAACGGGCAATTGCAGAACGGCGGGCGAGGATTAATCGGTAACGCACAACAGCAAAATGCAAACGGCCAGCTCAATTCGAGTCGGCAGCCAAATATGCAAGCACAGAGCTCACAGAGCTTCAGCAATCAGTTCCGCCAAAATCTGAGCAACTCGCTGAACCAAGACCCCAATGGCTATAGAGTCAATGGTGCAATCAATGACGACATGGCACGTTACGGTTATCGACAGGGCGATGTTCTACTCGATCAAAACGGGCAACCGATTCGAAGCCAAGAACAGCTTGACCAGCTTTTGCAAAATGCCAACGGATCAATGCAGGTTCGCCGAAACGACCAAGTCGTTCGACTAAATCAGACCGCCAATCCAAACATGCCTCAACCCAACGGCAACCAGCGGCGATTGGGTATCACGATGCAGAGTAGCAATAATTCGGTGATTGTTGCAGACGTCACGCAAGGGTCAGTCGCGGCTAATGCTGGAATTAAGCAGGGTGACCAAATTGTATCAATCAACGGCCAACAAATTCAGAATCCAAACAACGTGAGCGACAGAATCAACAATGCCGAAAGCGGCACAATTGTTTTTGAAGTCCAACGTCAGGGAACACGTCAAAAATTAACTGCCAACTTCGGCAATAGTTACGATCAACGTCAACAGACTGGTCAGGCCTCCAACGAACTAGAAACACGAATAATTGAATTGGAAAGACAGGTGAAAGACTTGCAGTCTCAACTCAGTAGGCTTCAAAAAAATGTTGATAACGCCAATCGTGACAATTAATTGAACGCTGGATGATTAATCAACTTTCAAACTGAGTGTAGACATCCGCAGCACAAGCCGCGGATGTTTTTTTATTGAGCAAGAGGCTTGTCGAGATCTCAAAAATCTGCAGCCAGTCACTATCGGTGTATCAAGATGCTAAGATAGTAAAGTCGTTCGCTTGGCATCGAGCGAAAATTAAATGCCTGCTGTCGTTCTCTGAAAGTCGCATTTCCGAATTCTTTCGCAGAGCGAGAGGCGACGATAGAAAACGGCCAATTGGTTCGTTGCCGCATCGCCTATGGTGATAGTCTTTTCAGTGTTATCTTTTCGGAGCGATCTAAATGCAGTGCGTTGCGGGAGTTGATGTTGGGGGGACGACTTGCACAATCGCGTTAGGCAGTTTGGATCGACGAGTTGAATACGTTTCGAAACAGTTTCCCACCGAAGCGTTTCATGGACCAAAACACACAGTCCAAAACATCTTGATGCAGCTCAAGATATCTTTGCAGACTCTTGGTATTTCGCCGAAAGATTGTTTGTCTGTCGGACTTTCCACGCCGGGCCCAGCGACGCTTGACGGCATCCTGCTCAAGACGCCCAATCTAAAACACGAACATTGGGACCGCTTTCCGATTCGTGATCAACTTGCTGAATCATTACACAGCGACCATTTCAACTGCAATGTTCACTACATCGGAGACGGGCAAGCCGCTGTGCTGGGTGAGCTTGTCATTCGCACTGGCAGTTGGAGTTGGGGACAAGCGACCAGTGGACCCAAGGATGTCGATCTGTGCTCGCTGTTTATGCTAACCGTTGGAACAGGGCTTGGTGGTGGCGAAATTCGCGATCGCAAAGTTGTCCGAGGGCTTGGCGGTCGCGCCGGTCATGGCGGGCACATCTTTCTTCCGAGGTTTGCTTTTCGATATGAACACGATTCACAGTTATTGGTTGGCAACGCGACATCAACTGCCGAGTCAGCCATTTCGTTGACTGCGCTGACGCATCAATTGCAGTTTCGTTTGCAGTTGCCACAATGGCGGCACCATGGCTTAAATAAGTTAGAAGATTCAACTTACGAAAAAGCCAAGCAATTGCGAAACCTGCTCGACATCGGCGACGAGCTTGCTTTAGAACTGTTCGATGATCAAGCTCACGCGTTAGGGATCGCGCTGTTGAGCGTCAACTATGTTGGCGATTACGATCTAATGGTGATCGGTGGCGGCATTTGTGACATTTCACCAGCGATGCGAAAGCGTTATCTCGATAACGTCCAAAAAGCGTATCGAAAATACGCTTTGGATGGATTCCGCGATACAGATCGAGTTGAATTCTCGGTCTGTGGCGACGAAGCACCGGTCATCGGAGCGACTGCTCATGCGGCGGCGCAGATGAGATAAGAGCCACCATGCGTCAATGGATCGAAACGAAATTGCACGCTATTCACAGCGTTGATGGGCGCTAAGAGAATACGCCGTCGTATCGGCGGCCGGTGTGTGGTTTCGTTGCAAAAAAGTCTTCGCAAATCGCTTCACCAATGGTATTGAGTTTGGCTTGAAGATCATCAATGAATTCATGCAGTCCCATGTTCATCACACCATCGATATCAGTGTAGGCGAATTCGGAGCGCAACCGTCCGACCATTTGCTCACTACGATTCCGGAAGCTATTTTCAATTCCGCCAGTGATCGACAGAAGCGATCGTTCGCTCTGATGCACGCAAAAGTGAATCGCACGTGGAAACTCGCGATTGAGCAGCAAAAATTCGACCACGCTTTTGGGAGTCAATCGACCGTGTGCTTTTCGATACATTTCGAATCCGCTAGTGCTCTTCAGTAGCGTTGCCCATTGCCGCATATCCAACGGCGTTCCGACGTCGCTGGCCTGAGGTAGTAGTAAAAAATACTTAACGTCTAAAATCCGCGACGTTTTATCGGCCCGTTCGATCATCTGACCCAAACGGCAAAAGTGCCAAGCTTCCCCATGCGACATTGTGCTATTTGAAACACCGTCAAGTGAGTAGCTGGCCCGCTTGATTCGATCAAAGAAACCGTAAGGCGCGGTGATAGCCAAATTGTCATTGCGAGCATCGCGAACCAGCAAATAGAACTTGTTGAGTTCCTCCCACATTTGAGATGAAATCATCTCACGACTGGCCCGCGCATTTTCGCGCGCGTTGGAGACGCATGACAAAATTGAATTCGGATTGTCGCGGTCAAAGGCCAGGAAGCGAATGACGTTTTCTTGCGTGGCGTCCTCGTAACGTTCCTCGAATTCTTCGTGGTCGCCGGTGGTATAAACCAGCGGTGCCCATTGGCTGCTCCCTTGGACACCTACGTCGAGCAGCAAGTTCAAATTGACGTCGATGAAACGCGCGACGTTTTCCGCTCGTTCGACATAACGACTCATCCAAAACAGCGAATCAGCAACACGGGAAAGCATATTTTTGTAAAGCTTCGATGAAAAATTAAGCGGTGAACTTTTGTGAGAGCGATTCGTTATTAATACTTCGTTGTTAATACATTGCTCAGAACGGTCGAATTGACAAGCTACCGCCTGTCTTGGTCGATTAATAGTCTTCCAGCACCCAGGTATCTTTGCTACCGCCACCTTGCGACGAATTCACGACAAGTGAATTTTTAACCAACGCGACGCGAGTCAATCCGCCGGGCAGGACGAATATGTCTTGACCATAAAGAATGTAGGGCCGTAAGTCGACGTGACGGCCTTCCAAATTTTCGCCGCACAATGTCGGCACTCGAGAAAGAGATAGCATCGGCTGCGCGACATAATTGCGGGGATTTTCCGTGATCAAATGTTTGTACTTTTCAAGCTGATCGGCGGTCGCTCGTGGGCCAAGCAATATTCCGTAGCCTCCTGATTCGTTGGCCGGCTTGATTACTAATTCCGCTATGTTTGCAAGAATATATTTGCGTTGCTCTTCATCAGCGGCCATGAAAGTCGGCACGTTGGGCAACGTCATCTCTTCGTTGAGATAGTACTTAATCATCTGCGGCACGTAAGCGTAGATCGCTTTATCGTCGGCTACGCCAGTTCCCGGTGCATTGATCAACGAAACGCGGCCATTGCGGTAGACTTCCATCAAACCACGGACGCCCAATGTGCTGTCGGGTCGGAGCACATCTGGATCGAGAAAATCATCATCGATGCGTCGGTAGATCACATCAACTTGCTTGAGTCCTTTTGTCGTGCGCATGTGAACGTGGCCGTCGTACACGATAAGATCTGAACCCTGAACCAATTCGACGCCCATTTGTTGAGCTAGAAAACAGTGTTCAAAGTATGCCGAGTTATAGATGCCTGGTGTCAGCACAACCACGGTCGGTGAATTGACTCCCTCGGGAGCGACGAACTGAAGCATTTCGAGCAGTTTTTCTGGATAGCTTTCGACCGTCGCGATTGACAAGCCGCCGAAGAGCTGAGGAAACGTTCGCTTCATGACCTCACGGTTTTCCAACACGTACGAAACGCCGGAAGGACAGCGCAAGTTATCTTCCAGCACGTAGACGCGGCCGTCGCCACCACGAACTAAATCGGTCCCTGTGATGTGGCACCAAATGCCCCGCGGTGGTTTCATTCCCTTCAAGGCAGGAAGAAAACCTTTGCTGCTATCGATCATATAGCTTGGCAAAACACCGTCTTTGATGATCTCTTGATCGTTATAGAGATCGTTAATGAACATGTTGAGTGCGCGAATCCGCTGTTGCAAACCAGCCGAGATTGCTCGCCATTCCGACATCGCGATAATTCGCGGGATCAGATCGAAAGGCATAATCTTTTCGGCACCCGCGTCATGTCCGTAAACATTGAACGTGATGCCCATGTTGAGCAGTTCATGGTCGGCCGCTCGTTGACGACGTAGCAATTCGGCTGGCTCTAGCAGCGAAATCCGCTCAGCCAGCGGACCGGACGCTGGCCTTGGAACGCCGCCCTGCTCGAACATCTCGTCGTAAAAACCATCGCACTGGTAGTCGGCAAACCGCTGATTGGTCGAATTGTTACTTTGAAACTGGGTTGAATTGCCAGACCCTTGAAATTGCATACAAATGGCTCAAAAAGTGGTGGTTAACTAAGTCGCTCTTTAATTTTGCCATCGTTGGGGTTGCACATAATCGAAGTCGCTCAAATCGTATCAACTGAACGGGGCGTAAGGCAATGAATTAAGCCGAGCTAAAATCAACATAATCGGAAAAATCCGTAACAGATGCAGCCAAAAACGATTTAACTCGCATTGGAAAAGCGTTTCGCCCCTCTCCGTTACCTCAAAACAAAGAGACCTGGGCTGGTTCCGGCGCCAGTGGATTTTCCGAATGGACGGATCGCATCGGTTGCAATTCGCATTAAAACTTGTTGCGCTTGTTCCACGTAGAGAATTTGCAGCTAGACTGCGTTGTGGCCGCCAAAAAGCGAACTTTCGTTGATAGCAGACTATAAGTCGGGACTATACTACAAGTGCTTAGGTGTGCCAACCAGCGATGACGCACATTCTATTGAATGAATCGAATCCTGCTTAAGCACGTTGATTTTGTTTCTGGCACCTGAATATTTGGCGGTGGAAATGTTCGTGGTTGTTAAAAAAGTTTCTGATGGCATGGCAAACTCTCAAAAGTCTTTCCTCCACTTTTCTGCTCTTACTGGGACGTCGAGCCGATCGAAGCTGGCCTTTATCTGTCCGGTCGCATGGGCTTGCGGCGTCGCGCTTGCCATTTTGAGTTCAGCGGTCGCTCAAAGTCCATCGGTCAGTTCGCCAAGTGATATAAATCCTGGCGTCGGAACGGCGCCGTTGACGGCTGGTCAGCCTGGAATTTCTACCTCCACGACACCGACGCTAGCAAATTTGCCACCGAGAACGCTGGCCAGTGGCGTGTTGACTGTAGTCCCTCCCGACCAGAACGCTGGAGATACGTCGATCGGGCCGCAAGACTTGAACTTTGTAAAATCACACCCAGAAATTGAATGGGCTCCCCCGAATTTCCCAGATGGAAAACCGCACTTCATGCCGCGCAGCGAGACCTTGCTAGAACTCGGTCGCGACGTAACCCTACGGCACCCCGTGTGGGCCTTGGAGTTTTCCTTTAAGCCCGTTCGGCTGATAAAAGTGCCAATTGCCAATGCGTCTGGTGCCGTCGAAGATCAGCTGGTTTGGTACATGATTTATCGCGTCCGCTATACCGGCGGCGATCTACTGCCGAAAGTCACGGCGGTTGAAGCCGGAACGGGGGTGCCTGAATTTCCCGATACTGTCATTTACAAGTCCGTACGATTTCTGCCTCGCTTTACGCTTATTTCCCCTGAATACGGAACTTCGTACGACTCGCAAATCATCAGCACAGCCAAGGCGCCGATCGCAAACCGTGAACGAGTCGGTAAGCCGCTGTTGGATTATATGGAAATGAGCGCCGAGCCAATTTTGCCCGTCAGCGAATCGGCCGACAACTCCGTCTGGGGAATCGCCACCTGGACTAACGTGGATCCGCGATTGGATGCGTTCTATGTTGACGTCCGCGGCTTGACCAATGCTTATCAAGTCGAAGTGGACACGAGCGGTCGGCGAGCGTTCTTACGAAAAACGCTACGGCTCTTCTTTTGGAAGCCAGGCGATGTTGTTGATATGCAAGACGACCGGATAGCACTAGGCGTTCCCTCGTTTTCGCAACCAGAACGGCAAAGAGAAGTTCTAGAACTTTTCAAATTGACTGAACCGTTGCAATATACTTGGATATATCGCTAAACGGCGACCTCTGGCATCGACTGTGTACTGAATAGCCGCGCGATAGTATCGCCCGAACTCCCTCTAAATTTCTGAATCTCAATTTACTGTCGCCAATTACTGGCGCGAACCGCGTGACCAACGTCCGCCAGAACCTGTCCTGGCATCAACCTTCCACGCGATGCTTGAAGCAATCAGGCCTAATTTGCTGCCGAACGGTTTCAGCGCCTCTTGATTAATCCGACGATTCCCGTTAATCTACCGAGCCAGTCTGGCGGCTAGCTTTTGTAGCCGTGTGTGATTGGCCAATAGACAATCTTCGTAACACGTTCGTAGGTCCGGTTATTATCCCGCTGCGAGCGTCCTATTTAGCGGATCAAGTATCATGGCACATAAAAAAGGCCAAGGCTCTAGTCGAAACGGTCGTGACTCAAACGCTCAGCGTCGCGGTGTGAAGCGCTTTGGTGGTGAAAAAGTCATTGCTGGCAACATTTTGATTCGCCAATGTGGCACCAAATGGCATCCTGGCGTAAACGTTGGCATGGGAACCGATTACACGATTTTTTCGCTGGTTGAAGGCAATGTTTACTTCGACCGCGGCGGTCGTCGAATCAATGTCAAGTTGGCTGAATCGGCCTAGTTGCAGCCTTCGATTGAAGCGATCTACGCTTTTCGATTTCTGCGACTTCATGATTATTACTGCCGCGAAAACCCAATTTAGTTTTGGCCCGCTCGCGTGCAGCCAGTAGTGCTGAAACATTTCGCTTCGTGTCGCCACCAAGCTGTGCGTCACGAATCTTTAGACAAGCGAATGTCTCTTGCTAGCCGATCCAGTTCGACAGCGCGAGTTCTTAGTCGAGTTCCGGATCCCTTTGATAGTGAATCGTTTTTAGCATGTTTGTTGACCGCGTTGAGATTGAATTGATTGCAGGCAAGGGCGGCAATGGCTGCATGGCTTTTCGTCGCGAAAAACATGTGCCCCGGGGCGGTCCTTGCGGAGGTGATGGCGGCGACGGTGGCAGCGTGATTGTTGAAGCACAGTCGGGCGTAAACTCGTTGCTTAGCTTCGCTCATCAAAAACATTGGCGCGCCGAACGTGGTGAAAACGGGCTCGGAAGCGACTGCCACGGGAAAAACGGCAAGGATTTGCTCTTACGCGTGCCACCAGGAACCGTCTTAATCGATCTGGAAAGCGGCATGATCATTCGCGACTTGGTCGACGAAGGCGAGCGAATTGTTGCAGCGCGGGGCGGAAAGGGCGGTTGGGGTAATACACACTTCAAGAATTCAACCAACCAAGCGCCCCGTCAAACAACCGAAGGCGAGGAAGGGCAGCGGCGGCGGGTACTCCTAGAGCTCAAATCGATCGCCGATGTCGGTTTGGTTGGAAAGCCAAACGCTGGAAAAAGCACGCTACTTTCAAGGCTATCGCGAGCTCGACCCGAAATCGCCGATTATCCCTTTACGACGAAAACCCCGAACCTTGGTTTAGTTGCCGCCGGTCAAGACCGCAGCTTCGTGATGGCGGATATTCCTGGACTAATCGAGGGTGCAGCGGACGGCGTTGGGTTGGGCCACGATTTCTTAAGACATGTGATGAGAGCCGGGATTTTGGTTCACTTGGTCGAACCGATGCCGGTCGACGGTACCGACCCGCTGGAAAATTACCAAGCAATTCGGACCGAGCTTGCGCACTACGACGACGCTTTGGCCAGTCGACGCGAAATTTTAGTCATGTCCAAGAGCGAATTACCCGGTTCGGATGACGTTTGCCGAGCGTTTGAAGAAGCAACTCAGCTCAAGGTGCTACAGATCAGCGCCGTAACTGGCCAGGGACTAAACGTACTTGTCAATCGAATCGCGGACCAACTGGCCGAGAACAAAGCTGCAAAGCAATAAGATTTCCATGGGTTCGGCGTCTGAATACCATCTGCTAAGGGTCTGAAAAACTCTTTTTTGCCGAAGGCTTGGAACACGGCTTGCGTAACAGGCAAGTTTGCCGATAAACTACGCGGCTCGTTAAATCAATTGGGCGACAATCAGACGCTTGGGAAACCTTTTCGCAAGCGGCCTCTGGATTTCGAAATTTGAATTCGTTGAAATTTGACCTTTTTGCGTTCGCGTAAGGAGTCGGCTCGATGCCGCGTTTGCTTGGTGTTGATATTCCGAACGACCGAAAGACGGTTGTTTCGTTGACCTATCTCTACGGTGTTGGCCCGGTAGTGGCTCGACAACTGTGTGAGCGTAATGACATTAATCCGGACAAGGCGGCCCGCGAACTGACTGAGGATGAAGTCGGTCGTTTGGCGGTCATGCTCGAACGCGATTTCACCGTCGAAGGTCCGCTTCGCCGATCGGTGGCTCAGAGCATTCAGCGGCTGCGAGAAATTCGTTGCTACCGTGGCTTGCGACACCGAGCCAGCTTGCCGGTACGTGGTCAACGCACTCGAACCAACGCGAGAACCCGAAAAGGTCCGCGAAAGACTGTTGCCGGTAAGAAGGGCGTCAAGGATTTGAAATAGTCGGCGTGGATCTCTGAGCTCGTAACTAGCTCGAAATTCGCAGGCGGTTTTGTCCAGTTGGCATTCCCGCATTCATTTTTTCAGTTCGTCAAATCGCATAGCTGCGACTGGCGATTTTGTCCAGTTCATTGTCGAAGAGGTTGAATCGTGGCCAAGGCCAGTGGTGGAAGCAATAATAAAGCGAACGCTCGAAAGAAGATTCGCCGCAACGTTACGCAAGCAATTGCGTATATCAAGAGCACTTTCAATAATACGACGGTAACTATTACCGATTTGAAGGGTGATACGTTGTGCTGGGCCAGTGGTGGCACGAGCGGATTTAAGGGCAGCCGAAAAAGCACTCCCTTCGCCGGTCAAGTCGCTGCGCAGCAGGTTGCCGAACGAGCTGCAAAGTACGGCGTGAAAGAGATCGAAGTACGAGTTAAGGGCCCAGGTGCAGGTCGCGAGTCGGCGATCACTGCTCTTCAAAGCGCTGGGATCACGGTTAAGCAAATCCAAGACATCACGCCGATTCCTCACAACGGATGCCGCCCACGTAAGCGACGTCGTGTGTAGCCAGTGGGCCTGATGATCCGCAAACAATATAGTTTTTGAGAGTTTTGTTTTAAAAGGTTGCCACTATGCACATACGATGGCGTGGGCTTGAATTGCCCAGTAATGTTCAAGTTGATCGCTCGACTTTGTCCCCAACCTACGGGAAGTTTTTTGCCGAGCCGTTTGAGCGTGGCTTTGGTGCGACGTTAGGCAACAGCTTGCGCCGCGTGTTGCTGTCAAGCTTAGAAGGCAGTGCTGTAACGCAGATCAAGATCCGCGGTGCTCAGCACGAGTTCACTTCCATTAAGGGCGTTGTAGAAGACGTGACCGACTTGGTTTTGAACGTTAAGAGCCTGATTGTCAAAAACCACAGCGATTCCACTCGCGTCATCACGGTCGAACGGAACTCTGCTGGAGAGCTTCGCGGGTCTGACGTTGAGACCGATGCGGATGTTGAGATCATTAACAAGGATCATTTGCTCGCGACTTTGACAGCCGACACGCCTTTCATGATGGAAATGGTTGTCGAAAACGGTCGCGGCTATGTTCCGGCAACCGAACATTCCAGTGGCGATCATGAGATTGGTATTATCCCGGTTGACGCAGTCTACTCGCCGGTCATTCGCGTTCGTTACGACGTGGAAGAGACTCGAGTTGGACAAAAGACGAACTACGATCGCCTGAATCTAGAAATCTGGACTGATGGTTCGGTTGGACCAGAAATGGCCTTAGTCGAAGCGGCAAAGATTCTCCGGAAGCACCTTAATCCGTTTGTTCAATATGCGGAACTTGGCAAACAAGTCCATGCAACCTCGCGTGGCGGTCCTGGCAGTGCTGAAGCTCAGATGGAGTCCAAGTTAAATCTGCCAGTTAGCGACCTTCGTTTGTCGGTCCGAGCTAGCAATTGCTTGGAAGCCGAGGGCATCCAAACCCTTCGCGACTTGGTTCAACGCAACGAAGATCAGCTTCTGGAAGTTCGCAACTTCGGCGAAACAACATTGACCGAAGTGCGAGAAAAGCTTTCCGTGCATGGGCTTCACCTTGGAATGCGCGTTCCGTCTTCGCAATCGATGCGATAAATCTGTCTGTAATACGTCAATTTGCGAGTCTTGACCGGCTCGCAGCGTTTTAAGAATTTAAATTCCTGTCTGTTAATTTGGTCTGATCATGCGACATCAAAGACTTGGCCGCCGCCTTGGACGCTCTTCTCCTCACCGCAAAGCATTGTTCGCGAACATGATCGCGGCAATCATGCTGACCGAACGTGAAATTGTCGAAGGCGTTGACGCGAATGCTCCAAAGGTAAAAGGGCGTATCATCACAACGCTTGAGAAGGCGAAGGAAATTCGTCCGCTTCTCGAGCGTTGTATCACGCTTGCGAAAAAAGGGATTGCCGCCGAAGCGACTTCGGAGCAGTTTGGTACTTCCGCCGAACCTCGCAGCGAAGAGTACAAGCAGTGGCGAACAAGCGAGCAATGGCGGTCTTGGGCCAACGCACGAGCACCAGGTGTGGCCGCTCGACGAAAACTGGTATCGATTATTCGTAATAAAGAAGCGGTTGAAATTCTGTGCTCAACTGTTGCTCCGCGTTTCGCGGATCGCAATGGCGGATACACTCGCATCCTGCGGCTTGCCAAACCTCGATTGGGTGATAACGGCACTCGAGCCTTGCTCGAATTTGTTGGGAAGAACGATCGTGTTAAGACGAAGAAAGCACAAAAACCTGAATTCGCGGCAGCTGCACCAGCCGGTGAATCAAGTACTTCAGAATAGTTGCACTTGCCATCAGCTATATTGTAATAAAAAAACTCCTGACGTTATCGCCAGGAGTTTTTTATTACATCAACTTGATCGAGTTTTCAACTCGCGTCATGCAGTGCTTACCGCAGTATCGGATGGTTTTTCATTGAGCAACTGCTCTTCTTGCTGTGGCTCGTTAGCCCAAACTTCCATGTTCTGCATCACCGCGCTGCCCCAGATGGTCATAAAGGCGGTGTCGGCGGCGTCGCGGCCGACGCCGATGCGAACCAAACCGGCGGGTGGCGCCAACCGAGTAGCATCAAACAAGAACCATCGATCGCCCAAGTACGCCTCGAAGAAGCCATGAAAGTCAGGCGGTTGCAATCGGCACGCGTAACCGGAAACGTATCGTGCAGGAACTCCGAGTGCTCGGCAGAAGGCAATTCCTAAATGTGCAAAATCACGGCACACACCAGCCCGCTGCAATAGAACATCGCAAGCAGTCGTAAACGAATCGGTAGTTCCGCTTTGATACTGCAACTGTTCGCAGATCCAATCGCAAATCGACTGAATCCGCTGAAAATCAGGGGGGAGATGTCCAAACTGAGCAATGGCGTAATTGGTTAAACGGTCTGATTCAACATAACGACTTGGATTTAAGTACGGAAGTACTTCAGCCGGCAAGTTCGCGTAGTCAATCTGTTGGATTACAGGGGCATCTTGCGTTATCGGCTGCAATTGGACCTCTGCTCGATAGCTGATCGTCAACGGACCAGGCTGTGCCGAGATCCGATGGAAACGATTTTTCGCCAACCCTACTTGGCAGGCGGTAATGTTGACTTGGGGCGAGACCGTCAAAGATTCAGATAGAATATCTTGATGCTCGGTTTGCGCCGCTGAAACGTTCAACAATAAAACGGTTGGGGATTGGATTTCGTACTGCAGCGTTGATCCAACTTGAATTGGTTGCATTGTATTGGCCTAGGTCTTTTGATTGGTGAGTGAAGCGGACCACTGATCAGGCATCGTCAGCAAACATTGTGCCATCGAGTCATGCCAATGTTTGGTGACCGACAAAAGTTCAGCTTGCTCAAAACGCTGTTGGCGAAATTCACTTTCGACGTTTTGCATGGTTGCAATATCGATCGGATAGTCGACGTCAGTCACGCTGGCTGACGTCATTTCAAACGCCAACAAGGCTAAAGTGGTTGCCTGTTGTAGCGAGCGATCAACATTGAGATAGCGATCGAGAATTGGGCGACCATAAGGCGTTCGACCAATCATGAAATAGGGAGAATCGTCATTGATTTCGATCCAATTGCCTTCTGGATAAATCAAAAAAAGCGTCGTTCTTGGATCGTCGGATAATCGGCCGCCAACGATGGCATGCATGTTGAAAGCCAAATTCCCCTGTTGCAGTGAATCCGCGTCTTCGGCCCTAACTCGTCGCAACTGATCGCCCAGCAAGTTCACGACTTGGTAAAGCCGAGTAAATGGTTCTTTCGATGCCGCCATCGACTCTTCACCGTAGATCAACATTTTGTCGCGGATGCTTCGCAGCCCGCTGGTCATGGTAAAAAACGAGCCGTTTTCCGCTAGATGGAGCGCGAGCTTGGCTTTGCTCAAGCGTTCGCCGCCTTTGACGATCCTCGTGTCCGCAAGGGCAACAATGCCCTGATTGACCCGAGCCGCAATACAAAATGTCATGAGAAATTTATTGAGTTTAACGATTAAATTTGTGTTGGCCAAAGCATTCCATCTTTTGGCGACTGGATAACGAGACGTTATTTCGCTCGTCAGTCGTTTTAAGTGAAGCCAGAGTGAATTTTTGCCTCGATATCAGTTGAAATCGAAATCTAAGCACATTCATCGAGCACCTAAACCAATCTTATTACCATCGTTTAGCAAAGGCCGCACCGAGACAGAATAGCTGCCCAAATTTTTTATCTTAATTATTCATCTCAATGGTCGCGACATAACAGCTTTAAATGGTGAGCATTGCTGGTGGCAAATGATCGGTTTGATTGTATTGAATGACTTGCCAAACGCCTTCATATCTTTCAAGCATTGTCAGCGAAGTATTGTACGGTTCATTCTGAATCCAGGGAGCGTTTGCCGCATCCTCGCTCTTTGGATTGCTGGCGTCGCTGGTAAGCGTTCGCAAAAGGGCGACGATAAAGTCGGCATGTATGACCATTGCGTGGAGCGCTGCATCCGTGCCATTCAAGTTCGCTTGCCGAACGTCGGTAAGTCGGTCTAACATCCAACTTGCGACCGATCTCGTTCGTTGTGTAACTGCTTCATCTGTCTCCAGCGTTCGACCGAAAAACCAACCAGATTCGCTAATTTGCGGATCGATCTCCCAACCAACATATTTTGCGGCGATCGCCGCGCGGCCGAGCCCTGCTTCAGGTTTTAGTTCGCCGGCGCGATGTCCGCTATAGCATCCTTTGACCTCGAAAAGCGATGCATGAACGTATGGTTTGAGTTTTGAATATTTGACAATCGCGGCGGTCGTCTCGAGCGATCGAAGAAATCCGCTGCAGTACAAATGCGTGATGGGGAGGCTAGAAAGATGCTGGCCGAGCCGATCAGATTGCTCGACTCCCAATTGCGTTATGCCTGGATCGCTAACCCGTTGATGTTCCGGAAGCGCGTTATTGGCCGACTGTGCATGCCGGATGAGCAAGAAACGTCCTTGGAGCGTTGGCATCTGTCAGGCGACTTTACTTTAGCTCGGGCTTTCGCCTCTAATATCCGCGGAATGGGTCGGCCATAGAGTCCCACAATCGCCACTCAAGAAAGAGCAGCAGGTACGGTCCGACATACAAAATGAATTGACCGACATAGAGTGCAACCGGCTCGTAAATATAGCCAACGACACCGGTGAAAATGACATACATGAAGCCCATGTTGGCTATTAAAGCGAGACAGCTAATCAGAGTTGTACCGAAAATGTAAAGCCCCAGTCGCCAACCGGAGCCCCATGATTTAGTTGCTTGTTCGTTTTCCGCCGCCATTTTCTCCGCCGATTCGCTTCGTTTGGACTGATTATATCAACGAGCACTATCAAATACACCGACTGATCGTCCGTCAAGCGTCTTGGTCAGAAATTCATAATTTGCTCATTGCAAACTTGCAATTAGCCAGTCTTAAAAAGCTCGAGTTGCAGCGCTACTTTAAGAAAACCTGGCCAATCGATGCGATCGTCATTGCCGTTAGCGTCTGCCTCGCCACTACCATTTAACTGCACGATGTAGCCCAAAATGGTCGTGATTATGCAAACGAGTTTGGCTGTAAGGTAAGGTTGCCGTGGCTCGCCGATCTTCTTGCGGGCTAACTGCAAGACTCCCGCATGAGACGACACCATGAATTCAAACCGCCGCCCAACCGCCGGTGACGACAGCTCGATCGCGATCATAATGCCAGTTTCGGCACATACTATCGCAACGCCGCGGACGCTCAATGACATTCGAACCGTGATGCGATCTACGCGACAGCCGTACACTGTCGTGCTAGTTCGAAACGGCCCCATCAAGCGCCACTTGCGAGAATACCTCGACGCGGTTTGCTTCAGCGAAGCCACCGTTCAATGCGTGCAGCTCGCTTCAGCAGTTCCTGAACGGCTGGCGTTGCAGGCTGGCATGGATTCGATCGCGGCCGATGCTTATGTCTGTATCGCGGCTGACGGCAATGACGATCCGCAGTCGATTGTCGAATTGATCCGAAAATGGAAAAATGGTTCGGACTGCGTGTTTGCGATTCGCAATTCAACCTCACAAATGTCGCGGCGTCAAAAGATCGTCCAACGAGTTTACGATTCCGTTGCTCGACGATGCGGAACGCCGATTACAAACACTGCGGCCAACTACTGCCTCTTGGACCGCAAGGTCGTACAGAGTTTGCAGGCCATTCCGGCTGACCAGGCGACCTTGGCTGCCTGCACCTCCAAACTTGGTGTCCGAAGATCGTTGGTTGGTATGAACGATACATGGCGACGAACACCATCAGTCAGTCGTCAGCTCTTAACACATTTCCGAACACTTCGCGACGCTATGATAACTCATTCGAGAACGCCAGTTCGCGCGATGTACCTTGCGGCTGCCGGCGTGTTAGCAATCGCGTGCGGATCGATTTTGTGCAGTTTGTGTGCGCTGACAATAGGCGTCTCAACCGGCTCGATTCTTATCGGCTTGGTCATGGCTGGCTTGTCGAGCATCTGTTTGTTGACGACCTGCGTTGTCATTGCCGGTGAGATGCTCTACCGGTTGTTACAAAACGGACCAGCGATGCGGCAGTATTCGGTACTTTCGAATTCTATCGCGACTTGCTCGATCCGACCGGCGCAGTCGGCTAGCCTTGAAGAATCACAGATCCTCGCCGAGCTTGGTGCGTTGCAGGCTGAAACGCAACTTTCGGTAGCGAAACCCGCCAAGATTTTCGATCGAGCCGGAGTAGGTCAATTGTTATCAATTGACGATGAAGATAATTGAAGCTGACAGGTGCAAATCAAAGGAACAATTGAGGAAATTGTTCCACTCTGTTAGGCCGCCGAAAAGTCTTGGCGACTTCCGCAGCGGCGATGCTTCGATACAAATAATGTCAAGCGTTCATCGGGCCTTCGACTCCACCGCTGGCTTTTTCGCCGCTGATGGTAATTGCTTTGTAGCCACCGATTGACTTGAAGTACAAAATCAAGATCAAGTAGCAAATCGCCATGACGGCTGGGACAATTGCCGTTAGCTTGAGCGCCACTCGGCTGCCGTGCAAGGTCGCTTCGTTGACCGGACCGTTGTCCTGTGCAGCATGCGTTTTCGCTTCTTGCCACCACGTATCCAGGGCAGACAGGTTTTCGTCAGTCCGTTGAGTTTCAGCGAGTATTTCCATTTCGCCAGCAAGTTTCTTGCCCTCATCGGCAAGCGTTGAAACCTTCGTGCCGTTCAACCCATTGGTTGTAAATGCTAAGAACCGATTTTCTTTGTCGGCTTTGTAACGATCAAAGGTGTCCATTGAAACACTTTGAAGCTTCTCCGAGGCAAATTTGTCCTGCTTGAATCCAATACCAGGTCCACCCAACAGTCCAGCGGACAACATACCTACGCCACCAACGACGCCAAGTGTTACCGCGCCACCCTTCGGAAATCGCTCAGAAACAACGGCCAACATGGTCGGCCAGAAAAACGTCTTACCCAAACCGTAAATCGTCACCGCAGCAATTGCCATCAACGTCGTGCTGACAGTGCCGAGCGTATAAAGACCAATGACCGCAAGGATGGAACTGACCAAAAGCAAACCCAGCGGGGAAATTTTGTGAACAATCGGCCCAGCAACAAATCGCAAAATAAACATCAAGGCCGAGGTGTAAACGAACAACCAACGACCCGTAGTTTCGTCTAAAATCGAACCGGTGATTCGAGGAATCCATGAATCTGTACCAAGCTCGACATAGCCGACCATCGCCTGAATCAGGACCAGAAACAACAAAATAGGCGAGGCGAACTGGACCAAAATTTTGCCGAACGACATCCCGCTAGCGCTGGCTTCGGAAGGCGGCATGCGCTGACCAAAAATTAAGAAGCCGTACAAAATCACCGGTATCAAAAAGAGGCTGATCTGAATCTGCCAAGAGAATTTGTCGGCCATAAAAATCGACGCAACGCCGCCGATGATCAAGCCCGCTGGCCAGCCCGCATGAAGGATATTCAAGTAGTGCGTTTTGTTGTTCGGAAACAGCGTTGCAACTAGTGGATTCACGACCGCTTCGCAAACGCCGTTTCCGATCGCGAACATGAACATGCCAACAAACAGTGTCCAATACGTGGCGTCTTTGCCAGCTGCGGTGAACACGGCCGGAGCGGCGAGAGTAACGACGGCCGAAAGAAAATGGATGATGAATGCAAAGGCCATCAGCTTTCCGAAGCCAACTTTTTCAGCGATAAAGCTGGCAAGAATAATAACGATTCCAAATCCGACAAATCCACCGCCAGTGATTTGCCCCAGTTCAGTTTGCGTGAATCCAAACGACTCGGACCATGCGGCCAACACACTGGCGCTCCGTACGGAAAATCCAATCCCAGCGGCGAGGATCGCTACGAAGCCAGCTAGCAAGAGCCGGTTAGCGTTGGGAGCGATGGAATAGTGCAACGAAGCAGGATCTGCGGTTTGGCTCATGGTGCAAACTGAATTTGGAGGATAAAAACGAGGTTATGCGTTGATCGACGATTGGTTGTAAATCAGCGACGCTCGCTAGCGTAACTACCAAAGGGCTTTCATTCAACGCGGGGAGGCGGCTTCGGGCATCGAATTTTGCCAACAAGCCATAATAAAGGCGTTGGAGGTTCCGTTTAGGCAATCCCGGAGGTCGCCACTCGGCCCGTGACCAATCGCATTGAAAAATGCTGCCAAGCGACTGACCCTCATCTGGGAATCAGCCGGATTTATTTGACCGACGCGATATAATTGGACATGGATGGGATTGTGATGGATGAATCTGACATAGCCAATACGCCGACAAACAGCTCTAAACGCCCGGAACCGAACTCGACGCAGAGCGGCAATTTCGGCTTTCGTCGCGCGGCCGAAAAAGTGAAAACGTTCCCTCAAACGCCTGGCGTCTATTTGATGAAAGATGCGGGCGGGGTGGTGATCTATGTCGGCAAAGCAAAAAATTTGCGCAGCCGGGCTGGCTCTTACTTTCAAAGCACGGCAGCCAAGGAGCTTCGGACTGCGGAGTGGTTGCACGAGATCGCCGACATCGATTTTCTGGAATGCAGCAGCGAAGTCGATGCGTTGCTTACCGAGAATCGGTTGATCAAGGATATTCAACCGCGGAACAACAAGGATCTGAAAGACGATAAGACCTATCCATATCTAATGATCACCCAGCACGAAGATTTTCCTCGCGTAGAAGTGACACGAACGCCCAAGTCGAAGGGCGCGAAACTGTACGGTCCTTTTGCCAGCGCTGGACAACTGAGGGGCGCACTGCAAGTGCTGCAACGTGTTTTTAAATTCCGCACTTGCTCGCTGGATATCGAAGACGGTGATCCGCGTTGGCAATGGTTTCGCCCCTGTTTACTAGCGAGCATCAAACAATGCACCGCGCCGTGCAATCTTCGGATCAGCAAGGAAGCCTATCGCCGTGACATTCGACGACTGCAAACCTTCTTGGATGGAGGTTCAACACGGTTGCTCGGGCAAATGCGTGACGAAATGGCGACCGCATCGAAAGCGATGGATTTTGAACGAGCGGCCAAGCTGCGCGACGAAATCAAGCTGCTAGAGAATTTAGACAAACGCGGCGAGCTTGACATGCACGCGCAACCAGAAGTTTTTTATGTCGATCCTAAACGTGGTTTACGCGGTTTGAAAAAGATCTTCGGCTTGAAAGAGGAACCGAGGGTTATCGAAGGCGTTGATATCGCACACTTGGGTGGAACTGATACAGTCGCATCGCTGGTTCAGTTCCTCGATGGCTTGCCTTTCAAGCCCGGTTATCGGCGTTACAAAATTCGCGAAGTCAAAGGCGTTGACGACTTTCGAAGCATTTACGATGTCATCTCACGACGATTTCGAAAGCTTGACGAGCAACAGGAAACCTTCCCCGATATTTTGATGATTGACGGAGGCAAAGGACAATTAAGCTCGGCGTTGGCCGCCTTTCGCGATCAGGGCATCACACCACCGCTGTTGTGCTCTTTAGCCAAACGCGAGGAAGAGATTTTCTTGCCCGGTCAATCCGAATCGATCAAGCTCGGCCGAGAATCGTTTGCCTTGAGGTTGCTGCAATATGTCCGCGACGAAGCGCATCGCTTTGCACAACACTACCACCATATTCTCCGTCGCAAAAGCACGCTGGACGAGTAGTTCTCGCACAACAATGCTTAAGTTTCCTAGAGATTTAGCTTCTTTGAAAGTGATCCCAAGTTTTGTCGGCATCAAAAGACTCTCATTCACCCTGGCCGCACGAATCGTTGCGACAAGTTTCCGATTATCGCAGCGCGTACAAACGGCTGCGAATGAACTCAATGTTCGACGATGAGTCGCCCGTTGTGTTGGTGACTGGCAGCAGTTCGGCTCGTGTTGGTCGTTGTGTTGTTAGTCATTTTCTCAGCAATGGTTATCGCGCTGTCGTGCATGCAAATCATAGCATCGGGGCCGGCCAATCTTTTGTTGCCGATTGCGAGCGAACTGGTCTAACCGCGATGTTAGTGCAGGGCGACATCAGCGATGAGGCAACCGTGATTGACTGGATCGACTCCATCGACAAGCGATTTGGACGCTTGGATGCGGTCGTGCATTGTGCGGCGACTTGGGATCGAAAGCCGTTAGAATCAACAACTGCCGACGACGTTTTGAAGAACGTTCGGACCCATACGCTTGGCACTTTTCTTGTCGCACAACAGGCCGGTTTGCGGATGGTCCAACAATCTTCTGGCGGCAGCATTGTGTTGATCGGCGATTGGGCTTTGGAGCGGCCTTACGTAGACTTTGCTGCATACTTTTCAGGCAAGGGCAGTGTGCCAACTATGACTCGCTCGTTCGCGGTCGAGCTGGGCAGTCGCAATCCGCGTGTGCGAGTCAACTGCATCCTGCCCGGGACAGTTCTGCTGTCCGAAGACGCCAGCCAATCCAAACAACAAACACTTCGGCAAGCCACTTTAGTAAAACGGTTGGGCACGCCGGACGACATCGCACAGGCGGCGTTGTTCTTGTGCGATAGCCCTTTCATTACCGGGGTCAGTTTACCCGTGGACGGTGGTCGGCATTGCTATGCTGGCGACAACGTCGACGCGGTCGCGCACCCTGAACATCCTTGATAAGCGAGATGGCTATGCCGAAGACCAATAGCAGTCCAAATAATCCGATCGATCGAAAATTTTTCGCGTTCTTGAAGGATTTAAAATCCAATAACAATCGCGAATGGTTTATGGTCAACAAGCCACGTTACGAAGAAGCATGTCTCGCCCCCGCTTTGCAACTTATCACGATGCTGCAAGCACCGATGCGAAAACTTGCACCATCATTTTTGGTCGTTCCCAAAGCTCATGGCGGCTCGATGATGAGAATCTATCGCGACACTCGGTTCTCAAAGGACAAGACACCTTACAAGACAAACATCGCCATTCATTTTCGTCATGAAGAATCCTCTGATGACGTGCATGCGCCTGGTTTTTATATCCACCTAGAACCAGGCGGTTCATTGCTGGGTGTCGGAGCCTGGCAGCCTGGGCCGCCGACGTTGTCCGCAATCCGTGAATCCATTTCCAGCGATGCGAAAGCTTGGCAAAAAGCCCGTGACAACAAGTCGTTTAAGTCGACCTTTGATCTTTCCGGCGATGTCCTAAAACGTCCACCGCGCGACTATCCTGCCAATCATCCAATGATTGAGGATCTCAAGCGAAAGGATTTTGCCGGCTTGCAAAAGCTAACCGACCAGCAAGTCCTCGCGGACGACTTTCCAGCCCGGCTGACCGAAAGTTTCCACGCTTCAAAAAGCTTCATGCAATTTTTGTGCAACGCCATTGATTTGGAAATGTAGGACTAACGCTGGCCTGGGCGATCTTGTTGGGCTTCGAGCCGAAAAACCCAGGCAACTTAATCACAATGCTTAAAGCGGAAAATTGAGTCCTGCCTAACAGAAAATTGCAATTTAAGGATCTCGAAAAGCACCGATCGTCCTTAGTTCAGCATTGTTTCAGGCGACACCGGTCGCGGTTAGAATGTGGGGATGAAAAAATCAATAAGTGATCTCCGATGGGTACCGATGACACGCAATCACGGCTCTTTATTTTGCTGGTTCGGCACTCTACTACTGCTCTCTGGAATCGTTTCCACGTGCAATGCACAGCAGTCTGATCGACCTAACGTATTGATGATTGCGATTGATGACCAAAACGATTGGATCGGTTGCTTAAAAGGACATCCGCTTGCTCAAACGCCAACCATTGACAAACTCGCTGCCAGTGGAACTTTGTTTAGCAATGCACATTGCCAGGCACCTTTATGCAATTCATCCCGAACAAGTGTACTTACCGGACTGCGACCGAGCACAACGGGCGTGTACGCGCTGCTGCCAAATCATTGGGCCATTGAGGCGTTAATAGACCACCGGACATTGCCGCAAAGCCTGCGAGATGCCGGCTACACTACTGCGACGACTGGCAAAATCTATCACGCTCCGCCACGTGATGCTGATCTGCGAAAACGAGAGTTCGACGTTTGGGGACCGGCGGCCAGTGTAGGCGCCAAACCGCCAAAACGATTGATTCCCGATACGCCACCGCACAACAATCCGTTGATGGACTGGGGAGTGTTTGATCATCGAGACGAAGATAAAGGCGATTATCAGATCACTGATTGGGCAGTGAACTATCTTGAGCAACGCAAGTCAGAAAGTCAGCCATTCTTTCTTTCCGTCGGTTATTTCTTGCCACACGTCCCCTGTTATGTCACCTCGAAATGGTACGACCGTTTTCCCGATAGTGATGCCGTCTTGCCGCCAATCATCGACGCTGATCGAGGTGACACGCCGCACTTCTCATGGTACCTGCATTGGTCTTTGCCAGAACCAAGATTGGCGTGGCTCAAACAAAATAATCAGTGGCGGAATCTATGTCGTTCGTATCTTGCGAGCACAACCTTTGTCGATTCCCAAATCGCTCGGTTGATGGATTGTTTGGAACAGCAAGGTTTGGCTGACAACACGCTTATTGTCGTTTGGTCTGATCATGGTTGGCATTTGGGAGAGAAGGAAATTAGCGGCAAAAATACACTGTGGGAATGTTCGACCCGCGTACCGCTGATCTTTGCTGGCCCGGGTGTAACTAAGGGACAGGTTTGTGGCTCGCCGGCCGAGTTACTCGATATCTATCCAACCTTGGTGGAACTTCTAAAACTCAAAGGGGCCGAGAATCTGGAAGGCCACTCGCTCGTTGCGCAATTGCGAGACGCCGAAGCGACACGAACCGAACCAGCGATTACGACGCACAATCGCGGCAACCATTCAGTTCGCTCCAAGACGCATCGACTGATTCATTACGCCGATGGTTCTGAGGAGTTGTATGATTTGCGGACCGATCCGCATGAATGGAACAACCAAATCGAAAACAAAAGCAATCTTGCGACTGTCAGCACACTGCGTTCATTTTTGCCACCGATCAACGCGCCGATGGTCCCCAATAGTGCACAACGAACTTTGCAATATGATGAAGAGACAGACGTGGCGATTTGGGAAGGTACACCTATTCATCGTGAAGATCCCATTCCGCCACAATAAACGCATTTCGTGTTTGCAGGATCTTTAGTTAACCATTCAGAACGCCAGAATTTTATTTATGGAATATCGTCCGCTTGGCAGTACAGGTTTAAAAGTTTCCGCCATCGGTTTTGGCGCTAGCTCGATTGGGCAGGAATTTCGGCAAGTCGACCTAAACGAAGCCCTTCATTCTGTTCGTGCAGCCTTAGATGGCGGGATGAATCTGATCGATACCGCCGCTTACTACGGTCGCGGAATGAGTGAGCTATTGCTTGGGCGATTGCTGCCAAGCTTAAAACGCGACTCATTCATCTTGACGACTAAACTGGGACGATACGCTCCAAAGCATTTCGATTTTTCGGCTAAGCGAGTCGCTGAGAGCATCGATATCTCGCTTGAAAGAATGCGCGTCGATCATATCGATATGGTTTTTTGCCATGACATTGAATTTGTCGACAATCAAATCATCTTCGAGGAGACGTTACCGGCGCTCGCCAAAGAAGTGGCCGCGGGCAAAATTCGCTTTATCGGGATCAGCGGATATCCCATGAAAATTTTTCATCGAGCGTTGGAGCAAACCAAGCTTGATGTGATCCTAACTTATAACCACTACACACTTCAAAACGACATGGCACTATCGCTGGTCGAGCCTTGCCGCAAGCTGGGCGTCGGTCTGTTAAACGCGGCTCCTTTTTCTGCAAGATTACTTACCGATGCAGAGCTTCCGCCGTGGCACAAAGCGACCCCTGAAGTTCGCCAAGTCGCAGCGGAGGTTGCAAAATTCTGTCGTGATCAAGGTAGTTCAATTGCCAAACTTGCTTTGCAATATTCCGTCGCCAACAAAGATTTTGCGAGCTGTATCACGGGTTCGGCAAATCCTGATACAGTCAATCAATGGCTGCAGTGGCTCAGCGAACCGATGGATGAGACTTTGGTCGCCAAGGTGAAGCAAAAACTAACGCCGATTCACAATTGGGTTTACGCTGAGGGACTTCCCGAAAATGGCGACTTTTGAACGTCCATAGCGGTGTCAGCGCGACAAAGATCGATGACTACGTCAGCCACCTCGGTGCTGACATGAATTTCCCAGTGCTCAACTTCCTCTATCCCGAGATGACGTACTATGAAACTTCTGATGCTTGTTTTCGGTTTGATTTTGTCGGTGCCCCCATTGAGCAGCCACGCTCAGCTGCCCGACGATTTTCGAACACTTGCGATTGGTGATCAAGCGCCTGCGTTCAAGCTGATGGGCATCGACGATAAAGAATGGTCGCTGAAAGATTTTAGCGATGCGGAAGTACTGATGGTTTACTTCACTTCCAATCATTGCCCTGTTTGCCACGCTCAAGATCCCCGACTGCTGAGCTTGATTGAGGAACTTAAGGGCAAGAGCTTTCGCGTCGTTGCAATCAATCCAAATTCAGGCGACGGATTAAGGGCAGACGAACTTGGTTTTTCGAAATACGACGACAGCTTCGAAGACATGAAGCTTTACGCGGCGGATGAAGGTTTTACTTTTCCCTATTTGTATGATGGTCAAACGCAAGCGGTTGCCAAGTCCTATGGTTGCCTGGCTACTCCGCATGTTTTCATATTTGATTCGCAACGAAAACTCCAGTACCAGGGCTGGTTAGACGACTCGCGATTTGCGAACCCGGCAAGCGTCAAACGGACCGATGCAAAAGATGCGATCCAAGCGCTGTTGGCAGGAAAAGAAGTTGCGATCAAAGAGACCAAGCCGTTTGGCTGCTCGACTAAGTGGCGAGAAAAAATTTCAGCCGTGGCCGACGATAACGAGCGGTGGGAAAAAGCGAAGATTACGTTAGAAAAAATCGATTCGGCAGGCATCGCAAAATTGGTTGAGAACGACACAAAAAAGTACCGCTTGTTTAATGTTTGGTCGACGACCTGCGTTCCGTGCGTCTTGGAGTTTCCTGGCTTGATCAATATTTCACGACGGATGGGATTGCGCGATTTCGAGTTGATTACCATCAGCACTGACGACCCAAGCGATGAAGCGAAAGCGAAAAAGTTTCTCGAAACGATGCGGGCTGCGCTGCCGCCGAAGCTCGCCTACAGTCTAGAAGCAGAAGGTCGTCGATCGAATAATTATCTTTATAGCGAAGCGAGCATGGATTCATTGATTCAGGCACTCGACCCGCAGTGGCCCGGCCCTCAGCCGTACACGCTGTTAGTCGCCCCTGGCGGCGACGTTGTTTTCCGCCATAGCGGCAAAATTGGCGAGGCAGAATTACTTGACGAAATTTTGAAAGTTATGACCACCACCTCCGTACCAACCCCATGATTGTGAGTTAAGCGAACGATCATTTGGAATAGAAGTTGCTTTGCTTATAGTAGTCTTGAGGATTATCGACTCTGTAAGTTTTGGAAGCAGCAATGAGCAAGCTATTACGCGGTTTGGTGGCAGGTGCTGGGGCATGGAAGCTTGGAGGTGGTTGCTTTTCAACAATCCTTATCTTTATATTGCTTTGGTGGTTGCTCGGCAATTTCGCTCTCTTCCAATAGGCGATCGCGATTAAAATTGAACGCTCGGCGTGCGATCATATTGGCGTTATAAATTCGTGCCGAGCAGTTGCAAAGCTGGCCTAATCGGCAATTCTTACCTAACTCATTTCAAGTCCGCGATTGCGACGACTGGAACTGATGATCGCTCTTGTGCAGGGTTTCGCCGGAACGATCGATATCTACGGTAGACAGAGCAAAATCGTTTCAATTTGCATTTTGCTGTTTAACCATGCGAACGTTGAAGTTCGGAATTTTTGAACATGAAGCCGCCATCTAGCCATTTGAAAGCCGCCTGTCGCTGGCGAATGGTTTTGAGTGTGGTGATTTGTTGGCTAGGCTGCACACTTGGCGTTCATGGGCAAGCTCCACCTCAACTGACATTTGCCGTCGATCTTGCCGATAGTACGGATGGCGTGAACGCGACGCTTGGCTACCAAACTCTGACTGAGCCGTTAACGCTCGACCCTGCCACGACGATTGATGAGCGTATGCCAGCGACTCGGCAAGAGCTGCTTGGCGATAGTATTACCCTTTACTCTTTTGCTAACGCAGCCCTGACGAAGATTTCCGAACCCCAAGGGACGTTGCTCGACAGGACGGGTGTGACTCAAGTCGTCGCGGAGAACCGTCGCAATCTTGACCCATATCTCGCGGTTCGATCAAACAAGAAAAACGATTGCAAGTCGAACGAAGCTTGCGAAGCGGTCCGCCGAAAAATTTTGCAGTGCGTTTCCGAACGCCAGCATCAGGTTTTGCTTCAGCGTGCGCTGCAGGCGCATTATATTGTGCACGCGACTACGCTTTTGGCCATCGAACAAGTCGCTGCTTACAAGCAGCTCGACACGTTTACTGAAAAGCAATTGGTTGCGAGGGAGTCGGGTTTCGCGATCAAAGATCCGCTGGCGATTGATCGTTTGCGAGTGCGACTTGACGATTCGACAGTCCAGATCATTTCGGCCCATCAAGCAAGCCGATCGGTGTTGGCGACAATCACCGCGTCGACGATCTTTTGCGATTACCAGCCCGCGTTAGAGCTGACGTGTGACCGGCCGGACGAGCCGCTTTGCGATGCGATCCAATCCGCTCAAGCCCGCCGCAGCGACCTGCGGGCGTTGCAAATCTTTTATTGTTCGCTCAGTAACGAAACGGATTGCGATTGGACCGAGCTCTTGCCGCTGGTCAGCAACATTGCCTCACCATTGCCGGGTATCAATCGATCGCACAAGTCTGGGCTGTTGGCATACTTTCACCGCGATGAAATTGATTTCAAGCGGGAAGTTTTGCGACGCGCGGTCGACGATGCTATCGATCAGCTGCGAACGAGAATTGCCGCTGAAGTCACTGCGGCGTGGTACAAACGCGACGAAGCTGCGCAGCGGCTTGCAATCGCTAAACAATTAACTGATTTAGCGGTCAGGCGTCAGAGCCAATTGGCAATCTTCAATGCCGAAGTCACGGTCAGCCTGAACGAAATTGTCGACGCGGATGTGGCGTTGCGAACTGCAAAGGGCGAGGAGATCAATCGGCTCCGAGATTGCCAGCTCGCCGACGTCGACCTCATGTTCTCAACTGGCCGTCTGTAGTAGGACGGATTTTAGCGTCTGCCCAAGTGTCTTGACGAAATCGACGCGTTTCGTTGCGCTCGCGGATTGGCTTTTTCCGAATTCTAAGGTTTTGCCCGAGGAATCCGCATTCAATCGCTGCAATTCGCAAAAAAGTCGGAAAAGCGGAAAATTGAACTTAACCCAAAATTGATATCGCCGCGTATACTGACAAACAGTAATAACGTAGTGTGCAGGAGTTTCGGACTTTCTTATCTGGCCGGTCCCTGCCGAAGTTTTGATGGGAAGGGTATGCGAAGCTTGATGACATACTTCCGATTCACGGCAACGATTTTGGCGATTTTGACGCTGGCATCCGTCAGTTTCGCTGCCGACAATCTTGCCGATTCTCGAATTTCCGATAATTCCAATTCCAGTGGCAGTCTCGCCCTCTCGATCGATAAAGAACAACGGTTGTTGGCCGACCAGTTCGCCAAGCTAGAAGAGCTTTTTATCCGACTTGCCGAGCTTGATGGTGGCGCTAACCCAACGCGGGCAAGCCTTCTCAATCAGGCCGCCCAATTGAGCAAGCAGTTGGCAACTCAGCAACGGTTGAGCATCGCTGTCGATCTGCTTGCGAAGAATCAATTTACGCGAGCTTTGCAAGAACAGGAAGCGGCGAGAGATAACCTGCGACGATTGCTGGAGCTGCTACAGCGCGAGAATCGCTCGGAGCGACTGAAAGACGATCGTCTTCGAATCGAACAACTCATAAAGGATGTGCAGCGTATCGGGCGGCTGCAAAAATCTCTTCGTGGACGAACGGAAGCTGGTCAAGACAAAACCGAATCGACTGACGAGCAAAAGAGTCTTTCGGATCAAGCTGAAGCCCTCGCCAAAGAACTTGACAAGCTAGCTGCTCCACCTGAATCGAAAGAGAAAACCGAAAACGGCTCAGCCGACGCCGGTGAAGACCAATCCGAAGAAAACCAAGCCGACGAACCAACCAACCCAGCGGAAAAAGCACCAGGGCCATCAAAGGATGGCGAAAAGGGCGAACCAAATCAAGGCAACGAAGGAAAACAAGCCGAGCCAAAAGATTCATCATCTGAAAAAAGCGACGCGAACGATTCCGAGCCAAAAGGATCTGAATCGCAAGACGGCAAATCGGAGAACGAGAATAACAATAGCGAGAAGAAAAATAGTGATCAGCAATCTCCCAAATCGGACGGAAAAGAGTCGCAGTCAGAGAGTCAACCAAGTCAGGGCAAGCCATCAGATAGCTCGCCTCAACAATCCGGCAGCGAATCGCAGCCCGGTCAAGCTGGAGAAAACGACCAATCGCAAGACGAGCAACCTAAAGAACAGCCGCCTCAATCGCAGGAACAACGGGCTCAGCAACGCGTCCAACGGGCTCAGCAACGAATGGAAAAAGCGGTCGAAGAGCTTGAAGAGGATAAACGCCCCGACGCGGTAAAAGAACAACGAGCGGCCGAAGAAGAATTGGCGGCCGCTGTCGAAGAGCTCGAACGCATCTTGCAACAAATGCGAGAAGAAGAAGCTGAGCGGCAACTTGCGGATTTACAATCTCGATTTCGTCGGATGCTGACCATGCAAACGCAGATATTAACAGAGACTGAAAAGTATGCTCACGAGAACGTGAGCGTTGATCCGCGACAACGCGAGTTGCAATCAGTGAAACTTTCGATCGAAGAACGTAAAGTTTTGATCGAAGGTCAGCGCGCGATGTTGCTGCTCGAAGAAGAAGGCAGCTCGATGGCTTTTCCAGAAGCGGTCGAACAGATTAACAGCGACCTTGCGATCTTGATCGAGCTTTTCAATGCGTCTCGATTAGATGCCGCCAACGTCGACTTGCAAACTCAAGTTGTCTCAACCCTGGAAGAGCTGATCGAGGCATTAACCAAGGCCCAGAAGGATGCTGAGAAGAAGAAACAAGATAAACAACAAAATGCACAGCAGGGTAATCCGCCCGAACAAAATCAGCAATTGGTCGATGCCCTGGCAGAGCTTCGATTGATTAAGACGTTGCAACTACGAATTAACAAACGGACCCTTTCGCTAGCCGAACAAGCCGGTGCGGTCGACGACCCATTGGGACCGATCAATGATCCGTTGCTGACCAGACAAGTTCGCGAACTTTCAGATCGACAAATGCGAGTCGAGCGCGTGATTCGAGATATCGTTTTGGAAGCCGCCCGCAAATAGTTGGAACTGATGCTACGACATCGCAGCGCCGAATCTCAACATAGCAAACAAGACTCTGAGAATTACGTCTCCTTGAACTCTAGAAAAATCTAAATCCGAATGAAACGGCCCGCACTCATATTCTGTTTCGCAACCTTGTGCAGTTCATTTGCAATCGCGGATAGTGGCCTAGAAAAGAAAGCCTCCTGGAGTTGGCCCTCATCTAAATTACTGAGCAATCAATTTGACCAGTATGTCCAATCCGCTCGCGCAGCCGACCAGGAAATCGACACTGAGGAATCGATCGCTCGGGATTGGAGTGATGCTGTTGCTAACGTCCAAGGTCCGCAACTGCTCGACGATTGGGTCCGTGTGGTATCGAGCGTCGCGCCTGAATTGCATGATTTTTTGATTCACATCATTCAACCTAATTCAAATGAAAAAGGCGACCAGGTTGTATCCCAGTTTACTACGATTAGCCAATCGCTCTCGCCTTATCTTGAAAAGAACGGACGGCTAATCGTCGGGCGTTATCTAGCACAAAATCAATTGTACGACGAAGCAATTGAAGTTCTGGAACCGCTCCAAGTCGATGAAGTAGTCGATCCATCGTCGTTGCTGTTTTATCGTGCGGTTTCTTACCACCATGTCCTGCGCCGCGATGAATGCCTCAGTTCGATCGATACATTGCTCCAGCGCGAGAGTGAATTGGTCAGTCGATACGCGGTTCTGTCGAAATTGATGCGAGCGGACATCCAGCCATTGAAGGAAGACTCGCTCGATGAAATTGCTCGATTGATGAGCGACGTTCAAAGGCGTTTAGAACTTGAACGAAGCGGCAAGGTCGTTCGTGCTCAGGAAGACACCATTATTGAAAAGCTTGACAAGAAAATCGATGAAATCGAACAGCAGCTGCAGGAGATGCAGCAGCAACAAGCACAAGCCCAGGGCCAAGCCGGCGATTCCAACCCGAACGGCAAACCGATGCAGGATTCTCAAATCGCTGGCGGAAGTGGCCCGGGAAACGTGACGCCAAAGGACATCGGGCAAAAATCAGGATGGGGTGATTTGCCGCCGGCTCAGCGCCAAGAGGCATTGCAGAACATGACCCAAGACCTCCCGTCACATTACCGGGAAATTATCGAAGCTTATTTCAAACGACTGGCGACCGAATCGCGATAGCTTCCGCGTGTTGCTGCATGGTTTTGCAATCAAATTTCTTAGACATCCAGCCCAGCAATTCACGGGCGAGCTTGCACTTGGTTTCAGTCGTAGACCCCATGGCGGGAAAAAATCTCAAGTCCTGCTCGTCATTGCCGCCCCAAAAGTCTAGCGGGTGCAGCAGCAGAGACGGTTCGATGCCGTTCATCCAACACCAACGCATTGAGTTGTAGAAGTATGTCTTGGCTAGAAGCTGCGATTTTTCCGCAAGAAACATTACGTAACTTAAGTGAATCGGTACCTTGAACCAAGGCATCGTCGTCACGGGGATCTCAATCAAGCCAGCGGCGGGGGCTGTCCAACGATAGGGGCGGAGACGCTGAAATCCTTGGCTCGCTGAACCGAAAAGCAACTTGCGTTTCTCGCGATCGGCTTCGTTGAGCTTGGCATGAAAGAAATAATAAGCTCTAGCAATTGGACCGAGGAACGTCGGAAACGTCGATGCATCGTAACGGTAGCCGCGTTTTTTAAGAATCGATAACAGCGTTTCGGAATAACTGAAACCTGGCCCTCGGAAACCGAGCAACGGCTGGCTTGTCACCTGAGCAATAGCGTCTTCGGTCTTCGATAATTCTTCATCGATCTGGTCAGCAGAATAATGATGCAACCACGGTTCGTGATGAAAAGAGTGGTTGCCTATCTCATGACCCGCATCCGCAATTGATCGAAGCGAAGCTTGATTCTCTATTTGTATTGCATCTTGACCAACGACAAAGAATGTTATCGTAAGGCCGAGATCATTGAGCAGTTCTAAAACTCGTGGAACGAGCGCCGGCAGATACGTCGGAAAGTCTTGCCAACCCGCGTCGCCGTGGGTCTTCATGTAAGACCATTTATTGTCCAAGTCGAGCGAGATACTTGCAAGCATCGAGTCAATCTTCTATTTCTTGCACTAAGTTATCGGTGATCTTGTACCGTCGTGTACAGCTTGAACAAGTGAGTTCCGCTTGAAGCGCATTGCCAGGTGTCAGCCGAGTTAACAGCAAACCGCAACGACACACGACGCCAGCAGCTTTGGCTGGTGTTCCGTAGACCAAATGAAAATCAGGAACATCGCTGGTCACGATAGCGCCCATGCCAACCATCGCCCAACGCCCAATCGTCAGGTCACAACCAATAATACAGCCAGCACCAATCGTCGCACCGCACCGCACCAATGTTTTCAAAGTGTGCTCGTTTGGATCGCTGGAAGCAAGCGTTGTAAGGTCTGGACTAGCCGCGCGGGGAAAACGATCGTTAGTAAATATGACTCCGGCGGAGACCATCACACCGTCTTCAAGTTCGACGCCGTTACACAGATAGGCCGTCGAGTTAATTTTGCAGCGGTGGCCAATTTTCACATCATAAGCAATCGTGGTTTTACCACCGATGATGCACTGTTCACCAATTTGAGCGCCATGGCGAATGTGCACATTATCCCAGACCGACGTACCATCACCGATCGTCACGTCTGCTTCGACAATAGCGGATGGATGAATCCGAACACTCATGGACGAGCGACCGACGGTGTCAACGACTCGACGCGAGAATCGATCCAGTCATGACGTTTGATCGACCAGTAAGCCGCTTCGATTGCGTTTACCGATGCCATCGCGTCTTCGGAAGTGATTCGCAGTGACTCGGTATCGTTGATGGCACCAAGGAAGTTGCGAAGTTGGTTGGCAAATGAAGAATGCTTGTCGTACCCGCTACCAAAGACAGTCCAATCCGAATCCGAAGTTCGCTTGTACTTCGATTCTTTCCAACCGACTAAAGCCGTTCCATCCGTTCCATAAACGCTGACAAACCAAGGTGTTTGTTTGTTGAGGCTCCATGATAGATCGATCGCTGCAAGCGTCCCGGACTGGGTCATGGCGTTAATCCGCACTGTATCTTCGACGCTCAAGCCTTGCGCATTGCGTCCCTCAATCGCTTGGATCTTTACAATTGGTCCAAGCAGGTAACGGACGATGTCGACAGAATGCGTTCCATTGTCAATCAGCACTCCGCCACCACTCAATTCCGCTTGACTGTTCCATCGCTTCGACATATCGACAAAGCCGGCAAATGTATTTTCAAACAGAACGATATCGCCGAGCACTCCAGACTCAATCAACTGCTTGACATAGACGAGGTCATCGACAAAACGAAACTTGGATGCCATTGTCAGCACCCGATTATGTGTCGCTGCGGTTTCAATCATCTGCATGGCCGACTTGCGATCGATAGCCATTGGCTTCTCACACAATACGTGAATGCCATTAGCGAGCAACGTTGAACAGATTTCTGGGTGGGTCGATGGTGGCGTACAGACGATGGCCGCATCGACCTGCTCGTTGGCAATCATCGCTTCAACACTTGTATAGGCTTTGCAATGATGTGCTTCCGCAACTGCCTGGGCGGTTACCTCGCGGACGTCGACCACAGCGACCAATTCCGCTTGGCGAACCAAATCAAAAACTTGGAGATGTGTTTGGGCGATTCCGCCAGCGCCAACGAGCGCGATTTTAGTAGTCATGTTGTTTAATTCAGGATGAGTCGACATGTAGTTTTTTCCAATCGAGCCCACAAGGGGACTCGTTCAATATTGACTAGAGCGAACTCTAGTTGCGAAGCTCGTCAATAGAGTCTCGCATTGCGTTGGCAACGTAAGCCACATGATCTTTTTGATAGGCTTCGTTCCACGGCAGAACCAAGATTTTGGCAAGCGCTTCGAAAGTTCCTGGGAACCGTTCTGGCGAGTAATCTAACGCTTCTGCATCGGCCAAGCTGAACGGCCATTCGCTATTTCCAAAGGTCCGCTTGTCTCGAATAATTTGGCATTGGAAGGCTGGCTTTTGGATATATCGGGGCGCTGAAAACACGCCTCGCTCTTTCAGCTTTTTAGCCAGGGCGACAGTCCCACCAGGAATTTCTTCTGCATCAACATTGACGCAATATTTCCAATAAGAATGCTCATCGCCTGCGTTGATGGTCGGCATTTGAATTCCTGGCAAATCTGCAATCATTTCATGCATCCAACCAGCGGCAGTACGGCGGTTTGCGACTGACATGTGCAACTTCTCAAGTTGCGCCACGGCAACTGCCGCGCTCAATTCGTTAATACGGTAATTTGGAGCCAAGAAATAATGGTCTGGATTGGCATCACCGTATCCCCAAGCCTTGTTGATGAACAAAAACATTCGTCGAGCCAGGTCGGCGTCGTTGGTTACGACCATTCCGCCTTCGCCGGTCGTGATATGTTTGCCTTGTTGCATTGAAAAACAACCGACGGCACCGAATGAGCCAACTTGCTTGCCATGGTGTGTCGCAAGAAATGCTTGAGCACAATCTTCGACGATTGGCAAATTGTATTTCTCGGCCAGCTTGCAGATCGCAGTCATCTCGCATGGATTGCCGAACAAGTGCGTGACATTGATTCCGCCGGTGCGAGGGCTGATGCAAGCTTCAATTGTCTTGGCAGTCACGTTGTAGGTGTTGGGATCAACGTCGGCAAAACGTGGCACAACACCCTGATAAATGATTCCGGTTAGAGCACCCATGTCGGTGATGCTTGTCGTGATGACTTCTTGACCAGGCTCTAAATCCAACGCCGCGATCGAAGTGTGATTGGCAGCCGAACCTGAGGAGCAAGCGTGAGCGAACATCGTATCGACCATCGGTGCAAATAGACGCTCTAGCTCTTTGGAGAATTCGCCTTTGGTAGCAGTAAGAGTCCCAGACAAAATTGCTTTGGATACCGCTTCGATTTCCTCTTTACCAAGCGTTCGACCGCTAGCGTCTTGATCGGAAGGTAGTTGCATCAGCGGAGTACTTGAAGCAATCGACATGTTGACAAATCCTTGATGTAATCTTGATTGATAGAATTATGAAAAACTAGAAAGTGAACCCAAAGGAGTTCTAAGCAGACGCATTAACTTTGCGACGGATTCTTCGAATAAAGGACAAGTGCTTCCGAATCACTGGGATGGTTTTCAATTTTGAATGCCCGATCTTTCGAGTGCTCAAAACCGCTGGAACTTCGACAATTTCGCCGCCCCGGCAAGCAGTTTGCCACAGTAGTTCGGCAATACCGACGAAACCACTTTCTTCCAAGTGCATGTCGAGAAAGAAACTACGACGGTACGCTCGAAAGCAACTGGTATAAGTGTGCAATGCTACGCCCATCGAGCGGCGGTACAGGCTTGAAGCACAACGGGACAGTCCAAGTCGCCAGCTCGGAACACCGACAACTTTACCAAGTGGATGGTATGGCGACCCAGTGACCAACACGACCGAACCTGTGAGAGGGGCGATCAACTGGTCAATCGTCAACGGATCGTAAGTGCAATCGGAATCCATTGAAACGACGACTTCGTTCTTTGCAGCCAAAATACCGGTCATGATCGCGGCGGCAATTCCGCGATTGGAGGGATGTCGGATGATCTGGCAATCCAGATGGTCTCCGAATTCCGCTTCCAGTTCGGTGGCGGTCGAATCGCTGCTGCCATCGTCTACAAAAATAAACTCGGCGTTCAATACCGATCGGAACTTCTGTCTAAATTCGGCTAACCGGCCAGACAACGCCGTGATTGTCCCTGACTCATTAAAACAAGGAACGATCACCGAAATTGGCGTGACGATGGTTGCTGCGGGAGTTACCAAATCCCTTTCAAGCAATGTTTCAGTTACCAATGTTAACCCGATACTGACGTGCCGAAAAACAATCTTTAAGCCAGACAATCGATCACGGAACTCCGCATTTAGACGTCTTTCAATAGCTTAGTTGCGCCTCGCGGATTGTAAACGAACCAAAAACCATTTGCGACGATCTGAATCGACCGTGAGCAAAGATTTATCGATCGAAACGATTTTCCGATTCTCAAAACGAAAAAGTCGGAACATCTTTAGAATGGCCTGTGTAACTCAGACTGCCATCAATTTTGGGCATGCACATCGATCGCCGTATTAGCTAGGGGAATCTACATGCGATTGACGTCGTTTATAGGCACTCAGATAGCCGCAAATCACAGGTGGAAAATTCCTGGTTCCACAGCCGACTAAGTCCTGCACGCACGATCAAAGGAACGTCCCGATTGTTCATAACCGCAGTATCGTCCGATCGCTGCGACAAAATTTCTCAAGAATTCTCTGGCAAACAAAGCTCGTTTAAAGCGATTCTTCCAGGATTCGCCGAATTCGAGTTGACGCCTGTCCATCTCCATACGGATTACTCAATCGGCATCGGACTTGATAGTCAGATTGATCGGTCAGAAGAATTTTGGCTTCGGAAAAGATCCGATCGACTTGTGTACCAACAAGGCGGCAGGTCCCAGCGTCAACAGCTTCTGGTCGCTCGGTTGATTCACGCATGACCAAAACTGGTTTCCCCAACGAGGGTGCTTCCTCCTGCACACCTCCCGAGTCAGTCAAAATAAAGTGCGATCGATTCATCAGAAAAATGAAGGTCTGATACGAAACCGGTTCAATTAACGCAATGTTCGGATGATCGGCAAGTATGCGTTGAACCGGTTCGCGGACCTGAGGATTTAAATGGACTGGATAGAGAACACCAATGTCTGGGAAGGTATCAACGATCTTCCGTATCGCCGTGCAGATGTCTTCAAATCCGCTTCCAAAAGACTCGCGACGATGACCGGTAACAAGAATGAAGCGTGACGTTTCGCGGTCGATAAACCGCGCTCGGAATTGGTCTGGAATCGCAATACCTTCAAGGCTTGAAGCCCCACGATCAGGCAGTTGCAGCAGTCGATCGCGAGTCCAAAGCAACGAATCGACCACCGTATTGCCGGTCACGAAAATCGATGACTCAAGAATCGACTCCCTCAACAAGTTTGCTTTGGATTTTTCCGTCGGACAAAAATTCCAACGAGCTAGCGGGCTGGTCAACCTCCGATTCATCTCCTCCGGGAAAGGCGACTCGATCGTTCCGGTCCGCAAGCCCGCTTCCACGTGGCCAATCGGAACTCGCTCATAAAAGGCGGCAATTGACGAACCTAAAACGGTTGTCGTGTCGCCCTGCACCAACATCGCGTCAACCGGATTGGCCTGCAACCATTGTGTTACCGCATTAATAACGCGGCCCGTCAGATCCGGTAGCGACTGACCAGGCTGCATCAAATTCAGGTCCGCATCTGGCCGCAATCCGAAAACGGCCAGCGTCTGATCAAGCATTTGACGGTGTTGCCCTGTTGCGAGCAAAATCGGCTGTAGCGAATTGGATTCTGAGAGGGCAAAATAGAGTGGAGCAATTTTAACCGCTTCGGGTCGTGTTCCGGCGACTAAGACAATTTTGCGTTTGGCAGCTGACATGAATGACAAAGATAAGAAGTTTCGAGCGACGTCGGCCAACCAAGCCGACGGAAATAGGATAGTCTGCTGGCCGCTGACCGATAGATTGTTTTACGCATTTCTAATTGCCTGCATCGTTAGTTCGATTGCATTCCCAAGGAGGGTTGTTGCTGTCGACGCAACGGCCACCAGCAGCGACGGCTTACGTTTTCTAAAAGAAGTTGAGCAACAAGCGAAGCAGATCTCGGCTAACTGGGATCGTTCGATCGTTAGTATCGCGTGCGTTGCACGAGGGCGAAACGCAAACGTTCAAGGGTCGCCACTTTCGCCGAACCAATCGACAAGATTCGGGATCAACGATCCGAACGATCACGAATTTATTGCCGCTCGATATGCGACTGGTATCGTCTGGGACAACCGCGGTTCAATTGTCACAACCTACAGCTCACTTGGTGACCCAAATGATCATGAGTACTTTATCTGGAATCGTGGCGCTTCGGCGCTTGGCCGATTGGTTGGTTTACAAGCTGAAGTGATTGGCGGCGAGCCTTACACGAACTTAGCGGTCTTGAGAGTGCTCGACGATGGCTTTGCAAACACTTGCAAACCTATTCCTCGCGATACTGTGATTGAACCGATGTCGGGCGCGATTTGTTTTCATCTTTCCTGCCCCGGTTCATATTCCCGCGATGGTCAGCCAGCGATCCAATGGGGCGTGATTAACAATACGAATCGATCAATTCCTAGCCTTCAGGAATCCGCCGACCGCTCTCGTAAGGACGGCCTCGACCGAAGTAACATTTACGCTCATGCTGGCCTCTTTCAGACATCCCACGTTGATCACTTCGGTACCGCAGCGGCCGCAATGGTCGACTTGCAAGGTAACTTTCTAGGCCTATCAGTAGATGGGTCATTGATCGAAGACCGTCAAGCTCCTGGGGTATTTGCATTGCCGTACAACAACGCATTTCGACGAATCGTGGAAGCGTTAGCCGATGGCAAGCTACCGACGTTTGGTTTTATGGGAATCCAACCCGGACAGGTAGAATCTCAACTTACGCGTCGAAACATTCAAGGAGTTTTGGTTTCGCAAGTTATCCCCGGAATGCCCGCCGAAGAAGCAGGTTTGCGAGCCGGAGACGTTATTACGCACATCGGCAATCGCGGACTTGAAACCCGCGACGCAGTTTTTCGTGAGCTTGCTG
The DNA here is from genome assembly GCA_041740995.1 of Pirellulaceae bacterium. Lineage (GTDB taxonomy): Bacteria > Planctomycetota > Planctomycetia > Pirellulales > Pirellulaceae > JBGSKY01. The sequence continues at coordinate 54,230 of JBGSKY010000254.1, forward strand.
GTTATGCGGCTAACGATCAAGTTCCGATTTCGATTACCCGTCCACGTGGCAGCGAACTGATTTTGATCGATGCTACGGTCCGATTAAGCAAACGCTACATGGCCGCTGATCGACCTGCGTTCGCGAAAGAGATGCGAACTAGTTGGCGGGGCGCTGAAATAGACTATGCAACCGCACTACCGCCTGACCTGTTGCTGCTCTTCCTTCAAAACCAATTCGGCAAACTTAAAACCAGTCTCATCGTGATGAATGTAGAACTCGATTCGCCCGCTTGGAATGCGGGGCTGCGAATGGGAAATCACGTTCTGGCTGTAGACCAAACGCCGATTGATTCACTGGAGCAATTCGACCAGTTAACAGGAAAATCTGACGCATCGGTTCAATTGTCTATTCGAAATTCGTTGGGCAAAGACGGGACGATCAACGTCGCCCCATTGACTCTGAACAATGCCCTCAAATGAATAGTCAAAACTTTTGCGTTCAGCTTGCTCATCGTGGAGGCCGTTACAGTTCCTGACCGATGATTAGTAAGAGCTACCTGAACCCAAGACCAAGCTGAATTTTACGTCTAAGTGCCAACTGCATTTGTTGCGGCGGCTGGAATTTCCGCTAAGTCCGCATTCCAATTTTCGATCACGTTGGCTCCGTCAGGGCCTTTTGCATTGGGTGGATCGGTGCCCATCAGCGACGCAACGTAGGCAGCAACGATGACGATTTCCCTCGGGTCTAGTTGTTCCTTCCAAGCTGGCATGGCATTATTCCCGGCACCATTGTTCAAGATTTTGACGATATCTTCCAAATGAGCGATGTTCTTCCACCGATTGTCAGTCAAATTCGGTCCGACCAATCCTGCACCACCAACACCATGGCAAGATTGACACTTAATTTTAAAGAGTGATGCTCCATAATTTCGCCATTTTTCATCTCCCATAAACGCTGCGATATTTGCCCGGTCTTGAGGCATGTCTATTGGGTAGCTTCCCAGCAATGCTTTGGTCAGGGCAGCATCTTTTTGTTGATATTGCGAAACCATGTCGCGACCTTCCGCTCCGGTGTAATAGAAGGTTAGGTACGACAAGCCAAACAGCGCCGACGCTAAAACACTCCGTGTCCACCATTTTGGCACTGGCATGTTCGAAACTTCGATCGAATGAAGATCGCTTTGTTCGTTATTAATGTTAGTCACGTTTGAATTACCAAATAGAATTTGAACTGCTCAACAATCCAATATCAAAAATTTAAACACTCGTAGTAACCGCCAGTCCCGATCTGAACTTCACTCTTTGTCGGCCGTTTGCGGTCGATTCAAGTCGACGCCCAAACGCTGCAAATACGCGATCAAAGCGACAATCGACTGGTTTTGCGTTCGGACTGGACCACCCTGTTGGACCAGAACTGCTGCAACTTCCAAAGCTTGTTCGGCTGCTTTTTCACCAGCTTGCTCATCAGCAAACGGATAAACCGCACCGCTGATTTGTGCCGCGTGGACCAACTCTATCGCTTGATCAAAATCGATTTCTCGTTGCACCAATTGCGGGAAGGCGGGCATGATCGATCCAGCGACCTGCGATCTTGGATCTGCCAAATGATCGTAATGCCACAAGTTCGATTGCTTGCCACCCTCGCGGGCTAGATCGGGACCGATGCGTCGCTTGCCCCACAAAACCGGTGCGTCGTATTTGGACTCTTCAGCGCGAGTGAATGTTCCATATCGCTTGGTCTCTGGAATCAGCGCCCGAACGATCTGGGTGTGACAGTTCGAACAACCTTCTCGAACGAATAGGTCGCGTCCAATTAATTCTAACGGCGTAAAAGGTTCTATGGTCCGAATCGCTTGTGTGTTGCCGCTGACAAACAACGTCGGCAGCAACATGATTGAAGAAACAAAAACAAATGCTCCGGCGATAACGCTGGCCATACGAAATGGCTTCCTTTCCCAAATTCGATGCCATTCCAGTCGTGACCAAACATCAAGCTTCTTCGCCATCTCTAAGACGACATCTAATTGGCTTGGCATCGATGCTGGTTCAACGACCGATCGATCGAATCGATCACCAGAGATCGGAACTGTTTTGGTGGCCGACTGACCGGCAGCCCAAACGCGAGCCAGATCCGAAGCGATCAAAAGGACTGCCAGCAAATACAATCCGCCTGCAACTAGTCCAATCCAGCGATAAAGCTGGACTGCGTTGAGCGTCTGAATGAACGTGTATTGAAGTTGAGCGTTTTCATCTAGCTCAGACCACATCCAACCCTCGGTGAAACCTGCGATGTAACCTGGGATGATAAGTAGTAAACTTGCAGACAAAATTGCCCAAAACGCAATGCTGGCTGCCCCGGCATGTTCATGCTTCGAATTGAAGACGATCGGCGCCATCCAATACAACGCGCCGAAGAGCAACATGCCATCCCAGCCGACCATCAATGCATGAGTGTGCGCAACATTCCAACTACTGTAATTCAAGATCGCGTTGAATCCGCCAAATCCCATCAGCGTCGAATCAATCACAATCCAAGCATAGAATCCAATCGCGGCGACAAAGAATCGCAAGACGGGGCGATGCGTCTGGTCGTTCCAGTTCGCGGCGAAGGTAGTTCGCGCGTTGAGAACTCCTGCCCAAAGTGGCATCACTAATAAAATAGTAAAGACTGTTGCCAGTCCCATCGACCACTCCGGGACGGCCGTGTATTGCAAATCTCGTGCGAACGTCCAAGCGAACAAAACAATTAACGACCAAAACTGAATCACAGCCAACCGATACGAGTAGATCGGACCGCCGCCAGCTCTCGGCAGAAAATAGTACATCATCCCCAAGAAAGGCATGATTGTAAAAAAGAGAACTGATTCTTGGCTGTACCACCAATTCAACATCACCGCCGGCACACCAGCAAAGTATGTCGCGCTGCCGATCGTGCCAGACATCGTCATCGGATGAACGATATTACTTGCCATGTGCAATAGCGCAAAAACGATAATCGTCGCCAAATAAAACCAGAGCGAGATGTACATGTACCGCTCGCGACGGACAAGCAACGTAGCAAAAAAATTTACTCCGAAAAACATGATCCAGGAAAGGGCGATCGCAATATCAATCGGCCACTCAAACTCGCTGTACGCCTTCGATTGCGTCGCGCCTAGCATCAACGAAAACAATCCAGCGAGTATGATTAGTTGCCAAGACCAAAAGTGCAATTGGCTGAGGATGCCGCTCCACATTCGCGCTCGGCACAGTCGTTGCGTCGAAAAATATACGGCGGCGAACATCGCATTGCCGACGAAGGCGAACAACGCCGCATTGGTATGAATTGGTCGCAGACGTCCGACGGTCAGTCCCTCGACATTGGTACTCAGCTCGGGCATCAACATCAGTCCACTGACGAGTATGCCTAGCCCGACCGCGATGACACACCAAAACAAAGTCGCGAGAAAAAATTGCCGAACAATTCGGTCGTCATAAACAACATCACTACCTTTGCGAGTGTCCAATTCAGACATTGCATTGACAGTCGATTTGATCGCTGAGTCACGGGATTTCATGATCGATTTGTTAGAAGATGAGTGTGCTTAAACATGTTGGATAGGCAAAAACCTGCAAAAACGGCCCGCTCCTCTCTGAGTACTTCAAAGTGGCCGGCTACGTTTCGGATTGGCTCGAAAATTGTCCGAAAAGAGTCTTGCGATTGTCGAGAAAGGAAGTGCTTACACGCGAATTGTCGTACTGATTGTTCCCAGATTCGCATTTCTCGCAATAACACTTACATTATTTGCGGGTTGTCAAAACGACGATCCGCCAGACCAGAGAGGTTCTTGCGATGGCCAGCCGGAAAACTATAGATTCTGCAACGGCATCGAAGAAACGATGACGCAGCCCGTTGGACTATTCTTGCTGAATCAACGCAAGTCTGATTTTATTTTGGCGTAGCTGCGATCGCTTTGGTAGCCGTAGCCTTTGCCTAGCAGGTCCTCGCTATCTCCGAACATGCTGTTCGATACGAAGTTCACCATCCGATTTGAGGAGCTTTCATTCGTCTTTCCAGCTCCTGACGATTTGCAACCTACAAGCCCAATGACGATTAACATCAAAAGCAGAAACTGCAGTTTCGTATTGTCCATCGTTAGACATTCCTAATTTATTGCAAACATTACATGCCGACCTGGCTTGTACTTGTTTAAACTTGCCATGGTCAATCCGAAAGTCAGCAAGATCAATGCCTGCTTTGGTCACATTTCAAATCCAGCGTAGGCCAGGACCCGTCCTGGCGCTTCAGTCGTTGCCAGGACCGGTCCTGAACTACTTGAAACAACAATACCGTCCAACAGAGCACGTCAACAGTCAGACGAGTCTGTCTCGCAGCGACTGAACTTCGTGCTAATGATTGACGTGATAATTGTGACACTGAGTGCAACTTTGTACTTGGGTTTGCGCGTTATGACACGCATTGCAGTCAGATTTCCGCAAATACTGAAAGTCGTGAATTGAATGACCTACTGAAGTCGTCGATTCGCTTTCACTGGCAACCGAAACTAGCGTTGATGCCGATGGCGAAATCGCATTGAGCCGATGGCAGCTCGTACAATCGGCGATCAACGGCAATGCTAAATGAGGTCGATGATCAAACCTTGTCAGCTTTCGTTCAAGCGGATCAACGGGATTAGTTTGCCATGCTGCCCAAAGAGGCTGATTGTCAGTCGGGAAACTCACCCGATCAATCGTCGACCGATGGCACTCAACACATTTGGAGATCACTCCAGAATTACTGTCACTTCTGGCGAGATTTCCGGCCCGCGTTTGCTCAGCAATCCACTCACCATAAGCTTGCATCCATCGATCTCCGTGACCGCTTGGAATATAGACAATCGCCATTCGAAGTGGATCCACCATCCAGCCGCCATGTTGCAGATGTCGCTGCGGAACAAACGTGCTCGAATCAGCTAACGCAATGGTTTCGCCATCGAAAGCTTGCGCATTTCGCGAGTCCGCTTTCGTCAGCAGGGCGTTATCGCTCAGGAAAAGATCGGCGTCGGTGATCAGGTTATCAGTCGAATTAGCTGGCTGATTCTGAGACCTGTTTTGTTCCGGCGGTGCGAATGGTGAAGGCAGTTTTGTCGGTGGAGTAATACGATCTATACGTGCCCCGTCACGGGCTCCAATCGAATCGGCCTCAACCGTTCGATCTGGCTTTTCAAACCATCGCCGATAGGTCGCATCAAAGATCTCGGGCGGAATGCCGATGCATAATTCGCTGGCCAATCGCACCTGATATGGCGAGACCAATTGACTATCAGCATGAGGAAGCGCGCTGTCGCTCAGCCGTTCTTTTACGACCGCTTGCCCGTCCGTTGCGAGCTTCAGCAAAATATTCTTGGCAGCTTTTGCCACTTCAATGATCAACTGGCGATCAATGAGTTTCGTCACATCGAGCTGATCCAGATTGGTGATTCTTGTCAGTCGTTCGATCGCTTGAACTGAAACTTCCGACGGTCCAACTTTCATCTCTGCGATCACTAATTGCCGCATCAGCGGACTGATCGGCAAGTCGTTAACGTAACTCGCGGCCTCTGGCCAGTTCTGTAATCCATCCAAGCTATCTCCGATTGCATTGATGTCGACGTTTGGAAGCTGCCAAAGCACAATCCCTTCGCTCAGCGAAACCGACAAGGGTTCACGATGACACGCTGCACAGGCCGCGTCAAAACCGGTCGATCGGACCAGTGTTTTCGTCCCGTTTCGATCTTGCAAATGACAAACATTGCAGTCGAAAGCTTTGTTGTCTTTAACAAAATGTTTACCGCTGTGCGATCGATGATCGAACGCAATTTTGTTTTCAATATCCATCTTTGGATAGTGCTTGAATTCGGTGTGATCGTGGGCAAAACTTTCGAAACGCTGATGATGACATGCTTGACAGCGTTGATCGCTCATCGCCGACAAAGAGAACCCTAAGCCCTGATGTTCATGATGACAGTCACTACAAGCAAAGCTCCTGGAGTGCCAATCGATCGGCGAATTGTTCGCGGCTTTGACAGGCAACGGATCAATGTGGATCTGACTGGACACAAGTTTGGCTTTCGAAGTTTTGCCAAGCGTTTCCAATTCAAGCAGCGTCAAATCGTGTGGAGTGCCGCGAAGCAGATTTTCGAGCTGGCTTGCGTGACATGCGGCGCAGGCCTCTTGCTGCCTCATGCCAGGATGTGGTGACGCTTGCTGGGCAAGAGGCGTTAGGTTCAAGAACGTTCCCGTCGACGACGGGTGGCAACTTTGGCAAGTTTCTTGTCTCGCAACGCCTTGCCAGAGCTGCGAATGGGGACGAGACAATTCGCCTGGCGCAATAAAATTCAATGCCCAATTGAATTGGTAAATGATCGTCGCTGCAACCATGATCAGCAACACAGCGGCTAGCAAAAACAGTCGCCGCCACAGCAAGTACCGTTGCGGTAGAAGACGCCCTCTATCAGGCAGGCCTTGTTTTATTTTTGTCTCGGTGTCCATCGACTCAATTCCCTGCGAAACGATGCGCAGCGTAAATGTGAACGATAGCAACCAGGACAAAGCTCCACGTCAGTACGACATGTGCAACGTTCCAACAGCGGATACGAATCATCATGGCAGATTGAAAATCGACGTCATCTCGCTGGCGCACTAAATCGCTCAAGTCTTCTTTTGACTTTTGTCCCTTTGGATTGAGATAACGGGCCACGCTGTCCAGTTGCGACTGCAACTTACGCCGTCCAACTCCGGTGGGTCGAACGTAGTACGTGAAGCTTCGCAACTGATGAAAGTAGTCGTTCAGCGATTGACTGTACAAATCGGCCAAACCTGCTGAATCGCTATCGGAAGCCGCAGCCAACGCGATCGAGTACGCTTGGTTGGATATCGCCAACCGTCGAGGCATCAGCTCTTCAGTTCGCAATGGCGGGCCAACGGCACGCATGAGCTTCGGAATGCGTCGATTGACGTACCAGTGTCCCAGACCGCTGAACGTTAAAGCGATAAACAATCCAGCAAGCGTTGATTCTAGATATCCGTTGACAGACCATCCGGCGTGCAAAAAATAGGCAACGATCGAGAACAAACCGGCAAAATGATGTAACTGTTGCCACATCGCGACGCGGCCAAAGTTCAACAAAATCAAGCGTTTTCTCAACGGCAAAAGCAACATAACGACGCAGACCCCAGTCAGCGTGTAGCCACTCAAACGACTCGTTAGCCCTAGCGATTGTTCATGCCAGTTCAGTATCGCGAAATAAACCAAACAGGTCAGCGCAACGACGGCAAGCGAGAGTAATGGACGAATTTTGCGCATGATGTTTAAGCTCGTCCAACGACGATCATTGTTCAGCTAACCAGGCCTTCAAACTTTGAGTGTTACTTAAGTCGACACGCTCCAACGCCTCATGAGGACAAGCCGCTACGCATGCTGGACCGGCAGCGAGATTCTGACAAAGGTCACATTTACTAGCGACGATCGGCAATTCGTTATCGGATGACAAACCTCTTGCTGGCGAACCTTGATTTACGACTTCCATTACGATGTTGTTGTAAGGACAACTATCGGCACAAGTGCGACAACCGATGCAAGTCGGGGCATTGATTGAGACGATACCAGTTTCTTGATCTCGGCGTATTGCGCCGGTCGGACAACCAATCATGCAAACGGGATCAATACAATGCATACAGCTTTCAGTGAACTGAAAGTTTTCAAAAGTTGGTCCAGTTCGCGAGAAACGCGATACGCCTTGATGCGCAGTGGCACACGCGCGAACGCAATCGTCGCAACGCGTACAACGGTCTGTGTTAATGACCATCGCTTGAGCGGCGTTGATCAATCGACTCTCCACCAAAAACTCCATCAGCGGCTCTTCTCGGAGGTTATCTGGCGGTACGGACTTCTCATCGTCGACCGGCGTGCCGAAGCGATCAAGTCGTGGACGATCGATCGACGCTGGTAACGAATCGTCGCGACAGTAAGGCAAAATATGCTCACGGACCGTCTCACGATCGATTCGTATCAAGTCCAGATAGCCGAGCGCTCGCAACGAATATTGAAACGGCAAATATTGATTGATATTCGGTAAGCGTGCATTATGCGCCAGTTCGGCCAATCCAAACGATTGTCCCTTGGCGAGATAGGCGATCGTTCGATGAGAGTGCCCGAACTGATAACTGAGGCGTCCAAATCCGCTTCGAATTATGCACAACGTATTGGCATGTTCACCTTCGCTGCAGATCAGTGGTTCACTGGCGATCTTACTTGACAAATCCGCTTGCTTCGTCCGATTGTATTGCACAAACCATTCGCGTTCTCCAAAGCTGAGCAATTCCGCTCGCTGAGCGATTGTCGCGATCGATTCTGACGGACAGTATTCTAATAGTGGATGACTGTGCAACCAACTTTGTAAACCCGTCTCGCGATATCGCTGGTCCAGTGCCGTTCGGAATCCAAGATCGCGACGAAGCTGACGTAAACCTTGCCATCGGACTTCAAGGACGGTCGTCGATTCCAAGGCTACGGCCGTGTAGTCATTGGCTGATCGCGTCATTGCAGCCATTTCGCCAAAGATACCGCCAGCGGTAATTGGCTCGCTGCGTGAGCCACGAACAACCGCGTCGATATCTTGCAAGTAAGTCTGAGCCCGCGTGTCATCATCTCGTAGACCAAGCTTGCCATCAGCGGCTTTACCAGCCAGATGCGTCTGACGTGCCGAACGATTGATTCGCCTTAAAGCGTTACCCGCGCTCGGACCGGCAACGGATGCGACCAATCGTTGCCAAAGCGACCAAAATTGCCCCGCCTCATTTGCGTCAGCATTAAATTCCAAATCGTCAAGAATGATTTGAACGCCGCCGCGCAGGACAATGTAAGCGCTGTTGGAATATTCGCCTTTGCGTATTAGGACATCACCAGGACGATAGGTTCTCAGTCGACAATCTTGTCGCAAAATTGTTGCAATGGAATTCGTTCCATTGGGGAACCGCGTCGCGTCAATATCAGAGAATGGCGGATAGTTCAGAATCGAATCGAGATCGACGCTCGCCATCTGCGGGTCAAACGCAAAACGATTGCCGAAAGTTTCACTGGTCGCAGCATCGCTGGTTTGGCTCATGGCGAACGCTTGGCAGTAAACCAGTTACGGGCAAAGAAATGACAGTATCACCCTTACTTATCGAATGCGGGCCGGTCAAAGTTTAACGATTTTGGCGGTTATTCCGAAAAAACTAGCTCGCTTATCAAACCGAGCTCCGCTGTTTATATAAGCTTGTCGTTTGCAAAGCGCTCAAACCATCCCCCAATACCTCTCTGTGAAACGTAATGCAAACCCGATTCATACAGCCAAGAGTACACTTGCAATTTTTCGTCTTGCTGGTGGCAACACTGCTTCGCACCGCCGACGTCAGAGGACAGGAAGTCGTTGCGGAATTTGGACCGAACGTTCTGATAAACAATGCGGTAATACCTGATCAATCGATTTGTATCTTGTCGCAGCAGCCACTTCGTTTTATATCCGCCCAAGATGCGTCATCAGTTCTTTTTGAAGGGCAGAACTTCGGAAACGCGAGAGCCGTGAAAAAAGTTCTCCAGCCCAGCGGGCAACCAAACTCATACGATCAGCAATACGCCGCAATCGGCGGAATTGTGCGTCTTGGCAATGAGATTGTTGCCGTTTATCACGCAGAAAAGCCGACCGGCGGGAAAAACGAATTTGGTGTATCGAGGTTTTACGCATCGATCGGAATCGCAGTTTCAAAAGACAATGGAAATACTTTCCAGAAGCTTGGGCCAGCCATCACCGGACGTCCAGAGGATGCCAAATGGAAGGGCACTGCACAAGGAAATGGTGACCCTACGCTTTGTGTCGACCACACCGGCAAATGGCTCCTTTGTTATTACACCGAACATTCGCGTAGCGACCCTTTAACCAAAGAAAAACGAAGCGTAATCACCTGCGTTGCACGATCTCCGATTTCTGAGAAAGGTAGGCCAGGTACTTGGAAGAAATATTACGATGGGCAGTTTGACGAACCGGGCTTGGGAGGCAAAGACTCGCAAGTGATGAACTGCTGGGCCCCCAACGTCACCTACCTTGGCAATCTCAAGCGATACATCATTGTCGGTAACCGCGGCGCGGTTGGTTTTGCAAGTTCAAGCGACGGATTGAAATGGTCTAAACCGACGCCACTTCTTTCCGTTGACGATCTTCCAGTGGGCGAATTTGCGTGGCACCCGTCTTTGCACATTGAAACGACCACAAAACAATCGGCATCTGGGTATGTTCTTTACGGATATAGCCCGGACGGGAAATCCAATCCTGTATGTTACGGAATGAAAATTACGTTGACGCTGGCACGGTAATTAACCAAGAACTTTCGTAAAATCTGGTCGCTAGATCTGAGCGATCAACTGTATGCCGTGGAGTCGCTGTTCGCTTAAGGGCATTTACAAAACAAAACTCGCCGTGTGCTGAACTGGCTGCACGTTGACTGCAGAGCAGTTACAATGCGGGTACGCTCCTAGGCCGATTAGCAGGTCATTCTCGTCCATCTTCGAAGCACTAGAAGCAACCGCTTTCCCCCTCCACATCGCCTCCCTTTCTGAAGCTTTACATCTATGCAAATTAAATGTCTCTATTGTCTCGTTTCCATCTGCGTTGCTCTTCAGCAATCTAGCGTATTTGCGCAGTCGGCCTTTGTGCCAGAACCAGCGTTGCCGAGCGGCATTGTAGTGCCGCTTTATCCAGTCGATTCGCCGATGCTAAATACAGCCCGAATTGCAGAGCCCGAAAAATACAACACTCAGGGCAAGAGCGATAAGTTGCTCAATACGATCAACATTCACTATCCAACAATCGAAGTTCATTTGGCCGAGAATCGTAGTAGCAACGGCGCGGCCATCATTGTCGCTCCCGGCGGCGGACACAAAATCCTTTGGGTAGGTCCTGAAGGTTACGATCTCGTGCCGCACTTTGCCAAATTGGGCGTCTCGACGATCGTGCTTCGGAATCGATTGCGAGTCGATGGATATGAACCTAGTGTCGATGCAGTTAACGATGCTTTTCAAGCGGTACGAATCGTTCGTGCTTCTGCGGAGAAATGGCAGCTAGATCCAAACAAAATTGGCATCGTCGGTTTTTCCGCTGGAGCCGAACTAGCCGCACCGGCAGCCTTGTTTTTTGACGAATTTCAGAAGCAGCACAGCGATGCTACCGATCCACTTCGGAACATTTCACCACGGCCGGATTTTGTCGGTTTGGTCTACCCAGGCCCAACACCGTTTACGAAGAAGCCTGACACGGTAATCCCAAAAAATTGTCCGCCAAGCTACATCGTTTGTGCGGGTTCGGACGATCGAGTTCATGCGATTTGGGCCGACGAGTATTTCTCACCGATGTTGAAAGCATCTGTGCCAAACTTAGAAATGCATATCTATGGTCACGGCGGTCATGGCGGTTCAATCGGCGAACGCAAAGGAATTCCTTTTGGAACATGGCCAGTGACATTCGAAGCTTGGTTCCGCGATCTTGGCTTTCTTGATTCGCCTGGCGTTGAAACCAAGGCTGCCAAAGACGTCGCGAATTATGCTGGTAAAAAGTAAACTCCGATCGATTGTCGAAGTTCCGTTTGTTCGTTCATTTAAACAGTTAGAAAGTGTTTCCCAAGATGTTTCGTTTCTTCGCTCAACTGGCAGTGCTGAACGTTGCAGCGCTTATTTGCTGCACCAATATGCTCGCTGCTGAACCATTGTTCCGAGCGATGCCGGGTATGGTTTCATACACATATCGCAATGAGTTGGCCGCCGATATGCCAGGCACGCTGGACTTGATCAAAGATCTGGGCATAACCGATATGGAGTTTTCTAATTTATTTGAAAGGTCGCCTGCCGAGATTCGGCAAATGCTTGACGAACGCGACATGATTTGTTCTTCTTTTGGGACCAGTTACGACGACATTCGAAACAAGACCGAATTAGTTGCCAGTCACGCCAAGACGCTTGGTGCAAAATTCATTCGTGTCGCTTGGCTCCCCGGTCGTCAGCCTTTTACGCTAGCTCTGGCTGAACAAACGGCGGCTGAGTTCAATGAGATCGGTCGCACGCTGCGGACCGAGCATGGACTGACGTTCTGTTACCACAACCACGGTTATGAATTTGTTCCTTATGAAAACGGTACGCTTTTTGATGTCTTAATGGCGAAAACCAATCCAGAGGATGTAAGTATCGAGCTGGATATTTTGTGGGCGTTTCTCCCAGGTGCTGATCCGGCCGGGCTGCTGAAAACTTACGGTGATCGAATCAAGCTGATGCACTTAAAAGATCTGCGGCATGGCGTCGAGGGGAATTTACTGGGCAAGACGCCAGTTGAAAATGATGTCGCACTTGGGACCGGCCAACTCGATCTGCCTACGATCTTACAAGCGGCAAAGGAGGCTGGCGTACAACATTATTACATCGAAGATGAAAGCCCGAGTATTGCAACGCAGGTCCCCCAATCAATCAAATTCCTTAAAAGCCTGAACGTATCCGAATTGCAAACTGCTAATTGAGAATGGGAAGGCAAAGTCCAGCCCTAGGCGGTCGGATCGGCCGCAGCTTCCGGTTCTTTTGTTTCTTCCTCAACGTCCCGATAGTTGATAACAGAAATCGCTTTGCGTAGCGTCTTAACCATCTCAGTTGCTGGAGCATCGCGGCCGGTGAAGAGTTTGTATTGATACGCGGCTTGCCGAACAAACATTTCCAACCCAGATATCGTCGTGCACCCCATGCTGCGAGCCATTTTCAGCAGCAGCGTTTGCTCAGGGTTATACACCGTATCAAAAACCAACGAACGCTGATCTTGCTCTTTGGGTTCATAGGGCGAATTATCGATGTCGGGAAACATACCAACCGGCGTGCCATTGATGATGAATCCCGGTTTGACGTTATATCGATCAGCCCACTGGATAGCAGTCGCTTTTAAATGATTGGCCAGCCGTTCGGATCGCTCGTAGCTGCGAGAAGAAATGTAAAGATTCGCACCTCGATTTTTCAAACCATAACCAACGGCTCGTGAAACTCCGCCGGCACCAAGAATCAACGCAGTGCGTCCACGGAACGGTTCGGGATCGTCAGACTCTTTCTTGAGCGCTTCGATCATGCAATCCATCGACGCTCGGTAGTCGGTATTAAAGCCGAGCAATTGGTCTTGGTCGTTAAAGACAACTGTATTCACTGCGCCGATCATCTGCGACGATGCTTCAGCCTGACTGAGAAACTTCATGATCGTTTCCTTGTGAGGAATTGTCACACTTAGGCCGCGAACACCATTTGCGGGGCACCATTTCAGGAATCGACCAAGATCTTCAGGCGTAATTCGAAACGGCAAATATCTGGCGTTGATCTTCTCGTGCTCGAACGCTGCGTTGTGAATCAGTGGCGAGTAGCTGTGAGCCACTGGATCGGCAACGACACCGAATAAAGCCGTTTTTGAATCGATTGTGTCAGCTCGATAGACGTTTTTCATCTGATCGAAAGTGAGTTGACCGGGTGCGACCCGACGTTCGCTACTGTAAACGCAATAGGTGAAAGGCGCGTTGTACCGCGACGCCAATATCCGAGTGATCGTGCCTGTCTCACCCATACTGATACCGATCGTCGGGCGGTCGGCTTTCGACATCAACGCGAGCATCCGTTCGACGTCTTCAAACGAATTAGCCAACGTTGCAATCTTGACGATATCTGCATCCAGTGAGGACAATTCGCGATGGATTTCGACCAGGTCTTCTGGCGTGCCTTCAAAGTTGTGCAGGCTTATAATTCGTTTGGTTTTGCCATAGCGCGGTATTTTCAGCGCGATATCAAATTCCAAGTCAACATACTCTACGCCCATCGCAATCGCGGATCGGAGCAGCATCAGTCGCTCTTCTTCCGATTTTTGCCACCGACCGCCATCTTCACGACGACGGCAAGTGACAACGACCGGGGTGGGACGATTTTTTAGCAGTCGCGTCAGATCAATGCTGCGCCCGATGTAGTCCAGCCGAATCTCGGCTAGCTCCGCGCCCTCGTCCGCCAAGCGCTGATGCTCTTGAACCGTAGTTTTATGACGCGTCCGCGCGATGGTTACACAAATCATTCGTGAAATTCAAAAGCAACGAGGAATTAAGAAAAGACGAATTTTTATTCTGATTAACTAGCGACGGCAGTCGAGGGCATTTTCCATTCCAAAAAGCGTTTTAGCAATTCCGTCCCCGGTTCAGTTAGAAAACTTTCCGGATGAAACTGCCATCCTTCGAGAGGCCACGATTTGTGCCGAACACCCATAATTTGTCGCCCATGCTCTTTATCGTCGACCCAGGCGGAAACTTCCAAACAATCCGGAAGACTTTGAGGCTCGATGACTAGCGAATGATAGCGGGTGGCAACAAAAGGGTTCGCCAGATTTTTAAAAAACCCTTGGTTATCGTGAAAAATCCGGTCAGTTTTACCGTGCATTAGTTTTGGTGCGCGAACGATTTTACCGCCCAAACATTGGCCAATCGATTGATGGCCCAGACAGACGCCAAGCGTTGGAACAGTCGGTGCAAATTCGCGGACCACATCGACACTGACGCCCGCTTCATTGGGCGTACAAGGTCCTGGTGATATCAAAATGCGACTTGGTTTCAATTCGCGAATCGCGGCGAGACTAATTTCATCGTTTCGAAAGACCCTGATATCAATGGTGCCATCGATTTCGCCCAGCCGCTGGACCAGATTGTAGGTGAAGGAATCGTAGTTATCGATCACTAGAATCATGTCGGTTCGCACATCCAAACAAAGCACCAAGTTCGCGTAAGGCGTTTTTATTGCCGGTAGAACAGCTTTTTGCTAGTCGAGATTATGGTGGAGTTCAGTTGTATGTCCTCGAAAAGCTGCCCTTTTTCGGCATTCTTTGTGTTTCCGCAGAACAAACGGCCAAAATCCAGCAACCATTGAGCATTTAACGTCGGGATTGGTCCGGCTTCAACTCATGGGACAGGTCGGGACCGGTCCTGACACTTCTGCCTGTGCCAAAACGTCTGCGTTTTGCCGAATGAGCAATTACGCGGCCTTTCGTTGGCTCGCGTTTATCGGCTGACTTTTCTTTTGCACGAGAACGTTAGACTTGCGTTTTCGTTCGCGTTCGATCTGTTCCAAGTATGAGTAGAAATCGACTTGAATTGTGTGACGGGGAGCAGAGACATATCTGCGCTGCATTTTATTTCGTTGCAGATCAATATCTTTTCGCATGGCGTCGGGTGAAGGAAGGCAACACTTGTTTTCTATTAAGTCAGCGGCCCATTCGGCCTGCTGCTCTGCCAACGGCATGATTGCTCCCCAAGGTTGAATCAGTCCAATGAAATACAGATTTGTCAGATCTGTATGTACGACATGTTTGTATAAGCCAACTCGGTTCGCTTGAGTATCAAGAATTTCTGGTGCGAGAAATGGAAACGCAATTTGATAGCCAGTTGCATAAACGACTTGATCAATCTCTTCTTCGCTCCCATCGGCGAAATGCACTACGCGATCAGCGAATCGCGAAACATTTGGCTTGATAGAAATCTTTCCGTGTCCCAGTAGGTTCAACAAGTCGTTAGAGATGGTTGGATGCTCTTGCAATATCTTATGTTGTGGCGTGGGAAGGCCGAAGCGTGAAAGCCGACCCCGTGATAGACGGAGTGCGGCAGCAAAAATTCTTTGGAAGATAGGGAATGGCAGATGTTTCCAAAACCATACCGGTGCGATTTTGTCTAACGGCTTTCCGAAAATGTACTTTGGGATGATATGCGCGCCACTGCGAGTGGAGAGGTAGGTCCGCTCAGCTACGCGCGAAACCTCGCACGCAATGTCGCACCCCGAATTACCGATTCCTATAACTAACACGCGTTTGCCGACCATCGAAGACGGTTCGCGGTAATCGTGTGAATGCAAGCTGGAGCCGGAAAAATCTCCGGGAAAATCCGGCGTTCTGGGTTTCCAATGATGGCCATTGGCAACCAGCACGCTGCGATAATTTTTCGTTCTTATGTCGCCTGATCTGGCCCGGGTTGTAACGTCATAGGTTCCGTTGTCTCGCGGTTGTATCGATATCACACTTGTTTGGAACGTAATTTTGGAACGGAATCCAAAATGATCGACATAGCTTTCGAAATACCGGATTATTAATGAATGATGAGGAAAATCTGGGTAATCGCGTGGCATTGGAAAATCAGAAAATGCCATCTTGTCGCGTGACGTGTTGATGTGCAGCGATTTATAGGCAGCCGATGTCCCACTGTCATTTTCATAACGCCACAATCCACCGATGTTGGAACCTTGTTCAAAACAATCAAACGCAATGCCGCGCTCATGAAGTATTTTCGCCGCGGTAAATCCACTGCATCCGGCGCCTACAATACAGACGTCTGGTTGAGATTGTGCGAGCATAATCAAGCTGCCTTAGCGGAGTGAGATTCGAAGCTTCCGCGATGCTGTGATTCAGCGGCGAGCTGCGCGGCTTTCTGCCGAAACTTTTTGCGCCGACCAACGCGATAAAGCATGTCGGAAAGCCCCGGTACCAATCGCTGCAAATTCACGATCAGATGCGCTAGAGGCGAAACCAGAACAAGTCGACGATCGCGTTTGATGCCATTAATCGCTCGCTTAGCAATAGTTTCAGGCGAACTACAAACCCAATTTGGCGGCTTGCGCATTCGTCCGCTACCGTCGGAATTTATCATCGACGTAAATAAGTTCGTCTGTACAAAGCCAGGGCACAGCGTGGTAACTCCCAACGTTGATCTTCCATATTCAGCACGCAGCGACTCGCCAAAGCCGACCATTGCGTATTTACTCAAGTGATATGCGGTACAGCGATTTGTCGCGAACAAACCGTACATGCTGGCCACGTTTAAAATATGCGCTTCGGGTTGTTTTAAAAATGTTGGCAGAAGTAGACGCGTGAATTCAAATGGTGCATTCACATTGACTTTCAACAAGCGTTGCCATTGCTGATCCGTCATTAAATCTGTCGCACCATAATAAAGCACGCCAGCATTATTGACCAAAATGTCTAGTGCTCCCCACTGGCTGAGGACTTCGTCAACAACCGTTGCAATCTGCGCCGGATCGCTAACGTCGCAAGTCCGCGATACACATTGGACTCCGAGAGCTTGAATTTCGGCCGCCGTTTTTGCATTCTTTTCGGCGTCGATGTCGACCAAAAAAACGTGTGCGCCTTCGTTCGCAAGTCCCAAGGCAATCGCGCGACCGATGCCGCTCGCACCGCCAGTGACCAGCGTCAGTTTATTCTTGAGGTCGCGCATGAAAAGGATCTCGGCTTGAAAATGGGATCAGATGCCGGAATGGACAATGGACCAGAAACGCCAAAACTTCTGAAGAAATTATGGCAACCTCGTCGGGGTGATAGCAAATATCAGGTGAAATTCCAAGAGGAATTACAAGAAGACAGCGAACAACTAAGACGCCAAATTTTGTTGGTAGCAATCGAACTCAGGACCAAAAATCGACAGATTCTCAGGAAAAACATCACTTCCGAATAGCTCAGCACCTGCCTGTTGCCAATAAAGTGCCGCGGAAGGCAACAAACCAGGTACATTTCCGCGTTGGTTCCGCTTATAATGGCCAGCCGGTTGGAGGTTGCCTAGCAAACGGAGCTGACAATCGCCCGCCGATCCCCCGCCTCATTTTCCCGCCTCAATTAAGGTACCAAGCCGATGAAGTGCTCGGGTAACGTCTTTGCTCGCCGTGGTTTTCTCTCTGTTGGTGCCCTCGGCGCTGTCGGTTTATCGCTTGGCGATTTCTTGCGTATGAAGCAAGTTCAAGCTGAACAAAAACACTACGATTTCATCGAGCCAAAAGCCGACAGCGTCATCCATATTTTCTTGCCTGGCGGAATGGCCCAGCAAGAGTCTTTTGATCCCAAGCCTTACAGCCCAATCGAATACCGCGGCGAAATGGGGACCGTCAGGACCAACAACGGCGAGATCTTTGGCGAGACCATGCAGCGTCTGGCGGGGCTGGCTGATCGTTTCACGGTCATTCGATCGATGACGCACGGCGAGGCGGCCCATGAACGTGGCGTCCACAACATGTTTACTGGCTACAAACCTTCGCCAGCTTTGGTTTTCCCCAGCTTTGGCTCGGTCGTTTCGCATGAGTATGGCCCCCGAAACAATTTGCCACCTTACGTTTCAATTCCGAATGTGCCGAATGAATTCGCCAGCAGTGGCTATCTCAGCTCGTCTTACGGCCCCTTCGCATTGGGTGCCGATCCGGCTCGGGATGGTTTCAAAGTCCAAGATTTAAACTTGGCTGGCGGCGTCGATTTTGATCGTTTCAAGCGGAGACGCGAAGCGTTGGAGCAAGTCAACCAGTACTTTGCAGATCGCCAAAGCAGCGATTCGGTTGTCGCGATGGACTCGTTTTATGATCGAGCATACAGCTTGATCAGCAGTGACAAGGCTAGGGAAGCGTTTAACATTGATGCAGAAGACGCTGGCTTGCGAGACAAGTACGGTCGCAATGAAGCCGGTCAAAGACTGCTGCTCTCGCGACGATTGGTGGAAGCCGGTGTTCGCTTCGTCACCATGACTTACTCTGGCTGGGATCATCATGCTCAGATTACGCAGAACTTCCGCAATAACATGCCAGCACTAGATCAAGCGCTGGCCGCGTTGCTCGAAGATCTCGATAGCCGTGGATTGCTTGAACGAACACTCGTTATGGTCAGCAGCGAATTTGGTCGCACGCCAAAAATAAATCCCGATGCTGGACGAGATCATTGGCCCAAAGTTTTCAGCGTCATGTTGGCTGGCGGGGGCATCAAACGCGGCCTAATTCATGGTGCTTCTGATTCGACTGCGACGGAACCAGACCACAGCCCGGTTGGACCAGCCGACTTAGCGACGACGATGTACCACTTGTTAGGCATTGTGGCTGACAAAGAGTTGATGGCGCCTGGCGATCGTCCGATCGAAATCTGTGATGGTGGGCGCGTTCTTAACGAAATTCTTGCCTAGCATTTCGAATCAGCCAAACTCGCATCGCCAAAGGTATTTGGCAATGCAACTTTTCCTGCTGCACCCCGCCTCATAAATCCCACCCAACCGCTCATGAATTCACACAGCAAATCCTGCTCAGCGATCCTTCTCGCATCCACCAAATGCATCGGAATTATCGTTTGCTCTTTTCTGATGACGGCATCAAACGTTCGAGCCGCCGAACCACATATTCGGCGCATCACACCCGCTGGACTATCGTCCGGACAATCGAGATCTATTTCGCTGATCGGCGAGCGACTTTCGGATGTGACAGGGATTCTCTTCTATGATCAGCGGCTGAAGGCATCCGAATTCAAAGTCACTGATGATAAAAACATTACTTTCGAAGTGGCGGCTGATCCGAGTTTGAACAACGATTTGTACGCCTTCCGATTGATCTCAAAAACCGGCCTGTCTAACATGCGGCTGTTAGGCGTCAACAAGTTTCCCAGCGTAGTAGAAGTCGAACCCAACAGCGACTTCGAATCTCCACAAGTTATCGAGTTACAACAGACGATCGATGGCACGGTCCGCAATGAAGATGTCGATTATTTCGCCGTGGAACTTGAAGCGGGTCAAACGCTGAGTGTTGAACTTGAGGGTTTGCGACACGCGTCCGATCAAAATTTCTTCGATCCATCGCTGGCCATTTTGGACGCTAATCGTTTCGAAGTAGCCAGCAACGACGATGCGACCCTCTTGCGTCAAGACTGCTTATGCTCGTTCCAAGCACTACAAGCTGGGCGATATATCATCGAAGTACGCGAAAGCTCTTACGGCGGAAACGACGACTGCTTGTATCGTTTGCATGTCAGCAATCAAACGCGTCCAGTTACGATGATTCCCGCTGGCGGCAAGCCTGGTGAATTGCTCCAAGCAACGTTGATTGATGATCTAGGCAATAGCTGGCAAGAAGAATTTCAATTGCCCGATTCTCCGACCGAGAGTTTTTCAGTTTGGTCAAATCGCAACGGTGTGCAGTCCCCGTCACCGAACTATCTTCGCGTTGTAGAGCTTGAAAACTATGTCGAAGCCGAGCCAAACGGCGACATGAAATCGGTCGCGCCGGTGTCGGTGATTCCCGCCGCCTTTCAAGGAGTTCTTCAAGAGGAAAATGACGAAGACTTTTTTGCATTCTCTGCAAAGAAAGACCAACGTTTTGAAATTCAGTCTGTTACCCGTTCAGCCGTACGATCGCCAGCCGATACGGTGTTGAATATCTTCAAGCTCAATGGCAATCATCTGGCAGGCAACGACGATAACAAAGGCCCCGATTCGTTTCTCGACTTCAAGGCTCCTGAGGACGGTGACTACGCGATTCGAGTCCGTGATCATTTGGGCCGCGGTGGCATCGACTTCGTTTATCGAGTTGAACTAAATGCCAAATCACCCTCTGTGCAAACCGATATTGCGGAACAGAGTCGTTATCAGTCTCAACAAATTGTAGTTCCGCAAGGTGCCCGAACAGCAATCGAAGTGAAGGTGAATCGCCGCAACATTGGTGGCGACGCAATGGTCAATTTGGAAGGGCTGCCAGCAGGTTTGTCGGCTGAAGCAGTCCTTTGTCCCGCCGATCGTTCTAGCGTTCCAATAGTCATTCGCAGTTCGTCAGATACTGCTTTAAGTGCGACTTTGGCATCGATCAGGACAGTAATCACGCAAGGCGATACTTCGATTACCGGACCGCTACGTCAGCGTACGCAACTTATCCGTGCACAAAACAATGTGGACGTTTGGGGCTTTGACTGTAATCAAGTTGCGGTGGCCGCAACGGAGGCTGCACCGTTCGATATCGAAGTCATCCAGCCTGGCGTGCCGCTAGTTCGCGATGGAACGATGAACCTGAAAGTCAAGCTTCACCGGAAAGAAGGATTCGATGGTCAAGTACGACTGCGATTGGTTTACAACACACCTGGCATGTCCGCCAATGGTTCGATCCGAATCGAGAAGGATGTAACCGAGACTGAAATCCCAATCACTGCCAACGGCAACGCAACGCTCGGTGTTTGGGCAATGAGCTTGTTGGCCTGGACATCAATTGATCGCGGCGATATCAAGCTTTCATCCGAGCCATTTACGATTGAAATCGCTGATCGAATCTTTGATTTTGCTTTTAACAAAGCGATGGGGGAGGTCGGCAAGCCGATCGATGTTCTAGTAGGCGTCAAACAAAAACGCGTTCTTGAAGGCACAACTGAAATCGAATTAGTTGGCTTGCCTCCTGGCACGACTTGCGATGCGTCCAAAGTAGTTTTCGATCCGACCGCTGAACAAGTTGTCTATCGATTGAACGTTCCAGCTGATGCCAAACCAGGAAGTTTCAAAACGCTCAACTGTCGTGGCACAATCACCAGCGATGCTGGAGTGATCACACAAACCAATGGGACTGGTGAAGTCCAAATTGACGTCCCTCTAGTCGCTGCCCCAGCGGCCCCCGCACCAACTGCTTCACCGGAGCCAGCCGCTCCGAAAGTGTTGACTCGCTTAGAACAGCTTCGCGCGATGCGAGAATCGAATTAAGGATTAAAAACATGCTCCAAAGAAATCTTTTTGCTCGCTCGGCATTTACACTATTGGGTTGTTTAAGTTTGTCGATTGGACTGAGTGTTCAGTCCACGATTAAAGCTGAACAGCCGACCGATCAAGGCAAATGGCAGTCGATACAAATTTACCCGCCAAGCATTTTGCTGACAGGAAAGACAGATATCCAACATGTCATCGCCGTTGCAACTCGCAGCGATGGGATCACTCGAAACATCACCGACGAAGTTCGCTGGGATGCCGACGCAGACGAATTGTTTGAACTAAAAGATGCAGTTGTTAAGCCGCTGAAAGATGGCTCGACCATGTTGCATGCCAACTGGCATGGGCTGGCTGCCAACGCGAAACTCGAAATCGCTGACTGCAATTCGGTGCCCTCAGTCAGCTTTGTAAACGACATTGTTCCAATTTTAACCAAGGCCGGTTGCAATACGGGCAGCTGCCATGGCGCAGCTCGCGGGAAAGATGGCTTTCGCATTAGTCTATTCGGTTACGATCCACGAGGCGACTATGAACGGATCACCCGCGAGATTGGCGTGCGAAGAATCAATCTTGCCATTCCGGAAAACAGCCTGCTGCTACTCAAGGCAACCGGCTCTGTACCACACACCGGCGGTAAAAAAATTGAAGTCGGTTCGGACCATTATCAAACACTTCTTAAGTGGCTCGTTGACGGTGCCATGGTCGACACTGGAGAATTGCCGACCGTTACCAAAGTCGACTTGTATCCCAAGCAGATCGTACTTGAAGGTGAAAATCAAAAGCAGCCTTTGGTTGCCGTCGCAACGTACTCAAATGGACTTACCCGTGATTTGACAGATTTGGCGACATTTGGGACGAACAATGATCGCTCCGCTGCCGTTGACGCACGCGGAACTATAGAGGCTGGCGTTCGCGGTGAAGCGTTCGTTATGGCTCGCTTTGATGTACATACCGTTGGTTCACAGGTTCTGACTCTGCCTGCTTCGTTGACGTATGAGCCAATAACATCTCCAAAAA
Source organism: Pirellulaceae bacterium (assembly GCA_041740995.1). Classification (GTDB taxonomy): domain Bacteria; phylum Planctomycetota; class Planctomycetia; order Pirellulales; family Pirellulaceae; genus JBGSKY01. The sequence continues at coordinate 76,807 of JBGSKY010000254.1, forward strand.
ACTACATCGACCAGCACGTTGCAAACAAGCTTGGAAAACTTAGGATCTCAGCAAGCAAGCTTTGCACCGATGAGGAATTTTTGCGACGTTGCTATATCGATATCGTCGGACTTCTTCCTGATCCCGCCGTTGTGGATAGTTTTCTTGCTGATCAATCTGAAAACAAACGCAGCGAACTGATCGACGTCTTGTTGTCGAGAAAAGAATTCAGCGAAATTTGGGCCAGCAAATGGGCGCAAATTCTGATGATCAAAAGCTCCAATGATGTCAGCTACAAAGCAGCTTTTCTTTACAACAAATGGCTGACCAATAAGATCGCCGAAGAAGTACCTATCGACCAAATTGTTCAGGATATGCTGACCAGTAGTGGCGGTGTGTTTGACAATCCAGCGACAAACTTTTTCGAAGTTGAACGCGATCGCTTGAAGCTGTCGGAGAATACAGCCCAGGTATTCATGGGCATCCGAACACAATGTGCTCAATGCCACAACCATCCGTTTGATCGTTGGACGATGGATGACTACTACGGCTTTGTTGCCTTCTTTGCACAGATCGGTCGCAAGCAGGGCGAAGACTATCGCCAGAACGTCGTCTTTAATAGCAATGGCGGCGAGACCAAACATCCAGTGGGCGATCAAGTGGTAAAGCCTAAGTTCCTTGGCGGGGCGACTCCTACGGTTGGTCCCGGACAAGATCGCCGCGAAGTGCTTGCCAAATGGCTCACCAGCGACGAGAACCCTTATTTCTCGCTGAGTATCGCCAACCGAGTTTGGGCTCACTTCACCGGTGCCGGCATCGTCGAACCAGTTGATGATTTTCGCGTCTCCAATCCAGCGTCCAACCCCGAATTGCTTGACGAACTTGCTGCCAAGCTTCGCTCGTACAAATACGACTTCAAACAGCTTGTTCGCGACATTTGTAATTCGGACACTTATCAACGCAGCACGATGCCAAGTGTTGACAATGCCGACGATTTGCGAAACTACTCACACGCTTTACCACGAAGAATTCCGGCTGAATCGTTGTTAGATTGCATTTGTTCGGCAACCAACACAAAGGAAAAATTTCGCGGATTGCCGCTTGGCGCCAAAGCAACGCAAATCGCGGATGGTTCGACCAGCAACTATTTTTTGACGACCTTTGGACGCTCCCCTCGAACGACGGTTTGCGAATGCGAAGCAAGCACAGACCCATCGCTCTCACAAGCCTTACACCTAATCAATGGGAACAGTGTTTCCGGCAAAATTTCGCAAGGCAAGCTTATCAACACTTGGATTGATAGCGGATTGAATGATGATCAGGTTATCGAACAGATTTATATTCGCTGTTTTACCCGCAAGCCTACTGCCGACGAATTGGAACGGTTGAAAAAAGTTGTTTCTGACGCACCTAATCGAGTCGTCGGATTGGAAGATTTATTTTGGGCGACCTTAAACTCGCGTGAGTTTTTGTTTAACCATTGATTATTTGGAAACGGGCGTCTTCACAATTTCCGTTATGACGAAAACGTCCGATTTGAATACGTTTTTTTCTCCGACTGGCGAAGTTTTAGCTTCAATTTTTAAGATATGAAGATCCAGGTTAATTTGAAACTCGCATCCTTGTCGTTCCTCGTCGCGATTGGACCGCTGGCCATCGCTGACGAAGCGATGGTTAACTATGAAGACCACATCAAGCCGATCTTTCGCGAGCATTGTGTTGCTTGTCACAGCGAGGGCGACAAGAGCAGTGGCCTTTCATTGGAGTCATTTGGATCGTCGTTAGCTGGTGGCTCCGGCGGAGCTTCTTTAGTCAGCGGCGATGCTTCAGCGTCGCGTTTGTGGCGTCTTATGAGTCACGATGAACAGCCGACAATGCCGCCCGACGAAGACAAAATCGACGCTGCCAAAGTTGATTTAGTCAAAACTTGGATCGATCAAGGAATGCCGGAAAACAGTGGCTCGGAAATCAAGAAAAAGAAAGTGCAAGTCGCTTCGGTATCGTTGGGCGCTTCAGGGCGTCCCGATGGACCATTGCCAATGCCAATCGACCTTCTGACGCAGTCGCCGCGCTATACAGAGCGTGCGGCGGCCATTTCCGCGATGGCCGCTTCGCCGTGGTCGCCATTGATTGCAGTCGGCGGACAAATGCAAGTTTCGCTTTACCATTCGCAGTCCGGTAACCTGCTGGGAATTATTCCCTTTCCAGAAGGTGAACCGGAGTCAATTACGTTCAGCCGCGACGGGCAACTGATGCTCGTTGGCGGAGGCCAGCATTCCAAGCAAGGTGTTGCGACGCTGTATGACGTAACAACAGGCAAACGAATTACCACGGTTGGCGACGAATTGGACATTGTTCTTGCGTCCGATATCAGCGATGACAACAGCAAGATCGCTATTGCCGGGCCACAGCGAGTCGTGCGGATTTACGATACTGCGACGGGCAGCCTGATTCATGAGCTAAAAAAGCATACCGACTGGATTTATGCCCTGCGTTTCAGTCCCGATGGTTTGTTGATTGCAAGTGGGGATCGCAGCAATGGATTGATCGTTTGGGAAACTGATACCGGACGATTGTATTTGGACTTGGTAGGTCACAAAGCTGATGTGCGATCGTTGGATTGGCGTCCCGACTCGTTCGTCCTTTACAGCGGTTCGATGGACAATTCGATCAAAATGTGGGACATGAACAATGGTGGATTGATCAAATCTTGGGACGCGCACGGCGGCGGCGTAACCGCGATTGACGTTTGCAATAATGGCATGCTGGCTTCGACCGGTCGCGATCAACAGGTCAAGATTTGGGACGGAAACGGGAATTCGCTTGGACAAATGCCTCAGCTTGCCGAATCGGGAATGGAAGTAGCCTTGAGCGTGGATGGGACCGAAGTTGCTGCTGGCGATTGGCTTGGGAACGTTCGATGTTGGAAACGAGAAAAACCGGAAATCGAGTTTCAGCTGAAGGCGAATCCACCAACTTTACAAATGCAGATCGCCTCGGCACAAGCGGAACGCGAGGCGCTCGACAAATCGAGTTCCGCCAAGCGGGCAGAACTAGAGCAATTCAGCGGTCTGGGTGCACTGGAACAAGCGCTTGAACAGTCGACCGTTCAAGCTGATTCACTCGCCCAACAACGCGCAGCGATCGAACAAAGTATCGCGTCCAGAGAAACAAAGTTACCATCTATTCAGCAGCAGATAGCACAGAGTAATGAGCAAATTGAGCAGAAGTTTTCGCAACAACTAGAACTCAGCGATATGTTCGTGAAATCCAAAGCGTTGCACGAAACTGTGCAAAAGCAGTTGGCAGATCTGACAACCAATGCAAAGGGTGAGGAACAAGCGACGCCAGAACTGTCGGCAGAACTGCAAAAGATTCAAGAAAGCGAGCATGCGGCCAAGGCTTCGGTCGACACGATCGGTGCGCAACTTGATGGCAAGATGCAAGAAATTACAGCTTCCCAATCGCAGTTAAATACGTTGCGCGAAAGCCTTCAAGCCGAAAGAAATGCGATTGCCGTCGCGAAAGTTGAGCATGACTTGTTGACCAACAAGCAGACGCAACTAATTGCGCAAGCCAACTCAATGAAAGCAGCGGTCGATGCTCAAAAGCAAGCCAAGTCGACGATCGAAACAGCGATTGCAGCGCTAGAACAATCGATCGCGACCGCCGATGCAAACATAGCTTTATTACAAGGCCAATTCGAGCGAATTCGAAAACAGAAGGAACAACTGGTTTCGACTCAAACTGACTTACAAAGCTCGGTCGAATCGCTGGAAAAGGCGAAACAAAAGTTACAGAATGACGCTGACCAAATAACGACACAAATGTCTGCCGACTCATTGGAGCTCACAAAGCTGCAAGAACAAATGGATGCACTTGCGGCAAAGAAAGCTCAATCGGAGCAGGCCTTATCAGCGAAACAAGAAACGCTGGGACAGATCAAATCGCAACTCGATCAGACCAGTGGACAACTCGCTGAAACAAAAGGGGAACTGCAAGCTTTGACCGAAGAGCAAACCCGTTTCGAGAAATCTTACCAGTAAACCAACGTTTGCCTAATGCGGTACGCCAGGACCTGTCCTGGCAAAAGTAATGATTAAGAACCTATCCGAAAAGGTGTCTGATCCTTTGGAGGAACGGAGAGGGTCAGACCCCTTTTCGGATAGGCTCTAAATTGCAAGCGAATATTAGATCTCCAAGAACAATCGTGTCGGATCTTCGATAATTTCTTTGATGGTTCGCAGGAAAGTAACCGCTTCGCGTCCATCGATAATGCGATGGTCATAGGTCAGCGCGACGTACATCATTGGACGAATTACGACTTGTCCATTGACCGCAATAGGTCGCTCTTGGATGGCGTGCAAACCGAGAATTGCACTCTGCGGCGGGTTGACGATCGGCGTTGAAAGCAGCGAACCGTAAATGCCCCCGTTGCTGATCGTAAATGTGCCACCTTCCAGATCAGACGGTGAAACCTTGTTTTCCATCGCCATTTTTGAATATTCGCCAATAGATCGTTCGACTACAGCAAACGACATATTTTCCACGTTTCGCAAAACGGGTACGAGCAACCCCTTACCGCCACCAATTGCAATTCCGATATCACAGTAATTGCGATAGATAACATGGTTGCCACGGATCTCAGCGTTGACATTCGGAAAACGTTGAAGTGCTTCACAGGCCGCTTTGCTGAAGAATGACATGAAACCAAGTTTCACGCCGTGCTTTTCGACAAACGCATCGCGATACTTCGTTCGCAATGACATGACTGGTTGCATGTCAATTTCATTGAAGGTGGTCAGCAATGCAGCATTGTGTTGGGCCTCGACTAACCGCGTCGCGATAGTCCGCCGAATCATGCTCATCGGCTTGCTTTCTTCCTTTCGTTCGGTTCTCTCAGACCCGCCGAACGAAAGCGACGTTTTCGAAGCTGTTTTGGCTGGCACTTCAAGCACTGGCGGGGTGGCTGGCCGTTGTGGCGCCGGCGCTTTGGGTTGATCGATGTGTCGAGCGACGTCTTCTTTCAAAACTCGGCCGCCGGGGCCAGTTCCACTTACTTGGTCTGGCGAGATTTTGTGGTCGCCCATCATTCGTGCGGCGGCTGGCATCACGCGTTGGTCAGTCGAACTGCTGCTGGCCGTTTGCGATGGCGCTGCGGCCCCATCATTCTTATCGCTTGTGCTGCCGTTTGCTGCGTCACTTTGCGCCTCTTCCATTTCGCACAACAAGTCACCCACGTTAGCGAACTCTTCGGTCTGCTTCACAATTTTGCGGATGTAGCCCGCGACGGGAGCTGGGATTTGAACCGAGGCCTTTTCAGTTTCAAGCTCGACAATTTCAGTCCCGCTGGCGACCCAATCGCCTTCCTTTTTTAGCCACGAGCTGACTTGAACCTCGGAAATACTTTCGCCAACGGCTGGCACTTTGACTTCGATCATTATTGTTTATTTAAACTATTTGATTGGCACAATTTTGGAAGGCGTTTTGATTTGCCAGTGCAGTATATCAAGCTTGGCCGACTTCGATAAGTCGCAGGCCAACAGGAGTCATTTTGTGGCTGACAATGTAGCGATTAGGAATGCATTCGCGGCAATGGACAGCCCGCGTCAATAATCTTCGACTCGGCCAATGAGAGCTCGGCCAACCGCGCTTTGACAACGCTTGCGCTTTGAAAATGCTTGGCAAGTTTCACATAAGTTGTGTGATGTCTGGCTTCTGATTCGAACAGACTCGCGTAGAAAGTTGCCAAGCCTTTGTCTTGCACATGTTCGGCCAGCAGCGAAAATCGCTCGCACGACCGAGCTTCGATCAATCCTCCGATCAGCAATCGATCGACGGCCCGCTCTGGGTCATTTTTGCGGACCAAGAGGTTAAGGTCCTTGCCATAGTTGCCTGGTTTTTGCAACTTGAAGGTAATGTTTCGCTCGGCCAGCAAGGCAAGGACTTGGTGAAAATGTTCTAGTTCCTCTTGTACAATGATGGTCATCTGCTCCGTCAATTCGGCATTGCAAATATAGCATCCCAGCAGACTCATGGCAGTAGCGGCGGCTTTGTGTTCGCAATGGGCATGATCGATCAGGATCGCTGGCAAATCCTCGTCGACCTGGGCGAGCCAATGCTGTTGCGTTGAACTTTGAAGATGTAACATTTACTTTTAAGACGAATCAGTTTTAGGACAAAGAAACTCGGTCAAATAGGCAATTCAAACCGCAGCAGCTCACGATCATTTTGGCGGTTTCACTCGTGTTCGGTCAAGCTGCGTTGCTGATGCAAGTTCCGGCAAATTCGATTATTCTTACGGCTGAACAATTGTTGCAACGCCAAGCCATTTCTCTTCGTTATTGAATTGAAGCCATCTAATTATGAACACGCCATCGATTCGATCGACAATTGATTCCATTGCGGCAAAATTTCCTGGCTACGGAGGTTACGCTGCGGCTGAGAAGCGGCGTGACCAAGACCGCGAACTGCGATCGCTGTTGGCGCAACGCTTAGGCGAGTGCAAAGCTGATTTGCTCAAACGAATGAAGCTTCTCAAAGACCAAAATCGGTTTGACATTTTACAAATCGCGGATCGACTAAACGGCGAGCTCGATTTAGCGCAGCAGAAAACTCTTGCGGCTTATGAGGGCTACAGCGGTTGGTTTGCGGACCGAGTTGTCGACGAAAAAAAGCTTGGCGACATCGTCGATCTAGATGAAAGCCTAATCAGCGTTGTTGACCAAATCCGACAGACGCTGCCGCAAAATCTTGACGATATCTTTGAGATCAATTCCGTTGGCGAATTGATTGAATTATACATTCAGCGCTTTGAGGGCCGGCGTCAACTGCTTCATCTCCGCTGATCGACACGGATCAACCGCAGACTGAGCGACTTGCGGCTATGTGATGCAGCTCACAGTAAAGTGTAGCGTTTAGGCGGATTCGCTAAGATCTACGGCAAAAAGCCTGTCTTTTTTCGATTGAGACTCGCTAATTGCTTGTTCATTTGCATATCGTAACGCTATACTCATACGGTCGTTTTCCTGGTAATCGCGGCTTTTGTGTTCGCGAGTTTTTTGATTTTAAGAGAGTTAACTGCGATGCGAATTTTCGGCTTTATGTTGCTTGGTCTTTCGGCTGCTTTTGTTGGGTGCAACCCACCTGCGGCTGAAGAAACAACTCCGATGACCAGCGAGCCTGCAATGGAAATGGGCAGCGGCAGCACTGGTGCTTCGATGGGAACGGTTGATAAGAGTGTTCAATTGGTTTCGATGAAGGTTTCAATGCATTGCCCATACGGCTGCTACCCAAAGGTAAAAGAAACACTTGAGTCGGAAGCTGGCGTTTCGGAAGTCACCTTGGCTGCTCAAAAGAGCGCCGACACCATTGATAACCCAGTTGTCTACATTGCAACCACCGGTAATTTTGATGCTGCAAAGGCTATGAAAGCGCTAGAAGCTGAAGGCTTTGAAAGCGAAGTCCTAGCAAACTAGAACTGCCACCTCGCAGCTTAATATTCACGTAGGTCAGGACTTTTCCTGGCTTACATAGGCGTGCCAAGATCTCTCCCGGAGACGGTTTTAGCAATAGCTTTGTCTCTCAAATTTTGCGGTCGCAAAATCCAATGGTCTCCTGTATTTGTATCGGAGACACTAATCGCAGTAGCGATTAATCGACTGCTTCTACCGAAATTTTGGCGTCCTAGCACCGGAGAACAATTCGGTCAGGCACGGAGCGCATTCGCTCCAATCTTGAATGGCTGAAAGCTTTGGTGACGCTAAATGTAGTCACCATTTTGGCTTGCCTGGCGAGCACAATATGCTCTGCTGATTGGCTGTAGGCCAGAACTTGGCTTGGCTTGTCTAAACTTGCCGGTGCAAAATCTTAGCTAAGACTGGCAAGGTTACTTTTACGCCAAACAATTAGCTGCGGAAGTCTACTAGCCGAAGTTACATAAACGTTATGATCATGAAAAACACTCGCTAGAATATCCGATTACCTCGACCGAAGACGGGTATTTCGTTAGGCTTGTATTCCGGCATCGTGACGCTCAAGCTTATTGATGGCGTTGGCCAGCGTTTTGATTTCCGATTGAAAGAACGATGATGAAGAGATTTTCGCTTCACCTGTGCTTGATCTTGTTATTTGGTTTTGGATGCAAGTCACGAACACCGATCGACGCGGTTTCGCTTTCGGACAGCGGCGTCGAAGTCAGCGATTCGCTTTCGCTTCCCGCTGTGAACGATTGGGCTGCATGGCGTGGTCCGACGGAAGACGGAATCGTCCCGTCACAAGACTTGCCGTTGCAATGGACCAGCGACGACTTTAAATGGCAAGTTAATGTGCCCGGCCGCGGCCACAGCAGTCCCATTGTCGTTGGCGGTCAAATTGTCCTCGCCTCTGCCGTGAACAAAGAACAGGATCAAGTCATGTTGGCCTATGACCGCGAAACCGGCAAACAGCTTTGGTCTACGACGCTGCATGAAAAAAATAGCACCGCGACAGAACTGCATCCAAAATCATCGAACGCCAACAGTACCGTTGCGAGTGACGGCAGCAATTTCTACATCGCGTTTTTTAACAGTGGGCGGATTATCGTTTCGGCCGTCAACAACCGTGGTGAGAAGATCTGGCAAGAAGACATCGGAGCCTTCGATTCGGTGTTCGGGTATGCGCCCTCACCGATCCTCTATCGCTCGTTCGTTATTGTGACTGCAGACAATCGCGGCGGCGGTTATTTGGTCGCGTTAGATGCGGCGACCGGAAAAATCGCTTGGCGAATCGATCGCGGATTTGCAAATTCATATTCATCGCCGAGCATTGGTAGCCTTGATGGGAAATCGCAACTGTTAATTTCTGGCGGCGATCACATGACAAGCTACGACCCAGCCACTGGCGAGAAAAACTGGGAGACGAAGTGTCTATCGCAAACAACTTGTGGGACAGCGATCATTGGCGGCAATCGCGTTTTTGCTTCGGGCAGTTATCCCGACAAGCAAACCGTGGCGCTATCATCGACTGGTGATATTCTTTGGACGAATAAAGTCAAAGTATATGAGCCGTCCATGATTCTCGTCGATGATTATTTGTACGCTGTGACGGATGATGGTATCGCTTACTGCTGGTCAGCCGCCGACGGACAGGAAGAGTGGAAAAAGCGTCTGGGCACTGGATTTAGCAGCTCACCGGTCGCATGCAATGGGAAGATTTACATTGCCGATTTAGCCGGTCAATGCACAGTCTTTTCTGCATCAGGAGAGAGTTACGAACAAGTTGCTGAAAATCCATTGGGCGACGACAGCTATGCTAGTCCTGCGGTTTCCGACG
>JBGSKY010000255.1:0-3897 GCA_041740995.1 Pirellulaceae bacterium
TCCGGTATGGTGCTGGACCAATATCGTCGTTATGCACGAAAATGCGTGCGAGATTTCGACCTCGATCCCGCTTGCGCTGGGACTGAGTTCTTTCGTTTGGCGCTTGAGATAGGTATGGATTTAACTGCCGCCCGTTCGCTCCGAGAAGCAGCGAAAAGTGTACGCCGAAGTTAGGAGTTCGAAGTTGCGGTACGATCACATGTGAGGTGCAAAACAATCGCATTACTCAAGCGGCTTGACGATGGTCTGACGCAGGTTGAGTGCGATAATCGAAATAGCGTCGTATCCAGCGTTGGTGCGAGATCTGTTGACGGTCCTGCTGACGGCTTACCGCATCAAAGTTCGGCGATTGACAGCTCACTACGGATGGGCGCGAGTTCTGGATCATAACGCAAATCGGCGGGGCGATGATAATCAGCGGCTAAGGCTGCCTGCATACTCGCCAATGCCTTTTGCCGGAATTGGTCGTTATTCCACTTGTCGTTTGTTGGATGGTTTCGCTTCAGTGACTCGGCTGCTTGTGCATAAGTGCAAGCGAGCACAAACTTGACACCAACACTCCCTTTATTCGAAGAAGTTGCTTCTGAACTCACTGGGTTGCCCGGCCCCAAAGGGTGGACACTACGCTGGCTTTGCTGTCGAAGCTGCTGATATAATAATGTTGCGCGGCACGAAGTCGCGGACTGACTCATCCGAACTTGGCGTCAGACCCAATCAAATTCTTAGATCTGCTCCAGAACCACATCGCCAAATTTGGCGCTATCACGACTGACGACCTTTACGAACCGTCGTTCACTACGCTGCACAGCGACAGTTTGGGTGGTCTGTTCGATGAGTCCTTGGCTGACGAACTTTTTGAAATCATAGCCTCGTTCCAAACACCAAAGGATCAGTCATGAGTATCCCCTCCGATAGCGCAAAGCGGGAACTCGATTTTGAATCGCTTGTAACCGCGATCCAAACGGCCAACAAGCATTTTACGTCGCAGGCTTCGCGCGCCATCAACATTTCGGTCACCTTGCGTAGCTGGGTCATCGGTTTCTACATCGTTGAATATGAGCAGGGTGGCAAGGATCGGGCCGAATACGGAATGCGGCTGATTGACGAATTGTCGAAGAAGCTTAGTCAACTAGGGCTAACTCGCGTCGAATCACGCGATCTCCGACGGTATCGGAGCTTTGCAATTAGCTACCCTCAGATTCTGCAGTCACTGACTGCCAAATCCCCCAAACTGTTGCCTGATCACGATTTAGCGATGCGATCGGCAATTCGGCAGTCAGTGACTGCCATTTCCGGTGAACGACTCATTTCGTCGTTGTCGTTTACTCACATCTGTGAATTGCTACGATGCGAAGAACCTGAGAAGCGGGCGTTTTATGAAGATCAATGCATACGCGGATGCTGGTCCGTTCGCGAATTGAAGCGTCAAATCGCAAGCCTTTTGTACGAACGCAGTGAGCTTTCGATCGACAAACAAAAGCTGGCTGAAAAAACGCACGCCAGTACCGAAGGTTCATCAATCGGACAACTGACTATCCGCGATCCTTTTATCTTCGAATTCCTCGGACTGACGCCGCAGGAAGTGATGAGTGAATCGCATCTCGAAGACCAACTGCTGGACAAGTTGCAGGAATTTCTACTCGAACTCGGTCAAGGCTTCTGCTTCGAAGCACGGCAGCGACGGATTCTGATTGGCGACACATACTACTTCGTCGATCTGGTCTTCTATCACCGCATTCTCAAATGCCATGTGCTGGTCGATTTGAAGCTGGAAGGCTTCACCCACGAAAACATCGGCCAACTGAACACCTACGTCAGTTGGTTCGACAAAAATGTTCGTGAGCAAAGCGACAATCCACCTATCGGTATCTTGCTGTGTACTGAAAAAGATCATGCACTCGTCCAGTACGCGTTGGCAGCGATGGACAATGCCCTATTCGTCTCCAAGTACCAACTGCAATTGCCTACCCCCGAAGTACTCAAGCAACAACTCGAAGCCGAACGCCGCCGAATCGAAGCGGAACAGAAGGCATCACAAGAAATGGATTCGCGATAACCATGGTGACAGAACCACTACGCAGCAAGAGTCAAGTTTTAATGGTATGGCCACGAAAGGGAATCCATGGACCAGATTAGGGCCATTGATGGTGTCAAAGTTCCCCCGTTTTTGTACGGTACAGCTTGGAAAGAAGCGACAACTGAGGAGCTGACCCAACTAGCGATAGCTCAAGGTTTTCGCGGCATCGATACTGCCAATCAGCGTAAACACTACGATGAAGCGGCGGTGGGACGCGGGATTGCGGCAGCAATGGCTGGTGGTCAAATCGCTCGTGACGACCTGTTCGTGCAGACCAAGTATACCTTCCAGCGGGGGCAGGACCAACGGCTGCCCTACAATCCGGCATCGTCGATCCCGACTCAAGTTGAGGAGTCGTTCGCTAGTTCACTGGAGCACCTGGGCGTCGAACGAATCGATTCGTATCTTCTGCATGGTCCTAGTCGAAGTGTGGGACTCGGCGCGGAGGACTGGGCGGCTTGGCGGGCAATGGAGAAGATCTATGAAAGCGGTCGCGCGCGGCTGCTTGGGGTGAGCAATGTCTCTCTGGATCAACTTGAGATGTTGTGCAAGGACGCCAGGGTGAAGCCGCATTTTGTGCAAAATCGGTGCTTCGCCGCGAGCGGCTGGAATCGTGCTGTCCGCTCGTTTTGCAATACCAACGGTTTCGTCTATCAGGGATTCTCGTTGTTGACGGCCAACCGCAACGTACTGGCCAGCCAGCAGTTGGCGACTCTCGCTCAGCTTCACCGTTACTCACCAGCACAGCTAATTTTTCGATTTGCCATCGACGTGGGGATGATTCCGCTGACCGGGACGACTGACGCACAGCATATGCAGCAAGACCTGGGGATATTCGACATTCAATTGCACGCGGAAGAAATTGAGGCTATCGAGTGCATTGCTGGGTAGTGAACTCACGTTTACTCCAATGAGCTCAAGTAGGTGCGGGTATTAACGCAGACGGCTGTCTGGCTAGACGAGATGCAGCGGTGAGTGCTTGCTCGATAAGCAGCAACGCTTCATAGCTCAGTGGTTCTGTTGTCAGAGAGAGTCGAATCAACCCGCGATCGTAAGCAGTCAGGAATACTGATTGATCAGCAAAGACCTGTTGGAGTTGGCTCGCCGGAAGCTGTCGACTGTGTTTGGGAAGCTGCAAAAGCAATATGCCGCTCCGCATTTCACTGTCAGGCAATTCGGCGTTCCAACCGACTTGCTCTGCGATTCGCATCACCTGCTGAGCATTACGCCGTCGAGCAGTCACGGTATCCGGTGTGGGCCGGACGTAGTTTAAAATGGAACCACTAGCCGAAAAAAGCGGACACAAGTTGACGGTCTCGGATTGAATGTTTGCACCATCTCGCAGTTGTTCGACAAAGGCTAACAATCCATCGTCAATGAACGTATTACGAAGTGCTTGCTGAAAGCTGAACTCGATAGCGGGCGAGCTGGTTGTTTGGGGGGCGAGGCCAAGACCCAACGTTGAATAACTTCCCAGCCACTTGTGAGTCCCGGCGACTAGGAAATCAGCCACTCGACAATCGTCATCCAACGGAACGTGCCCCAACGCTTGGGCTGCGTCGATCATGATGAAACGAATCTCGCCGCCAAACCGGCGAATTGTGCGCACGATCTGAGCCACTGGAATGCGTGTTCCCAAGTGATCAACGGCAGGCAGAAACAGGCCATCACAGCCTTCGGAGCAATAAGTCAGGCACAGATTCTCGCAAAACTCCTCGACGCTCACTCCGCGATCATAAATCGGTCGACGAAAGCTCTTCACGAAAACTGAATCCGATTTTTCAGCAGAAGCTCGGTGCACTTCCTGCAAGTATCTTGGC
>JBGSKY010000256.1:0-33420 GCA_041740995.1 Pirellulaceae bacterium
CCGATTGCCAGATTCCCTCTGGTTGTGGTGGTTTAACGGGCGGGCCGCCTATCGATTTGCTTAACAAACCCGATACGGCAAGCGTCTGATCACGGACCATTTCTGCCGACAAACGCGTCCTCGGTCCTCTTGTCAGCCATCGATTCTGGCGATCATTTTCATACTCTGCCAACGACGCGTTATGATCTTGACGATAAGTTGCCGACAAAACAATCTCACGCAACAACGGCTTTAGTTTCCAGCGATAATTTGTTTTGAGCTGCGAGGCCAAATGATCTAACAATTCCAAATCACTCGGCAATGCACCACTAGACCCGAAGTCTTCCAGCGTTTCAACCAAACCAACTCCAAAAAGCTGTTCCCAGACTCGGTTTGCCCAGACTCGCGCAGTCAAAGGATTATCATCACTGACAAGCCATTCTGCTAATTGCAGCCGATTTGTGACATCCGGTGGATTGCCAGAAACGCTGAATAGTTTTGGTACTCCAGGCGCAATTACTCCCCCTTTATCAAGCCAATTGCCGCGAATGAAGTGCCGTGTTTGCCTGCCCTGATTTGCCGGACGATTAAACATGACTGGCAAATCCGCACCGTCAATTGAATTGGTAGCTTGCGATAATCTTGTAATGTCCGCAGTCGCATTTTTATAGGCTTCCGATCCGATCAATTCTACCCATCGAACGTCGTCACTGAAGTGGCACTGCAAACGACGTAGCGGCGTGGCGATACTGCCAGACGTCGATTGACCTTGATCGATCGTCAGCTCAACTCGGGCACCATCTCCAATTGCAATCGCTTCTTCAAAGACAAAGACGGCCCACCGCGGGCCATGCATTTTCGGGTATGGGCCAACACCGGCTGATTTTTCGTTGAGCGCTTCTTGTGGATCATCTGATTCGGTTAGCGCATCAGCAAACACGGCCGCCAATTTGACTTGCTGAGGTTCTCCAACTCTGTCCACAACTCGGACTTTTAGCGACGATATGACTGCGCCTTGCTCAGGCCATTGTGTCGGATCGTTAGACAGCGGCAGTAAATCGATTCGAATCGCGCTAAGCATTGGAAGTGAAACTTGAAAATCGATCGTGTAGACAACTCCTTCCGGAAACGTTCCTCCGTCAGTTAGGATTTGATCACCGTCGATCTTCAATCGACCTTCAGTTGCTTGTGCACTCTCCGGTGCACCGGTTTGCCAGGAAATTTTTTCAGCTAATTCAACTCCGAATTGATTGCGATGTTTGCGAGCGTCAAGCAATTGCAATTGTGTCTCGATGGCTTCGTTTGCTTCGCCAGCTTTAGGAATCTTGAGCGTTGGAAATTCGTTTGGCAAATCACAATCGAGCGTATCATTAAAGATTGCCATAACCTTGTAATATTCGTCGTGATCAATAGCGTCGTAAGGGTGGGAGTGGCATTGAACGCAACCCAGAGTAAAACCTTGCCAAACGGTCCATGTGGTATTGATTCGATCGATAACTGCCTTCACTCGAAACTCTTCGTCGTCGGTACCACCTTCGGTATTGGTAAGCGTATTGCGGTTGAATGCCGTCGCGATCAAGACGCTCGGATCGACCTTGCCAGGATTTTGTTCCAAATACATATCGCCAGCTAGCTGCGCGATCGTAAATTCATCGTAGGGCATGTCCTGATTAAAGGCCTTTACAAGCCAGTCGCGATAGGGCCATGCATCTCGATGAGCATCTTTTTCATATCCCATGGTGTCGGCGTATCGCGCCAAATCAATCCACAACGACGCCCACCGTTCGCCCATTGCCGGGCTTGCCAGAAGTTCATCGACCACGCTCGCATAAGCCGCTTCGCGCTGGGAAAAATCGTCACCGCTGGCCGCCAGTCGATCGTTCAGCTCTTTCGATTGGCCTGCTGTTGGTGGCAGCCCAGTCAAGTCCAATGCGGCTCGGCGCAACCATTGCTGCGGGGCAGCTTCCTCGGAAGCTTTGAGGTCGTGCGCGAGATGCAGTGCAACTACAAAATTGTCTAAGGGTTGTTTCGCCCAGGTGGTCGACTTGTATTGAATCTGCGGGTTTTCGCGCAACGGGCCGACTGACCAAATCGGATTCCACTTTGCACCTTCGTTGATCCAACGCCGCAGTGTCGCGACTTCGTCGGCCGCTAACGGATCTGGATGTTCGTCAGGCGGTGGCATCCGATGGTCTGGATCGTCCGAAATAATTCGCTCGATCATCATCGACGCATCGGCGTTGCCCGGCTGGATAACCCAACCGTCAGGCGGCAGAACGCTTTTACCATTAACAAACGACACATCAGCAATTGCCTTTACGCCGCCATGACAAGCTGTGCAATGCTGTGTGAGAATCGGGCGAACGTCGCGATTGAAGTCGATCGACGTTTCTTCGGCAATCAGCATCGTGGACCAAGTAAGCAGGCACACAAGGTTTATGCAAAGTATAAATGTTTTAATCACCAACATTGCAGCGGCATCAATAGATTGGGGTTAGAATATGCGGTGGTTCGCAAGGAACGAAAGCGAATCGATCGCCGATTGAGCATCAAGCTCTATCTTAAACCAAATATTCCGGTTGGTGACGCTTTGTTCTCCGATAGTCGGCTGCGAAAGAGGTCAATTGATTAATGCAAAAATATTATCGGCTGATCGCCTTACTCTTATTTTGCTTCGCTGCGCAGGTTTTTGCGGGGCCACCTAACATTATCTTGATTTTGAGCGACGACGTCGCCCAAGGTGATCTTGGTTGTTACGGACAGAAACTTATTCAGACTCCTAACCTTAATCGCTTGGCTGGTGAAGGCACTCGCTACCTGCAAGCGTACTGCGGTACCACTGTTTGCGCGCCAAGCAGAGCATCATTGATGACCGGCCAACACTGTGGTCATTGTCCGATTCGTGGGAATTACGAAGTCCCGCCAGAAGGTCAGTTGCCGCTGCCTGCTGAGACGGTGACCGTCGCCGAGGTGTTAAAATCGGCCAGTTATGCGACGGTCTGTTCTGGTAAATGGGGAATGGGTTTTTTTGACACAACCGGTTCGCCGATGAAGCAGGGCTTCGATCATTTCTTTGGCTATAACTGTCAGCGTGAAGCGCATTCGTATTTTCCGAGATACCTCTACAACGACGCGACTAAGTTTTTCCTCGACGGCAACGATGGAAAGACAATTGGCAAGACTTATGCGCAAGATTTGATTCAGTCAGATACCCTGCAATGGATTGAAGATCATCACCAGCAACCGTTCTTTCTCTTTTACGCGATAACGTTACCGCATGGGCGACATGAAATCGATCAGCTTGGACAGTACGCTGACAAAGATTGGTCATTAGCTCAAAAGTCGTATGCAGCTCAAATCTCGCGTTTGGATAGTGATGTCGGTGCGATTGCAAACTTACTCAAAGATTTAAAAATCGCGGAAAATACATTGATCCTTTTCAGCGGAGACAACGGGTCCTCTTTTTCGTCCGATTCCGAAATCGGAAAACGATTTGAACAAGATGCGAATGGTCTGCGAGGCTTCAAACGTGATCTGTATGAAGGCGCGCTTCGACAAGCCGCATTTGCTTGGTGGCCAGGTACCGTTCCTGCAGGTCGAGTCAGCGACGAGCCTTGGGCGTTCTGGGATTTTCTGCCAACTTGTGCCGAGCTAGCGGGCGTTGGACTGGCCGACAGCAACAGTGTCGACGGTAAATCGCTTGTCAGTTTCTTGAAAGGTGGAGCAGCGCCGAAGCGAGACTATTTTTATTGGGAGCTGCATGAAACAAATCCGATTCAAGCGATTCGTTTTGGCGATTGGAAAGCAGTGAAGCCACATGGCGAATCGATTGAGCTTTACAACTTAGCCGACGATCAGAGCGAACAATTGAACATTGCTCAATTTCACGCGGACCTTGTTACGAAAGCTCAGAATTTAATGAACGAATCTCATCAACCCAATGAACACTGGCCATTGACTGGCAGTTCGGCTGAGAGAAACGCCAGTGGCAAAGCGGCCTGGGAAGCAACCCGCTTTCGAGCTCAAAGCCGCTGAAAATTTTCTCATGATCGACCAAAATCTTCCGACTATCTTGCTTCGCTGATAGGTCATCATCATGGAGCTTGCAGAAACGGATGACTACCGACTACTTTCAGGCTTACATTTTGCTTGACCGCGTATCGCTCGGCTGATAGCGATTCATATCTTCCCGAGTCAGAATTTGAGGTCGCCACTCTTCGCCAATAAAAGTGCGAATGCAAGAACGAAAATGATCCTTATTAAAATCGTCTTCCGGCTCTTTCCAGATTACTGAGTAGCCAACTGACAAGCTTGCGTCCTTGAGCTTTTTATACAAATCACTTGGCTTAAAATTCTTGAAAATATTAGCAAAGTCTTCGAGGCCTCCCGGACCTCCCCCGGGAAACCCTCCAGGTATTGCAAAATGAAGTGCTCGAGCAACTTGACTAGAGCATATCCCTGCATATCCATAAGAGTTGCCACCGGCACTTTCTCTGATAGTCCGCATCACATATTCGACGGCCTTTTGACCATCCACACTGGGAACTAGTTCCTGGACTACCAATGGGCGATTCGATCTCTCGTTTTCGCTCACATATGCCGTAAAAGGCAGAATTCGCCAACCCTGACCTTCAAATGTGTAGGTTGTTCCCTCAACATCGAAGCAGGAATGCCCAGGGCCTACTTTGTTCAAATTCGTAACTGGATGTACTACTTTGACACTCATCTCTGGATCCCCTTGGTTTGCATGAAAGTCCAGCAAATTCAACCAAATTCTTAACAACCAACAAGTATAAGGCTAAGTGGACTTCAAAGCCAGTTAATTAGGAGTTTCGCCAATAGCATACGGTCCATGCTTTTTAGATCCGCAGGCGGGTTTCTCTGATTCAACTTTTCCCATGTTTGAACGGATTTCTAAGCACTGAGCTAATCAGCTCTCAAAAAGCAAAACTGCGCAACAACAGAAACACGAAATCACCGCTGTTGTTAGTTTTTCAGTTCCGAAGTTGTTTGAGTCCGCTCGTTAACTGATGAGCGGAACACCCAAAATGAAAACTACAGACCATGTGAGAGAAACCCAGATCAACCATTTGCTCGTGTCGCAAGGCTTGTTTTCCAATTCTGGCGATTCAACATTTCAAGAGTTCACTGACATCGTTGCGGCAACCAAAAGACAGCGAAGTGCGGGCCATTCATGCTACGCGTTTACGTTGCGTCTCAACGCGCGCAGAAGCAAGCTCATGCCGAAGACTTCTTCGAAGAGGGTGCCGGTCTGGCGAAGCATGAGTTGCTCTAACGATAAATCTTCGACGTCGCTGGTCGAGATGATCCAGCGATCGCTGTCGCGACGGCAACGGATGTTGGTGATTCGCTGAGAACGCGTTTCATCCAATGCAATCGCGATTCGCAGGATCGCGGCAAGCTTCGAAACGGCAACGCGGTCGGCTCGGTCAAGCGTCGCGTAGCCCTCGTGTTCGGATTGCGGACTGGATCGACGATGATAACGAGCGACCAAAGCAATCAGAAGAACGTCCTTTCGCGAGAGCCCGAATAACTCGCTATTGCGAATCATATACATCGCGTGCTTGTGGTTGCTTCGAACGTTAATAAAGTGCCCGATACCATAAAGCAACGAAGCGACGTAAAGGATCAGCTCCATGCGTTCGTCAAGCTGATGTTCTTCCTTCAAATCAGCGAACAGCTTTCGACTTAACGACGCAACATGTCGCGCATGTTTTTCATCGAATGAAAACTTACGTCCCAAATTGATTGCGGACCGAATAATCTGGTTGCGAAATTCGTCAGTCCATCGTTCGCTGTGGGCAAAATCTGAAAGCAGACCGTCACGCAAATTCGTTGGTGCAGCGTGAATGGTGTTACAGCCGAAACGCTCCGCCAGTCGCACGTAGCAGAGCAGGGCGGGGCCAACAGTTTCGGCGTCTGGAAAACTGATGTTGTATTGATGGACGATTTCTTCGTTAGATTTCTCTAATATTTCATCGGCCAATCTTGATATTGAAGAGAGCGGAAGATTGACCATCGCTTGCGTATCGTCTTCGCGGCAAAGTACGCTCATAGCGAAACGAATATCGCCACCGATACCGACTATTTCGACCTTCGATTCGCTTTGCACATGGTCGTAAATGGCTTCGATAAATCGCCGAATCTGTGTGTCCATAATTGAGCGGATTTTACCGCCCGGTGTTCGGAGCTTGTCAAGCTGTTCAATCAACCTTAGCGAACCCAAACGATAGGAATTCGAGAACAAAACGTTCCCTTTTCGAACAACCAAAATCTCCGTGCTGCCGCTGCCGATTTCGACAACGATATTTTTTGTGGCGGCCAATTCCGGAGTGCTATTTAACAGCGGCTGGACACCCATGTACGTAATCCGATTGACCTCGGCTTCATCAAGCGAGTCGATGACTAACCCCGTTGCAATGAAGATGCGATCGATGAAGGCCAATCGGTTGCTAGCCTCGCGGACAGCCGAAGTGGCCACGATTCGCATTTGTTCTGGGCGAGTGATGCCGTATTGTTGCATCGCGCGACGGTAGCTTTTGAGAACACGGACGCATTCTTCGATAGAACTGCGTCGAATGCGTCGGGATGTGAAAGTATCTTTGCCCAGAGCGACCGCTTGTGTCAGGCTTTCGAGCGAACGAACGCGACCATCGCTATGGATCTCGGCGATGGCCATGCGGATACTGGTGGCGCCGATATCAATCACGGCAACGGCTTGTGATTGCCCCGGTTCTCGCGGCAGCGTTCTTGGTCCTATGTTGGCTGACATAACACAACTCGGTCAGAAAATTCTAAGGGTTTGGATCGATGGCGCAGTGTCGCTCAGAACTACGTTTTGAGCGGAGCAGCCATTACTTTACCATCAAACCCAAGAATGAGGCGAGCGTATTATCCAGCGGACCATACTCGCTGGTAAACGCAGCTTCAAAACTTCCCGAAGCGATTAAACGCTTTTGGAAACTATCGAATTTTCGCTTGTTGTTGGGTTGATTCAGCGCTCGAACGAATACGAACCCAACTGCTGCGGCGTCTTCTTCATTGATTTTGCCTTCGATCAATGGCTGGACGTTTTTTAACGAGCTAACGACGCGTTGAGCGTTTTTCTCCCAGGCACCGATTTCTGAGTCACTGCGTATCTTGCCACCGTAGGCAAAACGACCCAATCCATCAGCAAACCAACGCGGTGTTCCATCAAACGAGCTTGCCCATAGCGCAGCGAGATTGATCTTCAAATTTTTCGCCATGACTTGCTCATCTTGCGAGCTGGTTGTCAGTGCGACATAAGCGTTGACGCCTTCTCGACGCCAGTGAGCAGTCCAATTGGAAGGCAGCGAACGCGATTCAGCCATCTTGCCAAATTCGCTGTAGTCATATCGCTTCTCAAAAACGAAAATCGTCGCGCCGCTGGGAAAGAAGTCTTTGCTTTTGTCGACTCGCAAAGTTCCTCGCAATGATTCCAATGCTTCACTTGCTTGTGCGAGGACTGCTGCCGCTGCGGAATCGCTTTCATCGGACAAGACCACCAATTGCTCATTGTCGGCAAAAAAAGCTTCACGTTCACCGTAGACTCGACGCCAGTCTGCTTTGGCAGATGCCAACCGTCGCTCGCGCAACTGCTCCGGCGTCGCATTTGAAACCCAGGCTAACTCAGCCACGCGAGCGAGCGCCATGTCAGGCGCCGAACCGTCGAAGCTCGCACCCTCGTTGATCCAAGTTTCAAACTTTTCAATCGTCACATCGTCGAGTGCTGGCCGATTGACCGGCATTTGTTGCCCAGCGGTGCCGCGAAGTTTTTGGACCAGCAAGCTCTCTTTTGCGTTGCCTTGGACGAGCAAATCGCCGCTCATGCCGCCGCGAATCAGTCTGGCAAAGGAGTTCATATTCAAGTTGCCTCGGATTTGCTGGGCTTCGACGTGGCAGCCTTTGCAGTTTTCGGCAATCACCGGCGCGATATCGCGAGCGAAGCTGACAGTGGTTGTTTTGGGCGGTTGAAAGTTGTTGACCTTCATCGCTTCAACATTTGCATTAGCCATTGCTGGCGCGACATTAATCTGATCGCTAGGACGGGCACCATCGTATTTAGCACCTTGGTCAATCCATTGCCTAAGAATCGCGATTTCCGCATCTGGAACTTTCGGACCGTTGGGGGGCATCTCCTGACCCTCGATGACTTCGATCATTCGACTGGCGGCAGCGTTGCCGGTTGTGACCAAGGGAATACCCTTGGCACCTTTTTGAATTCCTTCAAAGGTCGCCATTGAGAGCCCGCCGGACGTCCGACGCACGTGACAGTTCCCGCAGCGATTGACGAGAATCGGCGAGACGTCTTTGGTAAAGCTCAAACCGCCAGCGGGCATTCGCTGCGGATCAGCCGACTTTGGATTGGAAGCCTGCTTCTGAAAATCATTCCAATTTGGAAAATCGTCGATCGTTCCGCCTTTGGCTTTGACCATTTTATGTGCGGCTAGAACTTGATCGTAATTGCGTTTGAGCGCGCCGCGCTGAGCCGCATTGGCCGCTTGGCTGACCAGCTCTGTGAGTAAGTCGCGACACTGAACAAGCTCGCCAGCACACTTCTCGTAAGAGTTCTTTTTGAACGAATCGCTCGCTTGATCAAACGTCTGTTTGTAGGTGTTGTAGAGCTTGGCTAAGTCAGGCTCGCTCTGAGCGCTGGCCGATTGAATGACTACTGCTAAACTGCAGACAAGAAGGACAAATGCTGTGGCAAGCTTTTTCAAAGGCCGAAACACAGCCCAGCTTAGATCGCCAATCAAATTATCGCCCGAGGACAACCTAAAATTGTTTGATTGCGTCGCCATAAATCGCTGGTCCTCGCAGAACTATCTAGTATTAACAGCCCCCTGTTATTTGAGTGGGGGCAGCCGTTCAAAATGTCGCTTTGAAAGCGAATCAGCTCTACAATTGTACTTGTAATAGCCGCAGAGGTTGGCCAGGTCGGGACAGTTTGACTGGACTTTAATCGGATCGAGGCTATATTTAGGACGTTCCGTTGGTTATTTGGCCACTGGCACGACCAGGTTCCATTGGCTTTTTTCTTGGGCTATTTGCTTCGCCCGCCGTTTTGGTCCTGGAAATTTCTCACTCAGGACTCTTTAGACGATGGACTTTGAACAGTTCGGTCTCGATGCACGTGTACTCCAAGGCGTTTTGGAATCTGGTTATACCGTTCCAACACCGATTCAGATCGAAGCGATCCCGCATGTAATGGCTGGCACTGATGTACTAGGTTGTGCACAAACGGGAACCGGCAAAACGGCCGCGTTCGCTTTGCCAGTCATTCATCATTTAGTTGCCAACCCGCGAAACTGGCCAGAACGACGCATTCGCGCTTTGGTCCTTGCACCGACTCGGGAGCTGGCGGTTCAAATTGGAGAATGCTTCCAAAAGTATGCCAAGCGAACGAAAATTCGTCATACCGTTATTCTTGGTGGCGTCAACCAAACTCGTCAAGTCACCGCGTTGGAACGCGGCGTCGATGTTGTCATTGCCACGCCAGGTCGGTTACTCGATTTAATGAACCAAGGCTACGTCGAACTTGACTGCACGGAGGTTTTCGTGCTCGACGAAGCAGACCAAATGCTCGACATGGGATTCCTACCTGACGTTGAGCGAATTATCGACCATGTTCCCAACGAACGCCAGACGCTGTTCTTTTCGGCGACAATGCCCCCAGCGATTTCCAAGCTGGCTGACTCGATTTTGTATGAACCAGTACGACTTCGAATTAAACCCGAAGCACCGGCGGCAGAGCGAATTGAGCAACAAGTTTATTTCGTTTCTCAAAGAGACAAGCCGACGCTGCTTGGTCACATTGTCAAGACATTCCCGGCTGGCGGAACACTGGTCTTCTCACGCACAAAATACGGTGCCGATGCGATCGCCAAAAGGCTGCAAAAACTGGGTGTTTCCGCTGATGCATTGCATGGTAATAAGTCGCAAAACGCTCGCCAGCGAATCCTCGGCGAATTCAAATCAGGCAAGCTTAGCGTGCTGGTCGCGACGGACATCGCGGCGCGCGGAATCGACGTCCGGACGATTTCGCATGTCATCAACTACGACATGCCGAATTTGCCAGAAACTTACGTGCATCGAATCGGTAGAACTGGTCGGGCTGGCGATTCCGGGTTCGCCTGTTCGTTCTGCAACCATGATGAACGCAAACACTTAGATGCAATTCACAAGCTGTTAGGACAACGATTGCCAGTTGCGGAATTGCCATCTGAGCTTGGCCTGGACTACGTAGAAGCTTCATCGCAATCCAGTAGCAATTCGCGTCCGACCACGCCAAAAGGCTCCAATCGAAGCCGTCCTGCGGCTGTAGGCCAATCGCAAAACCGAAAACGCCGCCCCAATCGCTCTCGGACGATCAGCGGCTCGCGATTCTAATAGCGTGAAACTTGCGTTCGGAAGTGAAACTAAGCAGTCGGAACGAATTCTCGTCCGGCTGTCACAGAACTCACTAGCTGGACGCAGTCGCGTTTGGCTGTTCAATAAGGAGTCCGCTAGTTAACCCAGCGGGCTATGAAGAAGCCAAGTGTCACCGCAGCGGCTAGCAAGACGACTGCCCCAGCGACTATCGTTAGCATTGAAAACTGTTTTGCAGGACTAGCGGCTGGACTAACCGACTTCAACGCCGGTGCGGAGCGGTTTCGATTTGCCTGCGATTTGGTTACGGTGTCGAATTGAGTCTGATGCTTTTTTGAGTTCGCTTTTGCAATCTGACTGATTCTTTTTTCCGCCGATAGTTGTTCGGCAGCCAAATTTTTCGGCGAACCAGGTCGTCGGCGATGGGCGGGCGGTGCGTTGGAATCTCGTTCGAGATTAATTTGGCTATCAATGATTGAACCGCTGGCCGATGCAATCTTTTGCAATACGCCCGAATCACTTGTTGAAAGCGAAAGGATCGAGCTGATCCGTCCGCTCTTGTCGCCGTCGAGATCTTTTCCACTTGAAAGACCCGAACTGGAAATTGAAGAACCGATTTTCGAACCCGCTCCTCCAAGCCCATTGGGAAATGGCGAACTTTCTCCGCCAACGGTAACTGAGGCCCCCACGCTGCGTTTGACTGGAATGGCGGATGCACGATACGTCTGCAACCAGTTTTCCAATACGGCCGCGACTTGGTTGCAATCGTTATAGCGAAAACGAGGATCTTTTTGCATCATCTTGACGCAGATACCATCTAGCTCGCCGGGGCAATCCGGACGATCTTTTCGGATGTCG
Organism: Pirellulaceae bacterium; assembly: GCA_041740995.1. Taxonomy (GTDB): domain Bacteria; phylum Planctomycetota; class Planctomycetia; order Pirellulales; family Pirellulaceae; genus JBGSKY01. Next base: position 11,248 of record JBGSKY010000256.1, read on the forward strand.
GCCGGCATCATCTTTTGGTGCTTGGCGATCCGCTGAGCGATGCTGCCCTCGGGAAACGGAGCGTGGCCAGTCAGCATGAAATACATGCTGCATCCTAGCGCGTAAATATCAGCTCGAAAATCGATTCGATGGCTGTTGAGTGCTTGTTCGGGCGCTAAATAATCCGCCGTTCCGAGAACTTTATCGTTGTGTTCAATGGTCAATGATGATTGCTCGTCATCAGTCATCAGCGCTAATCCAAGGTCAAGCACTTTGACGATTCCTTCGCGATTGACCAACAGATTCGCAGGCTTAACATCGCGATGAATTAGCCCTTTTTCGTGGGCGTGCTGCAGCCCTAAAGCCGCCTGGTAAGTGTAGTCAGCAACTTTTTCATAACTCAACGGCCCATGTTTTTTGACAATCGTTTGCAAGTCAGCGCCTTCGACATACTCCATGACGATATAGTGCGTATCGTTTTCATTGTCGATATCGTGCGCGCGAACAATATTGGGATGGTTCAGAGACGCGATCGCTTTCGCTTCTTGTTGGAATCTCAGCAGATAAGAGTTATTGCCGAGTTTGCTTTTGGGCAACACCTTGATCGCCCGCTTGTGGTGCAACATCAAATGCTCGGCTAGATAGACCGTGCTCATGCCGCCGGTTCCAAGATGCCCAAGCAACTTGTGCTTGCCCAAGAAAAACCCGCGGTACTTGCCCTGTAGCAATTTTTCGCAGTGCCACCTCGTCAGCAAATTACCCTTCTCAAAATACTTGGCCACTTGGACAGGGTCCGCTGGCAACTCACCTTCATTTTCACTGCGAAGAGTCCGTATCGCTTCCACTAAAGCTTTGGCGTCTGCCAAGTTGCTTTTTTGCGCGAGTTCGACGAACTGTTCACTAGTTACTTTCGACATAACTTCAAACTATACCAAGAAGTTCGCGATGAGAATAAGTGGCAGCGTTCTTCTGTAAATGACCATCAAAAAATCCGAATTTGAATCGTATAAATTACTTGCTCAGTGGATGAAAAAACCCGACGCTATTGCCGCTCTGATTTACACCGCGATTCGCTGAAGCTTCCAATTGCGGCAAATTACTGTGTATTGACGTTAAGTGAGCGGCGAGGTGCTAGCCGCTGGTTGAAGCGGCAAAACCCGCGGCTAGCGGCCTTGCGGCCCAAGACAAAGTGGCGCTGCCCAGCTGGGCCCTGCGTCAATTGGCCGGTCTAGTATAACTAAATATATAGGCAGGACTCTTCAAAATGCTTGGCAAGAATAGTATCACAGTCGTTGGTGGTGGCGTTATAGGGCTCGCAATCGCTTGGCGACTTTCGATCGATGGCCATCGCGTACGCTTAGTTGACATGCAATCATTGGGCCGCTCGGCTAGCTGGGCAGGCGCCGGCATTCTACCTTCGGCTGCGCGAACCGAGTTTAGCGATCCAATCGACCTGCTGAGGGGATACTCTCACCAGCTTTATCCAACTTGGGTCGACCGCTTGCGGGCGGAAACCGGCATCGATCCAGAATTTCGACGCTGCGGAGGCATCTATTTAGGGCGAACTAATGCCGAAAAAGCAACTCTGGCAGCGCAACAATTTCTATGGTCCGATCAAGACATCGACTTTGAACGCTGGGACGCAAAGCGGCTCTACCAAGGGTCTGAGTTTCTAAATTTGATCGCTGGACAGTTGCCCTCCGACGCTGGAATCTGGTATTTGCCACACGAATGTCAAATCCGCAATCCGCGGCTGTTGCGTGCCTTGATCGCTGCCGCATCAAACTCTGGCATCGAATTAATTGAGAACACGCAGATCGAAAACATAAGACCACTTGACGGGGCTGGTTGCCAATTAACAACGAGCAAAGATTCATGGCATTGCGACATGGTTTGTCTGGCGGGTGGATCATGGAGCCAACGATTGCTTGGCCCATTGGACGTCCATACAGGAATTCTGCCAGTCCGTGGCCAGATGCTGCTCTATCACAACCCTAGGCCGGCTGAACTGCCTGTGATCAACGAAGGTCATCGCTATCTGGTTACGCGGAGCGACGGTTATATGTTGGCAGGATCATGCGAAGAGGAAGTCGGTTTCGAAATCGAGACGACTGATGAAAAAATTAGCGAGCTTAAAATGTGGGTCAATAGCCTGCTTCCAACTTGGAACGAACACTATTTTGTGAAAGCTTGGGCTGGCCTGCGACCTGGTTCGTTTGACGGTTTTCCATATATTGGCAGCGTTGCGGAACATCCGCAAATTATCGTCGCCAGCGGTCACTATCGCAGCGGACTTCACCTTGCACCAGCAACGGCAGAGATCGTCGCATCCATAGTCAATCAAGTTCCGCCGCCAATTGATATCTCAGCTTTTAATTTGAAACGCGGCCAAACAGCGGCTTCGAATTGGTGAGCTATTGATTGCCCAGTTGATTGATACCGCACCAATGAATACGTCAGTGAATTTTATCGATGATGAATGAACCGGAAAAGATCGCTTGGGACGCAGAGGTCGAACCGCCTGCTACGATTGCAGTCATCGGTGCTGGACCGCTTGGAATTGAAACGTCCATCTATGCGCGGTTTCTAGGCTATGACGTAATGCTTTATGACATCGGTCGGCCAGCTCGTTATGTCAAACGTTGGCACGAACGCTTATTGCCAGCGTGCGTGCAAGATTTGACGACGCCGCTGGGATGGGCGGCCTTGGCCTCTCAACGCGGTGAAGATTTACAGCCGCCAGCGGATACGCGTTGGACCGGTAAACAATGGGAAGAAGAATACCTGACCCCGCTTGCAAAAACCGATCTTATTTACGAATCGGTATTCTTCAACACGCGGGTCGCTGAAGTTGGGCGGCTTTCCTTTCGGACAGATGAGTGCGACGACTTCCAATCGCGCTGCAACGATGAATTTTTTCTAACCCTCCAATCGCAACTGCGAGGAGAATATAACACCCGAGCGGACATCGTGATCGATTGCCGATCGGCGCGACAGACAATCGCTGGACTTGGCGTAGGCGGAATGAAAGCGATTGGGCAAACGGCATTAGATGGAGACTTGCTGACCGATTGGCCGCTCGATTTTATCTTCGACGATCAAACGCGAAGGGATGCGTTAATTGACAAGAAGATCTTTCTGGTCGGTGACGGTGGGCAATCGCAACGTTTCGCGCTGGAGTTCGTTTCGGCCAAGTGGTTATCTGAAACTGCCAAGCTTTATTGGTTGGTCCGCCCTTCAAAATCTGGCGAAACCCAAACGTGGATCGAAGATAATCTTCGTACAAACTCGACTGCTGCGAGCGTTCAAGTGATTAACGGTTGGGGCCTAACCAAGCTACGTCGTTCTGAAAGCAGTTGGCTGCTTGAGTTTCTTTCTGGAGATGAGTCACTGGTTGAAATGATTGTGGATCATGTCGTTGGATTAGCGAGCGAACGATACGATGGAAGTATTACAAAGTCGCTCCATTTGAACCGCGATGGCGATCAATATGATTCGCCAAGATCAACAAAAACTTGGCCCGAATCTTCGGTGGCGTCGAACGCTGATAACCAATTTGACTTGGGCAATACTTGTCGATCGACGACCGATGAACCGCATTATTTTTGCTTGCCTTCGTCTGCTAAAAATTTTGGACCTGAAGGGATGCAGTACGCTTATTCTGCGATTACCGATTTATTCGCATTGCTGGGAGGCCGATCAAACCTAGACCTCTACAAAATCACTGCGGCGGCTCGCCAGTAATTAGTCGCGCCGAACGATCACGGCTGAAGAAGGTCCAAGCCCATTGCATTGAAACCAAGAGACGATTGCGGAACTGTGCGATCATCAAAATGTGAATAAAGAGCCACATGAGCCAAGCGATAACGCCACTAAATTTCCAGTTGCCTACTTGAGCGATTGCCTCAAAGCGACCGATAACGGCCATGCTTCCTTTATCAAAATATCGGAACGGTTCATCAAATGATTTGCCAACCGCAGCCTGATTAATTCGCTTCGCGGCATATTGCCCCTGCTGCATAGCGACTGGTGCTAAACCTGGCAATATCCGCTCGCCCTGATGCGGAAACGACGTCATGTCACCTATCAACATCACATTGTCGTGACCGGCAATCGTCAAATTTGGTTCGATGGTTATTCGACCAGCTCGATCGACGCTAGCCCCGACTTTGTCGCCTATTAACCGCGCCAGCGGGGTCGCAGCGACTCCTGCGGCCCAGATCACGGTCTTCGTTTCGATGTCATGCAACTTTCCGTCCTTGCTAGTGATTTGAACTTTATCTGGCAGGATATCGGTGACTTTCGAGTTATTGACCAGCGTGACCTTCAGCTCGGCGAGAACCTCGCGCGTCTTCTTTGTCAACTCTTCGGGGTACATATCTAGCGGATTCTCAGACGCTTCGACGAGCAAGATTTTTGCGTCAACGGGATTGATGCGTCGAAAGTCGTACTTCAGTGTGTGATTGGCAATTTCTGATAGTGCGCCCGCGAGCTCGACACCAGTTGGGCCGCCGCCAACGATCACAAACGTCAACCAAGACTGTCGAGCCAAAGGGTCATCGGTTTTTTCAGCTTGCTCGAACGCATAGAGAATATGTTTGCGGATCTCCGTCGCGTCTTCGATGGTCTTCAAACCGGGTGCTAGAGGTCGCCAAATATCCTTGCCGAAATAACTATGTTTAGCACCCGTTGCGACGATCAAAAAGTCGTATGGAATATTTTGACCGTCATCGAGCTTCACCGATTGCTTTTCTAAATCAACATCGAGAACCTCACCCATGAGCACTTCGCAATTTTTTTGGCGACGCAAAATACCTCGTAGAGGCGAAGCGATGTTAGCAGGCGAGAGCTCGCCGGTGGCAACTTGATATAGCAATGGCTGAAATAGGTGATAGTTATTTTTGTCAATCAATGTCACCTTGAGATTGCCCCGCCACAGCTTTTTGACAGCCGCCAGACCGCCGAACCCGCCACCTACGACGACGACCCGTTTGCGCTCGGAATCTTTCAAATTTTTGACCATTTTGACTTTCGGATGTGAACCTGTTGCGTGTGCTCGCGATCGTTTTTCGTCGCGGTCCAACAATAAATTTCTACGATCGACTCTGCACAAGTACAACCCATTGAGATTACAAGGGCAATAGCTATCCTTAAAATTCACTTTCCCACACCCGGCGACGCGGCTTTGTCTTTCGCCTGGTCCGAATCGATATCGACCTAAAACTCGCTCTATTTTGCAACCATGACAACTGAACTTAATCGCTATTCCCGACGAATCACTCAGCCAAAAAGCCAAGGCGCTTCGCAGGCAATGCTTTACGCCACCGGTTTGACCAGCGACGACATGAACAAGGCCCAGGTCGGAATTGGATCGGTTTGGTTTGAGGGTAACCCATGCAACATGCATTTGCTCAAGCTGGCCGAACACGTCAAGACCGCTGTGCAAGACGTTGGCCTGGTCGGCATGAGATTTAACACGATCGGTGTCAGTGATGGTATCTCGATGGGTACCGACGGAATGAGTTTCTCGCTGCAATCGCGTGACTTAATTGCCGATTCGATCGAAACCATCATGGGTGGTCAATGGTATGACGGCTTGATTGCATTGCCTGGTTGCGACAAAAACATGCCGGGATGTCTGATCGCCATGGGACGATTAAATCGTCCAGCATTAATGATTTATGGCGGAACTATTCGACCTGGAAAATGGAATGGCCAATCGCTTGATATAGTTTCTGCCTTTCAGTGTTATGGTCAGTTTCTAGCTGGCGAAATTGACGAAGAAACGCGTGCCCAAGTCGTCAAAAAGTCTTGCCCTGGAGCAGGCGCTTGCGGAGGGATGTACACCGCAAACACGATGGCTTCAGCGATCGAAGCGCTGGGTATGTCGCTACCTTACTCGTCGTCAATTCCCGCCGAGGACCCAGCAAAAATCGACGAGTGCCAACGTGCTGCAAAAGCTTTGCGGCATCTGTTGGAGATCGATCTTAAGCCACGCGACATTATGACTCGCAAGGCATTTGAAAATGCGATAGTGATCGTGATTGCTCTAGGCGGCTCGACCAACGCGGTTTTGCATTTGATCGCGATGGCAAGAAGCGTCGGCGTTGATTTAACCATTGATGATTTCCAAAGCGTCAGCGATCGCGTCCCGTTCTTGGCCGATCTGAAGCCGAGCGGTAAATTTGTTCAAGAGGATTTGCATAGCGTTGGTGGTACGCCAGCGGTGATAAAGATGTTGCTCGCCGAATGCCTGATGGACGGAAGCTGCATCACGGTTACCGGAAAAACGCTCGCAGAAAATGTCGCGGATTGTAGCGATCTAAAAGTCGGCCAGGAAATCGTCCGGCCGCTATCGGATCCAATCAAAGCGACGGGCCATTTGCAAATTTTGCGTGGTAATCTCGCGCCCGAAGGAGCAGTTGCCAAAATAACCGGCAAAGAAGGGTTGCGATTCTCCGGTCCAGCTCGTTGTTACGATTGTGAAGAAGACATGCTCGCGGCCCTAGAACGCAACGAGATTCAAAAAGGCGACGTCATTGTAATCCGCTATGAAGGTCCTAAAGGAGGACCGGGTATGCCAGAAATGTTGACACCAACATCGGCAATAATGGGTGCCGGTTTGGGTTCGCATGTGGCATTACTAACCGATGGAAGATTCTCTGGCGGTTCGCATGGGTTTATCGTCGGACATGTGACTCCAGAGGCTCAAATCGGAGGACCAATTGCTCTTTTGCAAGACGGAGACTTGGTGACTTTGGACGCTTCAAAAAACCAACTGTCCGTCGATGTCAGTGACGAATTGATGCAACAACGATTTGCCAAATGGCAAGCCCCGCCGTTGAAAGCAACCCGCGGAACGTTGTACAAGTACATCAAAAACGTGAAAAGTGCGTCCTTGGGATGTGTGACCGACGAATAACTTGTGTGACATTTCGACGCAACACGCCTGCAAACGATCCGTTGCAGCCCTTTAGTGGATGGTTATCTTCCCGCTTCGAGTAAAGACGAATTTACGGGTTAAACTGCTGAACCAAATTGCTATTCAGCCGAACTATCCTATGTCGATATAGATGCTGGAGCATTTTTCCGTTGGAGCGACCGAAGTGTCGGTGCTCATCAGAATTTGCCGAAACTCGGCAAGTTTGCGCGGGTTTGCTGAAAAGGCTAACCCGCGTGAACGTCCAGCAGTAATGCACAATTTTCAAATGTCTACCAAATCAAAAACGCAATCATTTCCTTGTCAGTATCAAGTCGACCAAACTGATTTTGACAGCTTGAGGTTGCGAAGTAGTGAATCTCAATTGCTTATCATTCGCAATCGAATTGGCAAGCTAACCAGCAAGGTCCGACGGACCGTTCGAACAGCCGACATTCAGCGGCGCGCCTCAAAGATCGCTCAAATCGTCTCCTCGGCTTACCGAATTCTAGATCCGCGCCGCCGGAAAAACCGACTTGAACGGCTTAACCTTTCTCCTTGGCTTGATCGGGATTCTCTGCAAGATCTTGGTATGACCGAAACTTTGGTTGCTGCCAGTCTAGCAAGCCTAGTGAATTGTCCATCGGGCATTCAAACGGCGGCTATTCGACGATTCCAAAACGATCGCCGATTTTCAACAAGGAGCGTAGCGAAAATCTCTGTCTAGCTATGTGATCGTTCGAATTAAATTCAATAATTTTAGATCACTATCGTAATTCAGCCGTCCTCTCGTCGTTAAAAATTTTTGCCTCGACGGGTGCGGTCCGCTATGTTTAAAGCGTCTAGCCGATTGAAGCACTTTTGCTTCTTCCTCCTGCAAGACTTGTCAGGCGGATCGTTATGCTTTCTGCTAAACAGCACTAGCACTGTAGCTGGCAAACCATTTGTACGTCGCTTCGCGAGAAACAGATCTGTCGGCTGACTTTTTCATTGATTGAATGGTAAGACCTAAAGCGGTGCAATTCACGATCGGTCTGAGTCGAGAACGTGCATGAAATTATGATAAGTTTTAAAGATGGCGATTTCATTTATCGAACCTCCAAGTTAGTCGAGGGTTGAGGTTCGTCATAAACTTCAGATGCACCCTAGACTAAACGCCTACACTAGCACGGCAGCAATCTGAATCAGACGCACTAATGCAACGGGACACGATCGCAGAATCGGATTTCAATTATTAGTGATGATCGTAATTGCTTTTTGCTTGCAGATCGCGCTGAAGCATTTTTTGTGGTGAAGCAAGCTTTGAATTTGAAATAACGGCATCACGCGATCTGAGCTCGCGAAAGCGTCCTCAGATACGTTTGGCCTCAACGATTAAGCGGAGATTTTTGTGAATTTGTCGAGCACTACACACGCTGATACGCTACCAAGTACGCTTGCCGAATTGATCAACAGCGGTTGGCAAAGCAAAACGGTCAAGATGGAAATGCGGGATAATTTTCTGCGTCTTTTATCACAGAATGCGGAATTGTTTCCTGGGATCGTGGGTTACGACGACACGGTGATCCCGGAAATCAACATCGCAATCTTGTCTGGGCACGATATGCTTTTTCTTGGTGAAAAAGGGCAGGCGAAAAGCCGCATCATGCGATCGCTGGTGAACTTTCTGGACGAATGGACTCCATATCTTAAAGCTCCCAATTGCCAAGTCCACGAAGACCCGCTCAACCCGATCACCTCGGCTGGCATAGACTACATTGCGATTAATTCACCTGACGAAGTGCAGATTGGTTGGTGGCATCGCAAGGACCGGTACGCAGAACGTTTGAGCCCTGGGACAAAGTTCGCTGACATCATCGGTGAAATCGATCCGTCGATGCTGACTGCTGGCGTTGGCATGGGCACTGAACAGGCATTGCATTTTGGTTTGATTCCAAGAATGCATCGTGGCATTTTTGCGATGAACGAATTGCCAGAACTCGATGAGCTGGTGCAAGTTGGAATGTTCAATATTCTTGAAGAACGCGATGTCCAAATTCGCGGCTACCCCGTTCGGTTTGATTTGGATGTCTACATTCTTTTCTCGGCCAACCCTTCGACGTACAACCGTAGCGGCAAAGTCATACCTCAATTGAAGGATCGAATCGGCAGCATCATTCAGACTCACTATCCAGCCGAACGCGAGCTGGGAATTCAAATCCTGCAACAAGAAGTTGAAGGCGAACTCGACGGTGATTATCCAGTTCAAGTGCCATACTTCATGGCTGAAATTATTGAAGAGATCACCGTCCAGGCTCGTAAAAGTAAGTACGTCGATCAAGCATCGGGCGTATCGGCTCGATTCTCGCTTGCAAATTACCGGGTTATGATCGCCTCGGCGCGACATAGGGCGGCGGTTCTCGGCGAACCAATCGCAGTACCGCGGATCAGTGACTTGGGACATTTGTACTCATCGTCGCTCGGTAAGCTCGAGGTGGACTTGATGGGTTCGCATCAGATGTCGGAACGTCAAATCCTCGAAGCGCTAATTGCGCAGGGAATCAGCAAGGTCTTCTCGCAGTACGTTGAGGAGTATGGGCTCAATGAGATTGCAGAAATCTTTTCCAAGGGTGCTCGCGTTGAAGTCGGCGACATGCTTCCTAGCGAAAGTTATGCGGAGCGCTTGCGACATGTTCCACCTGTCTGGGAAAAAGCGTTCGAAGTCAACGCGACCGAGAACCCCGCAGTCCGCGCCTCGTGCGTTGAGTTTGTACTAGCTGGCTTATACAGCATGGACCGAATATCTCGGGCAGCCAAACGTGGCAAATTTCATTACGAATTTTAGAACTCTTGGCTGATCAATTTTATGGCAAAACGCACGACGCTTGGTGGAGTGATTCACACCTACCAAAAGTACAATCCAGCCGAGTTTCCGTCGCCGACCGAGCCGCCACCTGATCTAGTTTCCGGTGCGTTCGAACACGCGCTAGCCTATGGCAGTCAACGCGAACTCTCCGAAGAGGAACTCGCCCGCGCGGTTCATTTGGACCCTAGCCAGATTGCCAACCTTGGACCTAGTATCGATATGTTGCGTGCGCTTCTGGAACAGCGCAAGCGGGCGATTCTGGAACGTTACGAAACGGATGGTGTCGTAAAGAAGGTTGCCAAGCAGTTTAAAAAATCAGTGAGCTCGGCTCAGGTTCCTAAATCCGCTAAGGGCGCCTTTCAATCGGCTGTCCGCGACGAGCAACTGTATCAACTCGAACGCGTTTGGTATTTCGTCGATCGAGATGATCCTTCGGCGGCCGGTGATGTGATGCGCGTCATGGATGCTCTCGGCAACAAATATCAAATCGAAGAATTGGCTTCGAAATACGAGTTTTTCGGTCACGAGTCGATGGATGTTCCTCAAGCTCTTGAAATCAAAAAAGAGCTTGAAGAGATTGATGAGCTACTCAAACAACTCAAGGAAGCCGAGAAGACTGCGCAGATTGGCATCATCGACATGGAAGCGATGTCAAAATATGCCGAACCTGGCGATATGCAACAGCTCGAAGAGCTACGCCAGCAGATCGAAAACTATGTCCGCGAAATGGCCGAACGCCAAGGGCTTGATCGTACCCAAGACGGCGGATATCGATTGACCCCCAAAGCTTACAAAATCTTTCAAGCTAAGTTGCTTGACCGAATTTTTAGTGATCTTCAAGCTGGGCGAAGTGGTCGTCACACCGGCCGAATTATCGGTGAAGGATCTGTTGAACTGCCTAGCACCAAGAGCTATGAATTCGGCGATTCGCTGGCCAATTTGGATACGACCCAGTCGGTCATAAACGCCATGCTTCGCGACCCGACAGCAAGGCCAATTCGTTTGAAGAGCGGGGATTTGGAGGTCCACAAGACACGAAATAATCCCAAATGTGCAACGATCGTCATTATGGATATGAGCGGGTCGATGCGTTATGACGGTCAGTATATGAATGTCAAGCGTATGGCCCTGGCGATGCAAGGTCTGATCAGCAGCGAGTACCCTGGTGATTACCTCCGCTTCATCGAAATGTACACCTTCGCGAAACTTCGGCAGCCGGGAGAGATTATTGACCTAATGCCGAAACCCGTCACGGTGCATGAACCATGGGTTCGATTAAAAGCTGACATGAGCGACGAAAACATTAACGAGTTGCAGATTCATCCGCACTTTACCAATATCCAACACGCGCTCCGATTGGCACGTCGTAATCTTGCCACTGCTGACACCCCAAACAAACAAATCATCTTGATCACAGATGGCTTGCCGACAGCGCATTTTGAAGAAGAAATGCTTTACCTCCTTTACCCACCGGACGAGCGCACGGAAAAAGTGACCATGCAAGAGGGAATTGCGTGCGCGAAAGATGGTATCACGATCAACATGTTCCTCGTGCCCAGTTGGTCTCAAAGCGAAGAAGACATCCGTTTTGCCTATCGCTTGGCTGAATCGACCAAAGGTCGTGTGTTCTTCACCTCAGGCAATGACTTAGATCGATTTGTCGTCTGGGATTACGTCAGCCGCAAACGCGAAATTCTCCGTTAGATGTCCCTTCGAGCGACTATCGTCTCAAGCACGCAATCCATCGTGTAACCGCAAGAGCGTTGCTTTGCGCAATCAAAAGAAGTCTGGACAACCGTCGAGACCAGTCGGTTGCTCGATCGCAATTCGCTTGGATAGTCTCGCTCTCGGAACAGCAGCACCTAACGATTTGAATCTGAGTTATAATGAGGATCGCACAGGTGTTCTGCCTGCCCAAAATCCTTTCATCTCTAGCCGGTGATCCAATCTGAGGTTCTCAATTATGCTCAATCAACGCCGTCAGTTTATCAAGGCCTCCACGGCTTTGGCTGCACCGATCTTTATTCGGTCATCCGTTTTTGGCGGAGAGGTGCCAAGCGACCGAGTTAACGTGGCGTTCATTGGCACAGGCAACCAGGGCATGGGTTTGCTCAAACGATTCTTAGCGGCCGACCTTGGAAATGTACTCGCTGTCTGCGACGTAAACGAGGGCAGCTTTGGCTACAAGGAACCAGAGCACTTTTATGGGCGATTGCCTGCGAAGGAACTTGTTGAAAGCTCTAATGCTAAAAAATCATCGGCGGCACAGAATGCGAAGTGCGACGCTTACTCAGACTTCCGCAAGGTGCTTGATCGAGCCGACATTGACGCGGTCATTATCGTTGTCCCTGATCATTGGCACAAAATCATTACAGTCATGGCGTTGGAAGCTGGCAAAGATGTTTACTGCGAAAAACCGCTAACTTTTTGCGTCGCCGATGGTCGTGAAATGATTGAAGCCGTCCGAAATAATAAACGCATTTTGCAGACCGGTAGCCATGAGCGGTCCAACCCCATCAGCCAGTTTATCTGTGAATCAGCCAAGGCCGGTAAGATTGGCAAGCTGACAAAAATCGTTACCAAGGTCGGCTACAATAATAAGGTTGGTCCTGGCCCAGGTTGGACAGCGATGGATACGCCCAAAAGCCTCGACTATCGCAGTTGGTTGGGACCGGCGCCGCAGCAGCCCTACCATGAAGATCGCTGCCTGTATCGATTCCGATTTAACTACGATTACTCTGGCGGGCAAATTACCAATTTTGGTGCGCACTGCAACGACATGGCTCACTGGGGTATGAACATGGACATTGGTGGTCCGGTGGAGATTGAATGCTTGGATGCAAAATTCTTGCCAACCGGCAGTCTGTTTAATACCGCAACTGAAACTCGATTTCGCTGCCTGTACGAAAACGGCATCGAACTGATTTGCGAAAGCGGTCCTGAGCAGGTCCAAACTCGATTTGAAGGAACGAATGGTTGGCTGCAAACAGGTTATCGCGGAACGACCGCATCGGATGAAAGTTTGCTCGTCGGTCTGCCAAAACCAGCGACAGGAACATCCGATCCGCATTCATCACACATGGCAAATTTTGTTGCTTGCGTAAAGAGCCGCAAGGAACCGCTCGCACCAGTCGAAGTCGGGCATGCATCGGCCGTCTTATGTCATATTGCCAATGCCATGATCCGTCTATTCCCTGAAACTGGCACTGGACACGTTGCCAAATGGAATGCGAAAGATGAAAAATTTATCAACGACGATTTGGCTAACCGAATGCTCGCCCGTGAACAGCGAGATCCTTTCGTTTAGGCTTCACGAACGCTCAATGACTTGCTTGAAACGCTTCGTCGGCCAGTGCTTGTCCGGCGTCTTTTGGAAGCGACATGTTCCAGGCTTGCATGGCCTGAATGAGACGCTTCATTTGATCAGGACGGCGTTCTGCTAAATTTTCCGTTTCCGATTCATCGACGGAGAGGTCATAAAGTTGCGGTCTTGTCCCGTCGTAGGCAACCATTGCTTTCCATTGCTGGTCGCGGACTGCCAGATCAGGATTGACTTGTTCCGGCGTCCCTGGACGATCCGGCGGCCGCCGCCAAAAAATGGGAGCTACTCGACCGTCAGTCGTTTGTCCCAATAGCGTTTCGATGACATCCTCACCGTCTGCTAACATTCCCGGCGGCATTTCGGATGCAGTGAATGAATACATTGATAGATTGATATCAATAGCGCTTAGGATTGCTGTTCTGTTCACTGTACCGATCGATTGCGGGCTGATCAAACCTGGTCCCCAAACAATTAACGGCGATCGAACGCCACCTTCGTAAAGCATGCCCTTGGATCCACGAAGATGCCTCGCTTGGCCGGCTCCCAATTCGGGTCCGTTATCTGAAGCGATAAGGATTAAAGTCTTCTCACGCAATTCTTTGTCGTTACGAATTCGGTCGAACAGAGCCAACAATTGGTCATCCATCGCTTTCAAGACTGCTTGGTACAGTTTTGGTTTACTTCCATCAGTTGACTGGCGAAGCGTTTGCGGCGGAAAAAAAGGCGAGTGAACGTCATCGAGCCAAAGGTTGACGAAAAATGGTTTTCCCGCCGCTTGCGATTCGTCAACGAAGTCAATCGCAGCCTGAGTAAAAACCGAAGTGATTGTGGATCGATCAGCCCACTGAATTGGCCCCTTACCTAGTTTGCTTGAACCTAGATCATACTTGCGAGGAGGCATCCCGTTAAATTGATCCAGGAGCGGCAAAACTCTTGGCCCCAATCCTTCAAAATTGGTTAAGCTACGATCGAATCCGTACTCGGATATGAGTGGTGCGTCGCCAACATCACGTTGACCGCCTAGATGCCATTTTCCGAAATGGCCCGTCGCATAACCAACGTTGCCAAGCTGTCGAGCTAGGCTCGGCGCTGTTGGGTCCAACCAGTCTGACATGCCACGACGCGCGTTGTCCGCATGGTTGTTTAGAAACGAAGTTATTTTCCAACGCTGCGGATACTGACCCGTCGTAAAAGCCAGACGAGAAGGAGAGCATATTGGCGAATTGACATAGAAGTTGTTGAACCGAATACCCTCGACGGCCATTCGATCGATGTTAGTAGTCTGAACAGAATTCCCACCAAAGCACGACAAGTCGCCCCAGCCCATGTCGTCGATCAGAATTGCGATCACATTGGGCGCCGCTGATTTTGCGGCCAGTGTCGGTTTGCCGAACACCGTTTGCGGATCATTGGTTGTTACCATCCATTGGTCGAGAGCTTCACGCAGCCTCGCGACTCGCGATGCTTGCGTTGGATCTTCAATAAGATTGTGCTGCTCATAAGGATCATTTTTCACATCGTATAGCTCTTCGGCTTCTCGGTATTGGTAAGCCTGAACCTTGCGACGTGCATCGTCGCTAGCGGTTGCTGATTCAACCCAGCTTGACCAGTAACCTGTATCGCCAGGGTTGGTAATGATATGGCTAGTGAAGCGGTACTCCGGGTGCAAATTGCGAATGTACTTCCAACCGTCTGGCGCACTGACGCAGCGAATTGGAAAGACGTTATTGTTGCCATCACCGCTATGCGTGGTGAAGATCAAATCGCGATGCGCGCTAGCGCGGCCAGTGAGTACCGGTAAGAAAGAAGTTCCGTCGATTGCTTCTAACGGTGTCCCACCGGCGACATCGACAAGCGTTGGCAGGATATCGATCCAAGATACCATCGCATCGGACCGCGAGCCGGATTCGACCTGCCCAGACCAACTGACAATCATTGGCGTTCGAATACCGTCGTCGTATAAATTCCATTTTCCGAATGGCCATTGAGCTCCATGATCACTCGTATGCAAGAAAAAAGTCTTCTCGCCCAGCTTCTCAAGAGCAAGGTCATAGACCAAGCCAAGCTCGCGATCCATTGTCTTTATAGCTGCGACATAGTGCGCCCTTCGCTGGCGAGTTGTTTGGTTATCAACGTGGTTTATTGGAACGACTTGCTGGTCTGGTTGCAGTTCTCCAATCGCGTCTGGCCACGGCACATGCGGCCAATTCGTTCCGACAAACAAGCATAACGGCTTTTCGCTTTGACGATCTTGCAACCACTGGAGCGCCTCGGGTATCGCTTCGTCGTCATGGTAGTTGAAATTCCTCGCTAGATCGAAACCGTACTCGGTCGTTTGTCGATAGTGTCCGACCTTTCCGAACGACACGACTTCATAGCCCAACTCTTGTAAGTAAGCTGGCAACTTTTTTAAGCTCTCCTTCGGCCGTGCATGATTCGGTTCCGCTCCGTTCTTTGCAGGATAAAGTCCAGTTAACATCGCCGCTCGACTTGGTGCACAACTTGGCGAAGCAACGTAGGCGTTGTCAAAAGTCATACCCGCTTTCGCCAAGCGGGCCATGTTGGGCGTATCGATATCTGGCGAACCATAAACCGACGAATCGCGCCAAGTGTGATCATCCGAAAGAAACACGACTATATTCGGCCGCTGGACGGCGGTTGCCTCCGCGCGATAAATCGGAGCAATCGTTTCTTCAGCCGACGCGGTCAATTGCGAACATGCAACTTCGATCAACCAAGCAACAACTAACAACCTTAGAAACATTTGGAACTCGCTTCGTCAGAACAGCTATTAAAAACTCGTGCAAGTTCGCATTGTACAACTTCTCAAGCCTCAATCGTTCCATCGAACAAAGCAAAGCAAATCTACAACGGGACCATTGACTAGCCCAGCTCATCTGAGGTTAGGATCAAAGATCTCGCCCAAGCCAGAAACAAATGATCACGCCAATTGCCAGAATAGCATCGCGAAACAATCTGCAGGCTTTTTTCGTGGAAACAAAGGAGTCGTTTTGCAATCTCGATGACATTTGCTCGCCCCGCACTGCGTAGCGTTTTAGTACCTTTTCAAGATCACGAACGACCCTTCAAGAAGGTTCAATGCGAATTCAATCTCCATGCGAGAGAATCAAACTGCCGACTTGCAACTCAAAGTCCATCGCCTATGGCAATTTGCATTGACATCATCACGATTGCTTACCAGTCCTGGATAGCAACCGCTCCAATCACAATCTGTATTTTTATCCAGACAACGTGCAAGTGAGACTGCAGCGCAATCAAATCTTGGATCAAAGCTTGGTCTTAACGATGTTCAAAACGGAAGCCGTTGCGCGAGTCAATCTGATTCCACGCAATACGAAAGAACTTGTTCTATTTGGCAGCGCCGTCTCATCAATTACGCTGCTATCGGCGCCAGCCACCAAAAGACTGCTTTTTCGTCGCCGTAGAGTTAGTTAAAAGTTCAGCACCGAAACTCTTGGCCAAGTTTCGCTACGCCGGATTTCTTCGACTTGCAATCTACCTCCTACGCCTCCCTACAATCGTTACGATCGAAAAGACTTTGTCTTGGAAATTCAGGCGGAAACCTTAGAAGGCTTTGCTATCGCGGGTAATGCTTAAGTTTGACCTACATTTAAGCGGCTTTTCAAAGTCGTTTCGCTTGTCCGATTATGTTCGCTTGAGGTCGAGACCGTGTCTGCAAAAAAAACTGAAGAAGCAAAACCTATTCCGGCTACAGCAGAAGCTCACTCCGTAGCTCCACCGCCACCTAAATCGATGATGGGTAAAATTGCCCTGGGCGGCTTTGTTTGTTTGGTCATTCTCGTTGAGACGGCTTTCTTCTTTTTTATCGTTCCCAGTGGCGAAGAAGTGGCAGCGTTGGCTGAATCGCGGTTGATTCACAACGCGGAAGTCGCGCATTTGCTTGAAAACCATGATGAGAGCAGCGGCGAACACGTCGTTGAATTCGACTTAGGCACGTACGGTCCGAGCTTTACACCAAGCGGTAGCGACCGGGTGCACCGAGTCGAGTTTCGTTTGTTCGGCACTTTGCAAGCGAAAGATCTCGATACGATGAAGAAGCTTTTTGCCGAGCGCGAGGGCCGATTTCGCCATCGATTAATGCTGGAAATTCGAAACTCTTCGATCGATGAACTGAACGAAAACCAACTGGGCTT
This sequence comes from Pirellulaceae bacterium, assembly GCA_041740995.1. Taxonomy (GTDB): domain Bacteria; phylum Planctomycetota; class Planctomycetia; order Pirellulales; family Pirellulaceae; genus JBGSKY01. Next base: position 28,488 of record JBGSKY010000256.1, read on the forward strand.
GATTCAGCGACGGATTTTAGCGACAAGTACCGAATTGTTAGGACAGGCAATCTTGCTAAGCGTGGGGTTTCAGGATTACCAGGTCATCGAAGACTAATTTCGATCGAGGACGAGCATGGATGCCGACGAGCTTCTCAATCAAGCCGAAGCTGCTTTAAAAGATGTGGAAACGGCCCTGCAAGGTTCCAAAGCGAAACCTTTTCGGCTTGAAGAGCTGATTGGCGAAGGCGGACCGCCGGAAAAAGTCTCAATGGATTTGTTGCGCGATGTCAATCTTGAAATGAAGATTGAATTGGGTCGCACCCAGATGCACTTGGAAGAAATCCTCAAACTGCGTCGCGGATCAGTGGTAACTCTGGACAAGCTGGCTGGTGATCCAGTCGACATTTATGTCAACGGTCGACTTGTTGCCCGAGGCGAAGTGCTCGTGCTGAACGATAATTTTTGCGTCCGCGTGGCTCAGCTCATCGGTAGCGACCAGCTAACGTCCTGATGATCGATCGTTAAAATTTTAGCTCGTTAATTGAACGTCGCAGGCAAGGAGGCCTACGAATGGATATTTCTCGTTTGGCCGGACCTTGGCGTATTTACTTGGTCGTGTTGGCCGTCTTATTCGCCAGTCGAAGCGTCGCTCAAGATCGGTTGGAGCCGAACGCGTCGTACCAATTGCCGCAAACTGCTGATTTCTGGCAGCCGACCTCGCCGCCGACTCCAACTTTCACCCGCTCAAACGATGAGAACCCGCAGCGCGCACCGGCTCGTCTAATGCCAAACAGTTCGGCGGCCGTCGAACCGCTGCGAAAAACATTTGGAAATGAGCCGAACGCCAATTCGTATACCAACCAAGATTTCGATCGAAACATTCAGCAAGCTGGCTATCAAGAACCGCTTGCAGGACGTCTTGCGGCTCAAACCGAGCAAGTCGCTTCGGATACAACACTAACTGACTCAAATCGATTGCGTGAAGCCGTTATCGCAATTCCTCCACCGTCCAAAACTGCGCAAGAGACCACGAGCAAGCCACGTAGCGTTTGGCAAACAGTAGTAACGACTGTCTTTGCGTTAATGATTGTTGTTGCAGCTTTCGCGCTCTTAGTAATCGGCTCTCGAAAAGCTTGGTCGACCAACCATCAAAAACTACCCAATCAAGTTTTCGAAATTTTAGGACGGTCCACTTACGGTCCGCGGCAGCAGGTCTTGGTAGTTCGATTCGGACACAAATTGCTACTCGTTAGCAATGAAACCGGCAACATGCAAACGCTCAGCGAAATTGATTCGCCAATCGAAGTTGATCGATTAATCGGTCTTTGCGAGCAACAATCTTCGAGCAGCGTGAGTGCTAATTTCACAAGTGTTCTCAACAGCGTTATGCGCGGTGATTCCAACAATCGGTTATCGAAATCTCGATTGTTTGGCAAACTGCGTCCGCGAACACTTTAGAGCGAGGCGACATTGAACTATGAAACCAAAAGCTCAACGGCGTAAAAGCAATCACGATTCCAAATTCATGACCATTATTCTGCGAGCGGCGCTGGGATGTTTGTGCTGGGTTTCATTCCCAGGCCTTGTTCACGCCCAAGAAACAACTGCCAACGCTGAATCGGCGCCAAGCTTGTCGCTAATCGAAAAACTGGCCGATGTTGTCGCGGAAAATCAACGCTTGCAGCAAGACGAAGACAAAACGAATTTGCTCGCGGGGCCCGAAGAATGGCTCAGTCCCCGTGGGCTCTCCGGTTCTCTGAAGATCATGCTTCTGCTAACCGTCCTGTCGCTCGCGCCAGCAATCTTGCTGATGACAACTTGCTATGTCCGAGTCATTGTGGTGTTTGGTTTATTACGGCAAGCATTGGGTTCGGCCCAGTTGCCACCCAGCCAAGTTATCACATCGATATCGCTTTTCGTAACGCTCTTTGTGATGACACCAGTCTGGACAGAAGTCTACGACGAAGCGATTGTTCCTTACACAAAATCAAATGGCGACATGAGTTCCGAAGACGCTTGGAACAAGGGAGTGGCACCGATTCGACGATTTATCTCGAACCAGATCGCGATGGCTGGAAACTTCGATGACGTGCACCTGTTCTATTCGAAGTATCGTCCGAACGACCCTTCTCCAGAGAGCTTTGACGAAGTACCGCTGCAAGTTCTCTTGCCAGCTTACATGCTCAGCGAATTAAAAACCGCTTTCATCATGGGCTTCGCAATCTACTTGCCGTTTCTGATTTTAGATATCGTCATTGCATCAATAACGATTTCCATGGGCATGATGATGTTGCCGCCCGCAATTATCTCGACACCATTTAAGCTACTGCTGTTTGTGCTGGTCGACGGCTGGCATCTGGTCGTTCACATGCTAATCGATAGTTTTGGGACATATGGCAGTTAGAACCTATCCGAAAAGGGGTCTAACCCATTGGAGGAACGGAGAGGTTCAGACCCCTTTTCCGATAGGCTCTTTTTTTGTTGGTCGTATTGTTAGATCATCCGTCCGCGTCCACGAAAACACTTCTATCGGCTAACGCAAAGAATATAAACGCATGCAAACACAAGAAGCAATCGACTTGGTCCGTTCCGCCTTGTTGACGGCCTTGCTGGTCGGAACGCCACTGTTGGTTATTGGGATGGCCGTAGGTTTGTTGATCTCGCTCGTGCAAGCCCTGACGCAGATTCAAGACCAAACGGTTAGCACCGTCCCAAAGCTGCTAGCCATCGCGATCTTGGGAATTGTGTGCTTGCCGTGGATGACCGACCAAATGGTTGATTATTTCGAAACACTTGTGCTCCGCATACCACAGCTTGTGGCTGGCCAAAACTGATGCTTGGGATCGATCTACTTTATCCGTTGATGTGGACTTTTTTCTGCGTCATCGCTCGCGTTGGCCCAGTCTTGACAATGATGCCGCCGATTCGCGGAAGCAATGTCCCGATGCAGATAAAGGCGATTTTGGCGATTGGTTTGGCGGCGAGCATTACTCCGTTGACGATGGAAACCGCCACCCCGATGCCTGCGGCGTTGCCGATCCTGGCAATACAAATCGCAAAGGAGCTAATGCTCGGAATGCTCTTAGGTTGTGTAGTGGTGGTCATCATCAGCGGTTTTCAATTGGGCGCTCAGATTATCGCTTCCCTGGCGAGCCTTGAAATCGCTGAAACGGCGGACCCTGGAACTCGCGAAAGCAGCTCGATCGTTTCGCAGATTTTTTCTTGGCTGGCGATGGGCATCTTTTTGCTCATTGGTGGTCATCGAGCGATGTTGCAATGCTGCATTGATACGTTCGAATTTTACCCAGCCGGCGGAGTCTTAGCGGAGGAGTTTTGGTTAATGCATACGCACGAACTGCTGCACCACGCAGCCGGAATCGGGCTTCGTGCGGCCGCACCCGCCGCCATCGCATTGCTGCTGGCCAATCTGACAACCGCGCTTCTAGGTCGGACTCTACCACAGCTTAACATTATGGCGATCGGCTTTAATATCAATGTACTCGTCATGACGTGGGTTTTGTTCGCTTCGGTTGGTGCGATTGGTTACATCTTCCAGCACGAGCTTGCCGCGTGGCTCGGCGAAACCCAGCTCTTCTTTGCTCAACACAGTGAGTCAAGTCAACAGATTTTGCAATCAACGTCTGGCATGGAAGGCACTCGCTAGCGCAATATGGCTGATTCAGGTGGTGATAAGAAGCATGAAGCGACACCGTATCGCCGCCAGAAGGCTCGCGAGGACGGTAACATCGCCAAGAGCCAAGATTTGGCGTCGGCCTTGCTGCTGCTAGCTGGAATTTACACGCTTGATTATTTCGGCGGCAATCTCTTCACTACGCTGAAAGAGATTATGACTTACCAGCTGACCGTCGCAGATTATCGCTATCACGACACGAACACGCATCTGCGGCAGGTGGTCCGAGCTTGCTATCAATGCGGCTTTGCCTTGTTGCCGATTACCGGCTCGCTGTTTGTCGCTGCTTTAGCGGTCAACATCGCGCAGACAGGTTTAGTCTGGCTGCCCAATAAGCTGTCGTTCGATTTTAAGCGCATCGATCCGATAGCAGGATTCGGTCGAATTTTTTCAATCAGTAACTCAACTCGGCTTGGATTCGGACTGCTAAAGATATCGCTTGTTGGCATCATCTTGATTAGTGGGGTAGTCTTGCAATGGCGTTCAATCATGCAGACCGGTGAGCTTGGACTGACCGAAGTTGCGCAGTTCGTTTGGACGATCACGTTTGATTTAGTGCGCCGAACCGCAATCGCGTTGGCTATTCTTGCGATTCTTGATTTCGGTTTTCAAAAATGGAAACATGAACATGATCTGATGATGACCGATGAGGAAATCCGCGAAGAAATCAAAAGCACGCAAGGTGATCCGCAGATTAAAGCGCGACGTAGGCGAGTTCAACGACAAATCGCATCGCAACGAGTCCAAAATGACGTGCCTAAGGCTGATGTCATTGTGACCAACCCAACCGAACTGGCGATCGCGATTCAATATGACCCCTTGAAAATGAAGGCCCCAATCGTAATCGCCAAGGGTGCAGATTTAGTTGCCGCAAGAATACGAAGAATTGCACTAGAGCATGAAATTCCGATCGTTGAACGAAAGCCGTTGGCCCAAGCGCTTTATAAAGCTGTTTCGATAGGACACCCGATTCCGACCAGTGAATATGGGGCAGTTGCAGAAGTGTTGAAATACGTCTACCAGCTAAAAGGCAAAACGATGCCTAACATCACCGCGTCCTAACATTGGCTCGCAACTCGATCCTCATCTAGGCCAGTACCGGTCCGGGCTAACGATCGGCGAAGTTGAGCGCAGAAACAGACAAATCTCAAGGTCAAAGGTAGCCATAGGTTTGAGCGTATGCAATACAAGTCTGCTCAATTCGGCTAACAAGCTTGCTCTCGATCTCCCACGTGTTGGTCTGATAATTTTTATCACGTT
>JBGSKY010000257.1:0-84545 GCA_041740995.1 Pirellulaceae bacterium
GATCAGCCAAGATGGTGCCTTGGCAGTCGGGATTCCTGGAGCACTTGCCGCCTACAGTCACGCCTTGAAGTCTGCAGGAAAGCTTTCGCTCGAAAGCCATCTGCTTCCGGCCGCTGACATTGCGAAGAGTGGATTCGTGATTGACAGCAACTTCGCGAGGAACCTTCAAGAGAACAAACACTTAATTGAGAAATTTTCCGAGAGCTCAAAGGTGTATTTGAAACCAGACGGCTCGAGTTATGTCGAAGGCGACGTGCTACAGTTGCCCGACCTTGCGAAATCCTATCGTCAAATTGCGGAGCAGGAAGATTGGTTTTATCGAGGCGAGTACGCGGAGAAAGTCGCGAGTTGGATGCAAGCCAATGGCGGCGTGATCACTGTCGACGACTTCCATCAATACAAGTCGATCGAGCGTGAACCGATTCGATCGACTTACCGTGGTTACGACATCGTTGGCTTTCCACCACCGACGTCTGGTGGAACCCACGTGTCACAGATCCTCAATATTCTTGAGAACTTCGATCTCGCTGGTCTTCTTGAGCGTCAGCCGACCCAGGCCTATCACATTGTGGCAGAAGCGATGAAGTTGGCGTTCGCCGATCGAGCCAAGTGGCTCGGAGACCCGGACTTTGTTTCCGTTCCCCGCGGACTTGCGAGCAAAGAATACGCGTCCGAATTGGCAAGGCTGATTAAGACGGATGCAGTAACGGAAGTGAAGTCACACGGGTTCCCGAAGGACTGGCAAACGAACGTCTATCCCAAGCACACAACGCACATCTCTGCCGCCGACGCCGAAGGCAACTGGGTTGCCATCACCACAACGATCAACACGTCATTCGGATCGAAGGTCATTGTTCCTGGGACTGGAATCGTTCTCAACAATACGCTCGATGACTTTTCGGTCCAGCCTGGCGTCCCGAACGCCTTTGGGCTCGTCGGCGGTGATGCCAACGCGGTCGCACCCGTCAAACGCGCACTCTCATCGATGAGCCCCACGATTGTGATGAAAGACGGCGAGCCAGTCTTCACTGTCGGTGTCGCTGGCGGTCCCAAGATCATCACCCAGGTCGTGATGGCCATCGTGCATCGCATCGACGGTCAACTTACGCTTGCCGAATCGTTGGGACGTCCGCGATTGCATCACCAGTGGGTACCGAACAAGATCATGATCGAAAGCAGCTTCGATCCGAGCGTTCAACGTGGCTTGGTTGAGCTTGGTCATGAACTTCAGGTGCTTGAGCGAGCGGCCGTTGCGCAAGGGATCGAACGAACCGCCGACGGAAACTTCATCGGCACCTCAGACCCTCGGGTTCCCGGAAAAGCCAGCGAGCTGTAGCGGTTACTCTGTCGCTTGCTGTTTCGGTTTCGCGACCGCTTCGGCCTCGCGAAGGACTCGCATCACGTTGTCACCCATGATTTTGCGGATGTCGGATTCAGCATACCCGCGGTTCAAAAGTTCTTGCGTGAGGTAAGGATACATCGACACGTCTTCGAGTTGCTCGGGGACGACTGGGATACCGTCAAAGTCCGATCCGATGCCGACGCATTCGACCCCAGCCAGCTTCACAAGATGGTCGATGTGGTCGACGACATCGTGGATAGAACCACGTGGAATTGGATGGTTCTGTTCCCAAGCCGTGGCCTTGCTGTCGACCGTTTTTTCATCGTCCCCCATGTCTTTCCAACCCTTGATGGCCAGCTCTCGGGCGTGATACCGCTCGCCAGCCCCAGGAGCAATGAAGCCAGAGTAGAAATTGACCATGATGACGCCACGGTTTTCTTTCACCAGCGGCAAGATGTCATCAGGCACGTTTCTTGGGTGATCACAAATCGCCCGCGCCGAAGAGTGCGAAAAGATCACTGGTGCCGTTGTGATTCGCAGTGCATCCCGCATGGTCTCGTCGGAAACATGCGACAAGTCAACGAGCATCCCCAGTTCGTTCATCGTCCGTCCTAAATGGAAAGAGGCTCTCAATCACTTTGCAATCCTATTTGAAGGTCGAATGCCAAAGAGCCTTGACTAACAAACATCCACAACTGTGGCCCAAAAATATTTATAAGCCCATTAATCCGTGTTTTTATCGTTTAGTGGAGTAAATCGGAAACTGTGCACGACCAGCTCTTGTTCCTTGCCATCGGCTGGCACAGACTCTGGCAGGTTATTGCTGAAGATCCAAAAGTTTATCATCAAATGCTCGTCGAGATCTTGCGGGATGACTGGCCCACGATATTTCCACGTCGCTTTCTTACCTTGGGCGTCGCCCGTCCGCTGTTCTACGATTGGAAACTCTGGATCTGTCTGTCCAGCGACATGCCCATGAAAACTTGACCACACAATTTGGTCCGGACGCCACACAAATCGATGAGTCGTAAAATCGCCCTTTAATTTTTCGAAGAAATTCACACTTGGCGAACGAATATCAGGATCATGAGTCGTGAAGAACAAATTTGCGTCACCCCAACTGCCGGTCATTTCAATATCGATCTCATGAGGCGTGTCAGGCGTTCCATCACCAACAAGCTTGTCCGTTTTCTTTGCAACACTCGATGGCGATAAATATGTAAAGAGCCCCACGACCGTGTTCGTCGCAAGCGTGTCATAGCGTGAAGCAAGCTCGAATTCGTACGTCCCATAGGTCAGCGATTCCACAAGACTGACTTCAGCGCAAACCCAACGCCCGGCTTCATTTTGAGTAATTTTTAGATGCAGATCACCTTTCTCATCAATGAAAATATTTTCGTCTGCGTCGGACCACAGATTTTTGCCCGGACCCATGGTACGATCCGAAGTCGGACGAGTCCGCCATTGATATCCGCTCCACTCAAAAGTCTTGCTAATCGCGCAGTCAACCAATCCAGAGCTCACTAAGAAAAACAAGCAAACGATTATTCTCATATTTTGTTCCCGCTGTCAAAACTGTTTGGAACGTGGTTAGTCTAAAAGTGAAGGAAAACCGTGCATAGTTATCTCAATGCAAGGCGTTCGTACCCTTTGCATTGAGGCTAAATTGAAGAGACGCATTGCGAAACCTGGCTTTTCATCATGTACCACAGAAGGTGCGGTAACAGCCGCCGGGCGGCGGCGGAGCTTGATACGCTGACACGTCACTGCTTCGATCAAATGGTTTTTCGACAACCGACAGAAGTTCGTGTAGAACTGAAAAATCGTCATCGTTGGTAGCAGCATCGAGCGCCTTTTCGACCTGATGATTTCTTGCAATCACGCATGGGTTGATTGAACGCATGAAAGCTTGAGCACTCGCAAGATTCGCTCCTTCGATGGCTAGTCTCCCTGCCCACAGCTTGTTCCATTTTAGAAATTCTTCATCCTGGTAGGGTGGCTTATCAAGCTCGATACAACAGGACAAATCATCAAATGTATTGGTGAAATCTGCCTGCGCTGCCTGCATCCAAGCCAAAAGCGATTGAATCAATTCCTGGTCTGATTCATCAGTAGTCGAGAGCCCAAGTTTTTTCCTCATTCCAGACAACCAGTATCGCTCGAAAGTCGGAGTGAACTCATTAAGAACTTCAGTTGCAATTGCGATCGCAACTTGCTCATTGGGATCCAGTAACGGCAAAAGTGTCTCCGCGAATCGGGCCATATTCCACAACGTAATATTCGGTTGGTTTTGATACGCATATCGCCCATCGCGATCAATGGAACTGAACACCGTGCTCGGGTGATAAACATCCATAAAAGCACATGGCCCGTAGTCGATTGTTTCACTCGCGATCGAAACATTGTCCGTATTCAATACTCCATGAACAAAGCCGACCAGTTGCCATTGGGCCACCAAAGCGGCTTGCGCATCAAGAACTGCCTTTAGGAGGCCGACGTATTTTTCGGAAGCGTCAGTCAGATGCGGATAGTGTCGATCGATGGCATAGTCGGCCAAAACGCGAAGTGATTCGAACTCGTTTCGTGCGGAGAGATACTGAAAAGTTCCAACGCGAATATGACTGGCCGCAACCCGCGTCAGAATTGCGCCCGGCAGCCTTGACTCGCGGTAAACGGACTCGCCTGTCGCGACAACCGCTAGGCTACGCGTGGTTGGAATACCGAGCGCGAACATGGCTTCGCTGATGATGTATTCGCGAAGCATTGGTCCAAGAGCCGCCTTCCCATCTCCCATTCGCGAAAACGGTGTCCGACCACCACCCTTGAGTTGCACGTCCAGTAAATTGCCTGCTTGCATGCGTTGTTCGCCCAGTAAAATCGCTCGGCCATCGCCAAGCATGGCAAATCCTCCGTACTGGTGCCCAGCGTACGCTTGGGCGATTGGAAGTGCTCCGCTCGGCAAAGTTTGCCCCGCAAAAACAGCTGAGATTTCATCGTCGGAAGCCTTAGAGAAATCAAGTCCCATTGCTGTAGCAAGCGAATTGTTTCGAATCACGACTTTCGGAGACGGCACTTTCTCAGGCGTCACACTTTGAAACAAAATCGCAGGAAGTTTCGCATAAGAATTTTCAAGTTTCCACCCAGTTATGCTCATCGAATTCAATCTACCGAAATCTTATGAAATCTTTGCCAAGATGCGTTAGCAACGGACGCAAACGCATTGTCTAGAATAACAAACGCTTAGCTGATTGAATGTATATGGTCTGGCGGTTGCTTGCTACCGTTTCCAAGTTTACACCGCGAGCGAGTGATTTTGCTTTAAGTTGGTATGCTATGGTTTGCATGTTTGGTTGACATTATTTTCTGAAGGATTTGTACGTTTCTCATAAAGCGCCGCCGAAACACCCTGAGCATGGATTCAGACGCACAAGAACTGACGACGAAGAAAGCAGACACGGAACGTGAATCTGACTGGATCGGCGATGCGCCGCCGGCGCAGCCCGACGCGAAGGCGAGAACTACGTCCGTTCGCCCGCCCAACTCACGAATGATTCCACCGGCCAACGAAAGAGGCGAATGGGCAGAAATCTCACTTTCGGCTGCGAAAAAACGTGCCCGGGACGGTACGATCTCTAAAACAGCCGTCGCGGATCAAGGGACGTTGGTCGAACGCAGCGTCCCAACACATGGACTTGGCACCTATGAAGACTCTTCGAACAATGTGCTACCCCCGCAAAGCGAATTGCCGCCTCCATGCAAGTCTTGCGGAGCGCCGCGAACCAACAATTCGAAGTACTGCGTTGCTTGCGGATCGCCGTTCGAAGACTACATCGCGACCACTTCGTTGGCAGAGTCAATTGCTAAACCAGAGCAAGTTCAAGGTACCGCGTTTCACTGCCAAAGCTGCGGCAGCGACATCGTCATCTCCACAAGTCAGCTCGTCTATCGTTGCCCGTTTTGCGATTCAAATTACGTCGCAGAGATACAAAGCGCGGCCACCGATCGGCGCAAGCCTGAATTCGTTATCGGATTTGCCGTAACGCGCGAACAGGCCCTTGAACGATTCCATGAATGGATCCAAGTCCGCGGGCTGTTTCGTCCGGGCGACTTGTCGATGAAAGCGATGTCGGACAAACAAATGGGCGTCTACATTCCCTTTTGGCATTATGCTTATCAAGCCCAGAGCCAGTGGCGTTCGCGGATCGGCCAGTATTGGTTTCGAACCGAAACGTACACCGTTCGAAATTCGGAAGGCAAAACGGAAACGCGAACTCGTGTCGTACAAGAAACGGAATGGAGTTCGTTGCAAGGCTTTCATCGACGATACTATTTTGGATTTCTCGTTTCCGCCTCTAAAGGTCTAAGCCACAACGAAGCTCTGACGATCCAGCCATTCGACTTGCGTGAACTAACACGGTTCCAACGATTTTTTCTGGCCGGCTGGATGTCGGAAGAGTACTCCATCGATTACCCGCAGGCCAAAGCAATCGCAGAAGAAGAATTCGGCCGTCGTGAAGTCAACAACATCCGATCGATGATGCCCGGCGACACGCATGCCGATTTGCAAGTCCAAACGCAATTCACGCTTAACGAAACCGATTTGATTCTGTTGCCAGTGCACGTGCTGAGCTATCGATATCGCGATCGGGTTTACCGTTTTTTGGTCAACGGCCAAACGGGTAAATTTGCAGGAGAGAAGCCGTTATCTTCGTTGAGAATCGGTGTGGCGATTGCAATTGCGGTCGCATTAATCATCGTCGTCGTGGTTCTGTTTTTGGTGTTTGGCTCGTGACGCCAAATAAGAACCTATCCGAAAAGGGGTCTGCCCCTTTGAGGAACGGAGAGGGCCAGACTCCTTTTCGGATAGGCAATAAAGATGCTGACTTGAGATTTGGCTGAGATCCCATGTAGAATACAACTTGAAAAACTAAGCGAGTTGAAAGTCATGAGTGCGATACCGCGTTATATTCCGAACCACACGCTAGAAGACTATCAGCATTGGCAAGGTGCTTGGGAGATGATCGATGGCGTAGCAATTGCCATCAGTCCCGGCCCGTTTGGACCGCACGAACGAACGGTTTCGCGACTCTCTCGCATGGTCGGCAATCAAATTGATGCCGACCACTGCGATTGCGAAGTCTACACCGGGTTGGACTGGATCATCAGCAACAACACGGTCATTCGGCCTGACTTGTTGGTCGTTTGCGGACCTCAGCCACAACGACATCTCGAACGTTCGCCAACTCTGATGGTCGAGATTCTGTCCGATGCAACGCGAGCACGCGACCTAGAACTAAAACGCGATCTGGCAATTGAGAATGACGTAATGAATTATTTGGCGATTGATCCGGTTGCAAAAACGATTCTCTGTTTCAACGATCAAGGTGAGCAAGCGATAGACACTTCGGCGCAACATAAAATCCGACTGGAAACCGATTGCGAAATCAGCGTGCTCGGTTGCAAGCTGTTTGATGTTTCAAACTCATGATGAACCAGTCGGACTTTACGATGGATGTGACGACCAAAGCGGGAATGCGATGCGACGTTTGCCGTTGCTTTCTTGAACCCGAAGATCTCTTCTGTGCGAACTGTGGAACAGAAAATCGGCAGGCGACCGCGTTGGTCAGCGCCAGCGAACAGCCCGGAAGTAATGTTGGCCAGCACGTCGCTGTAACAAGCATCGCGTCGGTATTCTCATTCCAGTGCGATGGTTGCGGAGCGTCGATGAGCTATGACGCGTCGGCCAAGGCGTTGCGATGCCCTTTTTGTGGATCGACGCATTTGACCGAGCAACGCGGGGCTAGAACTCTGAAGCCTGAGTCAGTTTTGCAACTCCAAATCGATCGCGCCGATATAGAACGCAGACTCCGAGAGTGGCTTGCCAAAGGCTTCTGGCGACCAGGCGACACCGCAACCGCTTCGGTCATTGGATCAGCCACGCTGGTCTACGTTCCTTTCTGGTCATTCTCAGCGACGACACGAACCAATTGGACCGGCGACCAATCGCCGCCGCCGGTTCGATCGCGGGCCGACTGGTATGCGATAAACGGCGAGCATCGCGGTTCACACGAAGGCATCCTCGTCGCGGCCAGCAGCGTGCTCGCTACCGCCGAGATTGAAACGGTTTTGCCCTTCGATTGGCGGTCGGCTCAATCGCCAAATTCAGTCGATTTAACAAACGAAGTCGTCGAAGATTTCCGACTGACACGCAGCGATGCCCGCATGCTGGCCCGAAACAAAATCCAGGAAGCAGAGGCTCGACAATGCCAGCAGTATTTTCATGGGCGATCGAGAAATCTACGTCTGAATGTCGAGATCGCTGACATGGTTGGCCGAACGCTGCTGGCTCCCATTTGGATCATGGTTTACCACTATAGCGGCAAGCAGTATCGCGTCTTGATCAACGGCCAAACTGGTAAGATGGATGGCTCGACTCCGGTTTCTGTGGCAAAAATTTCAATCGCGGTGCTGATCGTTGTTGCGATAATTATTCTCATAATTATCGTATTTGCCAGTAATGCGCTCTCGCACTGAACCGACGCTCGCTCGCTGCAATCGCTTTGAAAATGAGCAACCCGGGCCCTGGCGTGGAGCATTAACGTATGGTTTGATTGACTTTTTGTTTCGGCGGTGGTCTGGTTCAATTGACTCACTTACGCCAAAATCTGGTTTTTACGAATGTTCAAAAAGGGCGCCGGCCCCCTTGGGATCAACGAATAGCGACAGCCTGCTTTTCGTCGACTCATTTTTCAGAATTTAAAACCACGATTTCATTTCCCTCGTTTTTCTAAATACTCATGAGCTACTTTCCAGAAATCGCCAAGATCCAGTACGAAGGCCCCGCGAGCCGAAACCCCTTAGCCTTCCGATGGTACAATCCAGACGAAATGATCGAAGGCAAATCGATGAAAGATCATTTGCGATTCTCGATCGTCTACTGGCACACGATGCGTGGAACTGGCTCGGACCCTTTCGGTCCTGGAACTGCCATTCGTCCTTGGGATGACGGCAGCGATTCAGTCGACAATGCATTAAAACGCGTCGAAGTGGCGTTCGAAATCTTCGAAAAACTGCAAGCTCCTTACTACGCTTGGCACGATCGCGATGTCGCCCCAGAGGGCAAGTCGCTTAAGGAAAGCAACCAGATTCTTGACCGCGTTGGAAAATCGCTAAAAGAGCATCAAGAAAAAACTGGCGTTAAGCTTCTATGGGGCACGGCGAACATGTTCAGCAACCCAAGATTTATGCACGGGGCAGCGACAACATGCAACGCCGACGTTTTTGCTTTTGCTGCCGCCCAGGTCAAGAAAGCGATGGAATTGACCAAAGAACTTGGTGGCGAAAATTATGTCTTTTGGGGCGGCCGTGAAGGCTACCAAAATTTATACAACACCGATATGAAACGCGAGCTCGATCATTTGGCTGCATTTTTCCATATGGCCGTTGATTATGCTAAACAGATTGGATTCACCGGTCAGTTTTTGATTGAACCAAAGCCTAAGGAGCCAACCAAGCACCAATACGATTCCGATGCGGCAGCGTGCTGCAATTTCTTGCGGACTTATGGTTTGATGGACCACTTTAAGCTAAACCTCGAGACCAATCATGCGACACTTGCTGGTCACACGATGATGCATGAGCTTGATTACGCTGGAAATCAAGGAGCTTTGGGAAGCATCGACGCCAACACCGGCGACTTGTTGCTGGGCTGGGATACCGATCAATTCCCAACCGATTACTACCTGACGGCACAGTGCATGTTGGCCATTCTCAAACATGGCGGCATTGGCACAGGCGGCGTGAACTTTGATGCGAAGGTACGACGCGAAAGTTTCGAGCCAGTTGATCTGTTTTATGCTCACGTCGGCGGCATGGACGCGTTTGCTCGTGGTTTGAAAATTGCCGCTGCGATTCGCGCCGATGGTGTTGTTGACCAGTTTGTTAAGAACCGTTACAGCAGTTGGGATAGCGGTATCGGAGCTGAAATTGAATCGGGTAAAGCGACCTTTGCATCGCTCGAAAAATACATGCTCGATAAAGGCGAAGCCGCTGCGAACGAAAGTGGCCGTCAAGAAATGCTCGAAAACATCATCAACTGGTACATCTAAGCGGCCAGTTATCCTCGCGAGAGAATATCGAACAGGTCCACATCCGGTGGGCCTGTCCAATGACCGTCAGGGTGAATGGTTAGTGCTACGTCTGAAATTATGTTCGGCGTTTTCACTCACTGCGGCGGCGCGGCAATTTGCACTACGTAAGTGTCGATAAACTCCGCAAGATCGCTCGGAACGATCATCGGAAGTTGGTACGCATTGGACGAGCGTCTCTGTGCCACGACAAAATCGAGCGTCTCTTTCAACGATACTTTGCGATTTTGATCGGGATCAGCCGCGCCTAGCAAAGCTTCGAACAGTGCGTCTGAAAAGACGTTTTCTTGAACCAGTTGAGTGCCATCTGAGGCCGCGATCACGAAGATTTGATCATCTTGAAGTCTACGGATCGCAGACTTGAATTTCGATGCGTCGAGCGACTGAGCGGCGCCTGAATGACAGGTGTCAAGAACCACCAGTTTGCGACAAGCAATGTCGCGTAGAACCGACAGATCAGAAACGTCTAAACAATCGTCAAATCGCCCGTCTCGAATATCCTGCGTCGAAGCCTGCGATGTGACGAAATGATAAGCTCGATTCTTTGAGTCTATTACGCCGTGCCCAGACAAATAAATGATCACTAAATCGTCAGGCGTAGCATTCATTTGCAATCGATCAGCAAGCTCTTGGAGAGTAGATCGCCAAGCGATCGTCGTAACCATTTCGTCAGCAAGCAAAGTTGTGTTTGCAAAAGAACCATCCGACGATTTACCGAACATCGCTGCGAATCTCTTTGCGTTGTCTGACGCCATCGAAAGATCAAGTGATGCGTCACGATACCTCGAAACGCCAACAGCTATTGCATAGATTTTTGGTGTGCTCGAATTAGGCACCTTCGCAGTCCGTCGGACGGCAATTTCACTCACGCCATGCTTGCGTTCATTGGTGTCCATCATCACTTTAAACTTTAGTTGCTCATCTGATGGCAGAGCGGCGTCCCACTCGAAAACAAAGTTTCGTTTCATGGGATCAGCAGGATCGATTTCGCCTCTGACAGGACCAACTTGCGTCGGATTTTTTGCAACGACGCCATTGGCGAATGCCCGCGGATTGAGCACTGCTTGTTCACGTTGAACTTGGACTCTTGCACGAATAACCGTTTGATTCGCTTCCCCAATTTCGCCTTGTCGTGGAGAAAGAATTTCGACCTTCGGTTGCAACTGCAAGTAGTTTTTTAGCATATTGTCGGGGCCGCCAGTTGGATTGACCGCAGAGCTTTCGAGGGCTTTTACAAGATCGCCGGTGTTTAGCAAAGTGCCGATAACTGTCGGGCGTTCCAGCATGGCACGAAAGCTCGCCGCAGTGAAAAAATCGGGCTCAACACCAACGCCATGATTCGATTGCCATCCAAACAAGTGATCACCATCCACCGAAGAATCATAAAATCCCGTCGGTGACCAAGCCGCCCATTGTCGATCTTTGCTGACTGCGACAGTCAATAATGGTTCCCATTGGCAATTTCGTCGAAAACTGAGTGCCGCTTCACCTCTCCTCGAATGCCAAAACTCGAAGGTATCGACGAAGGCCGAGTTGCTTTTCAGTTTCTCGAGAATTTCTTCTGGCACCTCAGTTGATTTCGAAACCATCTTTTTAGTCGAATGATCGAGTTGTACCCAACCGAGCTTGGAAATTTGGTCACCTGCTCGAAGACCGCATGAATTTAAAGGTCCATCGGCTTGGACTTCTAAGACTTGCAAGGCGGCCTTGTTGATTGCTGTTTTGAGCCCCCATCTCTGAATCTTGTCGACGCCTGTTTCATCATTGGAATTTATATTTCGAAGCGGCCAAACGCTCATCATTTGGTCCTTGCTGGCCGTTACCAAATATCTCCCGTCTGGTGAACACGCCATAGCCGTCGTTTCATCCTCGTGACCATGAAAGACCCGGACGACATTACATTTTTTTGTGCGGGGATCCGGTAAATCAAACACACGGATTTCTGGGCTGTTTGCAAACGTAACAGCCATTCCAACGATCTGGCCATTCGCATCGAAAACCCAACAACAAGCACCCAAGCTACCGTATCGTGTTTCCGCCGATTCATTTTTCTCAAGCGGTAATTCGAGACTTGCTTGCACATTCTTTGGTGACGTCATCCATATCCGTCTTAAGGGATCGTAATGCAAGTAAGACGCCAGTCTTGCATTGCTTGGAATATTTGGTTCGAACCATTGCCGTGACGATGCATCGATCAGCCGTACTTGTTGTCCGCTTTTATCGTCTATCGCAACACCAATCGCCAGAGACTGGTCGATTTCATCAGTCCATCGCCAAGCAGGCAAACCATCGCTGTTCCATTGAATTGATTTCACTGGAATATCTTGGTCAACTCCAATGCTCGCGATCGAATTTAAATCGTTGTCAAGTACAGTGATGTTTTTACCGCTGCTGACATAGACTGTCGAATCGCGACAATTGATTGCATGGACTTCGACGGCTAGATCGCCCGAGCGCTTTTCAGATTTAAAGGCCCCGTCGGCTTGACGATCCCACCTCACAATTTGGTAACTCTTCAGCCGAACGTTCTTTTCAATCACAAAGAAACTTTCGGTTTGATCAGAAAAGCATAGATCAGTGATGACGAATCGCGCGTTGTTGCTTGGGATGTATTTCAAGACAAGTTGCTGTTCGTGATCCCAAGCCGAAAGTAATCCACTATTATCAAGTGTTGCGACATATTTTGCATCTGGTGATACAACGATTTTGGTGAATGCGGTTCCGGAAAACTTAGTCAAAAAGTCGACTGCTCTTTGCTTGTATTCAGCGGATAAAGTCCGTTGCTCAAAACGGCTTAGCGAGAGAAACAATTGGCAGAAGATCGCTTCGTTCGAAATCGATCCTGGTGTTGACATCAACAAAGACTCAATCTCACCGCTGGTGCCGTTATAGAGCTGCAATTCAAGGGTACTATCGACATTCTTGGTGCCGTTTGGCGCAGCCATGGATTGACTAGGGTTGCTGACCAAAAACTTATCTGCAGATAATCTTGAAACTGGTTGGGCCAACCGAAGCGAACTAATATCTCGCAATCTCTTGAAATCCCATTTCCCGGTTGTTTTGTCCAACGACCACTTCAAAATGCCCTGGCGGTCGTCGGTAGCAATGATTGATGTCTGATTCGGCGAAGAAATGTCGGCTAAGGCATGGATCGCTAACGAATCGTGATCAATGGGATCAATTAATGCGGCAATGGGTAGTAAGGTCTGACGGTCGAAAACTGCGATTTCGCAACCAGCATTAGCTCCGTAGCCTCCGATGAATAAGTATTCTTCGGTAACTAATAAAGCGTTGATCGTACCGCTAAGTCCTCGTCCAGTTTGCCATCTCAAGACATCTTGTTGCTGCCATTGAGCTGGGCCAACCTTCCGCCAGACACGAACGACTTTGTCACGTCCAGCGGTGTACATCGTCATCGCGTCTGGCGAGAATTGTATTGCGGTAACTGCTGCGGTATGACTGTCGTGGACCATTCGAGGCCAAGGCGTTTTTTCGACATCTTCATTGAGCGATAGATCACCTAGTTGAGCACTAATTTCAGCTGATTGCTCCTTCCGGTTTACCGTCGCGGCAAAGTGGTATGATGGCGGCAAGATTGATTCATCCGGAAGCTGCTTGCCAGTCGTCAACATAGATTCGACTGGCAAAAAATCCTTTGGGCGTTTTTCGGCTGACGAAGCAGATTCGCTCGGTATCGATTCTTCGATTTGATCGGCTAAGACCGAATTCGAATGCCCTCCAACAAGCAAGACCAGAACGAGCGCCGGAATCCGGACGATCAACGACGAGATGCGATATTGGAAATTCATGATTGTTGTCGACCGAATCGGCAAGTTGCTCATTTTCGCTGTTTATGTAGAAACATCTTACAGCATCGATGAAAAACCACATTCAACCTAAAATCGATTTGTTAGATTGAAAATTGTCAGGACATGTTTCATAACAAATGGTCCCAGTCCAGTGTAAACGAAAACAAGAACTCAAGAGCCCATGTCCGCATCGTTTGCCTCGATCAGGGAACTTTGTCGTGGGCTGAATATTCGAACCATTAAATGATGAACCAACTACCAATTTTATCTTGT
The DNA here is from genome assembly GCA_041740995.1 of Pirellulaceae bacterium. Lineage (GTDB taxonomy): Bacteria > Planctomycetota > Planctomycetia > Pirellulales > Pirellulaceae > JBGSKY01. The sequence goes on from JBGSKY010000257.1 coordinate 13,572, forward strand.
TGGACTATGCTCCGAATAAACAGTTTCATCGCGGCCACATTGTTGATCTCAACCGCTTGGCTGCCATCTGACTGCCTCGCACAAGATTCGCCAGCAGTGGCGGGCCAGCTTCTGACCACGCTTTTCAGTCCCGTCGTTGCCGCCGAACAGAATCCGAAAGGAATTCTACAGCGACCAAGCTTGCTCGATCGAATTGCACGTTCAAAAGACCTTGAACTGGCAATCGTCATCGATGGAACGGAGAGCATGTCCGCGCAGCTTGAAGCAATTCAGCAACACCTACAGCGGATGATTGCCGATCTGAATTCTGCCTTAGGCGACCGACTAGCAATTCAAATCGTTGTCTATCGCGACATTGGGGCTAACGAGATGATCGAGTATCCACTGGCGACGCCAGACAAAGCGTTTACTGCCGATAGTGGGATAATCAGCGCTGGTTTAACAAAACTTGTCCCGAAATCTGGCGCCCCGTATTTTCTTGAACCGGTCGATGTCGGACTAAATGCGGCCCTAACTCAGTTGCCCTGGTCGGACAAATCAACGGTCGCGCGATGGATATTGCTGATTGGAGATGCGCCTCCGTTCGAACCAAGTCTTCAAGAGGATGAAAATGGTGCTAGCCGCAAATATGCAAACGAACAATTAATCCTGCTGGCAAAAGAAAAAGGCATCACGATCCATTCACTGATTTGCCCAACACGGGCAGTTGACCAAAGCATCTACGATCAAGTCTTGCCGCAAACTCGCGAGTTTTTTCAAAGCCTTTCAGAATCCACCGGCGGTACTGCATTCGATTTGTCAAACACAGATTTTCGAGCTCAAATTGCCAGTGCCGCCGATCGAGCCGCAGTCGACTACGTTCCGATTGGTACGATAAGCCAGCGAGAAATTGATGAGCTTGCCAGCTCAATTCCAAAACTTGAGGAAGCCAAAACGAATCGCCCGTTGCGGATTGCTGTTCTGCCATTTATGCCGAGGCAATCTGACCAATTGCTTAAAATGAACCTTTACGATGCTGGCCGAAATGAATCCGTTGTTTTGGCGAAACTGTTGAGCAATCAACTCAGTGAAATCGGTGCGTTGAAAGTGGATCTAAATCAGTTGATTAGCATCACTTTCGATTTAGTGGGCTTGCGGTTGAGGAATGAGAGCTTGGTCAAATCGATTGGCGACCAAACGCAAGCTGACTATCTATTTTGCGTTAACATTGGTCCCGGTGACGGATCAAAAACGAAGTATGAATTCGCACTGATGGAAACAAGTAGTGGTCGCTACATTGTCCTACCGCGATCCCAGCAGCTTGAGTCTGGAATGCTCAACACAAAAGTTGGTGAATACCTCTTAAAACTTGTCCATATAGAAACACGGAAACTAACGCCACCCTCGGATTTGCGAGCACTGATTTCCAAAGTCATACCAGCTCTAGCACGTACTCGAAACGTCAACGTTGCCGGTACGAAAGAAGTCGAAACACTGATCGTGAAAGCATGGTTGGATATCGAAGCAGTCGTTGGTTTTGAGTTGGTATCCAATCACGCCTCCAATCAAAAAGAACTTGAAATCGCCCTCGATGCCGCCGAAGAAAAAATTATCAAAGCGCTGCAAATCGACAACACGAATGCGACGGCCTGCTTGATTGCCGCCAACATTCGCATGGCTAGAATCTTGCTCGATCGAACGAGTGAAAAATCAGAAAAATGGAGCGACGAAGCAAAAGCTTATCTCGAAACTGCTTATCAGTTTGCCGTCAAAGACCCAGTCGCGGTACGAGCTGAAATCGATGGAGACTTAAAGCTGTTTCAAGCAGATTTTGAAGCCGCTGTCGATCGATACAACGAAGTGCTTAAGGACTCTCAAGACGAAGCGCAGAAGCTTCGCGCACGCTGGATGTTGATGGGCCTTCATTCAGGCGACTGGGGAGCAAAGTCCGCGTCCAATGTGGTCGATGCAAATAAGGCCCGGAAATATGCAATCGAGATTCTGGCGTTTCACCCCAACACGCCCCACGCAAGGCGACTTAGCCAACTGATTGGCCTTTCGAGCCATAACCCGATCGCTCTGTCCCCTAGCCTTCCGGTGACCTCCAAGCGTGGATTTAAGAACTAACCAAAGTTCCGAATGTTCGTTTCCAAATCAAAGATCTGAATGGTTGGGTTTCAAGCGTTATGATATTCAATCAGAATCGCCCTTTGGGTCCAACGCCTAAAGCGAACTCTTCTTAAGTTTTCGGACCGGTTTTCATTTTCGCGATCGACCTCGACTGCATACTAGTGGACCGAAGTCTTAACGCCATTGGCTTTTTTGAATTGGCCAGCCTTCGTTGCCTGATAGCCAGTAGATATCCATATGAGTAGGATATGATCACTGAAACATTGGTAATGCATTGCTTGCTCGCCACTGTAGCTTGATATTTGCGACGCCCCACACCAATTCTGGTAATGACCGAAGCGCTGGGACTGGTCCGGGCCTACTGTTGGCAGCAATTCCACTGAGAGGGAAACATGCTTCTTATTCTTGCTTACTTACTAGTCATCGCCAGCGCAGTCGGCTGGCTTTGGATCTTCGCTTTGGCATTTGGGAATGAGGAATTCATCTGGGCAATCTTATGCCTGATCTTTTCCCCCTTGGCAATTCTCTACGGAATCATGCATTTAGACGAAGCGAGGATTCCGCTGCTCTTGATCGCCGTAGGAATCATCGGTCGTATCGGTCTAGTCGCTTTCATGTAGCCGACGATAACGTCATATCGGCTCTTCAAGGCGACACGGTCATGTGTTCTGGGCCTACAGGAGCGGTTTGCGAATCTTAGTTTCCGCTCGCACGATCAAAGATAATTTTCGCTGTTCGACCGCTCATTGTGTGCTTGGCTTGCAGCTCGCCGACGATCATTTCTATCGCGGTCCAGTTGGACTGCTGTTGAATTATATAATTGCACTTGTCGAAAAGCCGGCGTTCAATTTTCTGTTGCTGGCGGTCAGTCGTCGTTCCACTTCGAATTAAACGTCGAATCATTCGAAGATCTTGATTGGCACCTTGCCAATTGTGCTGCCCGGTATGCAAACCTTCGGCAATTACGCCAGCGAAGAGAATTAGAATCTCGGCTTCGGCTGCATCGTCTGAACTGCGACCACGCTGACGACTTAGCCGCATTTGCCCCCAACGCAAGGTGTTTCGTACGATACTAATTTGATCGACAACTCGTCCCAGCGACATCGCTACGACAGCGTGACCTGCTTCATGATAAGCCGTCGCGAGCTGATCAGCGTTTAGCGGTTCCATTCAAAACTCGCTTATCGCTTTGGTCCGGTTCTGGGTTGTCAGCAAATGGTAGGCGATAGCACGCGGCTTGTTCTGCATTTCGGAAATACAGCTTGTCGCTGATAATTACCGGATGATTCCAAGTCTTACCTTCGACGGCTTGTATCTTTCCGGCTTCTTTCAATTCCGTTGGGTCTGCTTTCAGCAAGATCGCTTCGCCGAATTCACTTGCGACTAGCAGCAATCGAGATTCTTTGAGCAGCAAGACTTGCCCTTTGCCATATCGACCACCTTTCCATTCACGCTGGCCGTTTTCCAAGTTGATGCAAGTAAAGATTGAATTATCGAATCCGTATGCATGATCTTCAAAGACTACCAAGTCGTTGAAATCTGGTTTTAGATTGCGGGACGTCCATAGATCGGAAGCCGACCATGTATCGCCGTCTAATTCGAGCTTAATGCAACGTGTTCCGGACCCCGAACCAGTTGGAATTAACATTCGATCACCGTCTAGCAACTGTGGCTGCAACGATCGGTAACCGTCGTGCTTCCATCCATAGGCGAGCAATAGTTTTCCACTCTCGGGAGCAATAAAATCGGCTCCAGTTTCGGTCAACATTACAATCGCGGTTTTGCCATCAACAGAAATACTATGCGGCGAGCTATAAGACGATTCGCCGGATGCGATCGACCATTTCATCGCTCCCGATTCTACATCGAATGCGAACAAGCCTCGCTCCGCATCCCCACCAGCATAGGCGATTACACTTGAATCGATAACTAAGGGTGAAGCACTGAAACCCCACATCGGTATATCGCGTTTAGCCAGTTCTTTCAAATCAACCTGCCATAAGACTTCGCCAGTTTGCGGATCAAGCTTTAAAAGCTGACCGCTAGCTCCCTGGCAGAAAAGCCCATTACCGCTCAGCGATGGCGTAGCTCGTGGTCCAGGCCCACCCAGAGGATCGTCGAATCGCGATTCAATCTGCTGTGCCCAAATTTCGGTCCCGTCATCCGCGTTATAGCAAGTAATCGCTTCTTGGCCGCCGCGTTGCTCTTGAGTAAAAAGCAGTTTACCAGCAACAGCAAATGAAGACCAAGCTGGACCGACTGGGATCTTCCACATTAACTCTGGTGGCTGAGCTATCCAATCGCTCGATAGAAGCGGTCCATGCTGCGTCCCGTCACGCAATGGCCCTCGAAAAGCAGGCCACTCGGGATTGGCAATCCATCGACCAACTTCGGCTACTTCAAAGCGAACATCTCGTTCAACATCTTTCGTTTTGAGATCGTTAACGAACTTTTGTTCCGCTGAAAGATTCCATCTCCAATTCAAATCGAGCGCAAAATCGCCCCATACGCCGCTAGTTCTAAGCAACAACGTCGATGCAAACGCAAACGCTGCGACAGATAGCGCAATGACAGTCCGCTGAAAGCCGAAAATATTGCGAACAAAAAACGCGGCAATTGCAAAACCAGCCAAACCGATCGGGAAAGTTAAGATCATCGCACCCGGTCCGAGCATCGACTTGTCCAAAAGCATCATCGTTATGACGAATAAGACGATCAGCCCAAAGACCCCTGCCAGCCGCTCGGTCCACCGCGCTCGGCTATACGCGAGCCACCAAACGAGGATTGCCAACCCGCACAGAGCTGGCCCAAATGCGGCCGTCATCCATATGCTCGCTGGCCCATCGCTAACCAACGTTGGGATAAAGCGAAAGACGATCATCGAAACAACCAAAAAGATTGCTGGCCAAACGCGAAGCTGCTTGAATTTTCCGTCACCCGCAACTTCGCCGGTACTCTTAAGCTCAGACATTTCAGCTACCACTTCAGACTTCTCCAGACCATCCAACCACGAAAACCCGTCCGAAAAGGGGTCTGACCCTCTCCGTTCCTCCAAAGGGTCAGACCCCTTTTCGGATAGGTTCCAAAACCCCTTCTAGTTTATAGTTGACCCCATTTCCGAACAGCACAAAAACTGTTGAAGCTGTCAAAGAGTGCTTGGGGCTTTCTAGCGATCCACGAAATAATGAAGCCCAACACGGGATCGAAAAATTTTAAGATGTCGTTCACTTACACTCACCGAAAAACCGCTTCGAGTAGTTGTTGCATGGATGATCTTACGATACGCTTTCAAGTCGCAATCAAGTCCTTACTTCATTTAATATTGCTGTTCGCGTATGCATTCCGAAAACGCAACTGCTTCTGAAGTCTCAACGATCGAAGGAGGCGATGATAGTACGATTGCTCCGCAGCAAACGACAATCGATTGGCAACGCTCAACGGTATGGTGGTTGTTCGCATCTGAATTTGTAACGCTTGGTTGGCGATCTTCTCACATCTTTTTCGTCGCTGTCGGATTATTCCTCTACCGATTTGGTGAAATTCTAATTCAGCGTCTATTTCAGATTGAAGTCGAAAGCGACTTCTTTCCTGATCGCTTTACTTCCAACTACAACTTGTTGACAGATCATCTATTTTTTCGTTTTTTTCGTTTCCAAGCCAATCCGAAATGGGTCATTGACGGATTGAGCATTTTGGACGCCGGATATGCTTTGATGATCGTAGCTTGGTTCGCTTTGGTTTGGAGCTTTTTTGGTGGAGTCATTATTCGTCGCAGCGTTATTGACTTGGGCTTGAGATCAACAACAACATGGCCAAGCGCGATCAAATTCGTACTTGGACGTTGGATCCTGATCTTTGAGGCCGTCGCCATTCAAACACTGGCTGTTTTAAGCATTTGCATTATTCCACTTTTGCTTGGTTTGATCGGTCGTTTCGGTGCAGTCGGCGAATTCTTATCTCTAATCGGTTTGTTATGTACGCTGGTTTTAATCATCCCAGTCGCATGGCTGATTTTCCTCTGCTTTTTCGGTTTCCCTTTCGTTACTGCGGCGATGGTCACCGAGAGAGAAATAGACGCATTTGACGGATTGTCTCGTGCCGCAGCCTATTTGTTTCGACGTCCCGCGATCTTACTGCTGTTGACCGTCGTTGGTGGAGCAATTTTGCTGGTGCTCGATTTCTTTGTGGGATATTTGTTTCACATATCGTTTTCGCTGCTGAAAAATGTCTATTTGAGCGTTTCTGGATTCCAAGATGCTTGGGTTGGCTTTGATAGCGGGCTAACACGCAAGATGTGGGTCGTCCTGAAATTTGTAGCAAGCTCATTGATTGACGCACTTTCGATTTCTGTTTTTTGGTCTGGGGTGGCCGCGGCGTATTTGATTCTTCGCCGTGAAGTCGATCAGGTAAATTATGACGAAATGGACAAAGCAACCATTGATCGACATTGAGTGCTTTTCAAAGAATCTGTTTTTCGATTGAGCACGGAATCTGAATGAAGACAAAGAATTGGAAGCGAATACCAGGTTGCTACTCGCTTGCACTCGCCGCGGTACTGCTTGTGTTTGTAGTTGTCGCCGCATTGCATTCACCGAAAATCATCGTTAGCTCGAGCGTCAATCTTGATGGCATGACAGAAATTACTGTTCGAGAAATCAATTCGGTTGCCCTACGCGAATATACGACGAATCTGTCCAAGCATTACTCGCCAGCGACATTGCCAAACGCGGACATCAAGCGATGGGAAGCGTATAAGTTTGGAGCTTTCATCAGCTTCAATACCCAACAATTTACTGGTCGAGAATTGTGCCGAACCGCTGACCCGCAAATCTACCAACCAATCGAACTTGATGTCGAAAATTGGATCGACGCGATCGATCTCGCGGGAATGAAATACGCCATTTTGACGACCAGAAGCACATCCGGTTTTCTGTTGTGGGACAGTCCAACGACTTACGACGATGTTGGCTCTAGCCAGAACAAAACTGATGTCGTCCAGGCGTTCACCGATGAATGCCGCAAACACAACATTACGCCGGGACTTTACTATGGCATGTGGGGCGGCGAATGGAAAAAACATTCCCAGGCGCGAGAGATCATCCTGGCTCAACTTTTCGAGTTGGCGACAAAGTATGGTGACATCGAATACTTTTTTATTGACATGTTAAATTGGTTACCCGATAACTTGCCGCCGCAAGAAATCTACGATCTTCTGAAAAGCTTGCAGCCAGAAACAATTGTTCTCATGAATCAGCATATTCAAGACGGCACGCGTATCAGGCACTTTCCCACCGACGTTTTGAACGGCGAAATGACCTTACCGCCTATTTCCGGTCATGAAAGATATAGAGAAGTAGCGGGTAAGAAATATTACTTGCCTTTTGAATTCGAACCCGTTTCTCAGCGCGCGTATGGAAAAGCAGTAGGAATCACGCCGTTTGGTCCTGGTTGCTGGTTCACTTATGGAGGCGGGCGATCTTTTCCTGAAAGCACGCCGTTTCTTGCTGAACAACTCCACTCGTGGATCAAAGATGCCTACAGTCGTGGTGCGAGCAACGTTTTGCTGAGCCTTGCTCCAGATCACACCGGCAAGATGCGATCCATTGACGTCGAACAACTGCGTAGACTGGGCATACTTCTTAAAGAAGACTTGTAGTCACCATCGCAAAACAAATTCCAACGCGATCGATTCGGCTTTGTAACCAACTAATCTCGTCAACAATTCGTGAATAAGGATTTGATTCTGGCTCGGCGATCCATGGCGATGATCGGTTTGCAATCGCTGATCACGACACAATTTGCTTTATCAGCATTTGGTTTGACGAATGACCGCAAGTCTCCTAACCTTTAAGCTTGACGCAATTTTCAGCGAGCAAGGAAAGCAAAAAATGCTGAAAAATCTTAGGCATTCGGCAAGATACTTTTTTGGGTACGCCCTCGCCCTATTTACTCTAGGAGATCTTCAGCACAGTGAAGCTGCATTTATTTTTGTTAGCAACACGACTGGAGATGACGATCGTTCGGTCGAGCAAGCAACCTCAGTTGACACTCCTTTTCGAACAATCCAGCACGCCGCAGATTCAGCGACGCCTGGTGATTACGTGTACGTCCTACCTGGGATCTATGGCGAATTTGTTCGCATCCGCAAATCGGGTTTGCCTGGCAAACCGATTACTTTTTTTGCGGCACATTGGGGGATAGTCAAGCTCAAGGGTTCAATCGGCGGCATCGGCGTACGTTACATTAACGTCTTGAACTTTGACGTTGAAAATAGTGAAATCCCGACAGACCCTGATACACAAAACATTCTAGAGTTTAATGATCCAAAAGGAATATTCTTCTATCTTTGTCACCATATTCGCGTTCTGCAAAATCGGGTTCACGATTGCAGAGGCGGAGGTATTTCTTTTGGTCAAAGCGACCAAGTAGAAATCTTGGACAATCTTATTTATCGCACATCCAGCGGCGTCGATACCAACAATAGCGGGATCTCGATCTATCAACCCTATAATGCGAAAGTCGGAAGACGAAGCACGTTTTCCTACTTGATTCTCAGAAACGTATGCTTCAATAATTTCAACAGCTATTTTGGTCATGAAATGACCGATGGTCACGGTATTTTGTGCGATGACTACTATCGCACTCAGACATTTTTCGAGCAGTACTTGCCATTTTACGAATACGAGATTGAGATCAACGGAGTTGGCGAATTTGCGGTTGTGCAATCCGAGATGGATTTCCAAATCCCGTTCTATGGAAGGACGTTGATTGAAAACAATTTGTGCTACGCCAACGGTGGCGCGGGTATCTCTACCTATTTGAGCGGTGCGGTCATTATTCGGAATAACTCGTTGATACAAAATCAACAAAACATTTACGACTTAGGAGAAATTGCGATTCTTGATGGCTCACAAATTGGTGTCATAAATAATCTGATGATCGCACCGTTTCGCGAATCGAGTATGTCACTTGATGGAACGCCGGACCAACGTCGAGCAGCGTTCGCCACCAGCACAATTGGAGCGTTCCAACCAGACCAGCTTTGTTATAACTCAGCAATCTGTGATTCGCTTAGTATGATTGGTTCTCACATGGGCAATACACCTGGGATTGCTTATCAGCCCGGTACAGTGGTCTTCACCAATGTTCCGACTTCGATTGATTACACGACCGGAAACATCGCGATTGGGACGGGTGGAAAATTGGTCGACGCAGGACGAGCGCAACCAAATGTCTCCATGTTCGACCTAGGTTATTCGTGGCGTGTGCAAGGTCGTCGAATCGATATCGGTGCCTTTGAGCGATCAGATATCTTCACGCCAAGTTGGTTGAACTTTTTTACCGTCACAAGATTATTTTCAGGGACAGATAGCCTCACCCCCAAGTTCTACATGAGGTGAGCTTGCGAATCCTTGCTTCTTCAGCGGCCAGCTATTTACTTCAGCCAAGTTCGGTAAATGGAATGACCGTAACGAATCGTTGCCGACTCGGTCAATTCGATTTCGCAGTCGAGGATTTCATTTGATCAAGGCGACAGGAAAGAGCGAAAAACGTCGGTGCCCATAGACCAACAAAGATCCCAAATCGCTCGCCATGAGCAAGGTCCGGCTCCTTGGAGAGAAACCAAATCGCGATGGACGCAATTACTGAAATAAATCCGGCAACAAAGCAGATGTTGCTGAGGGCACGCAATGACGACACTGACATAGAGTTATCCTTTAAGATTGGAACGAGGTAGCACACTGTAGCGCAACGGAAAGCTCACTTGCAAATAAGCTTTCAAGCCCGAAGGCCAATGAAACTTGAAAATCTCCGCAAGACCAGTCGGTGCGTCGTGATCAAGAGGCCAGTAGCAAAACATGAAAGTCTCGGAACTGCATCGACAATGAAAAATTATGCCACTCTTTAGGCATTCAACTCTAAACCTGAGAGTGTCCCTGTACTTGTACCGAAAGACTCTGTTTCGATTCCCAGTCGCTGTAACATGCTCACATACAAGTTGCACAGTGGAGGGGAATTTTCTTGATCGAAAGCAAGATGCTGACCGTGGCGGAAGCCGCCTCCAGACAGAAGCACTGGCAAATTCTTAACCGAGTGACTACTTGCATCCCCCAGATTGCTACCAAAAAAGACCATCGTTCGCTCTAGCAACGTAGTATCGTCCTCTTGCGTCGACTTCAGTTTTGCCAGTAGGTCACGAACTGTCTTCATCGCTTCCTGTTCCACGATTTGCAACTGCTCCAATTTCCCGGGATCCTTACCGTGATGAGAAAGATCATGATGACCCAGCGAGACACCTTCGATAGGCGGTGCGCTGGTCGAACCTGCCAGCATGATGGTTATCAATCGTGTCGAGTCAGTCTCGAACGCTAGGTGGGCAAGATCAAAAAGTAAACGAGTTCGGCCAATTAGGTCGGACGCGTTCGAAATATCGGTTGGTGGTTCGACGTCAACCTTTGGCTTGGGAGTATGGATCCATCCTTCCTCACGCAGCAATCGCGTTTCAAGTGCGCGCACGCTGGAAAGATACTCATCCAGCTTCTCACGATCATTCGCTCCGAGCGACGAAAGCAGACCTGATGCCTGATCTCGAATATCGTCGAGGACGCTCTTTCCATCTTCAAGGCGTTGGATCTGTGCTTGGATTTCACTCGAACTGCCATCAAGAAAGAGTTTCGAGAATACTTTTGATGGCGAGTTGTCCGCTGGCACAATTGCGCCTGTCCGCGTCCAGGATAGCCCAAGTCCTTCACCGGATAAAACAAGGCTTGGGAATCGTGTTTGAGCTCCAATGTGATCGGCAGCAAATTGATCGACAGAGATCGCGTTCTGGAATCCAGGCTTACCCGCACCGGGCATGCCGGTCAAAAAGCTGGCAGTTGCTTGATGGGCAAAACCTGGATTCGTCCCTGCGTGAGACAAACCCGAGATCACCGTGAAATCAGAGCGATATTCGCCAAGCAATTCAAGATATGGCGTTGGCTCGTAATCCTTCCCTGGTTTTTCAGGAAAGAAATTCGGGGGATACAAACCAAGCGGTGCGCAGATACAAAGCATTCGCCGCTTAGATACTGCAGCATGACTGGCCGCGCGAGCTGGAGTAAAAGCCTCGAAGCTCGGTAACGCCAGAGCTACTCCGGAAGCGCGAAGAAATCGTCTGCGTGTGACCTGCATGGCAATATCGCCTGTCGATGAATGGGTTCAGATTGGGAAATCGGTAGGTGGGAGCTTACAAGTTTGCAACTCGACAAGCTATTTCGATTGAAACACATCGCTTTGTACAACTTCATGGATCAGCGATCGAAATCCATAGTCCTTGTCTCTTATATTATCGATCATCAGCTCGATGCTGGTTTGATCGGCTATCGATGGAGGAGCACCAGTCGCGTAACTTAAAAGCTTACCCGCAAGTGCTCGCGCGAGTTGGTCTTTGTCAGTCATCAAAAGTTGTTTGTATTCGTCGATGTTTTTAAATTTGCGACCATCGTTTAGCTCGTAAGACGCGTCCACTTCCGGCCCGTTGAGATACCGCATTCGCCGACCTTTGACGATAGCTGGTTCGCCTTTACCAATGCTTCGGTAGTGCTCGCGCCAGCCGCCGATGACATCGAAATTTTCTAATGCGAAACCAGGTGGATCGATGATCGCGTGGCAACTTGCACACTGAGGAATATCACGATGCTTGGCCAGTTGCTCGCGTATGGTGGTTGCACCTCGAATATCTGGATCGACTGCTTCTACATCCACTGTTGGCTTAGGCGGAGGCGATCCCAGTATTCGATCCAAAACCCAAGCACCACGTACGATGGGTGAGGTTGTGGTCCCATTGGCCGTCACTTTCAAGACAGCCCCCATCGTCATTAATCCGCCGCGATGACTCTCTGGAGGCAGCGTTACTTTTTGAAACGCCAAACCATCTTCTAACCCCGAAATCCCGTAATGCTTTGCAAGTCGACTGTTCAGCATACTGAAGTCCGAATCAACGAAGTTCGTTAAGCTCAGGTCATTGGAAAGTACTTCATCGAAGAATAGTTGAACTTCTTTCAGCATCGAATCCTTGAGCACATCATCATATTCGGGGTAGAGCATGCCATCGGGTGACGTTGCATCGATCGCTCTCAGTCCCAACCACTGGCTAGAAAAGTTGTCGGTGAACTCAGTTGCCTTTGGATCTTGCAGCATGCGCTCGACCTGATCGCGAAGCTGCTCAGGTTGATTCAATATGCCTTGCCGCGCGAGCTCCATCAGTTCGGCATCCGGCATCGAGCTCCAAAGGAAGTAGGACAATCGACTCGCCAGTGCGAAATCGTCGAGTCTTCCCGGTTTCTCGCGTAAGAATAGAAAATCGGGTGCTAGCATGATCCCTTTCAACGCGACTCTAATCGCTTGTTCGAATGACTTCCCGTTATCAAGCTGAGCATTCACACGTTGTAGATATGGTTCGATGTCCTCACGCGTTACGGATCGACGAAAGGCGCGTTCGGCAAAGGCCAACAGAATTCGTTCCGCATCGACTAGCGGGTCGCGCGATACAACTTCAAATCGCATTGAATTGTTAGGTCCTGGAATCGAGACTCGTTCTAGATCGCCAAAAATACGTCGGTGACTTTCTGGCGGCCAGGATTCTAGGATAGGTCCTTTAATATCGACCCATTGGATCATTAGACCGGGCCCGGTGTAATTTTCTGCGCCGATCTTTTCAACATCAGGTGGAATCGCACCGAGCCCATCGGCGATGATACGAATCGTCAGTCCAGGCTCCATTTGCTCGGTGAACTCAATGACTTCCGCTTGACCGGCGGGAACGGAATAGTAACCGATCAAATATTGCTGGGCGGCTGCATTCATCGGCCCGACCATTACGTGAAAGGTGACCGGTTTATCAGTCTGATAACCATATCCAGATATTCGAAAACGATGCTTGCCACGGAAACGAGTCTGGAAGTTCCACATCGTTACTTGAATGTTTGCCGAGACCCAAGAGCTAAAGATGGCGACACCATCGTCTTCGTGACGATAGACACTCCCTTTCGGTTTGATCGTTGATTCGTCTTTGATGTCGAAGCGTTTGTCGATGACCCAAGGCTTCGGACCGCTTGCGATGGCAGCATCCAAAACTCGGTCGGCAGCTCCTAGGTAGCTATCCATCAGGTACGAAGATACGTGCAATGTTTCGGCGCTATTGTCGAATCCCTCCGTTTGCGATTCCGTGGGTAGCAAGTCACTCAAGTCGACGTCGACGCCCAGCAGATCGCGGATTGTGTTCTCGTATTCTGTTCGACTCAATCGTCGCAGCACCACTCGACCAACAGCAGCATATTGTTCTTTCAGCGCGCGAGTGACTTGCTCGGTAATCAGTTCTGAAAATTCTGCAAGCTCGCTTTGAGTAGGACGCGGCTGTTCCGACGGCGGCATGTTACCGTCCTGCACCTGTTGCAGCGCATTTATCCACTGCTTGCGATTCGTCTCAACCGCGAAATCAAAGGCCAAGCTCTCCAGGTCGAATTTGCCTTCAGCATCCGAACCCGAATGGCATTCGATGCAGTGATTTTCCAAAAAGTCAATCGGAGGCCTTGATTGCTCTACTGTTTCGTCCGCACATACCACACTTCCGACAACGAGTGCGCAGAGATTTACGCCCAGCATGAGTCCAATCGCAATGCATTCTCGACGAAGAGTCATGACGCAACAATAAAAGCGAGTGTTCACACGACTCGAACGACAACTCGATGAACGAATCATTGTCGACCTGACTGAGCACTGAAGCCGGATAGGAATGAGGTGGGGATTGTAGGACCGAGCGGAACTGTATCTTAGCATCTGGCGCTAGCGAAAGTCGTCGAGACTTTCGAAAATACTTAAATCGAAACTCATGACAAATTCCGTCGCGAAAACGAACGCCGCGAAATGCCTACGAAGCTAGTGATTTTGGTATCCTGAACATGCTCTGCAGGATACTGCCACAGAATTAACACTTGCCAATCGAGGGCGACTTATGCATTGTCGATTTCTTGCGTTCGTCTTACTAACTAGCAATCTAACATCATTTGCGTTCTCGCAGTTACCGTCAGCGATTTCGCTGGTAACTGATAGTCCGTTGCCAAGCGGAGCTGGACTAGCTGCAAATTACCCTAGCGACACAAACGTCGAACGTCATCCGAGTGTGATTTTTGCGGATAATTTCGAAGCAGGAACGATGGGAGAAAAGTGGGACGAGACTAGTAATGCGGGAGGGCAATCACTTTCCTTCGTTGATGAATCGGCCGCCAACAAACGACTAGGCAAGCGATCGCTGAAAGTGACGGCCACACTGGAGAAAAACACCGGCGGCGGTTTTACTAAATGGTTCAATTCATCTGACAAATTGTTTATTCGCTTCTATACAAAGTTTGATGCGGGCTGCGATTACGTGCACCATTTCTGTACCTTGCGAGCGAATAAATCGTTGCAGGGCGGAGACCGTTGGAGCGGTTTTGGAAAAGCAGGCCTGCTGCCCATCGGCGATGAACGCTTCTCGACGGCGATTGAGCCCTGGGGGAACTGGGGGCAGTGGCCGCCACCGGGTCGCTGGAATTTTTACAGCTACTGGCACACTATGAACCCGAGTCCGGATGGCAAGTACTGGGGCAATGGCTTTCGCCCGGAATCGCAGCCTGATATCGATCGCGACCAATGGCTCAGCGTCGAGATGATGATCATGCATAACACGCCTGGCCAAGACGATGGCGAGCAGGCTTATTGGATTGATGGCGAATTGTGCGGACATTGGCGTGGCATCAACTGGCGAACCAGCCCAACATTGTTTGCCAACGCTTTTACACTTGAAAGTTATATTACCGATCGCTGGACAAAGCAAAGTGTCGGCATCGTCTACTTTGACAATGTGGTAATCGCGAAAGAATACATTGGACCCTAAGTGACACACATCAAAAGTGTCGAATGGTTTCAAACTGAAATGCTTTTTCGAACGCTGGACCACATAGACGATGGATGCTCTATTTTCGCAAATTCTTATCGTTTAAAGTGCTTCAACTTTTCTGCGAATGCTGAGCGTGGAATCGATATTAATTCAATCGCAATTTCGGCTAAAACGACGCGTCCCTTCGTCAACCAAGCTGCGGCAAAAGACCAAACGGCAATCCACTCCGTCCAGAACAGAAAATTGAAATCGTTGAACAGCTCTTTCAATTGCCGAGGCAGCAGAATTAAATAACTGCCCATGGCAATCATGCTGAGCAATATCGCAATGCCGCTTGAGCGATAAATAAAATTACGTTCCCAAGGGTGTGGTGCGCCTTCGAGCTGATCGGATGTTGAGCGCGGAAAATGGTAAAGCGAATAGAAAGCGAGCGTCAGAAAAAACAGCCCTCCGCTGAGCATATGCAAAAAACCGAAAAGTGATTCCTGAAGAATCGGATCGCGATTCTCATCCAATGGGAACAAGGCTACGCCTAAAGCGGAAACACATCCCAGGTTAGCGGTCCAGTTTTCAATCCAATCGTAACCCCTGTAACAAAACAGAAAGATGCCAATAGCACACATTGTTCCCACAAACACATCTCGAAGCGGCGTGTGATAATAGGAACTCATATTGTCCTGAATCGCAATTCCAAACGCCCATCCGACAGGCCCTAAGAGTACCGGCAATAGTACCCCACTCCATCCGACAGCCCTTCGGATACTGTTGTAGGACATAACAAGTGAGTTTGCTTTCTCACCCAAGTCTGAAATCGATTGTTCGTTCATTGGCAGACGTAAGATATAAATGAGGCTGAACTTTGTGATGTAGAACCTGCGAAAGCGATTGCTTTGAAGCGTCACTGCCTTTTGTGTGCATTTTCAATGGCGATGGCGGCAAGCATAAGCGGGCAAATGACCTCGATCCACAGATGCTTGGTCGCAAACATTTCTAAATTTCTTGTGCGACGATTGCTGGCGAAGATGTTGGACGAAAGTAGGAGCCAATCAAAATCAGAATAGTTACGAAGACGGTAGCGACGCAGGCTGAAGCTGCGATTGGCATCCGTTCAAGCACCAGCAATGGCAGGGCAATCGTGATGATACCACCACCGACAAAGGGAGCAGAAAACGGGGCGGCCAATGCGTAGTCTTCGGCGGCACCCGACACAAGCTCAGGGTCAATGGTTCGCAGCAATACAAATCCCGTCGCAGTAGTTCCGGTTGACATGCCATAGTTGATCAGACCCAAATGAAACCAGATTGATGATGGCAAAACCCATCTAGATATGACTAACAAGCAAAAAACACACCAGAGCGAACCGGCCAAAAATAAAACTAGAAACGGATACCACAGCGTTGCAACAACTTCGAGATTCAGCGTAGCGACTGCAGTAACAACCAACACGTCCATCGCGGTGGCAATAATGCGGTGAATCGTATCAGCATCAATTCGCTGTTTGGCTCCAATCATTTCAAGGATCAATCGAACGATAACGCCACCAAAGAGCGTGTAGATGAACAATGGGAATGAGCCAATCACAGCGACTGCTGTCATGCTTTGCCCAAGTTGTTCTGAGTCGGCACCAACGCTTGTTACGCTATCGCTCAAGGCATTGAATTGCGACGCGTCCCACAGTCCTGCCAAAGCGATGAATAACTGTTGCAGCAAGCAACCGCATCCGAAGGCCATTACGATCCAAATTAGTTGCAATAACAAAGGATCGATTGTTTCGCCGTCGATTCTCGCAACTCCTAATCGCGGTCCTGCTGACGCGGAGACATCTAAAGCCAAAACGGCTTCGTTCCCACTCGCCAGCGACGCACTCGCTTTTCGCGTATCGCCGCCCAGAACGACCCAACGATAAAAAATCGCAACTTGGATCCAGACGACTCCGGAAATTAATCCAAATGCCAATCCAGCCGTTGCCATGAGCAATCCAAGATCGAGCCCATCGTCTAGACCAACAGAGGGACTTTTCAATACGGCACCCATCGCCGCAGCAGTTCCATGCCCGCCGGCAAAACCGGTTTCGATAAGCATCGCGGTTGAATTGGGAAGTGAATATGCCGGCTGGATGAGAAGCCACGTGGCCCATAGACCGACGGCAGTTTGACCAACGACAATGATCCAAACCATGATCGCTTGACTGGCTACGCGGCGTAAGTTCTTGGGATTGAATGTCCGACGTGAAGTGCTCTTGGCCAACAACATTCCTGAAAAAACGACCGCAATAAGAATAGTCGGCCAAGCCCTCAAATGTTCGGTCACGGGTTGCATCGATTTGGCGAGCAATTGATCGCCAAAATTGGCTGGTGATAGCACTCGATCGACAGTCGGAATCGCTTGAAAAAGACACCAACCCAAGGCACCTGCAATCAAGGACGCCGGGACGCGCGCAGCTCCTAACCAATGAGAGTTCAACCGAATAACAACAGCAAGGGCCAACAAAGCCGCAACAACTACAATTTCCAAGACCATAAATCCACCGGCGTGAACGAATTCTTCACATTTTCAAAAGTTTGGACGCAGGTGCAAACGAGAGTTTTGAATCAGAGCCGAAGAATCTCGCCGCATAGCCCACAAGAAATATGGTTTTAACATGAGCTTCACCAGCCAAGCCGCAACTCGGTCGAATTTTGTGCTTCAATGATCGCTTTCAAGATTGCTCCGAGTCGAATATCATGACACAACTTCGGACCTTGGACTCTCCCCCTGGTTCCAAAGAGGTTGCGTTGCAACACTCATTGAAACCCCAACGCGACTAACTGTTACGACGCGTTGCCTTGCAAAGGAGATAACCATCGGAACTCTAATACCACCACCCATGAGCGATTTAATCGAGTCGATCGGTACCAATTATCGGCATACGAAGATCATCGCCACACTTGGTCCCGCCACTCAATCGCCAGAAAAACTCGAAGAGCTGATACGCGGTGGCGTCGATGTGATGCGGTTGAACATGGCGCACGGCTCGGTGGAATGGGTTGCAAAAATTGTCAGCGATATTCGCGCAGCATCCGACGCAGCAGGGCGAAGCGTTGCCGTGATGATGGATGTCAAAGGGCCTGAGATTCGAACTGGAGCGGTTGCGGAGCCGATCGCTTTGGAAGCCGGTCAGCTTTTGCAATTGCATACTGACCAGGCGGATACCGCTTCGACGACATTCGGCAATCATGGTTGCATCGCTAGCATCTCGGTCAATTATCCAGGCTTACCCTCAGCGATTACAGAAGGCATGACGGTATTAGTCGACAGTGGCTTGCTTCGCTTCCGTGTGCTTGACAAAACGGAGACAACTATCCGGTGCGAGGTTTTAACGCCGGGCGTGCTTGGCTCGCGAAGGCACATCAACTTGCCGGGTGTTCAGATCGACTTGCCGGCGCTGACGGAAAAAGACCAAAACGATTTGCGGGCCGGTGTAAAAGCTGGAATAGATTTCGTTGCTCTTTCATTTGTTCGCGAAGCAGAAGACGTGCATACGTTGAGACGATTTCTTGATCAGTGCGGATCGACGGCAAGAATCGTCGCCAAGATTGAAGAGCAAGCTGGCGTGCGAAACATGCACGAAATCATAGTCGCCGCTGACGCCATCATGGTCGCCCGTGGAGATCTAGGACTAGAAATTGATTTTCATCGTTTACCCCTGGTCCAGACTCAACTCGTTCGCGCTTGTCAAGCCGAAGGTAAGCCGGTAATTATTGCGACTCACTTGCTGGAATCGATGATCACTTCGCCAATTCCTACCCGCGCCGAAATCTCTGACGTATCCAACGCCGTTCGCGAACAAGCCGATGCGGTCATGCTCTCCGGCGAAACCACTACTGGTTTGTATCCGATCGAAGCGGTCGGGGTTTTGACAAGTATCTTACAAAGTATCGAGCCCTCAGTGAATGCACAACTGAACTCGCAAATCCAGCTTCGGGAACCGAAGGCCAAGATGCTGCGTTCGTCGGCAGTGTTGGCTCAAGAGCTTGGCAATTCCGGGATTGTTGTGTTCACTCGCAGCGGTTATCTCGCCTACGCTCTGGGCGCATTGCGACCGCGTGGCGTCCCAATTTTTGCGTTTACTGATATCGATACGATTTTTCGTCAACTGCTGCTTCCTTGGGGCGTCGAACCTTTCTTGATCAAGTTCTCTGATGATCCAGAAGAAACAATCCAAAACGCTCTGGGATGCTTAAAGGAAAAGCAATGGTGCTGCCCAGGTACTTGGCTTGTTGTCATCACCAACGCACTAGCCAATGATACCGTTATTGATACGATGCAACTGCGTAAGGTCGAATAGACTTTCGCGGACTGCCCACTATCCGTCTTGTCCTATGGCGATCTAAATTTCCACCCTCGGTTTCTGAATGTCGGATTACAATCCTTCGATTTATCCCGCTCAAATCGCCGAGGCACTGGAGCGAACTTGGGTAAACGATGGTCAACCAAGAATACGGTTAGGCCGGTCAACCGATCTGGTAATGTTGATCGATACGATCTATCAAGCGAGCCTATTGCATGAGGAAGGCGAACCGGTTCGGTGTCGCGTCATTATCGGTGGCGAGGAGCTTAGCGAAGCTATTGCCGAACCGTACTTCGAAGGCCTCTCAATTCTTCGATTCGAAAACGCGATAGAATTTACTCAGCACGATCTTCGCAAGCTCGCTTCGTCAGCTGGCTTCTTCCGTACGCTGTTGCTGGTTCGGATTTTGCCTGACTGCAAAGCCGAAATATGGGGCATGATTGTTACCGGTACAAGTTGGCTTAACCGAACTGATGGGGGGCGCAGCGAAGGAGTTTCGCTGCCTGATTTTCTAGTGCTGCAAATCTTGGGGCCAGGGCATTTGATCGCCTCAGCAGGCAATCGCCGAGTCCTTGAATCTGCAGGCGGCAAACTGCTATCGGAGGGTTTTGATCCGTTTCGATCCAAGTGGCTACCAAGACAATTTGCTTCGGTCCGCAACGATCTGCTGATTGAAATGCATGCTTCAGTTGAAGGCACGCCAAGTGTTCAGCTTTGCGACGACTTCGTCAAAGATGTTGCCCAAAGTGTCATTCGCCGCACACTTAGTCTGGTGCGATCGCGTGGACATGGCGGGATGTTGATTTATGTTCCACATGATTTGCAATTGCCGCTCGAACAATGGTTACGTTTTCGTGTCCAATTTGTCAGCGACGATGCATCAATGCACTTTAAGTCGACGATGGTCAAGCTAATGCGACGGGTTTTGGAAATCGGACACTCCAGCGGATTGCAAAAAGTAACTTGGCACGAATATCAAAAAATGCAGGACCATCGGCTATCGCAAATCGATTCAACATTGCTTGAGCACGCACACTTTTTAGCGGACTTGATGAGTGTGGATGGTTGTTTGGTATTGAATCATAATCTTCGCATCGTCGGTTTTGGCGCAGAGATTCTTGGCGATTCGCATGTTACCTGCATCGATCGAGCACTTGATTTAGAAGCCTCGCGCTTTATTACCGAAGCTGCGGATTCGTCGGGCACTCGTCATCGATCGGCTTACCGTTTAGTCAGCGGATTGGAACAAGCCATCGCGGTTGTCGTTTCGCAAGATGGTGGCGTACGATTCGTTGCCAACCAGAACGATCGACTAACCTATTGGCCGTACCTTCCATAAGCCTCTTAATGTGAAAAATTCGCATCGAAAGCATTACTGATTGGTATCGCAATTAAAAACTTAGATCGCGATTTGTTGGCAGTAAAGATCGTTGAGTCTCTTTTACCACGCGGCAATGGCGACTTGCGCCTCATTGGAGCTTGCGGTGACGACCGTCTTAGTTTGGGCGTTTTGCTCACAACTTGTTTTGCAACTACGATAACACTGAAATGGAAAACAGGAACAAATTTAATCGATGTAGCTTCACCACCTGCGACACTGCAATGACAGACTATAAATGCTCGATGCGATTGGTCGCCGCGTTATCGATTGTTGGTTTGAGCTGCCTCCTGGGGTGTTCACGCCAGTCGAGTCCGCCCCAGAATCAGCAAGTTCCCAAAGTCATAGTTGCCAAACCGCTTTTGAAGCCCATTGTAGAATGGGACGAATATACAGGTCGATTGGATGCGATTGACAGTGTTGAGATCCGTGCTCGGGTAAGTGGATATTTGCAGTCAGTGCACTTCGAAGAGGGGCGATTGGTCAATGCTGGAGACTTGTTGTACATCATCGACCCACGACCATTCGAAGCCGCCTTGAACGCGGCTAATGCAGGACTAGCAGAAGCAGATGCTCGATTATCCGAATCGCAATCTTTGTTGCGTCAAGCAGAATCAGAACAAGCCGATGCGCAGGCGCAATTAACGCTGCGCGATCGCCAATTTGATCGAGCTTCCAAGCTGCTTGCTCAACGCGCTTTGGCTCAAGAAGAGGTGGACATTCGCGAGAGCGAACAATTGCAAGCGACAGCGGCATTTGAAGCGGCCAAAGCACAAGTCGAATCAGCCAAAGCCGGAATTGCAACTGCGAACGCATCGATTGAAACGGCCAAAGCCAACGTGCAAGCGGCGCAGTTAAACCTTGAGTACACTCAGATACGTGCACCGATCAGCGATCGGATCAGCCGACGCTATGTGACCGAAGGTAATCTGATCAGTGGTGGAAGTTCTCAATCGACACTTTTGACGACGATTGTTTCAATCGATCCCATCCATTGTTACTTCGACGCCGATGAGCAAGCGTTCTTGAAGTATGCTCGGCTCTCGCGCGAAGGCAAACGTGAAAGCTCGCGCGACGTAAAAAATCCAGTCTACATGTCGCTGATTGACGAGGCTGGATTCCCGCATCGCGGCCACATGGACTTTGTCGACAATCGAATCGACCCGAACACTGGCACGATGCGCGGTCGTGCAATATTTCCAAACGGCGATAGCGGTTTGACTCCTGGCTTGTTTGCGAAACTTCGATTGCCTGGCAGCGGTCGCTACGAAGCGGTTCTAATCCCAGATTCAGCGGTCGGCAGCGATCAATCTGAAAAATATGTTTATGTAATCAACGACGAACAGCTCGTCGAAAGAAAGTTGATTGAATTGGGACCGCTCTCTGAGGGATTGCGGATCATTCGAAGTGGTTTGGAAGGCGACGAAACGCTAGTAATCCGCGGCTTGCAAAGGGTGTCTCCTGGTGCGAAAGTTGAAACGGCCCAGGAGGAAATCGCTGCCGATTCCGATGGGGATTTACCAAACAATTACGAACCGGTCCCAAAGGAAAAATGGCTATCGCGGCAGCCAACGGCGCCGCCTGACGGACTTTCAGCGAACGAACCGTCACCGCCGTCTAGGGCAACAAGAAGCAACGGTCCTGCCACACCTCAAGCGACAAAAAACTAATGAGCTTTGCGCATTTCTTTATCGCTCGACCGATTTTTGCGGCGGTCTTGTCGATTGTTATTTTATTAGTCGGTGGGCTAGCCTACTTTCAATTGCCAGTTGCTCAGTACCCCGAAGTTGCTTTGCCGACCGTGGTCGTTCGCGCCAGCTACCCTGGTGCAACACCTGACACTATCTCCAAAACCGTTGCAACACCGCTGGAACAAGAGATCAATGGCGTAGACGACATGGTCTACATGGAATCGCAGGCAACCGCTGACGGTTCTATGACACTGACCGTCACCTTTGCTTTGGGAACTGACATCGATCAGGCACAAGTATTGGTTCAGAATCGTGTCTCAATTGCCGAACCAAGGTTGCCGCAAGAAGTCCGTCAAATCGGAGTTACGACACGCAAGAGTTCGCCCGATCTTATGCTGGTCATCCATCTATTTTCGCCCGATGATTCGCGCGACCAGCTTTACATTAGTAACTACGCCTATTTGCAAATCCGCGACGTGCTGGCGCGACTAGATGGCGTTGGCGACATTCAAGTCTTCGGTGGTACAGAGTACAGCATGCGAGTTTGGCTGGACATGGAACGATTGGCCGCTCTTGATTTGACGCCCGGTGATGCGATCGCTGCCATGCGTCAACAAAACGTTCAGGTGGCCGCAGGCGTGATTGGCCAGCAACCGTTACCTGATGTAAAAAGCGCATTTCAAGTCAACGTCAATACGCTCGGTCGGCTGCAAACGGCGGAAGAGTTTGGGAAAATTATTTTGAAGTCGGGAGCCGATGGCAGATTGGTCCGATTGAACGATGTCGCCCGTATTGAGCTGGGTGCGACTGACTATTCTGTGCGCAGTTATCTTGGTGACAAAAACGCTGTCGCACTAGCAATGTTCCAGCGACCAGGGTCGAACGCGATTGCCGCCGCTGAAAGAATCAAAGAACAGCTTCAAGAATTGTCTAAGAAATTTCCGCCAGGCTTGAAATATCGCATCGTTTACAATCCTACCGATTTCGTCGCCGAATCAATTTCAGAAGTTTTCACAACTCTCTGGCAGGCTGGCTTGTTGGTCGTATTGACGGTCTTTATTTTTCTTCAAAACTGGCGATCGACGATTGTCCCGGTAATCGCTATTCCAATTTCTTTGATCGGTACTTTTGCCGTTATGCTCGGAATTGGCTTCAGCCTCAACAACCTTTCGCTCTTCGGATTGGTGTTGGCCATCGGTATTGTTGTTGACGATGCCATCGTAGTCGTTGAGACCGTTGAACGATTGATTGACGAAGGCATGGATCCGAAAGATGCCACACACCGCGCGATGGACGAAGTCGGTTCCGCTTTGATTGCGACAACGCTGGTTTTGATCGCAGTTTTTGTGCCGACCGCCTTCATAGCCGGAATCAGCGGCCAGTTCTATCGGCAATTCGCGATCACAATCGCCGTTTCCACTGCAATTTCGACGCTAGTTTCACTGACTTTGACTCCAGCACTTTGTGCCCTGCTCTTACGACCGAAACGAATCGCCATTGGAAAATTTGCCGCTTTGTCTGAAAAGATTTTAGGTCTACCGTTCCGTCTTTTTAATCGCGCATTTGAAGCAACCAGCAGCGCCTATGCCAATGTCATCTGCCGAGTTCTTAGAATCAGCGCATTGATGATCGCGGCCTACGTTGGCTTAATTGGGCTGACATGGTTCGGCTTCACCCAAGTTCCCTCTGGCTTCATCCCAGCACAGGACCAAGGCTACTTGATTATTTCCATTCAGCTTCCACCAGGCGCAAGCCTGGACCGGACCGACGAGGTCACTCGTCGTGTAACTGAACTTGCGATCAAGTCGCCGGGCGTGACTAATGCAGTCTCCTTCGTCGGTTTCTCCGGTGCGACGCGAGCCAATAGCTCCAACTCGGCTGCGATTTTTCCTGTGCTTGACAACGCCAAAGAGCGAGCAGCAAAAGGTCTGACCTTCGATGTCGTTCTAGCCAATCTTCGGCGTGACGTTTCAGCGATTGAAGATGCGATTGTCTTTGTCATTCAGCCACCACCTGTGCGCGGAATTGGTACCGGTGGCGGATTCAAAATGCAGATTCAAGACAAGTCAGGCGCTGGCTTGGTCGCACTCCAAGACGCGACAAATGCGGTGCTAGATAATGCACGAAAAGAACCAGGTTTAGTGCAAATTTTCAGTAACTACTCCGTCAGCACGCCGCAATATTACGCCGACATCGATCGAACGAAGGTTCAAATGCTTGACGTCCCAATCAACAATATCTTTGAAGCGCTACAAATTTATCTTGGATCATCATACGTTAACGACTTTAATTTTCTGGGGCGTACCTATCGAGTAACTGCACAAGCCGATTCTACCTACCGTGACGAAGCCGAAGACATTGCGCGCTTGCGAACTCGAAGCAATAATGGATCGATCGTACCGCTGGGATCTGTCGTTACGTTGCGCAGTACAACTGCGCCCGATCGCGTCGTGAGGTATAATCTTTATCCTAGTGCTGACGTGAACGGCGACACGATGCCTGGCTTCAGTTCTGGTCAAGCGATAACGACGATGGAGCGTATAGCACGAGAGAATTTGCCCGGCGGCTTCGATTTCGAATGGACCGATCTCGCTTATCAGCAGCAAGCGGCAGGCAATACTGCGATCTATATTTTTCCTCTTTGTGTTCTGTTCGTCTTCCTAGCTCTTTCAGCTCAGTATGAAAGCTGGCTTCTGCCGCTCGCGGTGATCTTGATCGTTCCGCTCTGTTTGTTGTGCGCGATTGCGGGCATCTGGCTTCGTGGCTTGGACAACAACATATTAGTGCAGATTGGTTTCGTGGTTTTGGTGGGACTCGCTTGCAAGAACGCCATTTTGATTGTCGAGTTTGCAAAAGCAGAAGAAGACGCTGGCAAGAATCGTTATGATGCCGCAATCGAAGCTTGTAGATTGCGATTGCGGCCTATTCTAATGACTGCGTTCTCATTCATTTTGGGAGTCATCCCGTTGGTGATTGCTACCGGTGCTGGCTCCGAGATGCGTCAGGCACTCGGAACCGCCGTCTTTAGTGGTATGCTCGGTGTAACGCTCTTCGGTCTCTTTTTGACACCAGTTTTCTACGTGGTCCTGCGAGGATTTCCAAACACGTCAAACGACTCGCCGTCCGAAAACTGCAATATCGCCGCGCCTGGCTTGAATGTGTCGTCTATTGTTACGACTGAAAAATTTTCACTACCTCCCGATTCGCCTTTGGCGGACGATCATTCGATCTCGAAAGATGGTCAGGAGAACTTCGCCGGCGAGAATAGTGAAGACCAATAGCCTGATCATCATCAAATTCGAAGGCCTCTTGGCTCTGTCGATTTGCGGACGGTTTTCAAGCGGCTTAGTTCATAAGGGATATCCCTTGATCCCTTGCTTAACCGCCACCATCACTTGACGTTGAGTGCGGCGATCGAGTATGTCAAGCGATGCGGAGTTTTTTCACTATGCTGTGCGTTGTTGGTTTGTTGTCGAATGCGGCAACCTGCACAGGTTGCGCAAAGCTCTGGAAATCCCGATATGCGATGGATGATCCGGTCTATGCGGAAAAATATGCGGAGGGTGCGGAAAAGTCGGAACCTTTGGAGAAGCTAAAACAGGCCAGTGACGCTCGGCATGTCGCGGGTTTGGGTGGTTGGTATGCAAGCGGTGGAGCGCAGTATCGCAACAACCGCAACTCGACACTTCTTGGTGCAGAACTCGGCTACGAATACTATCCTGTCAGTTGGTACAGCAATCGGCTTGGATTGTCGGGGTATTTAGGCCACGGCGACTGGTTTGCTGGTGCCGATCTAGGGACTCGTTTGCAGATGCCAACCCGAATTGCTCCGTTTGTTGGCGTCGGGACATTTCAAGGGTTATCGACCACCTATTTAGATGCGGGTGAAAATCAAAACTACCCTGACAATCGTACCTCTGCGGAAAAAGAAGATGATACGATCGTCGTGCCGGATCGCTGGCTCAGCGCGGTCTACCCCGAGCTTGGCGTGCACTTCTGGCCGACTGGGCGTCATCGTCTGACAGGTTACACAAGGTATTTGATTACCACCGAGGGCAGAAAATACGACAATTGGGCAGCAGGCCTTCAATTCACCGCTTTTGAACGCTAGTTCCATTTCGGGCTTCGACCGCCGAATCTTCGAGGAAATGATCCGCTACAATCGATTAGCTCGATCTCCCCCTCTCGCAAAGCTAGAGCCGCAAATGTCATTGTCAATAACCGTCGATCGCCAAGGCTTTAAAAATGCAACCCGTGTCTATCTCGCATCACCGGCGGGGAAAAAGAAACTACGCGAGTTCGGCTTTCCGTCTTGGGTATTGATTGGCTTGTGCGCATTTCAAATCGTGATGGGTGTTCTGCTTCTGTTCACAGTCATTCGTTTCATTCAAGGTGTTCGACACATATTCGAGGGCCTGACTTTAAAACCACTACGTGATGAAAAACTACAAGCGAGCAAACGTATCGATGAATTGACGCCGTTGATCTGCCATGGCATCTATGGAAACGCGCAAACGGGGCTTGGTGTTGTGCTTGGTTCGTTTTCACCGGATGCTGACGAGTCGTTAAATGCCATAATTGCCAGAGATTTGGGCGCGCTTTACAGCGATCAATCTCCAAACACGAATGAACAACCCATGTTGCGAATACTTCAAGACGATCGTTACCAACCTTATCGCAGGCGGCAACTGGTAGAGCCTTTCTCGACATCCTCAGAGGCTATTCTGTTTGACGTCGGTGTTGACTTTCAAGATGGAATTCCAACGCCTCTGAGGACAGTGATGCATGCTTTTGTCGCGATAAATAAAGAAGGCGGGGAAATTGCTCAGATCCCCTGGTCCGTCGCCAACCCCTTCGTAAGAATGCGCGATCAAACCAAAGAATAATTTTGTATCAACAATACGCAATTTGAGTTGCGATCAAATTTGACACAGTCAGCGAAGCTAAATAGGAGTCGTCGTTTGATAGTCGTTTAGACGCAGTAGTTATTATGCAAGGCGCTAACCCATACGAGCATCCGAAGATTTAAGAACCTCCATTGTCGATTGCAAGTTCCACTTGGACTCGATGGCGATTGGCACCAACAATCGTTGTCGCCACCTTTGGGCTCTTTCTAACTGGCAGCGGGATTTTTGGAGTTTGCATCGCCGGCAACGAATTGATTGCGAGTCGTTCGAAGTCTCTCTGGCAATTTTCTGCTTGCCTTCCACCGCCTCACTTATCTGTCACGTTTTGCCTAGTCTATCGTTGCTTAGAGTCGCAATCTTGTTTCGGAAGCGTCGCCATATCAAAGCTGCACTTTTGACGATACTTGGGATTGCGATATTACTGATCGTTGGGTCGCTGATGCAGTACGTGTTATTCCCAGCATTGATGGACTACATTCGTTCCGGAACTACTTGAAGCTATTGATCGTCTTGGTGCAATTTATTTTCCTCAACTTCGAATGGGCGTGCACACGCTGCCTTCACAGATCTTGATTCAGACAGATGTTCAAAATCTTTGGTTTGATGGCGGAGAATTAGTCAACAGAAAAACGGAAATATCTCGAAGCCGAATCGCGTCTGTTAGCGCATCCACCCATTCCAAAAATGGTAAGCAATGCGGCTGGCACGAAATAACTTCGCGATTTGCACGGCACTTCAATCTGAAACTGAGCACAATTGGTTATGGTCCTAAATCTGCATTTGGACCCCCATGAGCTTGTCTCATGGGTGAACCAGCTTCGTGAGCTAACACCACGACGCTAAACCAAAAGACCCCAGCGGGTTCACCCCGTTTGGTGAATCAGTTTGCTTGATGCGTCAAGGAACTTTCGCTCCAGTGGGAAGAACCCACGCGGGGTTGGAAAAGATCCCACTGGACTATTTCGGAGCGTTGAACGTCGCAGTTTTGATCTGCTATTAAACCGCGAAAAACGGAAGTTTGATTCAGGAAAATTCCTAAGTTAGAAAAAGGCAATCCTTTCCGCTTGCGAGAAGTTCTCTTTATTGAAGGACTCAAAAGTATCCCCGGCAGGAATTGAACCTGCGACCTCAGCTTTAGGAAAGCCGCGCTCTATCCAACTGAGCTACGAGGACGCGTTGGACGTAGAATTCTATTATGATGACTTTATCGCGTTCGTCCAAGCCAACCTGGGATATTCCAGTGCAGGCCATTCCAGCCATTGACGAAGAACGAAAAAAGATACTGTTGGATCGACTATGAATTTCTTTTGCCCACACCTTCTTACTAACCAACCACTTTGAAAACCTCAATCCTCGTACCCGCTTTCAACGAAGAAGCAACTATCGAAACTGTCCTTCGACGAGTATTACAGCTTCCTATTGCCGAACTTGAGATCATCGCGGTTGACGATGCTTCGACTGATCGGACTTTAGCGATCTTGCAGAACTTGGCTAGGGAAAACCCAAATATTACCGTTTTGTCCCAAGTAAAAAACCAAGGCAAAACGCACGCCATCGCTAGAGCTATCGGACAGTTCACCGGACAGATTGCTGTGATACAAGATGCCGATCTTGAATACGATCCAGCAGAAATTATGGACTTGATCGGCCCTATCGTTGCTGGCAACGCCGATGTCGTCTACGGCAGCCGCTTCATGGTAAAAAAAGCGGCACGGGTTCTTTACTTCTATCACTACTTGGCGAATAAAAGCTTGACGTTCTTGTCCAATTTGCTGACCAATCGAAATATGTCGGACATCGAAACATGCTACAAAGCATTTCGCGCCGAAGTCCTAAAGCCTATACATTTGCAAAGCAAGGGATTCGGAATGGAAATCGAATTGACCGCAGCGATTTGCCGAACAAAAGCTCGGACCTACGAAGTCCCAATTTCGTACTATGGCAGAACCTATGAAGAAGGCAAAAAAATCGGCTGGAAGGATGGAGTTGCTGCGATTTACTATATCTTGTACTTCAATTTGATTCATCCATTTCGCCATGCTTCGAAAACCTATGTCCGAGCAGTAAATCAAGGTTTAAATAAAGTCACTGATTGATCATTTTCGAGCATCTAGGCGGTTGCGAATCCAAAAGTATCCACACCACAAAAAACTAATTGTCGCAAGCATGACTGACTCCCAATAGCGCTGTGCGACGGCGGCAAGAAGTAACGCCGCAAGACTGGATAAACGCCAAGGAAATTGCCCAAACAGGGCGGTCAGTTCCACTCTCACTCGCTCAGAGGAAAGCCCAACCGCCATGACAATAATTGGCATGATCCACAAAAAGAATGGTACAAATCCCATCCGATCGAGCAAGCTAGCTGACTTCCCTAAGTGCATCTGCGAAAAATTCAATTCAACTTGCTTGAGACCAACGCTGCCAGCCGTGATATTTTCCGATAGAAAATCAGTCGACAAGTTATTTCGATACGAAGACTTTTTCAAAACAGATAAGCTCTCGAAAAGATTCAAGAAATTCGTCCGGTAGAAGTCCCTTTTTTGCTGACTGATTTCGCGAGGTGAGATCATTGCATAAGCATCTTCATACAACTCTCGCCAGCTCGCCAATTGTTCTGCGGAAGAACTGACTGAACGTCCATCCGCAAGGCTGGGTACGCTAGAAAACAAAACGCCAATCTGCTCGCAGACTAATTGCGCGCTTCGGTCTTCTTCGCAATCACGGCCAATTAACTGATTTATTTGCTCATTAGTAAATCCAATTATTCGATAAACTCCATTTTCGATTACGACTTGATGTTTATCACTAAAAGCGACTCGAATATCGGAAGTCGAAAACCGAAGATCGTTCAAACTCTCATTGCTTTTCGCCTCGCATAGCAATTGAATTAGAACTGGTAGATCTGTATTTAGCCCTTCAATTTTTATCGATTCGAAAAGTCCTCCGTTAGGATTAGTGCCGCGAACCCACTTTTGAGAATGGCTTCCGTCTAACAGCCTTGCGCTAGCTTGCCATCCTGCTGGAACATCGAGCTCGACCGAATGACTCGACCGCGGATCACAGAATAAAAGTGCATCAACTAGATATGACTCGTCCTTCAAAGTTACTTGGACGATAGCATAGGGAACAGTTGGTGTTTTCTGCGAAGGCGGCAAACCTTGATATTGCACGCTCGGAATATTGTCCGCCGAACGCCGGAAAATGCGATCAGAATCCAAGGGTAGGCTCTCTGAAAAAAACGACTCTGATTCCTTGGCGTCCATTTCTTGCCAACCATTTAAAACCCACCGCAATTCTCGACCGTCTAATGAACGAGGCAAACTTAAGCCGCAAGCGATGCCTATACTCCCAACGACGCGAACTTCCGGGACGGTGAACGCCTCGCTCCGAGCTAGTTCCGTTGGAACTGTCAATTCGAATCCAGTAGTCCCAAGACGACCAGCTTTTTCGTTTGGCAGAAGATAGATCAAGTTAGCAGTCCCAAACTCGCCAACCGATTTTTGCGGTCCATCAAATTGGATGTGAGGCATCGAGCTCTTGGGAATGCTGACACAAATCCCCTTCTTCTCGTCCAACTCGCTGAATAAAAATTCATATCGAAACTTCCATCGGTCCGCTTGGAAACTTGCGGTACAAAATATTTTTGCGACTGGCGATTGAGATTCCGATTGAGCTACAAATTTAAGGTCTGCCAATTTTGATCGATCAGCGTTTGGCTCAGATAAAGCTTCGTAGGCACTTGATACCAGACTCCCGAATTCCAAACTTGCAATTGTCTCCGAAGACAAATTATTAACTGTTAAATTTTGGACTTCCGTCAACGGCGATTTATTGATTAGTTCCAATAAATAATCATTAAACTTCAGATTCATCGCCAAGCTGCGTGCCATCTGTACTTTCGATTGCAAAATGGATTTTTCCAGCCAGTCAATGGTTGGTAAACTGCACCACTTCCCATCTTCGATCGGCATGGAAGCTTCAATCAATATCGAATCAATGCTTCCAATTTCAGGATCAACGAATGTTGAAACCAGATTGCTATCTGAATCGAACGATTCGATGCTTGATATCGCTTCGACTCCATTGATTTTTATTGAGCGAATCCTCAGACTCTTATCGACACGCCAACGCTCAATCTGGCGAAGGTTCGCACTAAGCACTGGTTGACAAGCCAGCTCTATTGTCAGAATCTGCGGTTCGAAGGTGTATTTTATTGAAGTACGTACGCTGGGTTTTTGTACCGTCACTTGACGGAATCGAATCAACGCGGTTTCCCCCCCAGTTTCGGGAACCTCCAAGTATTTGGTTTGTCTTGGTTGCGCTAAAAGCCCAACATCGCCGGTACGATTGGCTCCGTTCGCAGGGAGCCAGTTTTCAACCCCATCGATCGTCCAATGACTGGTCCGTTCGCTAACAAATCGAAGCTTTCGGTCGCTAGCGATGGCGGCGTCAATTCGCACATTGGGAAGTGGCAAACCAAATATGTTCTTTTTTTCTGGACGCCAATAAATCTCGATTTCTATATTAGAACTCGCTGCAGTCGACGAGGGAATGAGCGAGGCATTCATTTGACTACGACCATCCTTAACGCGAAGTGTTTCGTTCTGCAACTTAATCTGATTGGAATAGACGCCGGTCGGGCTCCAGTCCGCATTCCAGTCGATCGCGATCTCCTTACCATCGCGCCAATCTAACCGTATTTTGGTGACTGCCCCGAGATCGGTTTGGTCGAGCAGCAATTCGGTTTCGATTTCATACTTCCGCCGGCTGGACTGAAAGCTCGAACGCTCTTCAGTCACCCAGTTCATCTCGATGTAAGAAGTTGCCGCGATCGGAATTTTTTGATTATCGCCGAATGCGACGTATCGATGTCCGAGAAGGTTTGCGTTTTTAAGATCTGATTGAATTTCCAGCGTTGCCGATGCGCAGGGTTTGATTTCGTATCGAAGTTTCGTTTCGCTAGTTAATGATCTATTCAAGCGAAGCTGAGAAAAGATCTCGATTTCGATGATTCCGATTCGCTCCGGCTTAAGGACCAAACTCGCGAAATCAAAACGTAGATTTCTGCCGAGAGGCACAAGCTCATTATTTACTGTCAGTCGATCAAAAACAGCATTGGCAATTTGCCATGGGAAAACAATTGTCTGTTGATCGTTGAAGACTTCAAACCGATAGTGACTCGTAATCATTGCCTGCCGACTGAATATCGCAGATGGATCACGCCGGCTAACCAAGCGGTGCTCAGCTTCCAAGAGACGCGGTTGTGCCTCAATTCCTTTTAAGTCTGTTTGTTTAGAGTCTGCATTTGAAGATTCCTTTATCGTTGCCGATGCGCCAATTTCGAGTCGATCTACATCAACTGGCACACGAATTTCCAGGACTCCCGTTTGGATTGCAGTGTTGGCATCGTCAATGCCCGTTTGCATGGCCGATGCACAGTTAGTTGTTGCCCCGATGCTCGCAAGCCAAAACACTAATGTGGGAACTATTTTGCTCAATGAGTGCACTGAGAGGTTTGGGTTGACGACCGCGCTTACGGTGTCGTCGCTTTTATGCTTCGCACGCACAATTCTGTTGCGCATGATCGAGGTCAAGAACAACGCTGAAGTCGTCAATGCAGAGGCAAAAACCGCTATTTCGCCGAACTCATGAAAATCGAAATACCATTGCGTGAGAATTAAACCCAAAATGGCCATCAAGGCAAACCGTCTCATCCAAACGATGATCGCGGCGAAGATTAAGCATGTCGCAGAAAAAACCATCCACCTCTGCAACACCATTACTCGCCATTGAACGATCTGAAAAGTGTTCTTACGAAGCAGAATGGTACTCGACTTAAACTGTTGTTCGTCCCGCGTTTGAGAAACTACCAGCCGCGAATCTCTGGTATCAAGCCAGTTGCTATCTCCCACAAGTCCGTGAAACACGGGATCCGTTTCGGTTGTTTCTGTATTAGCGTTGGAACCAAAAAGCAAATTTGGCCATTGCCAAGGACGTTGGCTTAGCGCGGGTTCGAACCATTTGGATTGATTTCGAGAGCTATCGTCTTCGCTCGCTAAGCTAAGATCAGTGGATAGCCAAAGCTGTTGAGCACAGGTCGCCGCCGTTGGAGATGATCCAATCTCAGGCAGATCAATCTCGCTTGCTCCCCATTCAAATTGTAAATCTGGGCCTTCGAATTGCATCTTGACACGATGGTCAAACTTTCGACGGCTTGCGGCCGTCACGAAAGTCCAATTCGTCACGGTATCTCTCTCTTGAGTCTGAGTTAAGGTAATTCCATCTAGATCGGAAATATTCAGTAGAGACCAGCCCTTTGGAAGACTGATGCCGAACTCGAAACTTTTACGTTCACCAAGCTCCACTTCTACAGACATCCTGCATCGCCCAACTGGATCGATAAATAGTTTTTCAACCACTGAAAAGATTGAATCTTCTTTGTTTGATTCAATCACCGGAGCTGCAGTTAGACTTCGCACCGACGCATCAATGGCGTAAAAACCCGAAAAACTGTTTGTTTCTCGAACAAAATTCGATGGAGAGATCACTCGCATGTAATTTAGGAGCGAACTTGATTCAGCGGCTGAAATGGGATTCAATCGAAGTGTTCTTCGCAGGCTCATCAACGACGGCGTTTCATCAAATGAAGCGAAATAGCTCTTCCCTGAAACCTGATGCAATAATTTTGGGAGGTAGACTTTCTCATCTTTTTCGTACGTAAATCTACATTCCACGATGAAGGACTTTTCCGTATCGCAATTCAAACTTGCAATAGTTGACTCACGATTGATTTCATCATTCGTACGGCTTGGCGTTTTTTTTATGTCCAAACGCTTGACTGATTGGTCAATATCTCTCCAATTCCGAATGATTGCTCCATCTAGGGCAAGCACACGATAAACACCGCTTGGCATAGAATTGGAAATGCGTACTTCTATTTTTTCAATCAACGTGCTTGGTGAATTGCAAAACAGAAAAAAACGCTGTTCAAGACCATTTAAGGATGGCAACAAAATGTTTAGCGTTGTTGCATCGATCGATGTCGTTCGACGTGAGTATCGAATACTTGGCAATTGCTTGCCGTCCGTTTTGACCAGTAGCGGTTGTTCACGTTTTTCGAGTTGCCGTTGCTGCCAAACACTCAATTCACTTACTGCTACCTTTGCTTCGATGAGTTGCAGAGATGGTTCGACGTCGTAGCCCGAGTCCGTGACGATCTCAGTCACGGAATCACACTTCAAAGTCGGGAAGGTTATCGGCTCGCTCCCTGGTCCTGCCAGATATTGGCCTGCGTCTTTCGCTTGATCCTTTTGGTTGTTGGGTTGGTAATGAAAATTGAACTCCAGTTCCAACCGACCATTCTCGACGGCTGGCGTGATGATTAATTCGTGAGCCTGATCAGCCTCGCCTTTCGGTTCGCGGACTTGGACCGTGCGTTCACTGCCTATGACGCGAACAGAACTCAACACCCAAGAATTTTCCAGCTCAATCGGAATCGAGTTCCATATTTCATTCGATGCATCGATTTGCAAGCGAGTTTGGGCAAATAATGATTGTCCTTGATTAACAATCGTGGTGACCGATTCGGCCTTAAGCTGTCGTTTTTTTGCTTTGACCCCAACGCTTACTTTTGGGTGATTAAGCTTCCACTGAAAGTCAATTCTCCCCAAACCACCTACACCGGTGGTCCCGCTTCTTGAAGTAATCGTCGCGTCGGCCAATTCGAAATTGGTCAGTTCCCAATCCGAGTAGAGACTTACGGAACCTCTGCCTTCAATCGCTACCGCTTGATTCAAACGCATGTCGGGTAACACTTGAGTCCGGCTATCACTCGAATGGGGATCGAGAGGCCAAGCGGAAATAGCCGTTATTACCAGACGATGTTGCGTTTGAATATTGGCTTGAGTTTCAAGCGGTATTATGCGAATGATGCGGCGTTTTTTTTCGTAAGTCCATTCGATATCTTGCTGATCCCAAGTTAGATTTCTGATCGTCAGTCCGGAGTCCACAAGGACTTCGATGACTGATGGCACTGTATTGGGTGCAAAGGAAAAACGCGAGGTAACTTCCAAACCTGAAGTCTGGACAATCCAATCCGTTTGTTCGGCAGCGAAAAGCTGTTTGGTCAACTCCTCTGCAGGCTTCCGCCTTTCGAACTCCAGACGCAGCCGAGTTTGGCCGCCGCACTTTAGCTTCAGGAAATCGTGTTGCGATAATGCGGCTTCATCAGCCAAAGCGGGAATGTTCGCTGGCTGATCGATTTCGAACGGCACGTTGCTCTCAGCAAGTATCCAATCTCGCGGAGCAGCGATCGTGAATAAACTCTCGGCTGTCCAAGGTAGATCGAGCTCGAAAATCTCACGTGATTTTTCCCGTTCACTAATCGACGTTTGCTCCCAGCGAAAAGCAAGTTTTGAGTCGCCTTTCGAGACGGAATATACTGGCAGCCCGGACTGGTCGAAGTATGCAAGTCTTGCAGCAAGATCCGGCTCCTCACCGACATCTAATGGCTCTTTATCTGATGGCTCTTTTAAAAGCGCAGGAGAAAAAGGCTCAAGTGTGAAGGTCGCCGATCTTGATTGACCCTTGAGTTGCAAATCGGAGTAACCAGACAACAAACCATCGGTGAAAATTGCAAAGTAGTTTGAGCTCACCAGCTCGACATCTGTTGTCGATCGTCTCGCAGTTTGGTCAGCAAGCAATTCCGATAATTGATCAAGAGATACCTCTCTTCCATCGGATAAATTTGGCGAGTTGGTGTTTTCGTCAAATATCAATTTGGGCAGCTGATTATCGATCGGTAGCAAGCTAGGCTCGCTTTGCGATTGTGATGCAGGCAAGTCGCTAGTTACGATTGGCTCTTGTGCAAAATTGCTTGAACCGCAAACAAAAAATAGCAGGCCAGCAACCGCGAATAAAGCTCTTATGAAACGACGGTAATCGCATTGAATCGCCGCGAGGTCGATCATAGAGATTTTTCCGTAGTGCGAGTTGAATTGGAATCCTGCTCTGACTGGCGGTTCGCAGGAACGCGTTTGGTACCGACGATTGAACGCGTCGTTCCTCCGTAAGTTCCGTTCTGGCTGTCTAGTTCTTCAGCCTCAGACTCAGAGGAACGCGTTTGACTATCGCCGCTGCGATCAAAATCAATTGACAAGGAAGGACTAATTGACGAACGCGATGATCGTGTTCGGTTGACGAAGACAGTCCGCTGGTATGATCGGCGATCTAAGATCCACCTGACAATCAGCACGGTGAAGACAAATAGAAGCGAAGCGACCGACACCTGCAACAGAATGATTGCTAAGTCTGCGGAAAACGTTGCAATGGCAATAGCTATAGCAATTAACAATGCGCCGACCCAAATACTACGCAACTTCGGAAAATACAAAAGTAAGCTTGTTATTGCTAGACAAATTAAGCTCACTGGGGCCAAGAGCACATACCGAGGAACAACGTAAGCGTAGTCTGCGGTCAGGCGGTTGGTCTTGCTAAGATTGGAGGAGAAAGTTGAAAACAAATATCGGTTAGTCTCTGAGCCAAAACTTGGCTGGCTGCTTGCGTGTGTGATCCGTTCTAGTTCTGACTGTCCAAGCGCACTCTGACGCTTCAACGCAAATGTTTTCCAACCCCACGAGTACTGTGGCATTAAACCAGGCGCTGCCGTCCAAAGATGATCGTGCTCAGGCAAGATAATCTGCCACATCTTTGGCGCAGGCTCCGTAGCAGCTTTTATCAATGGCAGGTTCTCTTCAATGCGGCGAACAAGTTGTTGATTTACGGTAGACCATAACCAAAGTTCAATTGTGTGCTGGCGTTCTTGCCCGGAAGAAGCATTCGATGATTCTGATAAGCTTGATGCTTCCTCACCGGGTGGTTCAACAGAACCTGAGTTCGTAATTGTCGCGGGATTCTTGTTTATTTTCGCAACTAGATTTGGTAGCGGAATTACCAGTGATGCAGTTCCGGCAATTCGTTGCGGTTCTACTTTCTGTCCATCAACCAGAACACGAGTCAGACTGTTGAGATCAATATCAAATAACTCGATTTCGATTTGATCTTGCGACGACCAAACATCGAGGACGCAACGATCGCGTCGTTCTAGACCATTAAGAGCGGTCTGCAACCAGATCTGATTAATTCGTACCGAGGAAGCCTCAACTGCCGCGACCTGATTTAACTCGATCTCCAAAGAGCCCATTTTCGACGTAAGAAAATTCAGCTCGTTGGATTGATTCGGATAAATAACAGACTGATTTTGATCATTGAAAACCGTAGCGAGTAAATGATTGTCAGTGCTAATTAAAGATTTGTCGTTTGTGGTAATAAATTCGTTTGCATCAATCAACCTCGGCAAAAGTATATTTATTCTTCGGCTTGGAAAGTCCCGTTTTTTTGTAGCTAATTCTTCTTCACTAGTGAACGATGGAATCGTTACTGTTAACTCAAGCTGAAAGCTCGCCGGAGTATTGGACAAAATAGGCTCTAGCACAGTCCATCCTTCGGGCACAACTTGCCCAGCATAGGTTCTAACTGACAGCGAATTGGACGTTTGCTTTTGGTCCTGTGATTGAGGATTTCCCTTACTCGTGATCTCATTTTCTTGTAGTGATTCTTCCGTTTGCATCGCAGCAGAGTTACATTGCAGATCACGACCATCAATCGTAAGCTTCACATCCAAGACTGGCCATGATTCATTTCCAGTGTTCATCATCTGGTTCGCCCAATCAATCGGCATCAAAATGGGCAAGGCAAGATTTTGCCGTGAATTTTGCTCAATGGACCACAGCCTTTTAACAACCGTATTGTCTTTCGATAAACGGATCTCAGTGTAGATCTCTTGGGATGCAAGGTTCGGCTTTTTTATCAAGGTTGCATTCCAAGATGGATTACTATTTTTTTCGTCAAACAGATAACTTTGATAAGGCTCTTTTTCTGTTTGTTTTGAAACACTGGTAATCAATTCTGATGTCGTACTTGCAGGAATCATCGCTTTGGCAACGACAGATTTTTGATCGATCTGCCATTCTTTAGCAAAGACCGTTAGCCAGCCTGTTCCGATCTCCGTAACCGACTTTCCTTGATCGTTCAACCAAGCAATCGACGGAAGAGTTATTTCGACCGGCGTTTCCGTATTCTGTTGGGCGAACGGTTTTAAGAGTGAGATCTTAATTGTGCGTCCATTGCCACTCTCACTTGACGGATTGGAATCGCCACGACGATAAAGACTTACTGGGTCGAAGCGAATGACGCTTGGGCTTTCTTTTTCAAAGCTTATCGGTTGTCCACTTTGGTTCCAAACCACTTTATCAACGGCCCAATCACCGACATGAATCTCAAGACCGATCATTTTGGTTGGGTCGACTGCAAAATTTAGCAAACCAGTTAGCTCGATCGATTTTTCTTTGAGCTGCACCAGGAATTCCGGCTTGTATTGCAAACGATCAATTGCGCCCAAAACAGTGCACCGAATATCGATCGGTGTTCGCGAAAACTTAAAGGTGTAATTAAGACTTTCCGTAGCATTCACATCCAGAGTTCGCTTCAACAGACTGCTCGAAGCGCCAGTCTTCCAAGTCAAATCAAATTGTGCTGGCACAACCAATTCGATCGTTCCTTCGTGCCGCTCAATATTCTCAATCATCAATGACTTGATGATCAATTCTTGGTTGGGCCGATTCAGAGGCGACCATTTCCAGCGAATCTCAATGGGATTATTCGCTCGAACTAATTCTTCTGCGGAAACGCGGAGACGCAATTTTTCACCAACAGATACCGGCTCTTCTGGGCCACCCGAACTTGTCGACAGAGCGTTTTCCGCAGTTGTCAGATTGGAACTGTTCACACGCATAATTGTCCAGCCGCCACTAGTACCTGATTCAGCGAGCGGATTCCACTGACTGTTGGGTGGCAACTCAATGATAAAGTCGCGAGTCGCAGTCGCCGCCGGTGATTTTATTTGCAGTCTGGTTACGGCGTTCCATGGCGCGCCGTCACTTACAAATTCCAATCGAGTGCTGCTCTGAACTTCAGTCGCTTCGATCTCGTCTTCAGATCGGAACTCAGTCCATCGCAGTTCGCTTGACTCACTCATTCCGATCGTCTCAACGATCACTCCGCGCTCGGATTCTTGTGTCGAAACTTTGAGATTTGTATCACTCAACCAGTTGATGTCTTTCGCGCTGACTGGCAGTGTGACCTGCTGTCGATTCACGGCCAAAGGAAGGTCGAACAAGATCGATTTTTTCTGCTCTTCATTTCGAACCTTCAGATAGCCGCTCAGACGTAAGCTGACCGAATGATAAGATTCCATTTCACCTTCGCCATCTGATTGGACTGAAGGTTGCTCGATCGATCGATCATTTGGTGGCGCTGGCAAGATTGTCCAGATTAAGCCATTTGCGGTTGAGCGAGCGGTCGGATATTCAGAAGTCGGACCGGCATCTGCTTCTGAGTTCGTGGATTCATTGGCAGGCTTACTAGTTAGTTGGGGCGCAACGGACGATTGAAACTTGCCAGTCGAAGAGAATTTCTCAATGATAAAGTTGGAGAGACCAATCGGGATCGCATACGGCCTCCTTACGCTTCCATGTGTCGTTGCAGTTAGCTCGATATCGGCTTTCAAATAATCACCGACGACGGTCCCCTCAAGCGTTACGCTTTCTAGCACCACCCGATCTTCGCGAGTGATTTTTTGAATCAATTGATCACGCAAAAACTGTTCAAATCGCTCATAGCTTAGACGTGGTACGACTACCAAATTTCCGCCTTGGTCGCGCAATTGGACCGGTTCATCAAGTGTCGATGTCTCAGCCTCGGAAGAAACCGGCGGTTGCAATTGTGGAGCTTGCGCAACACCTGTTTGTTGGGCTAGTGCCGGTTTCGTTGTGTTCAAGCCAAAATGTACGATGACGAGAAGCACGCTCAACGTCATGACGAGACGAAGGGTTAAAGCCGGACGTGCCCTGAGTAGGGCATCGGATGAGCACCAAATGGTTTTAGAGAAACTGACGCTATTCATAGGTGAGACTTCAAAGTCGCTTTGCTTCATCGATTTCTAGCCGACAATGAGCACAGCCATTCGCGAAACAAGGCGATCACGCCCGCGAAATGCCAAACCGATCTTTTGAAAAGCTTTGCCAATTTCGCAGGATACTGCCTTCCACAAGCAGCCTTACATTTTACGCAAACCTTCAAAGCAAATGAACCGCTAAAATCTAGCGATGTTGACTCGGTATGCAGGCAGCAACCACAAAACCCGCAAAATTAGACGTTTAGTTGTTCTCTAAAGGGTAATCCACGTTCCAAAAGCCGAAATGCTTTTTTCGTTTCAAGAAACCGCGTCGCCTGAACGAACCTGTCTTGAGGCCAAATTGGACGCTTTCTGAGCAGCCTGATCGGCAAAATTGAAACTACGGGCAGCTTGCAAGATCTTCAAAGCCGACCGGTAGTGCTGCCCGTTTACACCATGCAATCGATGCGTTTTATGACCCTGCCTTAGCATGTAGAGCGAACTGGCGGCATGAACTTGGCCTGTTGTTCCAAACAACAAAATCTCGTCGGCTTGGCTTAGCTTTTGTACCGACAAGTCCTCAAAGCTGATCGCTTCTTCAATCGGCAACAACGATGCGAAAGTCTTAAGTGTGATGCCGTTTAGAACCGCTTCGTTTCGAGGCGCATACAGACGACCGCTGATTGCGATAACAATGTTGGCAATTGAAGTGTCGGTTGCAAACTGGTTTTCATCAAGCAACAACGCTACAGAATTTAAAACCGCATCGCTCGCTTCGGCATCGGCCAAAAAGTATTGCAGCCGACATCGGCTTTTGATTTGCGGTGACCATGATTTTGCAGAAATGTTTTGAATGTCCGAAAGATACAACGGCACTCCATCGGTATAGCGTTCATGTAAACGTTTCCAGGGCAATGGATCCAAATAGGCGATTAACGTCTCGAACGTTTGAGCTTGTGAATGATGCAAGCCGTTGGACGATAAGATAACTATCGAAACATCGCCGTGGCGCTTCACAGAGAATTCATTTTGTTGCAAGAGCTCCTCGATTAGAGCCTCAAACTCTTGCGCAGTTATGAAGCTTTCTATTCGCAATGCTTTGACTGAATCGCACATCCGAAGATAATGTTTGCCGACATCACAAGGCCGACCATTAAAAGTTCTCAACCGTTCGACAGCAGTGGCAGCGAATAAGGCGGCTGT
Organism: Pirellulaceae bacterium; assembly: GCA_041740995.1. Taxonomy (GTDB): domain Bacteria; phylum Planctomycetota; class Planctomycetia; order Pirellulales; family Pirellulaceae; genus JBGSKY01. Next base: position 55,121 of record JBGSKY010000257.1, read on the forward strand.
ATCTTTGACATGCCAATGCAACTGGCTGACATGTCGCCATTGTCCATTCTGATAACCGATCGAGAAGTCCGATTCGCTAACGTTCATAGAGCTACTGGTTGTCGGCGTTTGCGATTCTAACGTCGGTTATGCCACGGACGCCGAATCTCTTTGGCGAGCTGCGCCACTGGCGGTTATGTGTACCGAACACCCTGGTGTTGCGGTTCAAAGAAAGCTGGCAGAAGCGAATCGGCTCGCAGCAGGCCGGCCATATTCAAATCGATGCGTTTATCATTAAAACTAAGTAGCCCTTCCTTGGCATATTGTTCCCAAGTTTCACGCCACTGATCGATGATATTAACTCCGAATTTGGCCGAGAAATAGGCGATTTCTAAGTGGCCCCGCTTTAACTGCAAAACCATTTCGCGGATCAGTTTTTGATGTGGGCTAGGCACAAAAGCTCGGCCTAGTGGCAATTCGCTTCTCTCAAGCAACGCAGACAAGTATTCAGGCATCTCTGGCCGATTTTGGTAGTGAATCCCGCTTGCATGTCCAAAGCTGGCGATGCCGGTCGCCAATAGATCGGAGCCTTTCCACAAATTATCGCGATAGCTAAAGCTAACTTTGGATTTATTTTTTACCACCGTGTAAGCACTGCTGACCGAGTAACCAACTGCACAAAATTCGTCAAAGGCATATTCGACCCATGCCCGCTTGGTGGGCCAGTCCGCGACTGGCGATTCGTTAGCCGTTCCGATTAGATCCTTTGAGTAGACCGTGTTAAATGGCAATTCCATTTGATAGATCGTAATGCTCTCGGGTGAGAGATCGATCGTCCGCCGGACGTTCTCTTTCCAGTTGTCCCAGGTTTCGCCAACCATTCCTGAGATCAAGTCGATATTCACATTCGGAAAGCTTGCAGCGGCGATCCATTGCCAAGCGCGATCTACTTCCTTGCTCAAATGCGCGCGTCCATTTTCTTCCAAGATCGCGTCGTTAAAGTTCTCAATCCCAAGGCTTAGTCGCGTTACACCAATTTCTCGAAGCGTCTTTACTTTGGACTCGCTGAGCGTTCCTGGTTCGCATTCGAAGGTCACTTCTTCGGCTTTGTCCCACGAAATGTTCGCTCGCAATCGATCGGCCAGACTGTGCAACTGCTTCGACGAAAGATAGCTTGGTGTTCCACCACCGAAATAGACAAAACGGAATGGTCGATTGCCCATTATCGGTTGCTGCGAGACCAACTCAATTTCGCGACTGAGCGCGGAAACGTAACGCTCGATTTCCGTTGCGTTGACACCCGTGAAGACCTTGAAGTAGCAAAACTTGCAACGCTTGCGACAAAACGGGATGTGCAAATACAACCCGAGCGGTGTCGATTCGGTTGGTGGTTTAGCGAAGGCCTCTTTGATCGCAGGAAGATAGTCGGTACTCCACTGAGAATAGGGCGGGTAGTTGGATATGAAGTAACTACCGACTTCGGTTTTTACAGTGTCGGTCGACATAGTGATTACCAATCATTCGAGGGAAAGCTATTGCGTCGCGTTTCTATCTTACCCGCAAGCTTTACAAGTACCAAGCGCTTGAAGCGTTGCTATTGCTCGATTGCTTGGTCCGGCATCGGGGCCGCCGATTGGCCAGCGTTGGGCAGCGACGATGCGGCGCGAAGCTGGTCCAATTCCTCTTGCAGCGGTCCGAGGTCACGAATTGGCGTGATGGCCGGCGGAATTGGCCCCGTCGAACGCAATTTACAGGTAAATGTTTCAGCTAGGTAACGAACAAATTTCTTCGACTCAGGCGTCTTGAATCGATCGCCTTTCTGCAAGATAGGCCGATATTCCTGCATTTCGCCAAACAGCCGATCGCCAGCGATTTGACACGGAAACCAATATCCGTTTCCCTTTTCGTCTTGCAAATAGAACTCAGGGTAACAATGGTCTGGGACCCAAACTACTCGCGACGGGATATCCGACGCGCGACAAATTGCAATAAACAGGCCTGTCATCTCTTCGCAATCTCCGACCCCTTCCTTGAGTGCTTGTGACGTCGATCGCAAATCACCATTTTCATATTTGATATTTTCACGAACCCAATCGTAGATCGCTTCTACGTGCGTCCATGCATCTGGGTGACCGCGATCACGAATCTCGTTGGCAATACTGCGAACTTGTCGCGTCGTGGTATCGATGTAAGGACTGTCGCCTAAGTAGATCGACAGTTTCTTGTCACGCTGCGGCCGGCTGACAAATTGCAGTTTCGAAGGTTCGTCAGGCTTCTTGATGAAGGATCGTTGAATTCGGACTGTTGCCACAACGTCAAATACGTCCTGTGCACTCATACGTTCCATGTCGATCACTATTTCGCCAACACCTTGGATATTTGGCCGAACGAAATATTTTGCGAAGTTCGGCATCTGGAAATCAGTCACCTCGACCGTTTGTTCCGGCCAAGTCATCGGAAATGGCAACGTTGCATGGAGGGCGGTACAGAAATTATTGTTGGCATGAAACGTTAGACCAAATCGCATATCCATAGTGCGAGTGGCCCAATAGTTTGGTCCGTTCGACATTTTTACAGGCGATTCATCGTCCGACACGACTTCCTTGTCAGACACTTCGTCAACAAGAGAAATGGCTGCGTCTGGCAGTATATCGCCCGAATTCTCTTGCGCGGTCAAATCGCCTTCGTCGGAATCGGCGGCGGGAAGACTGGGCGGAGGAACGACCAATGCCAATGCTATTCCAGCGGCTAAAAAGCTGTTGGGAATTCGTTTTATGAGCGAAAAGCTATTGATTTGTCGCATGTGAAAAATCCAGCTACGAAATTGAATCGAGGTTTATTGTGCTTCTCGAGTCTAGTTCACAACGAGCCGCTTTGCCATTTTTCCTCGACTTTAGAGCCATCCAGACGACTGAACCCGAGTTGATCGCCTCACATCCCAATCGCACTGCGTAATCCTTCGCGAAAGCTTGGGTAAATAAATTTGTAGCCGATTTGCTCGATCAATCGCCTATTTGAAATTCGTTTACTCCCCTCGCCTCGCGATCGTATTTTTATCGAACTGCTCGATGTCCGATCAACTGAATTCGCACCGACGGCAGTTTCATTGGTCTTTTGCTCAACAAACCTTGGCGCAGGAGCGTCAATCAACTCCGACAGATATCGATAATAGGTCAGCCGATCGACCGGTTCGCCGTCGGACACGTTGTAGGTTTCCAGTCCGCCCGCCGACGCGGAATCGACAACTTTATTGATCACACCTACCAGATCGTCAACGTGGATCAGATTTAAGTACGAATCAGCAACCGCTGCGATTGGAATTTGCTTGCGAAGCGACTCTAGATTTGGAATCCGGTCTGGTCCATAGATACCGGCTGGACGTAGCACAAAAGAGCTAGTTTTCGGCATTTTCGCAGCGTTTTGACCGACCCATTGTTCGCCCGCCCAAGCATTTTGAGCGCCCGGTCGTGCCGGACTTTTAGAGCTGGATTCTTCGACCCATTGACCGTCGAATTGAGTCTCAAATACTCCGGTCGTCGACAAATACACCAGAACCTGCGGCGGTTTTCGCAAGCGATCAACAACGTTCTGAAGACCGGTGGGGTGGTCATTTCCGTACCGATCAGCGTCGCTGAGCGACGGCACACGATGAGAAACGCTGAACAGCAGCACGTCGCAATCGATGCTCTCGCCCGAAAATTCCCGATCGCACCAGTGCATCTGAACGAAGTCGGTTTTTACTGCAGCGGATTGCAACGGCTGAGTACCGAGAAAGCCTGGAATCGAACGCGAAACGATCCGCAATGCATCTCCTCGTTGAAGTCGTGAGCTGGCAAAACGCTGGCCGACGTAGCCGCAGCCGACAACGCAGATCTTCTTCATAGGAGACTCTTTTCTAGGCGAGGAAAGCACATCTTGGCAATAGCTTATGATGAGCAGCAAAAAAGCGAGGGATGAACCGCTGCGAACACCGCGATGCCGTTGGACGGTTTGCTGAGAACTCGTTTTGGGTGGTGTCCAACGCCTGACCGGCGCAAAACGGTCGGCGCATCGATAAGGCGTTTCGATTGGCGTAACCGGAATATCTAAGCTCTGATCGGCTGCTCGCGACAGGAATGTCTTTAGAAGTTCTTGTCAAAAGGGTGGCAATTGTGGACCAGATAGCGAATAATCGTCTTACGCGGTGCATGATGTCGAGCAGGCAACAGTATTTTGTGCTTTTCATTCGAAGCCAATTTGACTTGCCGTTACCTTGTTCTAGATTGCGGACCGCAAGTGCGATGGAGTCGCCAACACGCCGGGATTGGATGCCCACCCTAGTGACCTTATCATACAAGGTGGTGTGGACTTTGAACTGTCGAAATACCAACGAGAATTACTCCATTTACTGGTCAGTGATCTGTGTGGTCGCCACCGTTCTATGCTGGCCTCTGGCGGGGCAAGTAGTCGGCCAGCAACCGCCAGTCCCTGCCTCGTCAGCTTCATCGCAAACCGTGACTGCTTTTCGATTCACCCCCGAAGTGACTCGAAACGGCGGAGTCTACGCTGGCTCGACGAAGGTCGACATGGAAACTGGGTTGGAGATGATCGCTCGCGGCCAGGAACCGCGAACGATCCAAGAACTCTTAGCGTTAGAGCGGCAGCAGATCAAAGTATCGGCCAAAATTGCTGAAGTGACCGTCAACGTGCTGCAAGGCAGTGCTCAAGGCAGCGGTGTGATTGTCTCGCCCGAAGGTTTTGTATTGACCGCTGCGCACGTCGCAGGCAAGCCAGGTCGCAACACAAAAATCACGCTCTCAGATGGCCGTCAAGTCAACGGTAAGACGCTTGGAATGGATCGCTCAGTCGACGCGGGCCTGATTCAAATCACGGACACTTCGGTCTCGAAATGGCCACACGCTTCAATTGGTGTTTCGCAGGATTTACGACCGGGCCAGTGGGTCATCGCCTCTGGTCACCCCGGCGGTTTGGATACCCAGCGACCGCCTGTCATTCGCGTTGGCCGGCTACTCAACTCGATGCGTTCGACGCTGATCACCGATTGCACGCTCATTGGTGGCGATAGTGGTGGACCATTGTTTGACCTCAACGGCAAGTTGATCGGAATCCACAGTCGGATTGGGACAGAGTTTGCGGACAACATGCATGTACCAATCGACATGTATCAAGCCGATTGGGAACGCCTGGCTCGCGGAGACAGTTGGGGCACCTTGCCCGGTTACAAGCCAATGATTGGAGTACGCGGTTACACCGATGGCCCGAATGCTGAGCGAGCCACGATCGAACGAATTGTTGCTGATGGCCCGGCAGACGAAGCCGGCTTAATGGCCGGCGATGTAGTCATCAGTTTTGATGGCTCAGAAGTCAAAACTTTTGAAGATCTGATCCGATCAGTCGAAGCATCGTTGCCTGGTGACAGAGTTCGCATCTCAGTGCAGCGAGACGGTAAAGTGCTTGAAAAGCGAATAATCATCGGTGTTCAAGAACCCTGATATCAGACTGCCCCGCCCTGCTCTTTCGCCCTCATCGCACGAGCCATTCGAATTGACGACTTGAAGTGAAGGTCGCTCCTTTTTTGCATCGCAAGTTCAACCATGAATAAACACCGGTCGCTTCGGCTCTTGAGAAAGTTTGCAACTGCCTTGTTCATTGCGATAATCGCGTTCGGCGACATATCGATCGGTTACGCTCAGGAATCCAATCCGCTCGCTCCGCAAGACACTCCTTCGGGCATCTTTGTTCAGGATCTCGAACGAAACAGCAGCTTTCGATGGAGTTACGATTTGCCAGGCAAAAGTCCCTTTCGCCGAAATCAATATGCGGTCACTCGAACGTTTCGTGAAACTATCGGTTCGCATTGGATGTCGACCGTTCGAATCTTGCAAGAAGACAAACAACTTTGCCTTGGTGTCATCGTCGATGAGAATGGCTGGTTCATTGGGAAGTCGAGCGAGTTGCCCGATGGATTACTGAGCTGTCGGCTCCATGACACCTCCCGGGTCTCGGCTCGCGTTGTCAGTCGTCGATCAGACTTGGATCTAGCGCTTCTAAAAATGGATAAAACGAAGCTGCCTGCGATTGATTGGAGTCGCACCGATACAGCCGCCGTCGGAGCATTCATCGCTACGATTGACTCTCGCCCGATTCCGATAGCGATCGGTGTCGTTAGCGTACCAAGTCGCGAGATTCGGGCTAGCCAAGCAGTGCTCGGTGTGCGATTAGATGAAAGCGACGAAGGGGTGATTGCGACCAAAGTGCTCGGCGGCGGTGGCGCAGCGGCGGCGGGCATTTTAGCCGATGACGTTGTTGTGGCGATCAATGGTCAAGCTTCTAAGTCGCTACACGCAATCCAAAACATGATCGCATCCAATCGATCCGGTGATCGAATTCGCGTCACGATCAAACGGGATGGAAAGCAGCAGGATCTGATCGCGCAATTGACTGACATGAACATCGTTCTGACCGATCCAACGGAAGCGGAAGTCAATGGCGAAGTCAGCGCTAGAGCTTCCGATTTCGCAAGTGCCTTCCAGCACGATACCGTTCTGACGCCCAACCAATGCGGTGGTCCGCTCGTCAACTTGGAAGGTCACGTTGTTGGACTCAACATTGCCCGAGCCGGACGAGTTCATTGTTACGCGCTGCCGATGGATATTCTGGTCCCGGCAGTCGAAGACATGTTGAAATCCGCTTCAATGGCCCTTGGTCTTCGCACCGATGGCAACTCAATCGTTTCCGACAGTCCTTATTCAAGCCAATTGCCTAGCGTCTGGCGAACCCCAAAGACAGCCCTCTCAGCTAGCGTTGCCAAGTAGTTTGCGATTCAATTGATCTGTGGCTTGCTTTCAAGAGTAGGATAGGCTGCTCGCCTGTCAATGAATCAGATGACAGGCTAAAAGCCTGAAACGAGTGGCGGAATTGACTGCCTACCAGCATTTCAATCTCTCGTCAAACTCTTGCTTATCGAACTCGTATTTCCAACTGGAATCTGAGTTGCTATATCCTTGATTGCTGACCGAGCGTGACCGGAAGTCCCCAAGTTCACTGCTCCATTAGCTACCTAACATTTGACGGCCGGATTGGCGACTCACGATAATAACGCTGAACTCACTGGAAAAAATTTGCTAGCAATCGTGATCGCTAGAGTAATTTGATCCAAGCTGATTTATAGCCCTACCCCCAAGCAGCGATCGTTCTTCATGCAAGACACTTCAACCGCGGCCGGCCCAGAGCCCGTTCAACCGTCCACGGACTCGATTGTCGCCCTTTCGGTTGAGAACGTCCAAAAAAGCTTCGGAAAGCAAACTGCTCTCTGCGGTGCAAGTTTTTCCGTGGTCCAGGGCCAGCGAGTTGCATTACTGGGACCTAACGGAGCAGGCAAAACGACATTGGTTCGATCGATTTGCGGACGATTGAAAATAGATCGCGGTCAGATTTTGATGTTCGGCCAACCAATTGGCGAAGCCGGTGTGCTTGATCGCCTTGGAGTTGTACCGCAAGAGCTAGCTATCTACGGTGATTTGACCGCTCGCGAAAACCTCCAAATCTTTGGTCGACTGCACGGCATCCGCGGGTCTGAACTGAAAGATCGCGTTGCCTGGGCACTGGAATGGGTCGGTTTGAGTGATCGCGGTAACCATCTCACCAAAACGTTTTCTGGCGGAATGAAACGCCGAGTAAATATTGCTTGTGGCGTCCTGCACTCACCAGGATTGTTATTGTTGGACGAACCGACAGTCGGCGTCGACCCGCAAAGCCGTCAAAGAATCTTTGACATGCTCGACGAGCTAATAGAGTTTGGAACGACCGTCGTTTTGACAACGCATCACTTAGATGAAGCTCAATCGCGATGCGATCGGATCGTAATCGTTGATCACGGTCGTGTCATTGCCGATGGAACGCTGGAAGAATTGATTGAGGAGACTATCGGTGATCAAAAACATTTAGAGCTTCTCATCGATTCGATGCAATCCGACGCGATTGATGGATTGATTTACGATTCCGTAAGTTCTTCGTATCGGACGACGATTCGCAGCACGCAACACGAGTTGCCGATGCTGCTACGCCAAATTGCCGACTGCGGCGGCGAGCTCTTGGACATGCACATGCACCGATCGGACTTACATCAAGTGTTTTTACATTTAACAGGACGTGAGCTGCGAGAATGATTCTCACTGTAGTTCGAATCAGTTTATTGCGGATGTATCATAACCGCGCCGAGTTATTGCTGACTTTCGTTGTCCCTTTGATCTTCTTCAGTATCTTTGCCTGGATCTTTGGTTCGCGTGAGAGCGACGGTGGCACACCTCGAATCAAGATCGCGGTTGTCGATCTCGTGCAGACAGAAGTTTCAACTCAGATCGTAGACAACTTGCATGAAGTTCGCTCGCTGCGATTCTTAGGCGAGCAACCAAGCGGCCAGGCAGTCACGGCATCGGGCGATGAAACGACCGCGGACAAGCCGTTACTGCGAAGCGAAAAGACAGCGGAAGATTGGGTCCGTCGCGGGCTGGTAACAACAGCGATCCTCTTAAAGCCGACCGAAAAACCGATGGAAACGACCTCGACAAGTCTAAACATCAAAGCCGAGATTCTGGCCGATTCTTATGACCAAGTCGCACCACAGATTATCAGTTCGATTGTCCAAAAATCGCTGGCCGCAGCGTCTCAAAGCGTCATACAATCAGCCGCAGAGCAGCGACAAAGAGCAGCCTTGCAAACAGCCGACTATTCCGTTGCGGCCAATCCAAACAGCAATCTAGCCATGGACTCGGCAAGCCTTGCATCTGCGAATTTCCCGATCCAAACCAGCGAGTTAATGCCTTCGGTTGAGATTCGAGACGTGCTGGGTGCAAACAAGGTTAATCCTGTTGTCGCCATGTACGCCGCAGGGATCGCTGTCATGTTTTCGCTTTTCAGTGCGACGACGGCAAGCGGTTCGTTGCTGGAAGAACGCGAGAACATGACGCTGGAACGACTTTTGTGTAGCCAGCTTTCAATCGACCAGTTGCTGATGGGAAAATGGCTTTACTTGACCTGCTTGGGAATTACCCAAATCACATTGATGTTCGTCTGGGGCTGGCTGGTTTTCGGGGTCGATCTAATTTCGCACCTTGGTGGATTTGCGATTATGACGTTGGTCACAAGCGCAGCGGCGGCAAGCTTCGCTTTGATGCTTGCAACCTTGTGCAAATCAAGAATCCAACTTGGTTGGGTCTCAACGATTGTTATCTTGGTGATGAGCGCGCTAGGCGGCAGCATGGTGCCGCGTTATCTGATGAGCGAATCGGTGCAACACGTCGGGATGTTCACCTTTAACGCCTGGGCATTGGAAGGCTACAGCAAGGTATTCTGGCGCGAGCTGAGCATTCGCGATTTGAACCTGGAGCTGGCTGTTTTGCTAACCAGCAGTTTTGTGATGCTTATCGCCGCGAGATTATTTGCCGTCCGATGGGAACGCACCTAGAGTCAGCAAAAGTCACAATTCTAAAAAGTAGGATAGACTTCCTGTTTGTCCTAAAATCAAGAGTACGCTCAACGTCAATCATTGGGCTTTGAGTGGTCAATCTTCGCTGCCCAGTGAAACTTGATTACGGCTTAACGGCTGATGTTGCCGTTTGTTTGTGGCGCGGTGCTCATGATCGCACTTGCGTTCTGATAAACCTGATTGGCCTGTTGATATACTTGACCAGCGCCTTGATACATTTGTCCCGCTTGTTGGTAAGAACCGTAAGCTTGTTGTGCCAGACCGCTAGCGTTTAAAGTGCCCATCAGTTCACGGGCCGGTTGCAAATTCGGATCGATCTGCAATGCGGCTTGCAAATACTGTTGTGCTACTGGAACGTTCTTGCGAGCAGCATGAATGTACGCCATCTGATAATTCGCCATCGCAGGCGTATGGACTTGAGTCAGCTCCTGCATCGCCGCATCCGATCGCCCTTGCTCGACATAAAGACTGGCCAATTTTTGCCGATGCGATTGATTGCTAGGCTCCAGATTGACTGCCTTTTGGAATTGCTCGCGAGCCAAGTCTTGTTTGCCTTGAGTCAGAAGGCACTGACCAGCTTCGGTATAGATCGACGTGTCGGTCGGTGAAATCGTTTCAGCCTTGGCATAGTATTCTGTCGCTTTCGCAAAATCACTTTGGCGGTTCGCTAGTCTAGCCATGCTCATTACAGCGGCGAAGTTTTTCGGCTCGATCTCGATCGCTTTCCCGTAGAACTCGTTTGCTTTTTCAAAGTTGCCGCGCATTTCGTAGTTCTGTCCTTGAGCGATATACAGCTCCGGACCGAGAATCGGCGGCTTTCCAGAGAGCGATGTCGGATCGGATTCGTCAACGGCGTTGGTCGGCCCAGTAAACGCACTGGTAACCATATTCTTGCTCTTCGAATAAGCAGAACCCATGACAGTTCCCATCGAACTGAATTGGCCTTTGACGCTTCGTCCAGTATCACCAAACTTCGTAACGACTGAGGATGTGCCGGCAGACATAGATGACGTCAAGCTGTTGCTCGCACCACCGATACATCCACTGCTGGCCAACGCAGCAATAGTTAAAGCACACAATTGAAATTTCATTTGTTCACGCCACCATCAATCGGAAAGATCGAAAAAACTCAGTCATAGAGTCTCTTCGGAATTTTCGTTTAAATGACTTGAACCGATTACGCCGCCCAGCAAAAAAGGAGCGGCTTTTCAAGTTAGAACGCTAGCTATTTTTTAATATTCAATTGCTGCTGATTCGAAGGTGTGTTAAGCCCATTGAACTTTGGCAGACGAGGGGCTGGCGTTGTTTGCGAGAGTCCGCGATTTAGCAGCGTTTGGTTCTCACCAGAAACACTATCGGTGTCGCGATCGGTGATGAAGATTTCCGGCAGTGTATCGACCGGCACTAGTTGGGAAACTGCGATCTGCACCGATTCAAGCCGAGTTGCCGTATGCTCTGGCGTATCGCCTTTGAGCACATAAATTACACGGTGGTTCGACGGATTTTTGCTCAGCGAAGTCGCGATCTTTCGCACACCGGAGTCATTCAATGCATTGGTTTCATCGAAATAAGTTGCCCCAATCGTGTCGAAAAGTCGCCAGCCATTGGCCTTTTGAATTTCGAACGGACTGACCACAGCGGCCGCGTCGATTCCGCGAAATGGCTGAGGCCACGCCGCGTTGCGCAGCTTATCGATGTGCATCTCTTCTTTCAGTTCTGGCCATCCGGCAGTTGCAACGGACGAGAGAAGACCAACTGCCAACGCTGACTTCAGTAGGCTGGTTGAAATTTTCATGTGCGATGCAATCCTTTGCTTGACTCAAACCAAAATTCTAAAATGCTGCGCAGCAAGTGACGCAGCTTTCTATTCTTGGGTATCGTCGCGATTAGACCAAAGTCTTGCTGACCAATCGCTTCGTCGCCAAAAACGACATATCCGACAAAGTCGCCCAGCGTAGCCAGCTTAGGATTGAAGCGAATTTCAGGCTGGAGAAACTTCGAAGATGCCTTCGATTTCCACTGCCATTCCACCTGGTAAATCGTTGGTCCCCAATGCGCTACGGACGCCGATTCCCAAGTCATTGCCCCACAGATCAACAAACAATTGGCTGCAACCGTTGATCACGCTGGGCTGTTGATTAAAGTTCTCGGTGCATCGCACCAAGGCCAACAACTTTACAACGCGAACGACGCGATCGAGTGATCCCAGGCCCGACTTCAATGTCGCCAACATCGCTAAACCCGTTTGTTTCGCAGCAGCTTGCCCAGCTTCCAAAGCCATGTTTTCGCCCAAACGTCCGATGTACAACGAGCCATCGGACTTCAGTGGACCATGCCCAGACAAATATGCAAGGTTTCCGACAACCAACATCGGCTTGTAAAGCCCAACCGGTTTGGGAGCGGGTGGCAATGATAATTTCAGTTCAGCTAGCTTACTTTCGATCGACACAGTCATCTCCGATGTAAAAACAGATTCGTAACAAGTTTACATTGTCATGACTTTGCGGCCCTTCGCAAGCTAGCGCATCACCGTGGCCGTTGCTGTGCGGTCGCGATCACGGACTCCCAAGAGATACAACAAAGCATCTAACCCAAGATTTGAAACGGCGTGTTCGGCGCCCTGACGAACGATTGGTTTGGCGTGAAACGCAATGCCCAGCCCAGCGCGATTGAGCATCGGAAGGTCGTTCGCCCCGTCGCCCACGGCGATTACTTGACGCCGGTTGATGCTTTCAATCTCCGCAATTTGTTCCAGCAAATCGGCTTTTCGTTCTCCATTGACGATCGCCCCAGTGACTTTGCCGGTCAAATGTCCGTCGATGATTTCCAGTTCATTGGCATAGACGTAATCGATGCCCAGGCGGTCTTGCAGCAGCCTCCCGAAGTAACCGAAACCACCCGACAAAATAGCAGTCCGGTAGCCAAGCTCTCGAAGATTGGACAGCAACACTTCGGCACCTTCAGTCAATTGCAATCGATCAGCAACACGCTTTAATGTGGTCTCAGGCAAACCTTTGAGTGTCGCCACGCGTTGTTTGAGCGAAGTATCGAAATCTAGTTCGCCCCGCATTGCCGATTCAGTGATTGCCGCAACTGCTTCGCCGCACCCCGCTTCCTTTGCTAATTCATCGATCACTTCAGCCTGAATCAATGTCGAATCCATGTCAAACACAACCAACCGTCGCAGTCGTCGATACGCATCGTCTTTCTGCCATGCGACATCAATCGCCAGTTCATGGCTGAGATGCATATACTTGGATTGCATTCGTTTCTTATCGTGTGGCTCACCTCGAAGCCAAAATTCGACGCACGCAGACCTCGAATCCGATTCATCGATTCTCGGTCGTCGACCCGACATACGATGGATCACATCGATGTTCAGTCCTTCTTCAGCGATGACTGCGGTAACCGCTGCTAATTGTTCAGCGTCGATCGCCCTGGAGAGAAGGGTTAGAATGTAGCGCGGTTTTCCCTGTTGATCGACCCAACGATCGTACTGGTCATCAGCGACTAATTCCAGTTTCAATCGCAGGCCCATCGAAGCGGCGACCTCGCCAACGGTTCGTTCAATTTCGATTGGGTCAAAGCGGCTCGTATCTAGCCGAACCAGCATTCCCAGCAGTAGCGACTGATGGATGACGGCTTGATTGATATCCAGAACTTCGGCACCAAGCCGCGCTAGATCTTGGGTCAGTGCCGAAGTCAAACCAGCTCGATCTTCACCGGTAAATCGCAGAAGAAAAATCGTGCGATTGATTGGCTCGGCGGTCATCGGCATCCTTGAGAAGTCAAAACTAATTGCGAACCAAAACTGCTGGACCGCTCGGCCCTAAGTTTATTTTTTTAATCTGGCTTGGCTAGCGTCAACGATTTGCTTTTTTCGACGACCATCGGGCTTTCTACCATTCGCATCGTTCGCCATTTACCGCTCAGATATCGGATGCTCAGGGCCAGTCCCAACGACCAAACCCACGCACACATCACTCCCCACCAGTAATAAACCGGTTCGATCGAGATCAGCGCGTTAATGCGATCGGAAAAAATCGTGCCGGTACCCAAGATACCAACGCTGGCGATAATGACCGCCAAAAGCACGAACCAAGTATCCCCGGCCCCGCGCAAGGCCCCAGCTAGAATGACTTGCAACGCATCAAAGAAGAGATACGCCGTCACGATAAACAAGAGATTCTTGGCTAGCGCAATCGATTCTTCATTTGCCCCTACATCACCACCGGCCCGATAAATTGAAAAAATGGTATCGGGAATCAACAAGTAAATCGAAGCCCAAATAATGCAGTATCCCAGCGCGACCGCCAACGATGCCCGAACCGCTTGAGCCGCCTCTTTTGGTCCTTGCTCAGTCAGTCGACGTCCAACTAACACACTCGTCGCCACTTGCAGACCGACCAACGGAATGAAAGCAACCATATTAAAGTTGATCGCCATCGTCGTCGCTCGCAACGGTAGATCGCCAAGCTTTCCGATACTCAGAATGATCCAAGCAAAACTGCCTGATTCGGCAACAGCATGCAGGCCGGCCGGAAACCCAAAATAGAAAAGCTTGGCTAACAGCTTGCCATCAAAACAGAAGCCTCGCAAAAGATGATACTCCTGCTCCCACCGAGGTCGCGCCAGCACGATCGCATAAACAATCGCCTTGAACCAAAACGAAGCCACGCTGGCTATCGCTGCGCCGGTAATCCCTAGTGGAGGAATCATTAAGGCACCAAAAATCAGCCAATAGTCGAGCGTAATATTCAGCAACGTAGACGCGACACTGGCCCACATGATGATCGATGTTCGTTCTGTTCCACTGAAAAATCCACTCAGAGCCGTCTCAAGAATTATGCCCAAACTGCCCCACATCAAAATCTTAAAATAGGTCGCTTCATCAGCGAGCAACTCCGGCGGTTGCCCGGTGTACTGAAAGATCTCCTTCGCATAAATGATCGACAGCGCAATGAGCGGAACGAACAGAAGTGAAAGCCACACGCTTTGCCACAGCAACCTTCCAACGTTTTGCGGTTGCTTTGAACCGACGTACTGAGCGATCATCGCACCAGTCATCGAAGCGATTCCAACTGGCAAACAAACCATGGCCCAAAATAAATTGCCGCCGGCCATCGACGCGCTCATCGCTGTTCCGTCATACCAAAGCAATAACGTCCTGTCGGTAAATAAAACCAACGAAAACATGCCGGTACTGACCAGCAGCGGCAGAGCGATACGCAAAACAGCCAACAGAGTTTTTCGAAATTCGTCCATGATTCAACATCGGCCAGTCATAAAAGTTCGATCCGCTCTGCCTCAGAACACTAAACCGCTTGCAACGAGTTCTCGGCAACGAGCTACAATAGTGGCTGAATTCAAATCACAACCTAGTGCTTCAAATACAGTCAATCTCAGGGTATCCGATCTCGCCAGAGATCGGATTGTCCAACCAAAAGACTCCGAAGTCTGGGGACTTCGGCTACCAGTTACCCACACCTTAAATTTGGTTGAAGCGCTTACGACAACAATGAAAACGACCGGTCACCACCTAGTAAGTCACATCGCAATCGCGGTGGCGGTCTGCCTGAGCCTGACTTGTTCAGAGGCGTGGCCAGCCGACGATTTGCCAACCGGCAATTTTCGCCGTTACGAAGGACGGCACATTGTATTGATTACTGACGTCCCCGAAAGCAGCCAGGTTCAGGAGCTTACCGCCGCTTTTGATGCGGGCGTTAACCAATGGTGCGCTCGATTTGGCGTGCCCGAAAAAAGAGTCGAGGACTGGCGCGTCAAAGCATTTTTGATGACTGACCGAACGCGGTTTGAAAACGCCGGCTTCGTCAATCGCGGCATGCGGCAATTTCGCGAAGGGCACCAGGAGGGCGATTTGATCTACTGCAAAGATCAGCCGTCAGAATACTATCGCCGTCATTTATTGCTGCACGAAGGCGTGCACTGGTTCATGTCGCGAGCAGTCGGCGGTTACGGGCCGAGTTGGTGGATGGAAGGCACCGCGGAATGGCTTTCGACACATCGCTGGCGTAACAATCAACTTGAGTCCGGCGTGATGCCTAACTCACGTGAGGACTTTGTTTACTGGGGACGATTGCAATGCATCGCCCTCGACCTGGACCGCGATCAAGCTCCCTCAGTCGCGAATATTATTCGACGCACCACACCACTGCCAAGCATCGACAGCGAATACGCGTGGAGTTGGTTGCTAGTGACTTTCTTCGCAAATCATCCACGCTATCAAGCGCTATTTAACGAACGCCTCAAAGCCAACACGTCCAGCGAACAAGCGCTCAACTCCGACGTCATGGCATGGATCGGTGTGGACTTCGATTTATTGCAAGCTGAATTCGACGCCTTCGCGACAGAACTGACCTACGGTGTCGATCCGTCATGGGCCATCGTCGATCTAAAATCATCACAGCAAAACCAAGATGATTCGCCAAATTTCGATCTAACAGTCAACGCGAACGCAAATTGGCAAGTCGCCGCCACCAACTTGAGCCCCGACACCGATTGGCAAATTGAGGCCACTGGAGAAGTGCGACTGGCCTCCGAGTTCGGACCGCTCAAATGCCAACCACAGGGAATTACGTTGCGCTATGTCGATGGCCAGCCGCGTGGACGGCTGTTAGCGATTCTGCTTGCCCAGCCATCCAAGGCGGACAAAACCAAACGCTTAACCGCTTTGCCAATTGGTCGTTCGGGTCAAATTCATGTCGACCAGCCAAGCTATTTGTTGCTGCGAGTCAACGATGAGAATTCGATTGCACCGAAAAACGACGGGCAATTTGAGGTCACTCTCCGACGCCTGACGCCGTAAGTTCGGCATCGTTTTTCGGGTGCTCGTCCATCAGGTAGGCCAGGGCAAACTCAATCGCCGCGTCGACTGCTTGCATGTTGACGAATGTCGCCAAGTGCCCTTGCCGCTTGGTCAGCAAAAATTGCGTCGTTACTCCGAGTGATTTAAGTTTTTCATATAATCGTCTCGAGTTGTCCGCTGGAACTAGAAAGTCGCTATCGCCATTGAAAAAGAAGGTTGGCGGATCATCATCACTGGCAAAAGTAATCGGCGAAGCGTCACGGTAGATATTCCGATTGTCGGCCGGAGTTGCACCTAGAAAAGGAACCAGCGTTGTGTTGCTGTCGCCTATGATCGTCAGGTCACACGGTGCACCGCCCGCAATACAAACGACTGGTCGTGGCATTTGATTTTCAGGCCTTGTTGCGGCCAAAGCGGCCAAATGCCCACCAGCCGAGTATCCCCAAATCCCCAGCCGCGCGGGATCGACTTGCAAGCTTTCTTGCTCCTGAACGATGTACCGAATCGCTTGATGGACGTCGTCGATCTGCGAAGGATATTTGAACTCCGGCGCCAAGCGATAATTGATCGACAAGACCGCGATTCCCGCAGCCGCGATTCGTTCCGCATGGACGGCGATCTGCCACTTATCGCCGGCAACCCAACCGCCGCCATGAATCACCAACATGATCGGAACAAGTCCGTCGATCTGAGGGCGATAAAAGTCAGCCATCAATTTCACGCCATCGACTTCGTAGAAACAAACATCATTGGACGTCTTGAAAGCCACCGCAGATGGCGAATCGGGCTCTTGCCCGCCCGCTGACGCCGGCTGCACCGCCAACTTCGTTGCAAGCATGAACACGATGACTGTCCAACGTGTCATTTGCTGCATCGTTGGTAGAATTTCAGAGGCCATTGGAATCGGATGCCGGGGAAATTGGTTTGGTTGCTTAGTACGCTTGCTCAATCGCTTGAAATTCGCCCACGTCGCAAAATTGACTCTTCCGCTATCATGGTAGCTCAGTGGGCTAGATTTGTGACCGAAAAACGTCAACTATTGCAATCGCCTTGGCTTCCTTCTCCCTCGTTAACTTTGCCAAAACATGTTAGACGACCGAAACCTGAGTACTGTTCAAGCCGCGGTCAACGCGATTCGCGACGGCCATGTTGTGATCGTCGTTGATGCTGAAGACCGCGAAAACGAGGGCGATTATGTCTGTGCGGCCGAACTTGCCACGCCCGCGATGATCAATTTTATGCTCAGCGGCCACGGCCAGCTTTGCGCGCCCGTCTTGCCCAGCGTCTGCGAGCGTTTGGACCTAAAACCTTTAGTCCGTCTGAACACGTCCCCGCTGCAAACCGCGTTCGTGACGCCCGTCGATCACGCGGGATGCAAAACAGGCATCACTGCCGGTGAGCGTGCCGAAACGATTCGGCGGCTGGCCAATCCGAACAGCCAAGTCGCTGATTTTGTCCAGCCAGGGCACGTTTATCCATTGCTGGCGATGGAAGGCGGAGTGCTGCGGCGTGCAGGACATACCGAAGCAGCGGTCGATCTAGCAAGGATGGCTGGCTTGTCGCCGACAGGCGTGTTATGCGAAATATTGAACGAAAGCGGCGACCGCGCTTCACGCGAAGACCTCTGGGCTCTGGCGAAAAAACATGGGCTCGAGATTATCACGGTCGAACAGATTATTGCCCATCGACGCGTGAACGAGAAACTCGTCTCGCGGATTGCGACCGCCGCGTTGCCAACCCGCTTTGGCGAATTTACTGTCCATGTTTTTGACGTGAAATTCGAATCGCAGGAACCAATTGCTTTGGTCATGGGCGACCTAACCAAAGAGGACGCCGCGGCGCCATTGGTCCGAATGCACAGCAGTTGCTTCACTGGCGATTTGATTCAGTCCTTACGCTGCGATTGTGGCGATCAACTAACAACCGCTTTGAAAGCGATCGCCCAGCAAGGCCGAGGTGTGTTGGTTTATTTGCCGCAAGAAGGCCGCGGGATAGGGCTAGCCCAAAAGATTCGCGCCTATGCGTTACAAGAACAGGGCATGGACACTGTCGAAGCCAATCACGCGTTGGGCTTCAAGGCCGATATGCGTGACTATGGCATTGGAATCCAGATTCTAAAGGACTTGGGGCTGCGACAGATCCGGTTGCTAACCAACAACCCCAAAAAACTCGAAGCCTTCAGCCTTCGCGGATTCGACTTGGAAGTGGTCGATCAAGTGCCAATCATCACGCCAACCAATTCGCATAATGAACAATATCTGGCGACCAAACGCGATAAGCTTGGGCATGTGCTTCCAGCTAGCAATCAAAAGAATGCCGGTAAGAACGCAGATTGAACCTCGCTTTGCTTGGCGACTGGGCGTCAAGGGGACTTGGCGAGGCGTTCGAAAACTGGCATCTTGATGAATACGGCATCTTGTTTGCTGCCATACACTAGAATTCATGTTTGCGGTGCCCGTGCGGCGCTTTCCAAAATACAGACTTCCTTCAGGAGATTACCGACATGGCATTTAGCTTGCCCGCCCTACCCTACGCAACCGACGCGTTAGAGCCTTATATTGATGCCAAGACGATGGAAATCCATCATGGCAAGCACCACAACGCTTACGTGACGAAGCTGAACGAAGCCGTTGCTGGTACACCGATGGAATCGATGAGCATCGAAGAAGTGATGGCTAAACTTGATTCGGCCCCTGCCGACAAAATGACGGCGATTCGAAACAATGGCGGCGGGCACGCCAACCATTCACTATTCTGGACTTTGATGGCTGCTGGAGCCGGTGGCAAGCCCTCAGGCGCACTCGCCTCGGCAATCGATTCGGACTTGGGTGGATTCGATAAGTTCAAGGAAACTTTTGCCAACGCAGCGGCAACGCGTTTCGGTAGCGGCTGGGCTTGGTTGTACGTCAAAGGCGGCAAGCTGATGGTCGGTTCGACGGCGAACCAAGACACTCCGCTGATGGGCGAAAAGATAGCCGGCATCGCTGGAACACCAATCCTCGGCTTGGATGTTTGGGAACACGCATACTATTTGAATTATCAGAACCGTCGTCCCGACTACGTGACCGCCTTCTGGAATGTCGTCAATTGGGACGCGGTCGGTAAATTGTTCGCCACTGCAAAGTAAATTCTTTGCCTCGACAAGTCGCCTGAAAAGACACGATAGGCTTTCCAGCCTGTCATTGCCGCTCGGGATCAGTACACCAGAGTGAAGTCATGAGAAATCGATTGCTGGACTAGCTGAGTACACAGAATTAGTCCCGTTAGATAAATTCTGTGTGCATAAATTAGTCGTTCAACTGAGCTAGTTCGTATGGCGTTGGAGAGGCTCCTTTAAAAACGGTTCGCTGGATCGCTGGACTAGGCAAATTGTGTAGAATGTTGTAAACCGCAATTCTTCACTCGTAGTTCCCGATGAGCGGGAAATGCCAACGTTTTAGGATGGAATCTGTGCAAGCTCTTGTTTCAACGCTCCGGCCTCTTTTTGTATTGTCGCTTTGCTTAACTATCGGCGCGCTAGGTCGGTACGCTCATGCACTCGCAGCTGACGGTATGCGGACCACACAGGGCTTGCAATGCACGATCGCTGCTGACGATTCGCTGGTTCATGATTGCTTTGCGATGACCACTGATCCACTGGGCCGACCTGTTGTCTCAGGCCCTGGCTACGTCCGAACGTTGATCGATGATCAAGGTGACGGCATTTACGATCGAGGCGTTCTGTGGACCACCGTCAACCAAGGCGCTCAGGGATTATGGCGCGAGTCAGACGTGTTGTATTACGTCGCAGATCAAGGGCTTTGGAAATCGGTCGACCGAAACAACGATCTGAAGGCCGATGGACGCCCTGAATTAGTTTTCAAACTGCCCACTGGTGGCGAACACGATGCGCACGCTATTCGCCGTGGTCCCGATGGATTTTGGTATCTGACGGCGGGCAATTTTTCAAATCCCCAAATGATGCCGTTGCTCAACGACAAGGACTCGCCGATCCTGCGTCCTAAAGCCGGAACTCTGTGGCGAATCAGTCCCGACTTTAAGACACGTTCGGTTTGGTCGCACGGATTGAGAAACATCTACGATTTTGACTTCTTGCCTAATGGCGAACTGGTCAGCTACGACAGCGATGAAGAGCGCGAGATGACGCTGCCGACCTACCGACCGACGCGCGTCCAAGTGCTTAGCCCAGGCAGCGATGCGGGCTGGGTCAGTACGGCGTGGATCGAAAGCGACGTCCACCTGACAATGCCGCTGAATCTGGCCAGTCTAGGACGCGGCTCGCCAACCGGGGTTTGCGTTTACCAGCATGACCAGTTGGGCGAACGATTCAAAGATGCGGTTATCGTTTTAGACTGGACGTTCGGTCGCGTCATCGCTGTCTTTCCAAAGTTGAGCGTGAAAGAATCGAACGATTCGACCAAATCGCAAGTGCCTGCCAATGGACTTTGTCCGTGGGAAGTCATTCTGGAACCCAGTGGTACCGAAGGATTCGCGCCGACCGACGTTTGCGTCACACCCGAAGGCGACCTTTTGGTCTGCACCGGCGGACGCGGGACTCGCGGGACGATTTACCGAATCTCTGGCAACTCGGAAAGCAAAGTTGCCGCCGATAAAAAATCGACCACTCCATCTCGCTTGGTCGCCGAATCGACGAAACGCCAAACCGATGAGAAGCAATCGACAGAGTCAGCCGCCGTTCCGCTGGGCCGAAACAACACGCCCGCCGAGCCACGCATTGCAGCCCGCTCCAACACGATGACCACAAGCGGTTTGTCCGATGTGAAGTTCGCCTTTAAAGGCCAGAATCTTGACTCCAATTCGTTGCCAGCCAACCGGGCAAGCACGCTGGCGAGCATTCTCTCAGCCCCCTGCCCTTGGGAGTCTTGGTCGACAAACGAGTGGTTAAAACAAATCAATGAGCAGTCGCTGGCGGACGTTGCGGCGGTGCTGGCCGGCGAATTGACCGTCGCCCAAACCGCTAGCAAAAATGCTGCTGGAACATTGCGAGTGCGGGCGGCTCAGGTGTTGGTTTTCACTCAAACGCCATTGCCAGCGGCGATGTTGATCAAGGTCGCTTCCGAAGATTCGGAGCTTGCCCGTTCGGCCGCTTGGTATGCCCTTGGTCGTGGGCAAATCCTTGCCAGTGCGACCGAATTAAAGCAAATTGTCGAGCTTCAAAAGCAAACGCGAGCTACGCCAACGGCATCGCTGGTAAACGACTGGAACGCGGTGATTGAATATGCTGACATGCGATCCCAATGGGAAGCAATCGGTTTGCGAAAGTGGGCCTGCATCGGTAACGACCGCGAATGGCAAAGCGAACGAACGAACCAGCAATCCAAACGATCACTGCAGCAGATTGAATCGTGGGCATACGCCAGGCAATCGCAAAGCACAACTTCTGCGACAAATCAAATCGACGTCGATTTGGCCAATGCGATCTATGGATGGGTCTCGTCGAGCAATCGCGGCGCGGCTCGATTAGATGCGGCAGCCTTCGATCGATTGGCAAACAGTATTCGAAGCGGGCGATTTAAAACCGATGCATCCGAAATTTTGACAGCCCTTTGTTTTGCTCAATCTTCATTGGTCGATCCCCGGCAAATTTTTGAGAACGACCGAAATCCGGAGTCGTCAACCATTTTGGATGGCTATCGCAGCAAGTTGTCCGCGAGCTTTTCGCCAGCTCTCCGCACGGGCTGGTCGTCGTACTGTCTGAATATGGCCGATCTGGCAATGGACAACGGCTGGACAGCGGTCGAAATGGAAGCGGTCCGCACGGTCGCGTTTTTTCGCCCCGACAGCAGCGCCGTACTCGATCGATTGCTCGAAAGAATTGACGAGACATCGCACCCGACGGCCGACATCAATGTGCTCTGCGTCATCGCCGCCAGCGATTTTAAAAGGTCTGACGAACAATCCAAGTTAATCGCGGTGGCCTATCATCAGGTCGGCGAAAAGGTCAAATCCAGATCGCTTCCGACTGACAATCGTTGGTCCGTTCGCCAACAACAGTTGCTCGAAGCGCTGACAGTCGGCGATTCGCGGTTCCTGTCGAATTTGATCGCAGTCCTCGCCACGCAATCAACGACCAATATCGATTGGGTCCAGTGGCTGCCGTTGACCGAGCAGCGACAGGCGGCGACCGCCATTACCCAGCGTTTGATGTCGGTCAAAAGTGAACAATGGACGGTGGATCAGTTAAAAAATGCCGGCCGATTTGCAATCGCACCCGCTTTGGCCGCCGAGCTGCGCAAGTTCGCGATCGACAACCTCGACAGTCCACTCAAAACGAAAAGCGAAATTGCTAGCGCCGAAACGTCGGTCAACAATCAACAGCTTGCTGCGGCGATTGTCGAGCTGCTTTCCAAAACGCCAACGACGGCCGATTACGATGTGTTCTTACAATCTTCGGCTATGCCCGATCGTCTGTTGCGGGTTCAAGGTTGGAATGGACTGCGAAAATTACCGATCGATAACGCCGCGTTAGAAATCCAAGCGATCGCGCTATTGAGTGCAGCCAACAACCAATCACCGCTTGACGGTTTTGACCTCAATCAAGCTGCTGCAAGGCTAAAGAACATCGCTGTTCGACTGCAAATTGCGAGCGTTCCAACGGCCCGAGACGCGTGGCCGGCGTGGCAATCATTCTTCAGCAACCACATCTCGCTTGATTCAGTTCGGGCACAATGGGCCGACTTGAATTTGCCGCCAGCAGACTGGATCGATTTAGTCGCAACAGCACAAAAACTTAGTGGTGATCCTAATCGCGGCGGGTCGCTGTTCCAGCGAGGCCAATGCGGCAACTGCCATAACAGCGCGCAAGCGATTGGCCCAAGCTTAACAGGCGTCACGCGACGTTTTTCCTACGAAGACTTGTTCCGCGCGATTTACGAGCCTGACCGCGATATATCCGATCGATTTCGAGCAACCAAGGTGCTCACCAGCGATGGCAAAGTGATCGTCGGGATGGTCACTTTTGATGGGAACGACGCGTTGACGCTGAAGCTAGCTGACGGTTCGACCGTTCAAATCGCAACCGACGAAATCGAAGAGCGGGTTGAATCTTCGAAATCGCTAATGCCAGAAAAGTTGCTGCAAGGTTTGACAGCCGAGCAGCTTTCCGATCTTTATGCGCATCTGAAAGATTTGCAGTAACGTGGCCTTATCGAATTTTTTGTAGCTAAAGCTCTTTGAAAGTTTCCGCTTTTCCGGCAAACCCGAGATGCCAAACTCAAGGCCTTTCTAATCAACGCGACGACGTCGAACTCGCATCAGGCCTACAGATGTGATCGCTCCGACCAGCAAGAGAGAAGCTGGCTCAGGTACCGGAGAGACACCGATGCCAGGCGAACCAACTTCACCGCCAACTGCCGAGGTAAATGCAGAGTTCACGCCGACGACACTCAAGGTTGAGATAAGCCCGGTTGCACCGCTGGTATTGTCAAAACTTGTACCCAATGTTCCTGCACCAAACGAAACAAAGGTTTGCAGGTCACCAGCGACATTGTAGATATTGACCGCGTCACCGCCGGAACTTAAACCGATGCCCGATCCTGAATAGGTTCCAATTGCAAAGTCTAACGGAACGCTTGCGCCGAACCAAGCAGCTTTAAATGCATCCGCTGACGTCGAGTCACCTTCGATAAAAACCACTGCTTGACCCGGATTGATCTCCGTCACTCCAAGCAATTCAAGTGACGCACCAAACGACGCCGAGCTATCATCGACTCGCCAGCCAGATATGTTTACAGCGGTCGCTCCCGTATTTGTCAGCTCAAACCAATCTTCAGCGTAAGCCGCACTAGAGCTTCCAGTGGAATGAACTTCTGAAATAATGATTGCCCCGCTTGTCGCTTGGGACAACCCAAAACCGAAGAACATTGCGAAAGTCGCGACGCGAAACTGGGAAAACAAATTTTTTACTCGCCAAGCCATTGCACTTTGCCTTTTAAAACTAGTTATCGGACAACAAAGCGCCGATCATAGTTTGCTTGGCCGCGACGTTTTCACCACTTCCGGTTAATTTCATATTAAGTTCGTCGAAGACGTCAGGACCTCAAAAACCGGACTTAGAACGGACAAAGAAATTGTCCGGATGGCATCTTTATACTTGGCCGTTTGATTGCGGATCGGAACCGCCATAGCGAGTCCGCTTCAAAACAACCCAACCGCCTTGCCCGTCGACGAGACATTTACTAGCTCGCCGAAAACTTTTACTTCGGAGAAACGAACCACGCTCGGGCAGGACTCGCGTCTTGCAAAAATCCCTCAACCCGCTCAACGCACTTCGGTAGCGGTCAGCTTGAAGATGGCGTAATGCGGTCCATCGGGATAGCGATACTTTTCGGTATCGATCTCAAACTTGCCTGTGACCGTGACGATCCGCGTGCTGAAGTCAGCTGTCTTGCCTGGTTCCATTTCTACGATGACGCAATCGTAAATCGCAGCTCCCGGTCCAAAACAGCACTCTTTGTTGTCGCGAACCAGCACAAATTGCTTGATACCAGACTGCTGAAAAACGGAGTTTGGCAGGATGAATCCGCGAATTCGAACCGTTTGCTTGTGCAAAGACTTGATGTCGTCGGTCAACATCGCGTCTTTGAATTCGCCGTCCTTCTGAATGTCAAAGGCGAGATCGTCAAAAGTGATCTCCCCCTTAGCGCGAACCGACTTTCGCTTTTCTGGCTCGACGGTTTTGGGCGTTTCTGGCGTCAACGCGTCTGCGGCAACCGGCGTTTGCTTGCCATCGGTCGCAACCGTCATTAACGGTTCGGCACCATGGCTGCTAGAAATATTGCTGAAAAGCAGTCCAGCCGCCAAAGTCCATCGCCATCGTTTGATCATTCGTTGCACTCTTAAAGTGCCTCCAATCAGCTTCGACGCGTTGTCGAATCGGAAGGAATTATTGATCGACGCTTTCCTCGACCAGCGATGTTTGCTTGTCACTGACCGACCGCGTCGTTTTTGCGGGCAGCCTTTTCGTCGCGTCCAGCGAAGTCGTGAAGTCCACAAGAGACATTTTAGTATCGTGGGGATCACTGGCGGAAGCAACCTTAATTTCTGCCGCTGCGTCTTTAATCGCATTAACCACTGTTTGCTTGAGCAAGACATCGGTTAGCACGATCGGTGCCGCGTCTGCAGAAGGTGGATAGATTGCCAGAACTGGGATCGAGTTGCTGTTTAGCTGTTGCAACTTGTCAGCAATTGTTTTGTTTCGATCCGACCAATCGGCAATCATCGGAACCACATTGTGAGCCTTGATGGCGGCCGCAACGTCTTCGGTTTCGATCGCTTGAATCAGATTCAACTGACATGTCGAGCACCAGGAAGCGGTGAAATCGATCATGACTGGCTGACCGGCGGCGACCAGCTCACGCAGCTCGGTTTCGTTGTACGGTCGCCAGTCGATCAAATGCTCTCGCGGACCAAGATAGCGAAATGAGACCCAGCCAGCGAGCAAGCAGATCGCTAGGGCGACGCCCCAAGATTGAATCTTGGTGACGCTCTCGGCGTAGACCGGCACTCGGCCGATCATCCAACAAGCAAAACCAACCATGACAAGCAAAGAAAGAACTGCAATCCGATAATCGTTTTCAATTGTCGTCATAAACCAAACGACGGATAACAATAACGGAAACGCCAACACCTGTTTTAACGTTTCCATCCAAGCACCCGGCTTGGGTAGGAATCGCAACGTCTGCGGATATGCGGCGACCAAAAGGTATGGCATGGCCATACCTAAGCCCACGCCCACATACATCAAGACGATAACCCAAGGCGGCTGAGTCAGCGAAAGTGCGAACACCGCACCGAGAAATGGCCCGCTGCATGGCGTTGCAACGATGGTTGTGATGATGCCTTTGCTGAACGCGCCGAACGGTCCTTCCTTGCGTGCCAAATCCGCACTTTGACTGCTGGTCGCAAAACCGGGAATTGGGATCTCCCAAACACCCAGAAAACTGAGCGCCATCGCAAAGAGCAAAATAATAATGCCAACGCGAAGCTCAAAAACCTGGAACTGCTGGCCCCATCCCAACGTCACCCCGTAAGCAGATCGGATCGCAATGGTGACGATCGCCAACACTAAAAACACGCTGACTAGACCGGCCGAATACCAAAGATTCAGCATTGAACTGCGACGCCGATCGCCCGCCGATTCACCGACGAAACTCATGACCTTCAACCCGATTACGGGCAGCACGCAGGGCATGAAATTCAAGATCAATCCGCCCAGCATCGCCAACGAAAAATAGGAGAGCAACGGCAATACGGCCATCGTCGCTTGGGATGTTTGAACCGATTTTTCATCAACCCAGTCACCGAGGCTACCAGCTTGTTCGGCCACGTCGTAATCAACGGCGGCGATCGAAAAATTAACCGGTTTCGCAACGCCAGCGGTCACTTCGCTAGATACGTTAAGCTCTCCGGAAAATCGGAAGGCCATCGGCTGATCACACTCTTCTTCTTGGCAGGTTTGGTAACCGACGACACCCGAAATTGGATAGATGCCATCGACTTTTTCCAGCGGCACATGAATCGGAATCGACCAGGTAGCATCCCCCTGATGATAGCTTGTCGAGAGTGTTCCCTTAAGCAATTCAAGGGTAACAATGGACGAATTGGTTTCCGGCGAACCGGCCAGCAAGCTACCCTTTTGGGTTAATGCAATGAGCGTTTTTTGCGTCAGCTCACCGGCGTTTCGTTCAAGCGGATAGAGGTGATAACCCTGATCCGGTTTGCCCGTGATGCTCAACATTGCAGATTGACCCGGCTTAATCGTTGCCGGCTCGATGCTAACCACCCATTGCGCATGAGCGGCCGAATCGCGAAAGCTTCCGCTGGCGGGTGCTTGACCAGCGTAGAAACCTTGGAAGCTCGCTTTGACGGTCGCACCGATAATTGGAATGCAGGCTCCTTTTTTGCAAACCTGCCCATCAATTTTTAGTTCAAATGTTTTGGAACCATTGGTAATCTGTTCATTGAAAGTCACTGGCGCAGTCCAAACGACTCCATCATAAAACTTCTCAACCCGGACGCCTTCGAAGCCAGCCATATCAAAAGTCAGCTCAGGATCGCGATCAGGCAAAAACGGACCGGTGACCGAGATATCATCGGAAACAGCCGAAACAAAAGTTGCTGTCGGACCGCCTTTGGGTTGCGTTGTGGACGAGATGTAATAGCCATCTTCGACTACCGCTGAAACGTGAATTCGGCCCCTCAACCCAGATTGCTCGGCCTCGTATTTGGCCGTGAACTGATACGGATTGGACAAGCCACCGATACCGCTCAGACTCCGAGGAAGTTTTGGGAGCGATGGTGACGATCTTTCGCTCACCGACTTACCAGCACCGCTGACTTCGCTTTCTTCGGCAGCCAGACTTTTTGAAAGGCTCTTGCCTTGTGCAAAAACCTCGGAATGTGATCCCGCACTTAAAAAGACGGCCAAAAAAGCCATGATCAGCCGAAAAGCAATTCGGTCGCTAGGTCGGAAACCGCGGGTCGACTTCAACGACCAAATAGGGCGAGAAACCACAGTGCTCCGGATAGCGGCAGCGTATCGAAGTGTCATGATGTTTATGTTTTCCATACCAGAATTATAGGCATTCAGGCGAGTTTTTGCGTCAGCTACCTTACATTGTCGAGCAGAGCGTCCGAATTCTTACTGTAGAACAACCTTAATTCTGCGGTCAATCGGATTGCAGAATCGCTTGCTAACGACAATGCTTAGCGTGCAAAACTCGAATTTTCGCCAATTTTTACCCAAGAGCCTGTCCGAAAAGGGGTCTGCCCCTCTCCGTTCCTCCAAAGGGTCAAACCCCTTTTCGCATAGGTTCTAAGCTTTCGTTGAACGGAGAGGCTCATTTGCTAGCTTCGTCGCACCAGACCAAGTTGTCGTGAGCACCAAGAATTTTTTAGCGTTTTCGACGCGGTTCAATGATCCATCACCAACTATTCAACTACTTTTTCCGCACGGAGACTACTGTTTCATGGATGTAATCGAGGGCAGCATTTACGACTTCCCAGTCTATTACGATTTAGTCTTCGGTTCGGATTGGTCAGCGGAGTTTCATTTTCTTCAGGCCGCGTTTGAGCGCCATGTGGCCGGCGGCGTCAAATCGACCACCAAACGACCATTTCGCGTCCTCGAGCCGGCTTGTGGAACCGGCCGATTGCTCTTTCGAATGGCGAAATTTGGATACCACGCTGCTGGCATGGACTTAAACACCGCCGCGATCGAATTTTGTAACAAGCGACTTCGTCGCAACAAGTTTCCGGAAAACGCGTGGGTCGCGGACATGTGCGACTTCCAAGTCGACAAACCTTACGATGCCGCTTTCAACACTATCAACTCCTTTCGACATCTGAGCAGCGAGAAACTCGCCGAAGCGCATTTGAATTCGATGGCTGCCGCAGTTCGTTCCGGTGGGATCTACGCCTTGGGATTGCATTTGACGCCACGCAAAGGCGAACAAACTGACGAAGAAAGCTGGTCTGCCCGACGAGGCCACTTGGTTGTCAACACATTAATGTGGCCACGTGACAAAGATCGAAAAAAACGCGTCGAACGTTTCAACATGCGATTCGATGTTCATCAACCCTCGGGCAGCAAGCGTATCGAGGATTGTTTGGTCTTGCGATCGTACACTGCGACTCAGTTTGATCGGCTTATAAGCGCGTGTCCCGATTGGTCGATCGAAGCAATTTATGATTTTCGGTACAGCATCGATGACCCAATAGAAATTGACGATTACACCGAAGACGTCGTTTACATTCTCAAACGCCGATAGCTGGCCAGAAAGCATCGACAAGTTGCAGCTGGTTCGATCGATCCTCCTTAACTCGCTTGAAAGAATTCGCCAATCGTTATGTCCGAAGACCTGTCGCCCGACGCCATTCTGGCCGCACGTGATGCTACGATTCGCCAGCTTCAATTTGCTCGCGAGTACTCGATCACCTTGCTTGACGCTGTTCCCGATGAGCATTGGTTCACGATCCCTGACGGCCAAGCGTCCTGCGTTGCATGGCAAGTTGGCCACATGGCGCTCAAACGCGGCCTGAAGAAAATGAAACTCCGCTGACCAATCCGAACCGAAGACTAAATCGTAATAGACTGGGAAGTCGTAAATGCT
>JBGSKY010000258.1:0-10399 GCA_041740995.1 Pirellulaceae bacterium
TCCGATTCTCAGGCAGATGAAGCATCGCGGAGTGCTTCGATTTTGGATGCAAAAGAGAAACTTGCCGGACTCGAAAAACAACTTGAGTGGATGGACGATTTCGAGAAAAATCAACTGCCGCAGTTTGATGAACCGCAAGACGATGACCAAGATTCAGTGGCTGAAATCGAAGCGGAAACGTCTGAATCGACTGAAGTAGCGGAGCCGTTCTAAGTTGCCTCATTATCGTAGAACAGCGGAGCTAGCTGTCGAAACTGGTTCACCCATGAGACAAGCTCACGGGGGTCCGTGCCGATTCCAAAACGTGACCGAAAAATTCGATCACGCGCGGGCTTCTAGCTCTTCCCAGCGTTGATAAGTGGTAGCCAACTGCGATTGTAGATCTTCCAAGCTCGACTTCTCCTGTGCAATTGCTGGTGCGGGACGTTTATAAAAATCAGGCTGCCCCATTTGTTCGTGCTTCTCCGCAATTTTCGCTTCGAGGCTCTCGATCAGTTTCGGTAAGCTCGACAACTCCTGCCGCTCTTTAAAATTAAGCTTCACAGCCTCAACGACACTGGTCTTGGCGTCCGATTTTGTAACGGAGCCGTTAGAAGTTGCCGGGTCCGACACGTCGTCATCAGGCTTATTGGATTGACGGACCCAATCGTCATAGCCACCGACATATTCGTTAACGCCGTCGTCTTCGAAAACAATGCTACTGGTCACTACATTATTCAAAAATTCTCGATCGTGGGAGACGATCAACAGCGTCCCTGAATATTGCAGCAAACGTTCCTCGAGCATGTCGAGCGTCTCGGCGTCGAGATCGTTGGTCGGTTCGTCAAGCACAATTAGGTTAGCCGGCTTGGTGAATAGCTTGGCAAGTAAAACACGGTTGCGTTCACCGCCGCTGAGCATTTTGATTTGCGTTCGCGCTCGTTCGGGCGTGAATAAAAAGTCTTGCAGATAGCCGATGATATGTTGTGATCGACCGTTGACGTTGACGTTTTCGTAACCGTCACCGACATCTTCCTGAACCGTTTTTTCATCGTTGAGCTGTGCTCGCAATTGGTCGAAGTAAACGATTTGAACATTGGTTCCAATGCGCAACTTGCCCGATTGAGGTTCCAATGTTCCAAGCAACAATCGCAGCAGTGTTGTCTTACCCGCGCCGTTGCGACCGATGATACCAACCTTCTCGCCGCGCATGACGGTCGTCGAAAAATCTCGCAAGATTTGACGATCACCGTACGCGAAATTTAGCTGATCGGCGTGCAGAACTAGGTTTCCGCTGCGGGCCGCCTCTTGAATCTTCAGGTTTGCGGTGCCGACTTTCGACCGCCGCTCACCGCGAATCAACCGCAGCTCCTTCAGCGCCCGGACTCGACCTTCGTTGCGTGTTCGACGTGCTTTGATGCCCTGTCGAATCCACACCTCTTCCTGGGCCAGCTTCTTGTCAAAGAGTGCATTCTGCTTCTCTTCGGCAGCCATCGCGGCTTCTTTGCGTTTGAGGAAGGTGTCGTAGTCGCAGGTCCAGTCAAAGATTTTGCCGCTATCGATTTCGAGAATACGTTTTGCGAGCTTGCGCAAGAACTGCCGATCATGTGTGATGAACATGAACGCTTTGGGCCAGCGAGCGAGAAATTCTTCCAACCATTCGATCGCTTCGATGTCCAAATGGTTTGTCGGTTCGTCGAGCAGCAGCAGGTCTGGTTCGTCGGCCAGAGCGCTAGCCAACAAGACGCGCCGTTTCATTCCCGATGACATGGTTTCGAAACGCGCTTCGAGATCAAGCTGCATTCGCGTCGCGATCTGCTCGACGGCCAAATCGCGTTGCCAGTCTTCGAGCGGTTCTTCGCTGTCGATTTGATTGGCGTCGATTCCACTGAGAATAATTTCGTGAACGGTGCCGGTCAGATCTTGCGGCACATCTTGCTGCAAGAGTGCAATTTTCGTCCGATTGCTCGTCGTAATTCGACCATGATCTGGTTTCACTGTCCCAGCAAGCATTCGCAGCAATGTCGTCTTGCCAGCGCCATTACGGCCGAGCAATCCGATACGATCGCCGGGTTCGATCAGGCAGCTTACATCATCCAGCAGAGCTGGTCCTCGGTATCGGATCGTTAAATCGCTTATCGTCACCAACGGCATAGCGGGCTTCGTCACTCTTGTGTATTGGGTTCAGCGGTCCAAAGCGGACGCTGCGAGCCACAAAAGTATCGCGTTGCGAAGGATTTCAAAAGGGCCAATTGTCGGCTTGGCGGTTATCTATTGGATAAAGCAGAGTCGACCGCCGCCCAAATGTGCGCGATCCAGCCCAGCCAGACGATCCAGAGAACGAGGCTTAGAAGGAAGAAAAACAGTGCTGCGAGAATGCGACCTTGTACTAACTGGCCCAAGCCAGGCGCGAAAAAGCTGGCAATCCCAGCGATAACATTGCCCGTGCTCCCGCGTCGATTTTCGACCAAAGCATTCATAACAAACCCTCTCAGTTAAGAAAATTAGACGTTACTGATTCGTAAGTTGAATGCGATGCTTGTGCACAAAGCCTGCCAAAAAAGTAAAATTGCGAATTTTTTTCGAGACGCTGTCCGATAGTTGCCAGCCATTTTAAAAATTATGCGATGGCGAACGTAACCGCCAATGAACGCTAATCAAAAACAGACATTCGCGGGCATTTGCGTCCATTCGCGGTTGAAAACCAGGCGACCTCTACAATACGCTTCGGCCAGTTTTCGGATTTTGATGATGCCTAGATTTCAAAAGGAGTCAGCCTCTTTTCGTGGCCCTTTTCGACATTCAGTTTTACACAGAAAAAATGCTTGTGCGTGAAGCTCAGTACGCATGACAGTTGAATGAAGGGTTTGATCGTGAACGATGAAACTTATCGTATTCCTGATTTTTGTGTTTCTGCCATTCTTATTGTCCTAACATTGATTGTTCATCAAAATTGACTTGCGATCGCCAAATTTGTGGCATTGGCCTATCGATAAAGCACGAAGTAGGCAATGGGGATTTTCAGCAAACCGATTTTCGCGTTTGCTCGCCCTAGCAATAGGTTTTCATCGATCATTACGAGTTCGTCGATCAGAACCTTCGAAGGATCGTTCCACACGTTGTCCGCGATAGAGTAATCCAACTCCACTGAGCCACTTCTCTGATTCACTTGAACGATGAAATTTCCAATCGTTTCGACTTCGCCCGATTTAGCATCGAATTTCGGACGCCAGCCATCACATTCCAAGCGGTCTATGGGAACTTGAACAACAGAAATGTTGTAGCCGTGGATGCAGTCGCCACTGCTTTCGAAAACCTTCGTGTCTTGCGTCAGATTGGCTATTGCAGGACCAAGCCCCTTGTTAATGCCCTTCCAAGCCCCAATTAAAAGCGAGCGATCTGGCGCCGCGCATGTGTTCATCAGTTCTCTAAGTTTGGCGGGCTTCTGACTGGCCAATGTCAGTGCGTTTGAATAATTGCTATCACAGGCATGCGACTCATCTAGATTCAAATTCCAACGAAGAAATGAACGCCGAACTTCGCGATTCAGTTTTGCATGCTGACTTACCGCACAGCCCATGAACGGCAAGCAAATCAAAGCGCTGGCAGCAATCCGGAATGTTGTAGACGTTTTCTTCATGACGCATGCCGGTAAGAACAACTAGAGTGAATTCAGCATGCGTTACGGATTGCTCGGCGATTGAACTGGATTGTTCAGAAGTCCGCAAAGAAGTCATCGGGCGGTAGGAATTGCGTAAAGCAGCAATTCCAAGAACGAGGCGAAAATTGGAGAAAATTTAGTTCTTCACAAAAAATCGGTCTGCAATAATTCGTGAGTATTTTGGGTTGTTTCGTTCTGACGCGCTTCGAGCAGCAGTATTTAGGTTAAGGCTTTAGGCCAAATGATTAGCCGCTACTCCAGACTGTAGGTTTAATGTTTAGCTTATCAACGACCGCGCATATGGGATGAGAAACGAACGGCACGATTTTGCTTTTGCTCGATTTGTTTGGGGGCAAACGTTTCTGTCTTGCTGGCGTTTTTGTAAGCTGCTAAAAGTCATTGAAAGCCTCTTTCGGCAATCGAATACAGCGACTTTTGCGTCAAATTGTGGAAAGTGAAAGCAATTTGGAAGGAATCCAATGGCTATGATGACCTTGCTTGAGATCGCAACGCTGGTCGATGGAATGCTGATCGGCGTGCCAAAAAACGTTGCAGAAAAAGTCACGATCAGCAATGTGCTGCCGCTTGATCAAACGTTACCAGGGACGCTGACATTGCTCGACAATTCTCGCAATGCGCACTTGCTCGTCCAGTGCCCAGCGTCGGCTGCAATTGTGGCTGAGAGCGATGTCGATGCGATCTTGAAGGCGTGTAAAGAAAAGTCGCCGATTTTGGTCGCCGTCAGCGATCCTCATTCCGCATTTGAACGGCTGATCGAAGCAGTCCGTCCGCTCAAGACAAAACCTACGCCAGGAATCGATGCCCGCTCTGCGATCGGCGACAATGTTCAAATCGGTCGCGACGTTTCAGTCGGCCCTTATGTGAGCATCGCCGCAAACTGCGTCATCGGTGATCGGACGGTGCTGCACGCTGGAGTTCGACTGATGGCCGATTGTGTCATCGGTCGCGATTGCGAGCTGTTTCCCAATGCGGTTCTCTACCCGCGAACGATCCTCGAAGACCGAATTCTCGTTCATGGCGGTGTGGTGCTTGGCGGTTTCGGATTTGGATATCGGCAGGTCGAGGGGCGTCACCAGCGAACCGCCCAATTGGGTTGGACGCATATTGAATCCGATGCTGAGATCGGTGCGAATTCAACGATCGACCGTGGAACGTACGGCGCGACCAAAGTCGGCGTGGGTACAAAAATCGATAACTTAGTGCAAGTCGGACATAACGTTCGCGTAGGACCGCACAATCTCATTTGCAGCCAAGCGGGAATCGCTGGATCGGCGAGCACTGGTTCGCACGTAGTTTTAGGTGGCCAAGTCGGTGTGAGAGATCACATTCATTTAGGCGATCGATGTATGGCTGGAGCACAGTCAGGAATTGTCGCGGACGTTCCGGCGGAAAGCGTTGTCGTTGGCTCACCAGCGGCACCACGCAAAGAATCATTGCAGTCGATGTTGGCATTACAACGTTTACCCGAGATGCGAAAGCAGTTACGACAATTGCAATCCGAAGTTGAGAACTTGCTAAAGCTGCAATCCAAGCCTAACGACACAAAATTGAATGATTTGATCATTGACGATGACGTGGCATCAGGCATCAAACAAGTTGAGTCGGTAACGCGTAGCAAGGCTGCCTGATCGCAATATGTTTACAGTAATTCGACCGACTGATCTCGACTCGTCGCTATCGCAATGCGCGGTAAAGCCCGATGTCCCACAATCGCTTCGCGGCCAAGTCGTCGGAATCGTTGCTGGATGGGGCAACTATCCAATTGAAGTCGCCAAGCAAGTGCGCTCGATGGGTGCAAGCGTTGTCACTGTCGGTTTGAGACACCACGTCTCCGATCAGATGATCGCCCTTTCGGATCACTATTGCCAGTTGGGTGTCGGAAAGTTGGGCGGGCATCATCGGTTTTTTCAAAAACATAAGGCTACGAAAATTGTCCTGGCTGGCAAAGTTTTCAAAGACCGAATTCTGCTCACGCGGTGGAGTTGGCTAGGGGCGGTGCCGGATTTAAAGTGCGTCTTGACCTTCGTGCCACACTACATTTCTCGTCAACGAGACCAACGAGACGATTCGCTGCTGCACACGATTGCAAAATCTTACGAAGCGATTGGGATGGAAGTCGTCGCGGGCACTCGCTTCGCGAAACACTTGCTGGCCGAACCTGGTGTTTTGACGACTGCCAAGCCGAGCTTTAGCGTTCGAAAGGACATTGAATTTGGCTGGTCAATCGCCAAAGCGATGGGGAATTTGGACATTGGTCAGAGCGTGACTATCTGCGATCAAATGGTCTTGGCCGTTGAAGCGATCGAAGGCACTGATGCGTGCATCGCGCGAACTAAAGAGCTGCGAAAGAATCGTCCATTTACGCTAATAAAGGTTGCCAAGCCACAGCAGGATGAACGCTTTGATTTGCCAACAATCGGTCCATTGACGATCGAAAAATTGCACCACGCTGGCGGGCATGCGATTGTGATCGAAGAAGGTCGGACGATTTTGATCGATCGCGAAGAAACTCTCAGCTTGGCAAACAAGCTTGGCATTACTATCGTCTCGTTGCAGGACTACAACCAGACGGCATCGTATCCGCTGGCGGCCGCGACTGGAGTGTGCTGATGCAAATCTTGAGAAGCTTCACATCGTCGGTTTTGATCGTCGCATCGATTGGAATTGTAGTGGTCTTTGGTTGTCATCGTTCGGTTCCGATTAGCACTTGGCAACCGGCCATCACACAAAGCGGTCCGACGGCTCAGCCAAAGCAGCCGCCGCGCCGAATTGCATTCGAACCGATCCGCGGTCCTGATCCACTGCGGCAACGCTTAGAAGAAGCCATCGGTCGTTCCAAGCCGCTGGGTAGCGCACACTTGGCAGTCATTCAATCGGCCAATCCTATTGATGGGCCTTCGATCAAGGAGCCCAATGGTGGCCCCAACGCAACTGCTTCATTGCCCGTGCGTTTGGCTTCGCATCAAAAACAGCTTGAACGTGCGACGCCGATTTTTACGGCCAAGCGGCAAAATGTTGACGTGCTAATTCGCGGCGAGATCACCTTGGCTGATGTTGACCTACAAGACAGCTCGTCATCAGAAAAAATCACTCCGAACTCGCCTGGCGCTGCTATGGCAGCCTTGCAACAAATGTCGCAACCCGCGAAAGAAAAGCCAGGTCAGATCGTCGTCAATTGGGAAGCCTTTGATGTCGAGTCAGGATTGTTTGTCGATGCAATAACGGTCTCAATGACAACCGCTCAAGCAAAAGAGAGGTATCCGGATCTGGCAATAGTCGCTGATCCGGTCGATCGTTTGTTGATGGGCGTGTCGCGGCAAACTTGGTCTCAGTATGTCCCGACCATCGAGGAGCAAAAAATCGAAATCGATCAACCGTGGGTATCGTGGGGTGCCAAGGAAGTTCGACGTGGCAACACCTCCGCGACTGACGGACTGTGGCAAGAGGCAGAGCAGTATTGGCAGAACGCGGTCTCAGATCACCCAAAAAATAAGTCAGCTTGGCACAACTTGGCCGTTGCCGCAGTGGCACATGAAGATTTCGAATTGGCGAGAGTGCGTTTAGCCCATTCGAAGGGCTGGGTTGCTGACAAGCGATTCAAGGAGACAGAACTTTGGATCGATCGCCAACAGAAAGCTTACCATCGTGCGTTCGGACTGCCGCCTCGCGAAGGTGGTTGGCTTGACCCCGACCCACCAGCAACGCCACTGCCGGGCGAAACGATATCTGTTGCGCCAGTTGACCTGGAAGATCTGCCTTGGTGGACGGCGATTCCTGGAACTAAACCACCAGGCTGGACTTGGAAAGCTTGGTTGACTCAGCCGCTGCCCTGAACGCCAGATGCTAGTTGTTTGGCTAAGAATGCAGATCGGCCGGCGCTCTCTCAGACCGCAGCGAGAGAAAGCGAAAAGTTCGCAAGACGGACGCAGACAGGCCGCAAGTCGAGCTCAAAATTGTAACCGCACAAGTTTGAATTTACTCATGAAGTACACTAAACCAGCAGCCATCAGCTCACATCCTTCGTTGGATCGTTCTACAAATAAGTGCAATTATCTTGCTGGCTGGATCGCTTATCAGGGAGATCAAGCACGGTACTGTCATCGATGGCTGCCATGCCAACCGAGTTCATCGATTCAGCACGTCTGCGTACTCATTCACGGTCTAGGCGATCATGGTGGGCGATACGATCAGTTTGGAAGATTTCTGGCAAGTCGTTCGATCGCGCTTCAGGTCATCGATTTGGTTGGACACGGTCGTTCGCCGGGAAAACGAGGTCGAGCCGACTCGTATCAAGCATTGTTGGATGAAGTTCAATTCAGCTTGAGCCAAGCCCAAATGCAGTGGCGGAACGCGGCGATTACATTGGCTGGTCAAAGCATGGGCGGAAATCTGGCGCTCGCTTACCAGTTAGCACAAAGTGCTTCGAGGTCGGCTAGCAATGAGAATGATCGACCCAATGTCTTACCTTTGTATCCAATTCCGGAAGTGCAATCACTGACTTTACTTGCACCGATGTTGGTGCCTGCCGGACGACCGATTCGCGATGATTTCCTAGCCGCTGGACAGTGGCTGGCTAAACGTTTCCCGAATTGGCCGATGCGTTCGGCATCTAAAGTTGAGATGCTGACGGCGTTGCCTGAGAACCAGCACGCTTACCGATGCGATCGACTGGTTCACCGAACGATGAGTGTCCGGCTGGGTATAGATTTAGTGCTTGGAGGTCGCCAATGCTTGGCCGCCGCAGCGGAACTTGATACGCCGACATTGATACTGCACGGAACTGACGACCGACTTTCTGATCTGGCTGCCAGCGAACAATTGGCAAGTCGGTCGAAGCTTGTAGAGTTAGTTCGCGTCAACGATGGACTGCATGAGTTACTCAACGATGTCGCCAGTCGACAAATTATGCAGCAATTGGGAAACTGGATCGTTGAGGGCGAGTTGTCCGATCGTCGAATATCTGAAAAGCTAGCTGCGGCTGCTTGATTCCCGGCGAAGTGACTTACTGCGATTATCAGCCCCGGAAAGTCCGCTGAGGCCCGAATGGAGAGGGCTGAAAAGTCAATTTTTAGTCCGCAAACGGTTCAAATCGCCTAATTTCTTGCCCAAGGTGAACTTTTCCTGACTTTCTTGGCAGTCAAGGGGGTGACTTATGCCTATGTTGCTAATAAATTGACGCCTGAGATGTACGGGCCTGCTAACCGCACTTGGTATGGCGGTTTGACAGCTAACCTCCCAACCCGTACAGCCGACCTGTTTAACTAGAAAGTGCAGAGCATCCAGATGTGCTTGCTGGCCATTCAGTACCGATTGGTTCCGGAAAGTCCCATCCTAGTCGCCGCTAACAGAGAGGAGTTCTTCAGTAGACGCTCAACGCCGCCTTCTATTCAATCTGGCAAGCCACGAATCCTGTGCCCAGGAGATCAGCGAACCGGAGGAAGTTGGATTGGAGCGAACCAGCATGGTATGTTCGCCGGAATTTGCCAACGCCATAGCGTACAACCGCTTGGTGGTGAATCTTCGCGAGCAATTTTATGCCGGGAGGCCTTACGTGCAACGACCGCCCGTAAAGCCCTTGATCGAGTTCTCGATGAACTTTCGAAGTCATCTTACGAGGCGTTCAACCTCGTTATAGCTGACCGCGATAACGGCTGGGTCATTCACCATGATACGACTGATGAAGTCGTGGAAATGGAGCCTGGCTTAAATATCATAGGGAGCAAGAACCTAAACGATTATAGAGATGAACGAGTTCAAATGGCTCGCCGTCTTTTGACCCTTCAGACGCTCGATTCAGCAGTCAAATTTTTGGCCGTTGCGTCGCGTGTATTTGCTCGGTCGCCAACTTCGCCGGGACGTCCGTCTATGGTGATGCGTGGTACCGATTACGGAACTGTTTCCAGCACATTGATTGCGCTTGGGGCCAAGCCTCGCGATGCGATTTTTCAATTTGCTGACGGACCTGCCGACTCTCACCGCTACGAAGATTACTCGCCATTATTGCGAGACATCCTCAGTCGCGGTTTGCGTGAAGCGCGGGTGAAAATGGCAGCCGCAATTTAGGCACTAAAAGTGCTCAAAGCAGAACTTGCAATCTTTCAGCGGCGGTAGCACTCTTGCTACCGCCGCTGTTTGCAAATTCGGATGAAGGAAAGCCAATTTGATGAAACAGACTGATTCAGTTTCGGGCAGCCAGCAAACCGGGAATTCTGCCCGACCGCGTTACTCTCCAAACAAGCTGCCAAGCAACATTCCATTAGCTTTGCTCGGGACTGCCGTCTCAATTTTTTACCTGGCTAACTTAACCTTTGGCGTAATCGAGATACCGGATAACTTGCCGTTGATCGGAAACCTCGACGAAGTCTTCTTCAGCGGACTGCTGTTCGCGTCGCTGTCGAGGTTAGGCATTCGTTTGCCCGGCTATCTCGATCGTGGTTCGAAATGAGTCGTGCGATTCCGACGGACTGCCGACGAAGTGACGACGAACGGACGACTTCTATCGCTTGATGAACATGGGCAGAAACTTTCGGCGTATAATTGTGTTTGTAGCTCATTCGCAATCGGGGCATTTCTCGCTGCGTGACTTCACACACAATCGGAGCCTTCTCTCATGCGAGTTTCACT
The DNA here is from genome assembly GCA_041740995.1 of Pirellulaceae bacterium. Taxonomy (GTDB): domain Bacteria; phylum Planctomycetota; class Planctomycetia; order Pirellulales; family Pirellulaceae; genus JBGSKY01. The sequence continues at coordinate 10,286 of JBGSKY010000258.1, forward strand.
GGGTACTATAAACCGACGACGAGTAATCCAAACGTTAGCTTCAGGCATAGCGCTGGCGAGCGCGAATTATTCGTTCGCAGAAGAATTATTGATAACACCGGCTATGACCGAAGG
>JBGSKY010000259.1:0-3855 GCA_041740995.1 Pirellulaceae bacterium
ACATCGGGCCAAGATTCGCCGACGATTTCTTGCCGAATTCTCCATTCATCGACAACAGCTAGTTGAGTTTTTCGCGGATGAAGATGGCGTCGATGGCACGCTAACAAAGTTTGCAACGGAGTCCGAAACCGCGCCCAACCCGCATGTGTTACGCTATATCGGCTCCTATGAACTCTTAGAGCTTCTCGGACGCGGCGGCATGGGCGACGTCTATCGTGCTCGCCAAACGACGGCCCATCGAATAGTTGCCGTCAAGATAATGCGTTTGACAGCATCTGCTGAAAGGTTTCGTCGCGAAGTCCAAGTCGTCGCTAGCCTCGATCATGCCCACATCGTCACCCTCTATGAGCCGGGCGAAGATGAAGGAGAACTGTTCTATTCGATGGAATATGTTTCAGGCGGTAGTCTGGCGGAATATGGTAATGTAACAAGCCAACAACTCGCAACGTTAGGGCTGAAAATCTGTCAGGGACTCCAAGTTGCTCATAACAAGGGAATCCTTCATCGTGACATCAAACCAGACAACATCCTGATTGACCAATATGGTGAGCCGAAAATCACAGATTTCGGACTTGCGAAGTTATTGGAAACGTCAGACCACCTGACGGCAACTCAGAATGTTGTAGGCACGTTCGCATATATGTCTCCCGAGCAGGCCGCCGGTCAGAACGAAAGCCTTACAGCCGCATCTGATATCTATTCACTCGGGGCTACTCTTTATCAACTTGTATGCGGTGCACCACCCATACAGGGACCAGATGTCGCTCAGATGATTCGCAACATTCAGATACAAGAAGTCCGTCCGCCTCGTGAAGTTAACAGTCTCATTCACCGTGATCTTTCTAAGATCCTCATGAAGTGCCTTGAGAAGTCTCCGGGAGATCGGTATGAATCTGCAGACCTACTGGCGCATCACTTTCAATTGTTCTTGGATGGAAAGCCTGTTCCAGTTCGAAGGGTGGGAGCAGGAACACGCCTCGCTCGGTGGGTACAACGCGAGCCAGTCATCGCCAGTCTACTTGTTGCGGTTGTTCTCACATTGTTGATTGGCTTATTTCTAACCAATCTGTTCCGCGCTCAAGCGCTTTCGACTTCAGCATCGCTGGCTTTAACTTTAAACGAGTCGAGCCGAAACCTGGCAGTTTCCGAATCGCAGCGTTATTCGCTCGATTTGCGACTCGCCCATGATGCTTATGTCCGAGGTGACGTCGATGAGGCGAATGCGAGAATGTCAACGATTGAACCGGACTCTCGTGGCTGGGAATATGGGCATCTTAAGGCAAGGATGCACGTAGCCGAATCACAGTTAAAAATTCCTCACGGCGACTATAGTTCATGTGTTGCCGTTTCTAGGTATAAAGTAAAATATTCCGACCTGGGAAAAGTCACGACGGTTGCTTGCGGGACTGAGTCGGGATCGATCTATGTCTGGTTTTGTGGACCGCATGGCGCAAGTACGCCAAGGCAACTTGATCCTCGAGATATTTCTCCAATTCGTACGCTGGAACTCTCAGGTGCAGGCGATTGTCTCGTCTCTGGAAACGGCAATGGGCAAATTGCCATTTGGTCGCTGAAAGACTCGCGCGGAGGCATTCTGCTCGGAACTATCAACGGGAATCGTAATTTATCAGCGATTGCAATTTCCGATAATTCAACTTCGACGATCCGCGGAGATGCCAAAGTTTCGCTCATTGCAGCGGCCTCAAGAGATGGAAGCGTCTCTGTTTGGGATCGCACTTCGCTTGCGAAGATAGCGGAATTCTCCGCAGGGAACGCGAAGATTACGAGCATGATTTTTTCGGACATGTTCGAAAAGAACACCACCAGTAATCCAGGTAACGTGAACGATAGGCTCTTAGTAAGCGGTGACGATGAAGGCTGCATTCGCGTGTGGAATCTCACAAATAACGAGCTAGTTTTCATAAAGCCGAAGGCGCATGATGGCGCAATACTGGACGTCTCGTACACGCGATCGAATGGTTTGAGAAGCTGTGGCGTGGACGGAGCGGTGAAGGTTTGGAGCGTAAACACAAAAGGCTTTCCAAACCATCAAAACGGCCAACTCTCTTTAAGTGCATCTCCGCTTAGACGACTAGCATTCCCTAACATTGTCGATGGCGCGTTATCGCCGATCGGCGAATCAACTGCTTGGATTTGCCTTGACCCCGACCGAGCCTTGCGCGGAGATTCGCAAGTGTGGCGAACCTTGCAGTGGGATTATCTTACCGGTGAAATTCATTGGATGCCAAGAACAGCAGATCGCGTCGATAGCGAAATCGACCTGCAACGCTATTCTGTTCAATGTGCAGTTGGAAACAACGGCACCATTTCTGTCTTTGGTGCAGGAAATGACTTATTCATTTGCGCCGCAGAACCCGGAGTTAAGGCAACTGCGTATCGAGAAAACGTGATTCCTGATGTGGGCGGTTTGTCGCTGCATCATACTGAAGTTCAAGAGCAGTTCCTATTCCAACTCGACAGCGAGTCAACGCAAACGCTTACTGTCGAGGATTCTGTGTCGACAGCAATCAGCTACGATCGAAAGCGCATCGCTTCTGCCAGCTCTGCCGGTAAACTCCAGTTGTGGCTCCGAGATGGAGTAGCATTCGCGGAAGCTGGCAAATCAGCTGAGACATTGATCCTGGCCGACTTATTTCCTGAGATTGCATCACCCCGCATAGAACACTTTGCTTGGAGCAGAGACAATCGGAATCTATTGATCGGACTTTCTAAAAACCAATTGGCCATGGTGGATTGCGTGACGGGCCTGCGACGTGCCTTAATTCCGCTGCACTCAGACGCGATATCGATTGAAACTAATCATGACGGAACGCTACTCTTCACAGCTTCCAACCGAGGCGTCACAAAACATCGTGCCAAAGACCTTTCAACTTCCACAATCTTTGAATCGCAAGCAACCATTGACGATCTTGTTATGCATCCTAGCCAAGAATTACTTGCAGTCGCATCGGACGACGGCCAGATCTTAGTCATGAATTTTGAAGGGGAAGTGTTTCGTCGCTTCCAACATGATCTGCCATCGTCACTTAGAGGTCATGGCACTCGCGTAGCGTTTCATCCCTCCGATCATCGCCTGTTCTCTATTAGAGCAACAATGAATCCAGACCGGCAGAACAATATCGATCCAGCATGGGGTTTGCTGATCGTCTGGGACATGCAAACGGACCAGCCGTTGTGGACAGAGACGTTACCTTCCACATTTCGCGAGCCAATATGGTTCGGCTTTCATCAGTCTGATTTCGTCGAATCACTTGTATCCATATCCAAGCCGATTCTGAACGCGCAGCAACCGCGTATCTTACAAATTCAAGAGTGGAAGTCGCTGACACTGAAGCAGCGCACATTTCAGTGACGAGTTCTACTTTTCTGCAAACTGAAGCGCCCGATTTCTGCTCGGTTGAACTCTAAGTGCTTGAGAACCTGATCGAGCTCGTTTTACTGTGAGCGGGATTAGTCGATCAAGATGGCTTTGAATGGTGAGTTTCGAACACTGAAGGAGCGGAATATGCGTGTAATTATTGCTGGCGGTCGGGACGTAGAAGGCGAGAAGGCAGAGAAGTTGGTTCGCGCCGCGATTTCTGGAAGCGGCTGGAGCGGAGAAATCACAGAGGTCATTCATGGCGCTGCGAAAGGCATTGACTCGGCTGCTCAACGAGCTTGCGAAGGAGTCTGGCCTATAACCACCGAACCAGTCAACTGGAAGTTTTACGGTAAGTCTGCGGGGCTAATTCGTAGTCGCGAAATGGCCGAAATGGCAGATGCCTTGATTGCGGTTTGGGACGGGAAGAGTCGCGGAACAAAACACATGATTGAAACGGCACAGAAGATGGGCTT
>JBGSKY010000260.1:0-30331 GCA_041740995.1 Pirellulaceae bacterium
TTCCGAACCGTCATTTTCTTTGCTGGCAAATTGCATATGTTCAGCGTGGTTTAGAAGTTCCGCCGCAATTTGGTCCGGCATCAAGACATGGTCGACTATGCCCATTGAAATTGCCGCTTGAGGCATCGCCGGCTGCCGCGCAGTCTCAACTGTCTGAGCAATTGTCATACCGCCCGCGTCGCTAATCGCCCTCAGCCCAACGGCGCCGTCGCTGCCCGAACCGCCCAGGACAATTCCGACTGCGAGTTCCTTTTTCGCCTTCGCAAGCGATTCAAAGAAATGATCAATCGGAGCCGCGTCTCCATCAGCATGCGGTCGAACGACTATCAGTTGTGAGCCGCGGACTTCGATCGCGGAACCAATTTCCGTTGCATAGATTTTTCCGGGGCGAATCGTTTCAGTGCGGTCGGTTTTGAGCCAGTTGATTTCGGTATCGGCAAGTTGCTCGGCCAGTTCGACGACGTTTTTCGACGCTGACCAAGCCATCACGACCGAAATTTGAAGCTCAGCAGTGAGAGTTTGCAATAATTGTCTGGCGGTGGAACATTCTTCAGGTGCGACACCAACGCCGACGACGACAAATTCGCTGGTTGATTCACTTGCGTCCGATTCTTCGACTCGGTCCATAGGCTGGCGAAAGCTTTCTCTGGCTGGCAATCTCCGCCGAGAGCAAATCGCAGCCCGGCTGAATGAACGCAAATTTTTACCAGCAAAAGCGCCGACTGTCGATTTGAACGTCAAAAACCAAAAACGTAAGCCAGGAACTGTACTGACCTACGTTCAAGAAGCTCAAGCAACAATGCTGGACGTTGGAAGAAATGTCTTCCACGATGAATAGCGAGGATCGAGCAGCGATGCAGCGACAGCGGGGTTGGCGTGTGGGCGCATCGGTTTGCTGAGCAGTGCCATGTTCGCTTGGATCGGTGTCCGCCCACCCTTGCGACTGTTGCACGCGGTGCACGAGCAGACGACGTTCTCCCAGGTCGTTTTGCCGCCCTGGCTCCGCGGTAGCACGTGGTCCAAACTTAATTGGCTCATCGGTTTGCGTTGACCGCAGTATTGACACGCGTGGTTATCGCGAGCAAAAAGATTCTTGCGATTGAAACGCACAGTCGACTTGGGAACCTTGTCGTAAAGCGTAAGTCGAACAATCCTCGGAACCAACAGTTCACTGGTCGGCGTTCGCAGATACTCTTCGTCTGGCTGACGTTCTAGGACCTGCAAGCTGGACAGTTCGCACCACGATTCAAAATCGTAATTGGCGTATAGGTCACTTTCGATAGTGATGACCTCCGCACATCCGCGATAGAGCAGCGTCATCGCTCGTCGAACATCGACCACGCGAACTGCCATATAAAATCGGTTCAACACCAACACACTATTATCAAGCGCTGAGCCACCTGCCATACAAGTTCTCCAGAAGGATTCGCGGATTTTAGTATTCGTTCGTTCCCGGTCTCATTTCGAATAGGGCGGTCGTCGATTTGATCACGGAGATTCCATAAAAGTCGAACGGTCGCTCAAGTGTAGCAGAAAACGGTTGAGAGCCAAAAAACAATCACGCCTTTTTCCGCTGCACCGGACCACAATCCATTCTATCGCTTGGTTCAATCCCAAATTGCCTCCCCGCGATCTTCAGGACGTTTCCAGCCAAACTTCACAGCGTCTTCATCCGGAGGTTTCCTCAATCACCAACGCCAAGCTTTGTTTAGCCCAAACGCCTGGATCGGTTCCGACGTTCGCGCGTAAATCGGCTTACGCTTTGCAGTGCCAACTTGGTAAGATGAAAATCATGCAAAAGCTATCCATTTCAAAGCCAACGCAAGTCGTTTTGCTGGCACTTTTCCTCGCTCTGTTGAATGCAGGCTTCGTAGCAGCCCAAGGCTCAATTGCCAGCTCTGCGATCGCCGGAAAGCCGTTTGGCGTCGGACATATCAGCGTTCCGATCGGTCCGGGAGACGAAGACAGCTTGCCGCGAATTTTCATCCGCGAGACCAGCGATCGCGTTTTTTATCCTGCCATAGTTGCCGGTGAATCGGACCCGCCGCAAGTCGTTCGCCAGCAACCTCCCTCCGGCGGTCGCCGCATTGGTGGCGGAGCGTTGGTGCAGCGATTGAAGTCGGCAATCGAAACCGCTCGCCAACAATCGCAGCCCTTTTTGTCTGCTGAAATCGACTTTCTATTTACCGGCGACCAACCGTTAGAAATTTGGATCGAAGGGCTGTCGACGCCGCCACAGCGAGTCGCGCTGGCGCCATCGCCGACAGCCTCTGCCGGAACATCCGATCTGCTGAAACCGAATTTGCAGCGGTGGTACAGCACCTATGCCGCGGCTGCAATCAAACAGCTTGCCGCTGGCGATTACGCGCCGGTTTTCCAAACTTTTATGGTCGAAACGATGGCTCGACGACTGGAACTGCAACCAATCAGCTTGCGACCAGAGAATTCGAAAAGTCCGAGCTCTCGCGACGCCGACCCTTTGGTCAAACCTCAATCGACGCTCGAATTGTTGGCCAGCACGGAAGCGATTCGCGATCAAATGTTACAGCAAACGCTGCGCAAACCGGCACGGCAACTGGGACAGAAAAATGTCGCTCTGCCGCAACCGCCGATTTGGAACCAACAACCGGTCGCTCCCACCCCAGACGACTTGCCGATCGAATCGATTGCGACTGCGGTTCCTGACGATTGTTTCTACTTGAGATTCGGACGATTCGCGAATTATCTCTGGTTCCGAACGCTGTCGACTGGCAAAGGCGCAGGCCTTGGTCAAATGATGACCATTCGCGGAACTGATAGTTTCGCCAACGCACGCATTGAAAAAATGCTTGCAACCAAAGCTACGTTGCTGGCCAAGCTTTTCGGCGACGCGATCATTGGCGACATGGCCATCATTGGAAACGATCTTTACTTGCAAGATGGTGCGTCGATGGGCGTCTTATTCGAAGCTCGCAATGTCGCCCAGTTGCAATCATCGATCGATTCGGAAAGAAAGCAATTTGCAAAATCGTCGGCAAGTGAGGGCGTCCAATTGGACACTTTGCAAATCTCCGGTCGGCCCGTCACATTGTTGTCAAATCGCGATCACACAATTCGATCTTTTCGAGTTGTCGAAGGCAATCGGTTGTTGATCTGTACGTCGCAGAATTTAGTCGAGCGATTTTTGGCGGTCCAAGACGGTGCCAGTTCACTGGCCCAGTCGGCGGAGTTCCGCTACGGTCGGTTGCTGATGCCGTTGCAGAACGAATACGAGCTGTTCGGTTATTTTCCGTCGAAGATGTTCCAGCGTTTGGTCTCGCCGCAATACAACATCGAACTGCGACGTCGGTACGCGGCCAAGGCACGCATCGCGGCGGTGGAAATGGCTAGCCTGATGGCGGCTGCTGAAAATGTACCAGTTACAGATGTCGATTCGCTGGTCGACGCGGGTTACTTGCCACCTTGGTTCAATGATTCCGGCGATGGCAGCCAGATTGTTCGCGACGGTGAGCGTTGGGTCGATTCGCGACGTGGTGGGCTTGGCGGATTTTTGCCTGTGACCGATGTTCCGCTGCTTGACTGTACGGCCGAAGAAGCGGAATTATACGAGCAAGACGCAGCGTTCTATTCGAATACCTGGAAGAGCACCGAGCCGCTGATGTTTGGACTTCGTAGATTCGAAAGTCCGCTAGGGCCAGCGGTCGAGCGGTTGGCGATCGAAGCTCACGTGACGAGTTTTCAGGCCGACAAGCTGGGGACACTTGGACGTTATCTCGCACCGCCAGTGGATACCATTATTGCAACGCCTCCAGACGATATGGTGAGCATCCAGGTCCACACGGCTGGCCAAAACATTTTGGGATCACACTCGCCAGACAACGTGCTCTTTGCCGGACTGAAGGACAGTCTGCCACCGCAACCGACAAAGGAAAAACGCCTGTTGGAAATTTGGCGAGCGGTCAGTCATACGCCATTTTATTTGGGTGCGTGGCCGTCTCCAGGTTACCTCGATCAACTGCCGTTGGGCTTAGGCGGTTCGCGGCCGGACCTGAATGGTTATTCGCGAGCATTGCTGGGTATGTGGCGCTGGCAAGGAAGCGGGTTCAGTGTCGTCTCGTTCGATCGAAGCCTTCTCGACCAAGCGGTAGCCTATGTGCAGCCAGTCATCGCACCCGATCCAGCTCAGGTGCGCCTTTTGGTTAGAGATTTGGAGCGGTCACAGCTTGCCGGTTGGGTCAACACGTTTTGGTATCGCCGCAGCTTTGCCGCCTCGCGTGGCAACCTACGCTTGCTCGACGCGATGCAGCAGCAATTTCATCTTTCTCCCGAAGCAGCTTTGGCGTCGTCGCAATACTTGCTCGATACGCGTTTGGTCTGTCCGCTGGGTGGGCAGTACAAGCCGGAAATCACCGCCGACACTCCTTCATCGCGATGGGCTAATTCTGCTTTGACGGCTGGCGATGTGATGCGTGTCGATCTGGAATCATTGTACGCGCCGCCCGACTACCAAGCCGATTGGATTGGTTGGATGCGCGGGCTGCAAGCGCACGTGACTCAGACCTCCGAAGGCTTGACGTTGATCGCAACGGCGGATGTCCAACGGCAAGAGGACAATTTGCCGGCAAGTGAACCGATGGCCCTTCCGCCGCTAAATTTCGATCTCTTCAATTTGCCATCGATGCTTTTCGGAGGCAGCAAACCCGAAACGGTGCCCGAGAAAGAACAACGCAGCTTTTAGAACTGGCCGAAATTGGTCGGTAAGCCGTAGCGGAAGGGCGCGAGCCCTCCGGTTCTTTTTTACGACTTTTGCAGTGAACTCGAAATAGAGGCAAAAGTACCGGAGGGCTTGCCCCTTCCGCTGTTGTCAGGCGGTCTTAGTAGCTTGTTGAGCCGACGGCTTGCATGTCGATTGCCGCAAGACCAGCTTGCTCGCGGGCCGGGTTGAGCATTTCGGCGGTTCGCGAAGCACCGACGCGGGTTACGCCCATTTCCATGACCTTGATCAACGTTTCATAGTCGCGAACGCCACCAGCCGCTTTGACTTGGACCGGCTTGCGAACATTCTCCAGCATCAGTTGCAAATCGGGAATTGTCGCTCCGGACGTTCCATATCCAGTGCTGGTTTTAACCCAATCCGCGTTTTGGTCGCAACAAATTTTGCAGAGCCGGATTTTGTGTTCATCTTGCAGATAGCAATTTTCGAAGATCACTTTCACTTTACGCTTGGCTGCGTGAGCCAGTTTGACGATCGCACCGATTTCATTTTCGACTAACCCATAATTGCCGCTCAGGACAGCGGAAATGTTGACCACCATGTCCAGTTCCATACAGCCTTCTTCGATCAGTTGTTCGGCTTCGAAAAGTTTTGTCTTGGTCAGGTTGCAACCGTGCGGAAATCCGACAGTGCTGCTTGGCAAAACGTCGGTCCCCTTCAGCCGCTCGACGCAATGCTTGTGGTAGTAGGGTGTGATGCAAATGCTGGCCACGTCGAACGCAATCGCCAAATCGATACCGGCGTCGATTTGCTTTTGCGTCATAGTTGGGATCAGCAAGGAGTGGTCAATCAGCTTCGAGACTTGGAGATATTCGTACGACATGTGGGTCTTCCGGATGGGGTAATGTTTCGTGCAAGCCCGCAATTGTAAGGCTGTCGCCACGATTTGAAAACCGGAATCTTCATCAGAGAGCGTCAGGCCTAACTTTCTTGCAAGCCCACTTCCAGATGCCAAACTTGGCCGCCTTGCAGACCTACCGTCCGTGCCGCCCGGCGAGCGTTCATCCCGCTGGAGCGTAAGTGCGTTAAGCGGCTTTGCGAAACCGTGCGATGTCCGACTTGTCGTTCGCCGCTGGCATCGGCAGCGTCGGATGGATGTCTAATTCCGCTCGCAGGACCTTCATATGCGCAGGAGCATTCACGCCGATGCGTACCTTTTCGCCGGTTACTTTAACGATCGTCAAGACGATGTCGTTGCCCAATTGAATCTCTTCTGTCTGGCGGCTTGATACGATATGCATGGTTGGAAATCCGTTTCCGATTATAAAATTGAGTGTGTTGTTTAAGACGATTGTAAAATTGTGGCTGCCGCAAAAGACGAGTCGACGGAATTGATTAAGTCGGAACAACCGTCAACAATAGACTGCGCCGCATAGTCGCCCGTTCGAGAACCTTGAAAGTCATAAGTCAAAATCCGATCGCTTTGTGTGTCGTGGACCGCGACGAGGCGAACACTGCGAGGGCCGTGAAGGCAGTAGAGTGTTCCGCAAAGATTGCCTTGGCGGTTAATCAATTGCTGCGTCATCGGAAACGCGCCCGGCATTAGATCGTTCTCCATGCACAGTTGATTTTCAACCCAAGTCCGAATCTGCAGGTCGCGACTGACTTCCACTTGCACCATCGTCAAATGACTCCTTCAAGCTGCGAAAATCCCAATCACAAGTGCGAATGGGCGATCTATGTGCCTTACGATATCGACCGCTGCTAATGCTTCCCAAAGTGAGTCAGCGATTGTTCCGCTTGGTCTAACCAATCCGGTCGTTCCGATTAGCAAGCAGAACTATTTCGGCCAAAAATTGAGATTCCGCGACTTCGCTATAATGCAGGCAAGCGGAAGCGGCATTTGGTCTTGAACAATGCCGCAATGACTGGATGCTAGAAGGCTTCCTTCGCTAGCGGAACGGTGTAAGCCGTCCGGTTCTTCATGCGGGAACGTTGAACCGGTCGGCATGCGCCCAACCGCTTAAAAGTAATTTCACGTTGCAAATTAAACCGCGCGGTTGATTCTCAAACGGGACAGCCATTACATTTCCTACAAAAGTTCCGAGCCATCAATGACCATCAAGACCGAGTCGATCGAAGTTCGAGTTGCCAATCGCGACGATATCGAAACGCTCGCCGAGCTGAATCGAATTGTCTATCCATCGACGGCCGAAGAGCACACATTATGGGGTGCTTCGCATCTCGGCAGCCATCAACGGGCTTTTCCTCAAGGTCAACTAGTTGCGATTGTCGACGACAAAATCGTCGGCGCTGCCGCGTCGTTGATCTGTTCGTTTGGTTCCGATCCATTGCGTTTGCACACCTGGGCTGGAGCGACCGACAGCGGCTATTTTACCAATCATGATTCGCGTGGTGATACGCTTTACGCGGCCGATATTTATGTCCATCCAGATTATCGAAATCGCGGCGTCGGTTCAGCGCTTTGCGAAGCGCGTCGGCAACTCTGCCAGCGATTGAACCTGCGTCGGATCTTGGCCGGTGGCCGGTTGCATGACTATCACAAGCACGCCGACAAACTTTCGGCGATGGAGTATGCCCAGCGCGTTGTTACCGGTGCGCTGACCGATTCGGTGCTCAGCTTTCATCTCGGCCAAGCGTTCGCGTTGCGAGGTGTCATGCCCAACTTTTTGCGTGACCCGTTATCGAAGAATTTTGCCAGCCAACTTGAATGGCTGAACCCCGACTATCGACCAGCAAAAACCGGCCCGCGAAAAGTCCGTGTTGGTTGTGTTCAGTATCAAATGCGGAAGATCGATTCGTTCGAAGACTTTGCCCGCCAGGTGACTTACTTCCTCGACGTGGCTCACGAATACAAATCCGACTTTGTGCTCTTTCCAGAACTGTTTACCGTCCAACTGCTTTCGCAGATCGCCGTCATTACGCCACAGGAAGGCATGAAGCGGTTGGCGGCACTGACCGACCAATTCATCGAGCTCATGAAGGGGCTGGCGATGAAACATGGAATCACAATCATCGGCGGTAGTCATCCGGTCATGGTCAAAGAGCGACTTGAAAACGTATGCATGGTTTTCTTGCCCGATGGTTCAATCGTCAATCAACCAAAGCTGCACGTGACGCCGCACGAACGCCGTTGGTGGGGGCTCAGCGGTGGCAGCACTTTGGCGATTATCGATTCACCGGTCGCGAGAATTGGCGTCGCGATTTGTTACGACGTTGAGTTTCCCGAACTGGCGCGCGAGCTGGCTGATCAAGGCATGGAAATCCTCTTTGTTCCGTTTTGTACTGACAACCGTCAAGGCTATTTGCGAGTCCGGTATTGCGCCCATGCCCGCGCGATCGAGAATCAAATTTACGTTTGTATGACCGGCAACGTCGGCAATCTTCCAGACGTTGCGTCGATGGATATCCAGTACGGACAAGCGGCTGTCATCACGCCATCAGATTTTCCGTTCGCTCGTGACGGGGTGGCTGCCGAAGCCGATTCGAATGAGGAAACGTTGCTGATTTGTGATCTCGACCTTGACGATCTGACCGATGCTCGCAGCAGTGGGACTGTGACGCCGCGAATCGATCGTCGCCCTGACCTCTTTCCCTTTACCAGCCGATTGCAGCCGAGTATCGTGACCAATGACGATGCGACCAACCAGCCGTTGGGCGACCAGAAAATTGTCAGTGGGCAATAGTTATAACCGTTTCGCTCCAAAGAGAAATTGAACCGACCGTTCGATGAACAAGCTTGAGAAAATAGCGAACTTGAATGCAGATTGTGACTTCTTCGCTGCTGCGCGGTTGCTGCAAATTATCACCAACACGCGGCTTGGCGGCGATCGTCAAGCAGACGAGGAATCAATTCGACTGACAGCGAAAGCGTCGGTCAGTTTTCCACCCAGCGAGCTTGCCACGATCGAGACCCGCGACGATGGCAAGCTGGAAATGGAAGCGACCTTTTTAGGTTTGACTGGCCCCTCCGGCGCACTTCCGCAACACTACACGCAATTGATTATCGATCGACTCCGAAGCAAGGATTCGACGCTTAACGATTTCATGAACGTGTTCAATCATCGCTGGCTTTCATTGTTTTATCGAGCTTGGGAAAAAAACGTTTTTCCGGCTGCGTTTGAAACAGCAATTGCAGTCGATAACGAAGACGATGTCAGCGATTCGCTGTGGTGTTTAATCGGATACGGGACAGGCAATCTTCGCAACCGCCAAGACTTCCAAGAAGCGGCAATGTTGCATTACAGTGGCCACTTCGCCAATTCATGCCGTACTTCGTCATCCATCGCTTCGGTGTTAGCCGATTGGTTCACAGTCGATGTTGAAATCTCCCAGTTTCGCGGACAATGGTTGCGAATGGACGAGGCTGATCAATCCAAAATGGGTGATGCACCGATGGGGATGTCACTGAATAATCGGTTGGGTATCGATACCGTCGTTGGCTCAAGAATATGGAACGTCGAGAATCGCTTCCGAGTGATCATCGCCGCTTTGCCGTATCCTCGTTTTATCGAATTTTCGCCCCAAGGAAAAAAACTAGCCGAGTTGCTTTCGATTGTCCGAGCCTATGTTGGGCCGCAATTTGATTTTGACGTGCAAGTCTTACTGGACCGCCGAGAAGTCCCCGGAACGGTGCTCGGCGATCCTTCGTCTCCGAGCCAACTTGGTTGGAACACTTGGCTGGGCAACTGGCCGCACGCTTACGATGCCGCCGACGCAGTGTTCGCTGAAAATAACTGAGGCTTTGTGGCTATCAGACAATCAACTTTTATGACTTGTTGAGAAAGATCGATTCCATTTGTTCAATCCAACCGGGCAAGTCATGTCGCTCGCTGACGAATTGTTCGGCTTGATCAACTTGGTTTGCCATCGCTCCGCTCCGGCGATTGAAATTCGAAAGCGCCGCTAGCCATTCTTCTGGTGCGTCTGGACGCAGCAGTAAACCGCGTTGGCCATCAGCTCCCAATAATGAACGCAGACCACCAGCCGTGTTTGAAGCGATGACCGGCGTTCGACAGGCCATCGACTCCATGATCACATTCGGAAAGCCTTCGTACCGACTCGGTAGAACCAAGACATCGCAAGCGGCCACGATAGAGTGCGGGTTGTTCAGCACGCCGTAGAACGTGCATCGATCGGCAACGCCAATAGATTTCGCGGCGGTTTCCAATTCCTTTCGCAAGACGCCATCACCAACCAGATGTAAATGACCAGCAATTTGATCGCGTTTCATTTGAGCCATCAAATCCAAAATCATCTGATGATTTTTTTCTGGTGATAGGCGGCCAACCATCGCGATCTGCAATCCAGCGTAGCGTCGAAACGACTGCGGCGGAGGTTCGGAGGCCTGTCGTCGAATTTTTGCGACGTCGATTGGACTGGGAACAATCGTCCAGCGTTGGCGGTCTATTCCGTAAAATTGCGAAGCATCGTCAGCCGATTCTTCGCTAACGGCGAGTAATGTGCTTGCCGTACGATACGACCAACCCAGCAACCGTCGCTTGATAATCATCCAACGCTGTCGGGACTGGCCAAAATCAAGGCTCGGCGGGCTGACGACCGTGACAACTCGGCGGCAATTCATTCCTTTGGTGGCAGCGGCGGTTAACATCACGGTATGGTAGAGCCGGTCATACGTCACGTCGATCGCTCGCCGACCAATGATTTGCCTGAGACGCCGGAGTTGCGAAAGGTACAGCGATCCTGGTACGATTGCATACGCGGCGGAATATTGCTGGGCGAACGATTCAACTTTGATATCATCCGGAATTTGAGACAGCAGTGGACCGTTGGCGTAGGTCAGATAGAGCGATGGCGTGATTTTTGCTCGGTCGATGCCTTTCAACAACTGCAACATTTGCCGCTCGCTGCCGCCGCTTTGCATGGTAGAAGTGCAACAAAGCAAGTTGGTAGGTTGTGACAAATTGAATCCTATCGCAATGATATTTCCGTCGCCGGTACAATATAAAACTATAATAGAGTTTGTTTGGTTTCGAAAAAGATGCCTTCGAATATCGCCTTTTATTGTTTCGTTTTGGCAGTAAGTCCATGAAGACGATTCCTCGACGAAACGTAAACTCGATTGCTGCACCGCCGATTGTGGCCAACGATGCCGCAATGTCGCGGGCGATGCCACCACCAAAGCAGGCACAGATATCGCTTGAGCGCGACGTGAAATCCGGGCTAAAAAATACTTCAGCCACTCGTCAACGGCTAGCAACTCAGAAATCGCGGCATTGGTCGAGAGACAGCGTCGCGGCGTTGGTCAGCGTCGTCGTACACACGTCGATCTTGTTGGCATTGATGGTTGTGGCGATCGAAGCTCAGCGGCGACCAGGCAATCAACTGATTATCTCGTCCAGCGTCGACCAACGAATTGATAACAACGAAGAAGTAACGCTCGATATTCCAAAGGACGATACGGCGGATAGCGAATTTGATTCGGCGCGCGAGCTAACTTCGGCGACTCAGCGATCCGAAGTCAACGTCTCATCAATGCCTAGCGAGATCGGCGTTGGGCAGCCTGAAGTCGCAATCGCGGCGAACGCCAAATCGGTGTCTGGGACAGTTCTTCAGCAGCTCAACTCTGATTCAGCAACTCAGTTTTTCGTCCCAGCCTCGGCAGCCTTCAGCGGTTTTTCGATCGATGGTCGCGGGCCAGGCAAACGTGCGGAACTGGTGCGAGCCAACGGTGGAAGTGCGGCAACCGAAGCAGCGGTCGAAGCGGCGATTGGCTGGCTGATTCAACATCAATATCCCGATGGAAGCTGGAGCACGATTCAGAAAACGCATCCGGCTTGTGGCGGCCAATGCTCGTGCGATTCGATCGAACGGTTGCAGCCCAAAGCGGTCGCTGCAACGGGGCTCGCCTTGCTAACCTTGCTCGGTGCCGGTTACACGCATCGCGATGGTCCGTACCAACCAGAGATCTACAAGGCCTTGCAGTTTCTACTGGACACGATGAAGGTCGGCCGGCCCGAGCCGCGCGATACACGTTCGCCCGGACAATTCGTTTCGAACGCTTCTCGGCACATGATTTATGAGCAAGGGATCGCAACTTTCGCGTTGTGCGAAGCGTATCAAATGACCAACGATCCATGGTTGGAGCCAGGCGCTCAGCGGGCGATAAACTTCGTCCGCGCTGCCCAGAACTACGATGGATCGTGGGGATATTATCCAGTCACGCCGGGTGATCTTTCGATTGTCGGATGGCAGATGATGGCCCTCCGCAGCGCGACCGCTGCTGGACTGGAAGTTCCGTCCACACAGATCCGACGAGTGAATGGTTTCTTGCTGACGCAAAGCGGAGACGGTGGCAGCACGTTTGGTTACCGCAGCCGCCAGAGCGTGCCCGAAATGACTGGCATCGGCGGATTGATCAAGCTGATGCTCGGATACAGCCGGACAGACCCGAGCATTATCAAAGGGCTCCAATCGGTTTATTATCGAGCCCCCGGAGTACAAGACGATGGACCGGAGACAACGGATGTCTACCATAATTACTATGCGACGAACTTTTTGTTCTACAGCCAGTCCGATTTGTTTCCCCTTTGGAACGAACGCTTGAAGCAACATTACCTCTCGACGCAGAGCACGACGGGACACGAAGCGGGAAGCTGGTTTGCGACCGACGTGGGGCTTTCTCAATTTTCCGGCGAGAGTGACCGAGGCTTGAACATGATTGGCGGTCGACTTTACACCACAGCGATGGCCGCCATGACGCTGGAGGTCTACTATCGGTTTTTGCCGATCCAAAAAGACCCAACCGATCTCGATTTTAAACTCTGAGCAATCGCAGACGAAATCAAGCTTCATCGATAAAAGACTTGTAGCTTCTATAGAAGCTGCGCGGCCTACCCAGAACGAGTCCGATTGCACCAATCGGCAGACGAGCACCGGTCACAGCGATCCTATCTGCGTCGTGCTAAATCTGAATTGGGACCCCCATGAGCTCGTCTCATAGGTGAACCAGTTTCGTGAACTAACACGGCGACGCCACACCGAAAGCCCCCAACGGGTTCATCCCGTTTGGTGAATCAGTTTGCTTGCACCGATTTACTTGCGAAAGGCACTAGTAGACACCGACTGTTGTTCCGCCGGCAATGGCGTGATACGGTCGGACGCCGCTGATTCCGTCCCAAGGGTACTTGTTGTACGGTAACTCTCGTTCGCCTTCATCACGTTCTAGGAAGCCGGGCACAAAGAATTCCTTGGTCAAAGTGTACAGCTTTGCGCGACCAGTTTGACCATATGGAACGACCACATCGGTATCGTCGAAACTGACCACTTCGACTACCGCTCTTGGCTGAGGCGCGTAATAAGCGATTGTGTAATCCGGTGCGGCCAACGGTCGCGAACATGCGAGACCCATCAGTGTGTTGCCGTAAGTTGGAGTCATGTAAACACCGCTATCCTCGGTTGGACCGCCGAGCAGTTCTTCGACGGCAAACCGTGTCCACTGGGGAGTGAACTCAGTGCCACCGGAGAAAATTCCGGTAATACCAATCTCTTGGATACTCGTCCCATGTTCGGCCAGTCCATAAGCCAGCGATTCAAGCAGTTTTGGCGTGGTGAACATGCATTTGATATCGTGATTGGCCGTCAGAATCGTAATTGCTTGATCGATGCAGTGCTTCTTGTAAGCTTCCAGGTGCTCCATCCACCCCTTCTTGATCAGCTTGACGACCCACCTTGGGTCTAAATCGATGCAGAAGCAGATGCCGCCGCGATATTGGCAAAGATGTTCGACGGCCAAGCGTAAGCGGCGTGGCCCTGAAGGTCCAAGCATCAACCAATTCGAACCACGAGGAAAATATTCGTCGGGGAGTGTGTCGCTGAAGTTTTCGTAGTCGATTCGAAAGTCATCGATCACCATTCGGCTTTTTGGGACCCCGGTAGTTCCGCCGGTCTCAAAAACGTATGCGGGTTTTCCTGCCAAGCCCTTGGGTATCCAGCGTCCAATTGGACCACCGCGGAGCCAATCGTCTTCGAAAAGTGGAAACTTGCGGAGGTCCGCAAAGCACTTTATTTCCTTGAGAGGATCGAAATTTAGCTCAGATTTCTTCGAAAGCCAAAAAGGACTACCTGTTTGGTCCGAAAAATGCCAGTGAACTGTCTCCACTGTGTGAGCGTCTAATTTGTCTTTCGCAGCGTCAATTGCTGGCTGAAGTGCCTTGGAGTCCGTTTCTGGTGAAGAAATGCTCATAATCGCTTTTTCTGTGATGAAATAATTGTCGTTGAAGCTCACTTAGACGCAGAGAGATTGAATCTCTTGCAAATACTATATCAAATCGCCAATTGCACCACAGCAACGTGACTTCGAAAGTCGATGAGTCCAGAGCTAATGGCGTGAAGACTGCCTTCATGTCTATTTTGCGGAAACTTAATCATTTTCCTATTGCACTTTACCCCACTTCCCAGATTACAATTAGACGTTAACATCGTGCCCCCTACCGATCGCACCCAAACCCGTACGCAAGCTGGAATGGGCATCATGAAGATGGAGCGATCTGAAATGGATGTCTTCCTCTCCCGGACAATCTTTATGGACATGACCAATCCTTATGCCTCAGTGGGGCAGCGGGACTTTGCAATATTTGCCGTCGAAAACGAGCGAATAACGTTTTTACAACGAACATACGTACATCTCGCTCTGTGCATCGTGGCTTTAATCGCTGTGCTCGCAATTCTGCTACGGACTTTTCCTGACGAGAAAGTAGCGGCGACGGCGGCAAGGCTGGGTGAGGTCGCGTGGCTTGCCATATTAGTCTGCTATATCGGTGCGAGCTGGTTGGCGAGGATCAGTGTGACTCATGCTCGTTCGCCGATTGTTCAATATCTGGTTTTGGCAGTTTATGTCGCAGCGACGGCGGTCCTTTTATGGCCTGTCTTGGCGTTCGCATCGACCGTTGATGGCTCGATCCCACTGAATTCCTGCGTCGTGACGCTGGCTTTATTTGGTGCCCTGACCATGCATTCGTTTTCCAGCCGAGCCGTCAACACGGTCGGTACAACGTCGTTGATGCTGATGATCGCGTTGATTGCCGCAGTCGGGCTTGGTAGCTGGCACGGTCACTTTGGATTGGGCCTGTGGCTGTCGGTCGGCGTAATTTTGCTCTCGGCGCTGTATGTCATGTACGAAACTTCGAGTATCGTTTATCAGTATCGAACCGACCAACACATCGCTGCTGCGTTAACCTTGTTCGCGTCGACGTCTTTGATCCTATGGTACGTCGTTAGGCTCGGCATCTCGCTTTCTCGTGATTGACGATCGCGTGGCGCGCGGATTATCTTGACGATAAGTACGCGGAGATGACGTACTAGAGCAACAAAGCTCTTGTCGTCCTCCGCACAACTTATGATTTGGTTCAGCCGAATCTTTGCCAACGGTAGACCAGGACCAATCCTGGTAGTTGGTGCATCGGCAGGACCAGTCCCCTGGACTGCACGAGACTCAAGCTGTGACGGAATACTAAATTTCGCAGCGACTTTTTTTCAGTGCGGTCGTTGTTTTAACTGCCCGTCTAGCCAAGTGCGAACTGGATGCGGATGCAATACTTCGAGCTGTACTGCAAAAGTAACTTCTCATTCCTCGAAGGCGCTTCGCATGCTGACGAACTCGTCGAGCGTGCGACCGAGCTTGGCTATGCTGGTTTAGCGATCACTGACCGGAACACATTGGCCGGAGTCGTTCGCGGTCACACAGCAGCTAAAGATTCGAATTTGCCGTTCTTTGTCGGTTGCGAACTGCGGCCAATCGATGGCCCGCCTTTGGTCGTCTGGCCCCAGGATCGAGCTGCCTATGGAAGGTTGTGTCGATTGCTAACCAGCGGTCGCGTCCGAGCGAAAAAGGGCGCTTGCCTGTTGCGATGGTCGGACATCGCCGCCCACTGCGGAGGAATATTTGCAGGTTTGGTTTTGTCTCAACCAACGATCGCAAACCAAAAGAGCGTCGCCGAACTGCTGCAAGGCGAATGGTATGGTGACGAAAAATTCGAAGTCCAACGCAACTTGCCAGATGCACATTTTGATCCGCAAGACGACGCGGCTTGGTTGAAATGGCTGCGGCTATTCAAAGATCATTTCGGCGATCGAGCTTCGCTGATTGTCTCGCCGCACACAAACATCGACGACCGACAATTGCTAGCCCGTCACGCTTGGTTGGGCGAGCAAGCCAGGTTGCCGTTGCTGGCCGCAGGCAACGTGCAATACCATTTGGCCGAGCGGATGATTTTGCACGATGTGATCGCTGCCATTCGCCAGCGAACGACGGTTGATAAAGTCGTTTCTGGTCGGCCCCCTAACTCGCAATTCCATTTACGTTCGATCGAACAATTGCGAAGCGTTTATCGCGAGCATCCGCAAGCCATACGACGGACCGTCGCGATCGCCGAAGCGTGCAAGTTCTCGCTAGTAGATTTGAAGTACGAGTATCCCACCGAATGGGCTCCTGATGGAAGCACGCCGCTAGAGTATTTGAAACAGCTTACATGGCAGGGCGCCAAACAACGTTATCCGCAAGGCGTGCCTGACAAAGTGCTGGCCATGCTGAAACACGAATTCGAGCTGATCGGCGAGCTGCATTACGAAGCATATTTTCTGACTGTCTGGGACTTGGTTCGCTTCGCACGTTCGCGAGGCATTCTTTGCCAAGGTCGCGGGTCGGCGGCGAACAGTTCAGTCTGTTTCTGTTTGGGAGTGACCAGCGTTGATCCAAATGAAATGGACATGCTGTTCGAACGCTTCATGAGCCGCGAACGAAACGAAGCGCCCGACATCGATGTCGATTTCGAGCATCAACGTCGCGAAGAAGTGCTGCAATACATCTACGAAAAATACGGCCGCCAGCGGGCAGGCATGACTGCTGCGATTGTTACCTACAGAACTCGATCGGCCGTCCGCGAGTGTGGCAAAGCGCTCGGCATTTCGCTCGATCGCATCGACGCACTTTCAAAAATTGTTGACAGTCGCTCTAACGAAGATTCAATTCCAAATCGATTTGCTCATGTTGGCATCGATCCGCAAAGCGACATTGGTCAGCGATATTTATACGCTGTCGAGCATCTGATTGGATTCCCACGACACCTCTCGCAACACGTCGGCGGGATGGTGATGACACAAGGGCCGCTGTGTGAGCTGTGTCCGATTGAAAACGCGGCCATGGACGGTCGAACGGTCATTCAATGGGACAAAGACGACCTTGATACGCTAGGAATACTGAAAGTGGATTGTTTGTCGTTGGGAATGCTCTCGGCGATTCATCGCAGTTTCGATCTGCTGGAAAAACATTTCAAGCGTCATCTCACGTTGGCAAATATTCCACAAGGCGACAGCGACGTTTACGACATGATTTGTAAAGCTGATACGATCGGCGTGTTTCAGATCGAGAGTCGTGCACAGATGAGTATGTTGCCACGCTTGAAACCACGATGCTACTATGACTTGGTCGTCGAAGTGGCGATTGTGCGACCTGGGCCAATCCAAGGTCAAATGGTCCATCCGTACCTGCAAGCACGACAGAGCGGGATTCAACCGGATTATCCAACGCAAGCGATTCGAGATACGCTCGCCAAAACGCTCGGCGTGCCGATCTTTCAAGAACAAGCGATGAAACTGGCAGTTGTCGCGGCGGGATTTACGCCGGGCGAAGCTGATCAGTTGCGTCGTGCGATGGCGGCTTGGCGGCGGCCAGGAATTATCGATCGCTTCCATCGAAAATTGATCGACGGGATGCTCGCCAAGGGGCTCAGCCAAGAATTCGCGGAACATGTTTTTACCCAGATTCGAGGCTTTGGCGAGTACGGTTTCCCCGAGTCGCACGCGGCCAGTTTCGCGTTGCTGGTCTATGTTTCCTGTTGGTTAAAACATCATTATCCTGAGGTCTTTTGCGCCGCGTTGCTGAACAGTCAGCCGCTGGGATTTTACGCGCCGGCGCAACTCATCCAAGACGCGCGGCAACATGGGGTTGTGGTGCAGCCGATCGACATCAACCACAGTGAATGGGAATGTTCGCTGCATTCGATCCGACATGGCTACCAGCGCAAGCCTGGCGGGCGACCAGCGGATGAACACTTCGCGTTGCGGCTAGGATTGCGAATGGTCCGCGGGCTTCGGCAACAAGAAGCGGAAGTGATCGTCGAGCAACGAAAACGTCAAGGTGCGTTTGCGGACCTGAGCGACTTGGTCCGACGGACTTCGGCTTCTCAGGCGACCATCAGTTGCTTAGCCGACGCTGGAGCGTTAAACGCGATTGCCGGTCATCGACGTGCGGCCCTTTGGCAGGCTTTGGCACAAGAGTCAAGCGGCGTGACGCCTCCGCTGCTGCAAGCCAGCGATGTTGATGATGATGTGCCCAACGAGTTGCAAGCGATGCAAAAAATTGAAGAGGTCTACGCCGACTACAACACGACCGGCGTTTCACTCCGCGGGCACCCAATACAATTTTGTCGACCGGAGCTGGCCAAACGCCGTGTTCGACTGGCATCTGATTTGCCAAACTTGCGACATGGACAATTCGTTCGTGTGGCTGGGCTAGTCTTGTTGCGTCAACGTCCCAGTACTGCCAAGGGCATCACGTTTGTTACTTTGGAAGATGAAACGGGATCGATCAATCTGATTTTTCACGTGCAAGTCTGGTCGAATTTTTCGACGATTTGCCGAACGTCCAACGCGTGGATCGTACACGGAGTTCTGGAGAATCGCGAAAACGTGATTCACGTCGTCGTTGGCCGCGTGGAAGACCTCAGCCCGCAAATTGCCGGTTTGCTTACACGTTCGCGCGATTTCCAGTGAAGCCTTCGTTCTGCGCAGCTCTCTCGGTTGCCTTGGTCAGGAATTGGCTGCCAAGTGGTACGTAATTTGCGACTGTCGATGGGTAAATACCCGAGTTTCAATCACTGTCTGAAAGCTAAATTATGAGCCAATCAAAAAATGGAAGTACGGACATATCACAACCGCAAATCCATCCCAAATATCGTGAAATCCAACAATTCGGCACGCTCAACGACGTCCGAATCGGGCTTGAAGTGACCGCGCGAAAGAAAAGCGTCGATGCGTTAAACGTCATTCTCGCCGATACGATTTGCCTTCGCGATCTCTACAAAAAACATCACTGGCAGATGAGCGGTGCGACGTTTTATCCGCTGCATTTGTTGCTCGACAAACATTACGAACAGCAAGCTGCGTTAGTTGACGATATCGCCGAACGGATTCAGTCGCTTGGAGGACTTTCGATCGCGGTTGCACAGGATGTAGCGGAACTGACGCAGTTGCCCAGACCGCCTAAAGGCCGCGAGGATGTGCCGACGCAAATCGCTCGACTGCTGGAATGCCACGAAATCATGCTGATTGCTATTCGCAAAGCAGCCAAGGCGGCCGCCGACTACGGCGACGATGGAACAAACGATTTGTTGGTGAGTCAATTGGTTAGGACACACGAATTGCAAGTTTGGTTTTTAGCCGAACACTTGGTTGATGCACCATTGATTCGTCCTAATGCTGAGTCGCACCAAGCTTCGACGTCGGTTCCCAACCGCTAGTAGAGTTTGGTTCTACCGACGACACAATCGACAGCAAGCCGATACAATGACGAATCTCGGACTTGCTCAATCGTCGTCAGCATCAACTCGGTATGAACCAAAAACGCGTTCGTGTAATTCTCTTAGTCAGCGTCGCTGCGATCCTCGGGTTTTACCTAATCGTTACGCCGCTGATTGAGCGATGGCTGACGCAGCAGGACTCGCGTCAAATCATTCCGATGTCCGATAGCTTAACGACATCACAAGAAATTCGCATCTTCACTTCGAAGCTCGCAGTCTTTCTCGGCTTTGCATTTATCGGCGGTTCCGTCGGCAGCTTTCTCAACGTCGTGGCTTGGTCTGTTCCGCGTGGAGAGCCAATCGTTTTCCGCAGTTCGGCTTGCCCAAAATGTGGTGCGAAGATTCGCGCGTACGACAATCTGCCAGTCATCAGCTATTTCTTGCTCGCTGGCCGCTGTCGTGATTGTGATGTTCGAATTCCAATTCGATATGTCTTAGTCGAATGGGCCGCTGGCGGAATTTTTGCATCGCTTTTTCTGTTTGAATTGGTCACGGGAGCTCAAAACGTTCCCGGCTTTAATCATCCGGCCTTCTCCGGCATTTTGTGGATCGTGATGTATGCCAAGTGGGACATAATTGGCATTTACATTTTTCACGCTTCGCTGTTTTCGCTCTTGCTGACTATCGCTCTGATGGAGCTTGACCGCTTACGCCCGCCAAGGGGATTTTTTGTTGGAACAATTGCCGTTATGTTGGCCGCAGTGACTCTCTTTGACTTTTTGCAACCGGTCGCTTTGGTGGACCAACTACCCTACTTCGCGCGTTTTGCTGAAACTCTCCGAGCTCAGGGCATGTTGATGCGTTTGGCGACGGCGATCTTTGGTGGCGTGTTCGGATTTGCGGTCGGAAGTCTGCTCAGTTATCGCTCGATCGATCTTGCATTGTACTGGTCCGCAATACCGCTCGCATTCACATTGCTTGGAATCGGCTTGGGTTGGCAGGCGACGCTAGTAATCGCGATCATTTACGGAGCGATTCGTTTGTTAATAAAATGCTCCAGTGCAATCACTGGTTCGGCCGGTACGCTTCCGGCAAGCATGTTGCTCTTGTTAGTCGCCTTCGCCCACCATCCATTCTGGCGCTGGATCGCTGAAAGACTGACGGAATCATGAGCGGTCAACTGGGTTGCCGAGGATTACCCTAAAAAATCACTCTATTTTGCGATGCAAAAAATCACTCAAAACGGAGAGATTTTAAGGCTCTCAAAGCCGAGCACACTATTGGTCGCCCACATTCGGGTTTACTCTACGGAGCGAACGTACGTTGACGCGTCAAGCGAACTGATTCACTAAACTGGATGAACCCGTTCGGTAGCTCTGGGGGGTGTCAACATACGAAGCTGGTTCACCCATATGACAAGCTCATGCGCGTCCGCATGCGTATTTGAGCAACGTAGGTCAGGAGCCAACAGGGTGTGCGAAAGATCGTCAGCAATGTTCCTGGCTTGCGTGGTGTGCGGAAGATCGGCGAGGACCCAACCTTGGCCTATTCTCTATCGTGGTGCAGCCAGTTTGGGCGAGATCGTTACGTCGACCTGCAATTGAACCAGCGCTGCTGCGATCGCTTGCTGGTTCGCTTCGATCTTAATGCGAACTGGGACGGCGCGAAAATCGGTCCGCGCCAGTGGATTTGGAATCCGCATCTGTGGGCTGCCAACCAGCGCATCGACTTGAACGACCGTGCCTTTGAGCGTCGATGGCAATGCGGCCGAATTCATTGTTGCAGTGTCGCCGACCGCAAGCCGCGAGACGTCCGCTTCGTGCACTTCAGCGATGCAGATCATATTCGACAGATCACCGATCTCCAGCACCGGTGTCATGCCAGCGGTTTCGCCGACTGAACCGGAAACTGCTAACACCGTTGCATCGCTCGGGGCAACGATTCTCGTCAGGTCCAATTGTGCCTGCAGCAATTCGATTTGCTTTTCCAGCGATTCGATGACCGTTGAATTCTGAGCCAACTGCACGCTCTCGGTTGCCGCTTCGCTGGCTTGTTCGGCCAACCGGATTGCGACCTCCGATGATTGAACCGCTTGTTTGGCCGTCAGCACCGATTGCTGGTAAAGCTGGTCCGCTCGCTCAAGATCGATTTGTTTCAGCTCGATGTCACTTTGACCAATCAGATCGCGCGTAATGGCGTTTTTTCGCAATCGTTCAAGCCGCGAAACTTGGCTACGCAACATATCAAGCTGCGACTGGCCGGACGTGATGATTTCAAGCTGCTTGATCGCTTGCGTATTCGCCAGTTTCGCTTGCTCGATTTTAAGTTCCGCAGCTTGCTTGCCCATACGCGCTTCGGTTCGTGTGGCCGTCAGTTGGTTGCGGGCTTCGGCCAATTTCGCTTCGGCGGCTTCTAGTTCGATTTGTCGTAACTGGTTGGATCGCATCACGACCAGAACGTCGCCCTGCGAAACTTGTTGTCCGCTGCGAACCAAGACTGATTCGATTTGATCGCCGGGAACGGCGGAAAGCCCAATAATGCCGGTCGCTGGCATCAGCTTGCCTTGGGCCGCGATTTGCCGAGCGGCGATGACCGGCTTCATCGCGTTCTCCAGATCATCGACGCGTCGCGGCGGTGTGCAACCATTCGAAACGGACACTATTACCGCACTGGCTAACGCGGACGCGACCAGCCAGCTTTGTCGGCGAGATATCGACGAACGCCTGATGGCCAGACTACGACGAGTCGGCGAAGCGGCGTTGGTTCGATTGGGTATCGCTTCCATAAAAGCTTTTCAACGGAGTCGCGTTGGCAAATAACAATCAGCAGGACAGCTTAACCTAAACCTAATCGCCCGGAGAATTTTTTGGAAGCGTTCGCGATAATAGATCGCCGTCGAGCATCAAGTCGGCTGGCTTTGTGGCGGTTGTGCGCCTGGTAGCAGTTCGCAAAAAAAAGTTAAAGTGCATCTCACGAAAGCAGCAAATGCGTCGCGCCTTTATAACGAGTCGAACGCATCTACATGCCCAAGTCCGCGATCATTGCAAGCGTCGCGGCACGGACTGGGGCGGTCCAATCATGGCCAGTTACGGTCGATTTTTGATAAGCGAAAATGATACCACGGGAATTATTAACGATCGCCCCCAAGCCATTGTCGTCCCACGCAGCTCGCAAATCGGACGCTTTGCCGCCCTGGGCTCCGTAACCTGGAATCAACAGCCAAGCGGACGGCATTTGACGTCGCAGCGTTTCGAGCTGGGCCGGATAGGTCGCTCCGACTACGGCGCCGATCGAGCCGTATTTCGCGCCTGTTTCAATAATACTGGGATGATTCGACGCTTCGATCCATCGAGCGATTCGCGTCGAGACCTCTTCTCCGTCCAACCGCGCTTGCTGCACAAATCCACTGCCTGGATTCGATGTTTTGGCCAAGACAAAAATGCCAGTTCCAAATCGCCCGCAGCTCTGAACAAACGGCTCCAGCGTGTCGTCGCCTAGAAACGGATTGACGGTCAGCGCATCGCAATGCCAAGCCGACGCGAAGCCGGTTAGATAGGCTTCGGCATACGCTTCGGCCGTTGATCCGATGTCACCGCGTTTGGCATCCAAGACGACAAGCAAGCCGCGCTCCTGAGCATAACGGTTGACGTTACAAAGTGCCAAACAACCCGCCGGGCCAAGCGCTTCAAAGAACGCCGCCTGAGGTTTGACAATCGGCACCAGATCGGCGACGACATCGATAATCCGGCAAGCGAATTTTTCGTAAGCGTCGGCAATGGTCTTGAAACAAGCCTTGGGATCAGCAAGCAATTCTCGCGGCAACGATTCAGCGCGAGGGTCCAAGCCAACGCAAACCGAATTGCCCGTCCGTTTGACTGCTTCAGTCAGCCGCACTGAAAAGCTTGTTTGATTGGAATGCAAAGCGTCGAACTTTCTTGATTGACTGCGGTTGATTACTTGATTGGCTCGAGCAACGCTTCGGGGCGAACGACATTGAAATAATGTCCGTGGTCAGCCGTCACAATGACTGCTGTGTCGTCCCAGCCGCCATGTGACTCGATCCAATCGAAAACCGTTTGGACCATCAGATCACCGGACAGTACCGCTCCGATTGAATTATCAATGTTGTTTGCATGATTTGCCCAATCAACATCGCCCGCTTCGATCATCAGCCACATTCCGTTTTCGTTTTGTGAGAGCACATCCAACGCGGCGACAGCCATCTCGGCCAGCTCAGGATTTTCAAACACATCTGCCCGCGAATACTTTTCCGTTCCTTTAACATCTTCGACAGGCATAAAATCTCCGTTTGCTGTTCGGAAAGGCAAATGCCCACCCGGACCGCCGAAAAAGCCTAACAAGCGTTTACCAGTGGCAATTGCTTCGTCGGCCGCCGACCGTAAAACTCGATGGCCTGCCACCCCAGCAGTTCGAACGGCGGGCACATAAGAATTGGTCTGGCGAGTGGTGACTGTTTGAAAATCTGCGTCGGTCAAGTATCGGTTTCCGGGGACGAAATTTGCACCTTGGCCACCTTCCTCGCTGGCATTTTGGTTCCAACCACAACCGATCACCACGTCCAAACCCGACAGCGGCGAGCGGCGGTTGGCGACACTGGGCAAACCGATCATATCACGCGTCAAATCTTGAAAATCTTCGCGGCTAACGTTTTGAGCATACGCCGAAGCTGGCGTCGCGTGGCTGATCGGAACACTTGTTACTGCCCCCACTGCCCACGACTTTTCAGCTTGCAACCAGTGCGCGATTGGCGCAACTTGCTTTGCGTTTTCGTCGACGTTAATCGCTCCGTTGAACGTCTTAATTCCAGCCATCAACGACGTTGCCGACGATGAGGAATCGGTCACCGCATGAGGCACGATTCGCGAGCGATTGCAAAGATATGCAAAATCCGACGGTCGATCCCACGGCGTCGATCCACCGAGCAGCGCACAGTAACCGCCGAATTTTTCATCGGAGGTTGGCAGCCGCAATTGAGCGTTCACGTCGACTTCTCCACCGTCATCATAAGGACTGGTAACGACGAAGCTAAAATCGGTTTGTACACCTTTATAATCCTGGATCGAAAGGCCCGTTCCGCGACCTTGTTTGTATGCCACACGGCCCGTGTTGTAGGTTGCGGCCATCCAAGTTGTCTGCCAATCGGTACCATCAAAAATGATCAGGATAACTCGACGCTTGCCATCGCGCTCGATCAAGTCACGTTGCAGTCGATAGATGTCCGTTTGGTCAGCGTAATCGGCTTTTGCGTTGAGCGTTTGCGCCGGCATCCGATGATAAATCTCCTCGATTCGTTTTTTGTCGCGGTACGCACTGTTCGCACCGACGTAGTCTGTCATGGCACAATTGAAAGTGTAAACCGGAATCAATCGATTCGAATGGTTGGTCCAGTTGCTGTAGGAATCGCTGCGTTGCCCCCAATATCCCCAGTCGGACGTCTTGGAGGTAAACGCGGAGACTTGCAAATCGGCAACCCAGTCGGTTTGTTTGTTGGCATCCTTTGGCACGGGCTGACCGATCTCGACGGTCGCTTCGATGGTCTGCTCAGACAAGTCCAACGGTCTTGCGGCGGCAGTCGCTTCCTGGGCCCAAGCTCGTTGCCCGCTCCAATCGGCAATGATCGTCGTCAGCGCGATCGAAGCAAGAAAAAACGAAACCGGCAGTGAGTCTTTGTTGGGCATTGAGCTGTTCTGGCTAGGTGGGATTGGGCATTCGTGTCGCGTTTGCCCAACTATAAAGGTCAGCGTGGATGGACTAGCTGGCATTATTGAACTAGAGAACTCAATTGACACCAGCCACATTCAGGGACCGCTATTTTGTTCCGCTGGGCGATGCGGCTCTAGGCCAGTTCGCTGAAAATCCGAAATCTTCAACATCGTGCCAGTCCAAACGTAGTTTAATCGTGACGCGGCACGAATACCATCGACGAAAGAGCATTGCCGACGAGCGTGCTAGGACGGCGATTCTCACGAATCCAGCTTTCATCGATTCGAAATTTTCACGGATGATCCCCAATTTGTTTGGTTTGACTGCGACGGCCACGTTCGCATCGGACCAGCGATTCAATCCGTTCCTTCGAATCTCTAACGAAAGCTTTCTATGAAAATTTTTGCAATCCTTGCTGCCTCTAGTCTTTGCCTATCCGTCATCGCGACGCCGAATTGCAACGCCCAGCAGCCCGAAGCGATCAAGACAACTCCGCGTACTGCCAGCGGATACGAAATGGTCCTTGAACCGGCACCGACGCAGCTGTCGCCCAAAGCACAACGCGAAGCGATGTTGGCCTATCAGCGAACGATGTTGCTTATGCAGCAACGTGCCACAGGCGAATATGCCGCTCGTCCGACATTGACCTCGGAGTTCGGCGTCCAACCAGCCCCGTACATGACCTACCAAAGTTTCTACCGTGTCCGCGCGACCCGAAACCCGTATTGGTATTAATCAATCCGCGTCATCTACAAACGAAAAACGGCTCGCTGATGTCAGCGAGCCGTTTCTACTTCTACATATTCAGGAGCGTATTGTTACGGCAGCGGTGAGCCGCCGAGGATGCGTTCCTCTTCCTCTTCTGGAATGATGATCCTTGGTGTCACGGTCATCATCAGCGTGCTGGCCGTTCGACCGGTACCAACGTTGGTGAACAATCGATTCAAGTACGGAATCTTGCTCAAGATCGGAACGCCTTGCTCGGAACGTTGTTCCGATAGTCGCTTGATACCGCCAAGCAAAATCGTCCCGCCGTCGGGTACGCTGACCGTCGTTCCAATCGATGTCTGGCCAACGGTCGGCAACTGAACTGTCGAACCGACAAAGTTCTGTTGCTGATTGTCGTTGGTCGGCAACGGATCGCCGTTTGGACCAATAACCGTCGAGCCTGTGTTGGACGAGCGTGAACCGGTAAAGGTAAACGTTCGATCGGCGTCGGTTATATTGGTAAACGTCGGATTGATTGTCATGCGGACAAATCGCTTGTCTTGCGACACAACCGATTGGACGCTCAATTGCGTACCGTTGTTGATAATCGCCACGATCGGTTGCTGAGCGACGGCGAAGTCGCCGACGATCGGGTTCAAGCCAACCACGAACGGAACTTGAGCACCGTCGAAGATGTTTGCCAACTGGCCATCGAACATCGTCAACTTCGGTGCCTGCATCACGTTGGTTCGCGTGTCACCCTGGGCCGCATTCAAGAAGAAGTACAGCTCAAGGTCACTGAGGATCGCGAAACCAAGCTGCGCACCAGCGGCTGGACTGAAGCCACCGAAAGTTGGCGCAGTGCCGCCGAAACTATCTTGACGAAACTGGATATCCAAGTCGCTGGTCAGCGATGGAGCAGCGCCGCTGAAACTGCCGCTTAGACCAACAGCCGTTGAAGGGCCATTGTCTTCACGAGACAGGCCTGGTCGTGAGCCGTTGTTGTCGTCGATGTTGAAGTCGAAGTCGACACCCATTCGCTCGAAGAAGTTATCGTTGAGCGTAATGAATCGGATTTCGACCGTGACTTGCAAGTTCTGAAGAGCTCGCAGTTGCTTCAACAACGCCGCGATCTGTTCGTGCGTTTCCAACGGAGCACTGATGATCAACGAGAGGTTCGAAGCGAACTCGCGAATCGTATCTTCTTGTGTATCCCATTCGCCTGGAATAGTCGTTTGAATCAAATCGATCAGCGTCGCGAAGTCCGCAAATGCAGCTCCACCACCACGATTCGATCCACCGCCGAGCATCCCGCCACCAGGCATTGGACCTGATTGGCCACCGCTGATGCCGCCGAAGCCACCATTCATACCTTGCGGCATCATTTGGCCCAATGCGTTGGGATTCACGTTCGCTCCGGCCGCACCGGCTTCCATAGCGACTTGCGTTGCAGTTCGATTTTGGTTTTGAACGGTCACCAAACCGGTTTGGGTTTGATACGCCGATTGCAATGCTCCGGCCAAAGTCGAATTGTTGCTGTTGGCAAAGTTCGGAATTGGAATCACAAGGTCAGCGACGTTGTAAACCCGAGGCTTACGTTCGCGAACCACGGTGCTGGCACTGGTGATCTTGAGCACTTCGTCACGAACGACATAGGTCAATCCGATCGGTTCGAGTAACAGATTGAGCGCGCTCTTGAGCGAGATCGAATTTCCGTTGAGCTCCAACGAAACCGGTTGCTCGCTGGTCAAACCCTCAGCGTTCAATCCGAGCGGATCCAAGATGATTGGAATGCCGGTCATCTGGCTGATCGTATCGACGGCGTAGCTCAACGGTCGCGCTTGAAAGCTGACCGCAACTGGCTCGTTCAGTTTTTCACGAATCGTTCGCTCTGAAGGCGAGATTTGGATATCGTCTTTTTGAATCCGGTTCCGGGTGATCGACTCCCAAGTTCGTAGGTCAGGCATCGTCAGAGGAATGTCGTCGTCGGTCATGACCGACGCCATTTCGACGTTGTGCATCCCGTTCAGGAATCCGTCGGCTTTCATCGATTGGACTTGTTCGTTATCGAAATTGCGACGAGCGATTTTCGCTTTGGTCACCATAACGACGGCGATTTCGGATTGCGGATCAAGCTGACCAACTTTCTTCGCGACGATCTCCGCTTCGGCATATCGCTGAGTTTCGGTAAGCATGTTGTACTCGTCAACCAAGCGTTGAATTTCGGCACTGACACGTGCTTGATTCGCCGCATCGGCTATGATCGAGCCCTCAATTGCAGTATTGCGTTGCTGCTGATCGATGGCCGCTTTGTTTTGTTCGATGTAGCCTTCCACATTGGTGATCACACGATCGACCATGGCGAGGTATTCCTTGCGAGCCCCGCCTTCGACCGCCGACTGGCTGACGCGTTGACGCAGCATCTTCAGCCGGTCTAGCGCCGCGACTGGTTGGTCGTTGACCATCCGTTCGGATTCAGCGATTTCGGTAGTGACTTCGCGGAACATTTTTTGACGCAGCAACGCTTGCTCTTGTGAAGCGGCCTGCAGGGCCACTGGCATCGGATCGGCTGCGGCTTGCTCAGCCGGTTTCTGGCTCAGCAGCGTTAGTTTGTCTTTGAGCTGTGTACGAAGTTGCGGATCAAGTTCCGCTTGCTTCTTCCACGCCGCTGAAAATAGCTGTTGAGCTTTTGCTCGATCTCCAGCGGACAAGGCATCGACGCCTTGACGATAGAGCGAGTCCGCGCTTGCCGATTCATCGACCGATCCGGGCAATGGTTGTCCGAAGTTGTCGCCGACTTGAATCGCACCAGCTTGTTGGATCTTGGACATATCAACGTTTGGTTGATAGACGCCTTGTTGAACCACGTTGGCCGGATCGCCAGTCCCACCGGCTGGGATAACTCCGCCAGCGGTTTGAACCATATTGTTTTGCAGTTGCGGGTTCCGCTGCATTTCAGCCCGCGCCAAATCCATCGCGACCTGCCAAGGACGCATTTGGTTTGCAGCGTAAGCCGACTCAGGAACGCGTAGGCTGTTCGCTTGGTCGATCAATCCACGAGCGGTTTGCAGATCGCCACGCACGACTGCCAATTTCGCTTCAGCAGTCAACGCCACAGCGCGATCGCGGAGCGGATTTGGCGGCATAAGCTGGCTGGCTTGCTCACTGGTGCTGGGCATCAGTTGCGGTGCCGCCGGAGCGGCAGGGGCAGTCGCGGCTGGTGCAGCCGGACTGGATGTTTGAGGTGCCAAGGTTGGCGGTAGTTTTAGCTGGGCCGAAGCGGTGTTGCCAGTCGCAAGGATCAAGCTGCCCGCTACGATGCTAAAAAGGGTCGGCGATGCGGCCGCGGCAATAGCCGACAGATGTCGCAAGCTGCCCAACGGATTTCTCACTTTCAACGCGACACTCCTTTTCGCGATTGTTGCGGAATCGACGTCCACGTTGGACGTTGGTAAGTTCTCATGTTGTGCCAATTCTTAAACGCAGCAAGTTTGTTATGCCTTGCCATAAAACCTCAAAAAACATCCGTGTTATTCGATCGGCTCATGGCTCTGCGATTTGACTGGCTGGCTGGCCATCTCGCCATTTTTCAATGACAAAATCGCAATTAGCGCTTCTCTAGCCTTGCTAGCAGCGTGTGGATTAGCGAATCGTTGAAGACCGCGTCAAGCCCAACTTCAGATTTTGTGACCAAAAGGTCTTTGCCAGTTTGGCTGGCGAAGTCATCATTTCAGCAACGGTTCTTATAAAATCAATCCAAAGCATTGCTAGCGGCACGACGCAAGCCGTCCGGTTCCTCGACAAGCAAACTTTCGCGTGACCAAGTCGAACCGGATGAACGAGAAGAACCGGAGGAACGAGAAGAACCGGAGGGCTTGCGCCCATACCGCTAAGGCTTCACCGCACCACTGTGAAGCATTGCTAGCGGCACGGCGCGAGCCGTCCGGTTCTTCGGCAAGCAAACTTTCGCGTTACGACCAAGCCAAATGGCCAGCGGCTGATTTATCCGCGTAAAAATCAGACTTGCTCCCGCCCGAGGGCTTTGTGGATTGACAAATGGTGCCAGATCGCTGTAAATTCGTCGGTTTTTCCAATTCGGCCCACGAAAATTCGCTTGATATTGCTACTGACGCTCGGCAAACTGTCCGAGCGTTGTTTCGTTTGTGGCATAATTCTTGGCCAACCGACACTGAAAGTTCAATCACCCAATGATGCAAGAAGCGATCG
This sequence comes from Pirellulaceae bacterium, assembly GCA_041740995.1. Lineage (GTDB taxonomy): Bacteria > Planctomycetota > Planctomycetia > Pirellulales > Pirellulaceae > JBGSKY01. The sequence continues at coordinate 29,911 of JBGSKY010000260.1, forward strand.
AGAAAGCTGATACGCTGATCGAAGCGATGGGCTGGATTCGCCGGTTCCGAGGCAAAACGACCGTCATCAAGCTCGGCGGTTCGATGATGGACGACCGCGTCGCCATGCACCACATTTTGCTCGACATTATCTTCATGGAAACCGTCGGTATGAGGCCGGTAATCGTTCACGGCGGTGGGCCTTCGATTAACAAAGCGATGGAAGCGGCCAAGATCGAACCCAAATGGTTTAAAGGCCGCAGAGTTACCGACGAAGCGGTGCTTAAAATTGTCGAGCAAACACTTGCCGGAACTATTAACGAGCGGCTGACCGAAGAAATCGAAAAGCTGGGCGGTCGGGCGATGAATCTAAGCTTCAATACGACCAACGTCCTCTTCGGCGAAAAACTGACGCTCGACGAAAACACAAACGAGCCAATCGA
>JBGSKY010000261.1:0-1772 GCA_041740995.1 Pirellulaceae bacterium
TGGCGTCCGAGACGATCTTACTAACAAGCGTCATTCGCTTGCGATGCCGCTTTACGAAGCGACACATCTGATGCGTACCGTAGCCATTGTCGCCAGCAAAAATGAAGTTTCGCTCGGGAAACTAATGCAACATGAGCACTAGTAGACCGCACATCAGCTCAGGCGGCGTTTTGTGCCTGCGTCGCTCGGCTGCGTTTGTCTTCTTATCGCGATACAACGCCACCAAGACAGGTAACGCCACCGGTCGATTCATGTAGGGCAAGTCGATCAAAACAGCCAAGACGACCCACTTATGACCATAGCGATAGACGGTATGGGAATGCGAACTTCGCACCGCATCGCGATGTCGAGCTTTGCCGTAAACCTTCTTGCCGCGATGACCGTCGACTGTCTCATCACCGCACAAGCGAACGACACCACTGCGAGCGAATCGTTGCAGCAGAAACCGCGTAATCACGTATGCTAATTTTCGACTGGACCATTTTCTGTAAGAGAAGACGCGATGATAAGTCGATGGATTAATCGTCTCGATTAGTGCGAGCAATCGCAACACGGCGGAGACAGTGCGATCGCCACGAACCAGAATAACGGCGGCAAAAAACAGGCTGACACGTCGAGCGGTAGCAGGTCGTGAAAAGACAGTTGCCAAATCATCCAGCAGCGGCTTAAACTGAGCGGGTACACGAATCATAGAGGCTTCCTTGCCAAGAACTGTAGTTGTAGTAAACGACAATTCTGACGTAAGGAAGCCTCATTTCAAATCTCAATTACTATCGATCCAAACATCGGCAAAACGGAAAAAGTCGAGCTAAGAGCGTGTCCCGAAATTGACATGTGCATAAAAAAATCGCTATGAAACCGTTGTGAAAAAATCCCATAACGGAATACGGAGTCATGGCGATGGACCGCCAATATCCCAGCGTCCTTACCGAAAATCAATGGCAGTTGCTTTTTCCTCTTCTGCCACCGAGGTCCCTTTTGGGACGCAAACCGATTGATCGCAGACTTATTATTAATGCAATTCTTTTCGTCAACCGAACTGGCTGCCAATGGCGTCAATTGCCGAAAGACTTTCCCAATTGGAAAACCGTTTAAAACATTTTTTGGAACTGGCGGATGTCGGGCATCTGGCAAAAGATTCACGATCGGTTGGTCGCGAAAGTACGCATAGTGGTAACGTTGTGGAGCCTGAGTAAGCCTAGGATTGCTCCCGGCCCCAGCACCTCACAACCTTTAGGATCATTGATAAATTTTGAATAGTAACTCGATTCCATGGGGATCTCACCAGACTCCCCATGTACGTTCAACGCTTCTAGGTTTAGCCGGTATTTGAATCGGTGCTCCTGCCAAGCTGCGGTAGAATCTCGAAATAGACGATGGAGAGAACTTTCCGAGGGAACATTGCGAAGCGTCAGTAGATATTCTTCACATTTACAACCATTGCTGGCGAACGTTCGGGCTCGAAATCTTTCCAAGTGATTACTAGTACTCATAGAATGTTGCCTTTCGCACGTGCGATTAACCATGCGAGTAAGTCGAAGGCCAAAGTTGCAATCGGCTCGTGCTCGCGGGAAAGGCATCAAAAAACAATGAGCAATAAATCCCGAATCACGCAAAGATTTTGCGCGCAGCGATTTCGGAACGAAACTTGCTTTCGACTATCGGCCCTTGCCTTCAGCAATGTGAAAGACCTGTTTTCTAAGGTCAGCAAGCAACAATTCAGAAGAGTTTGGGCCTTTTGAGATACCCAATTTCTCGTAGTCCTGGGCGAT
>JBGSKY010000262.1:0-18832 GCA_041740995.1 Pirellulaceae bacterium
CGACGACGCGATGGCCGCTGCCGTAAAACCGACGGAAGCTTCTGTAGCCATCGCTGGACGATACACCGTTGTCGCGAGACGTTACCGCCCACGCGAATTTGACGAGCTCATTGGGCAACAAACCGTCGCCACAGCGTTGCAAACAGCGATTCAAACTGATCGCGTGGGGCATGCTTATCTTTTTACCGGTGCTCGCGGCGTCGGTAAAACAAGTACAGCGAGAATCTTTGCAAAAGCACTCAACGCGATTGAATCTGATCCAAGTTCGTCCGAAGATCTCGCCGCTTCGATTGAGAGCGGAGAAGACATGGACGTCATCGAAATCGATGCGGCCAGCAATCGTGGGATCGATGAGATACGTCAATTGAGAGTCAACGCGACTGTCCGACCAAGTCGCGCTCGATACAAAATCTATATCATCGACGAAGTCCACATGATGACTGGGCCGGCGTTCAATGCGTTGCTAAAAACACTCGAAGAACCGCCGCCGCACGTGAAATTCATTTTCTGCACAACCGATCCAGAAAAGATTCCGATTACCGTTCTCTCACGCTGTCAGCGATTTGATTTTGCGCCGATCAAATCAGACAAAATTCAGGCTCGACTGCGCGAAATTTGCGACGCGGAAAATGCCATCGCTGACGATGAAGCACTACGCTTGCTCGCCCGACGGGCGAATGGCTCCATGCGTGACAGCCAATCATTGCTCGAACAAATGCTGAGTTTTTCGGACAGCAAAATTACGGTCGAGATGGTTCATTCGATGCTTGGAACCGCTGACGATTCACGTCTGGAAGCATTCGCAGTTTGCATGATCGAACGTCGAGCTGGCGAAGCACTAATGTTGCTTGATCAAGCCATCGATGCGGGCGTTGACGCCGGACAAATCGCCGAACAACTGCTCGGTTACCTTCGCGACTTGATGGCCCTCAGCGTAAAAGCGGATCCAGAATTATTGCGGACTGCAAACGCAGCAGACGTCGACAAGCTTGCCGCGATGGCGGACCAATGGGGAACCATGACGCTGCTTGCCGCGATTCAGATTCTCGATGAAACGCTAGTGAAAATGCGTCATAGCGTCCAGAGCCGCATTCTTTTAGAAATTACGCTGGTTCAGATTTGTCACTTGCAAGACTTGCAAGGCGTCGCCAACCTCGCTCAAGCGATTCGTGACGATGCATCTTTACCTCGCGTCTTGCCGCCACGAATGCAAGCGCCTGCACCTGCGATGACAATCGCAGCGACCATCCCAACAAAACAAACAATAGTCGCAGCCGACGAAAAAAAAAACGCGCTGACCGGTGAACTTGATCAAGCAACTCGCGAAGAACCGACAGCGCCGATGGAGAGCTTTGCCGTAGCGACGTCAGATCGAATCCGCGAACCAATCACTTCCAATTCAATCGTCGATATCAACGATGAACTTGGCCATTCGAGTAACGGTGCCAGCCAAAAAATTGATCGCGTCGATCAGTTGCTTTCCGATGACGCTACGCCGCTGCAAAAATGGCTGACGGCGACGAAAGATTGCGACGGGATGCTCAGTGGCTGCGCGGAAATGGCGATCAGCGTGACAGAAAATTCAGCGGGCGATACCTGGGACATCGTTTTGCCACCGGGCAGCGATTTTGCGATCCAAATGTTTGGTGACGTTGAAAACATGCGTCTGCTGAATGATAAAATCAAGCAACATTGCAACGTTGAGCGAACACTTCGTTTTCAAACTGCAGCCGCTGGAACGCTCACTCGAAACGCGAATGGAGCCGGCAATATCTCGCCGCCCCGCAACGCGCCAAACCAGCATCAATTGGTACGTCACGTTAGCAGTCATGACTTGATTGCTAAACTCGCTCAATCACTTGGGGCCGAAGTCATCAAAGTTGACGTGCCACCAAACTACTCTATCGACTCATGATAAAACGGGCTCGTGACAAGACGATTTGTACAGCCTCGAATCTTATAGTTCGCTAACGAAAGAATTCTTCTCGCATGTTCAAAAATATTGGAAACCTGACGCAGATTGCTGGCCTCCTTAAAAACCTTGGCCAAATGAAATCGAAGGTCGCTGAAGCGAAACAAAAGCTCGCCGGAAAAACCGTTGTCGGAAGTATACCTGGTGACTCGGTTCGGATTGAAATGAATGGCCTGGGTGAAGTCACGTTAGTTGCCGTCGACCCAGCCATGCTGACACCGGACTTTCAAGCCCAGCTTCAAGCATCGCTCCAAGAGGCAACCAACAAAGCGATCAAATTAGCGAAACAATTGCACGTCGAATCGATCCGCGAATTGACCGGCGGCGTCGAACTGCCGGGCATGGAAGGCATTTTAGAAGAGCTTGCCAGTTAAACGGAAGCCAGGACGTGTTCTGACGTACACTTCTAGCCGGCTGAGCGCATACCAAGTCCGCTCCTGGCCTACACGTTGCTATTTTGCCGCGTGGCAAATCGCTACGAAACCATCGGCCTTTAACGCCGCACCGCCGACCAGTGCGCCGTTGATATTTGGCTGCCCAAGCAACTCTTCTGCATTGTCCGCTTTTACGCTGCCACCGTATTGAATGATGATCTTAGCAGAAACCGCCTGACCGAATTTTTCGGTCAGCCAACCGCGAATGAAAGCATGCACCTGCTCAGCCTGTTCTGGAGTCGCTGTTCGACCGGTTCCAATTGCCCAAACGGGTTCGTAAGCGATCACGACTTTTGCCATTTGCTCTGCCGTCAAACCAGCAAGTGAACCGACAAGCTGCGTCTGAACGATTACTTCGGTCTTGTTCGATTCCCGTTGCTCCAACGTTTCACCAACGCAAACGATCGGTGTCAATCCGTATTCGAAGGCCGCGTAGACTTTCTGGTTAATGAACTCGTCTGACTCATGAAAAATTGCTCGACGTTCGCTGTGCCCGAGGATTACGTATTGGCAACCGACGTCAACCAACATCTTGCCGCTCAACTCGCCAGTGAACGCCCCGTCGGCCTTTGGATAGAGGTTTTGGCCGCCTAGTCCAACGCTGCTGCCTTTTAACGCACCAGCCACCGCATCAAGATAAACCGCTGGCGGACAAACAGCCACGCCGACGTTGGAATTTGGTTTTAGATGTTCGATGATTCCCTTAACCAACGCGAGCGAATCGCTCTTGGAAAGATTCATCTTCCAATTACCGGCAATCAAATAGCTTGTCACGAATCTAGCGGCCTTTACATTGAGGAAAAAATAAGCGTATCCCGCCCGGCCAAAAGATAGCATAAAAACCGGACATCTCCAGTCCAAACAACGGCTCGCCACAACCGAACACTATTCGTCCGAATGCTTACGAATACACCTCAGCAACTGCCTGTAGATTTATTCAGTCCCAAGCGTTCAAGGTGCGGAGATACGTCGCCACGCGATCGCGATTCTTTTCGATGTAACCAAGCAGCACGATCAAGCCGACACCGCATGCGATGCCGAACGCCCACCATGGCCAGACTTCGCCAATCGCTCGCTGCGCGTGCCAAACCATGCCAACGAGCGAGACCAAAATAAAAGTGACACCGCAATAGAGCAGTGGAGTGATCCGCTTTACCATCCCAATTGCGACGCCTAACATCGAGAGCGCTAGCAGCACAATTGGCATCCAAATCGAACCGCCGAACGATAACAATAACATGTCGGCCGTACTGCTCAGGTAAGCCGTCAAGACCGCGAAGTATCGTGCAGCGACCAACACCGATCGCGAGAACTGATTGCGATTTCGCTCAACGAAGTAAAGCGCCGATATCGCTGGAGGAACCAACCAGAATTGAGGATGCATCAAGAACCGCGTTGTTTCTTGATTCAAAAGGAACGACCACAGACTCAAAACGCCTGTCACCGTCGCAACGATCTGAAGCGGCATTGATCGATAAATCCAACTCTGCACGCTGTACAAAATCGTCGCGCCGATCAAAAGCGAACCGTAGTTGGACCACTGCGTCCAGTCGCCTTGTTGTTGTAGGATCCAAACCGACGACAATGGCAAGAGCGGCAACAACAGATTGGTCTGACGCAGCGGATTGCCAAAAACTTCGGACCGATCGAGCTTGAGCAACTGACCGATCGCAATACTGGTCATCACAATGAACATCACCACGACCGGCCACCATTCTCGAACCCAGCCGCCGAAAAGCTCCGGAAAGAACACATAAATCTGAAGTCCAAAAGCAACAACAATTGCTTCCACAACATAAACTGCAAATTTCCTTTGCCGCATCGATCGATCAGGCTCATTAAACACCGGCTTAACGGAAAACTGCAACGCACGACCAGCCAGCAAAATCCAGCCGCCCAACACAGCGAGCTTTAACAGAAAACTCTGCGCTGACGGCAAACTTCCTTGACCGCTTAACGTTGGAATCGCCAGCCCAATCGCGCCGCAAACAAATGCCAACGAACACGTTAGCCAACTGCTGCGATAGAGGATACTGTTCCAAGATTTATCGACCATCTCCAACCGCGCAACCGCAATCAGAGCCGCTGCGTAGGCGATGCAGCCACCAAACAAATGAACGGCGTGCAGATAAAAAATCTGTGGTGTGCCATCAATCAAAGACGGCAAGTCGCGAATGCTCATCAACAACACGCTAAGCGACAACAGAGCGATCGAACTGCAACGATAAGCCACTGCGTCACGAGGTAACCAGAGCAACGATAACGCAGAAAGAAATGGAATCGCCGACGCGATGCTGCGGAGATTGGCATCGGAGCATATCAATGACAAGACGACCGTCGGTACAAGCCCGACAATCGCGACGACAAGATGGAATAGAAACAATTGTTGGCAGCTCGCGTCGACGTTAATTTCCCGAAGCCGCTGGCTGATGGGGCTGGTCCCGTTGGCAATCCAAGAGGAGCGGCTGAGCGTTCGTATCCATGCAGCAGCCAAGGCCGGCGTTGCGGTAAACGACACAAGGTACAACATCCAGCCATACTGTTTCGACAATCCTGCGCCGCAGCTTAGCCAAGCCATTGATAAAAGCATGACGGCGAACAGAGCGACGTAAAGCGTGACTTGTGATCGAGTGACCCGGGTAAAGAAATTTAGGCCGCTCAGCACCAGCGCCGCAACAACTAGCGTGATCGACAACGCCGCCGCTAATCCTAGTCGTGGTACATCGTTGTCGAGCACTACAAACAAACTAAGCAGCAACATCAATGTCGGCAGCGCAAACGCAACCGCCGCTTCGATCTGCAGCACGCGATGCTCTAATTGCTTCATCGTAATTTGACGAAGACCAAGAGCAGGATTCAACACTTCTGAGGCCGTCGTGTCGGAGTTTTCGCGCAATGTTGCGTTTGTAAACTTGGTTATCAGCGTTCGCAAACCGACAGAACTCAAAGCAACTGCCAGCGGCCCGTACAGAACAGTCAGTAAACAAGTTAACGCGGTCGGTTGAGCATGGAACCAGTCGCTTTCGATGATCGCCAAACATGCCAGGACTGCGCTAGCGTAACCCCAAAGCGAGCTTGTATTAAAACTCCACAACAAAAACATCAAGGAGAGCGACGCGAGCACAACAGTTGACAGGATGCGATCGGATTCGGTTACAGCTAGTCCGATAATGACCGCAATAGCCACGAACTGGACCGTCGTGCACAATCCACGTAAAATCAGCGTCGCACGCGCATCGATCCGAGAGATGCGTTTTAGCGGCAGTAATTGTTTGATCGTTCGTAGTTCCGCGACGTTTGAAAACGAACTTCGACAACGACTGAAAATTTGACGAATCGAATCGACAATCATCAGCGCGATAATAACGATCGACATTGCAAACGACGTACGCAAGACTTCGTGATAACTCGGCAGCGGCGAACCGATCAAACGACCGTAACGGGCAATAGCCAACACGACGATTGGACTGATAAGCTGCATTGCCGTGATGGCAAATCGATGACGGTTGAGAAATTGCATCGAACGCAGCGTAGGCAAAGCAAAAAGAGTCGCCGACATCAAAATAACGATTAAGATCGCAAGCGGGCTTGTCAAATAAGCCAACAATTCAGACCGGCCCAAAACGCGAAATAAGCTCAACGCCGACAAAGCGCAGAGGCTGAGCAACGATTGAAGCATCAAATTGGATGTCGTAAGACAACTCTGGTGCATCCTGATGTTATATCGGTACGGTCGGGACGATGCCGTGGATCTGACCATCAGACGGACGCGACTGGATTCAAGTCCAACACGTGCCCATTGCAAAATGAGCGATGCGGCAATGAACAGCTGGGCAAAGAGAATCAACTTCACGATGAAACCAGTCTGGTTGCGATGATCAATCAGTAATCCGCTACATGCAACCCAAGTCGCCAACGCGTACGCGACGACAAGGCATGACGTAAGTGGGACGCGGCGAAGGCTGGAGTAGACCCAACCGGTCGATAAGACTAGCGTCAAAGGCAACATCCACATCTGCGAGTGAAACCAGTTGCCTTGGATCAGCGGTGATGGCAACTGATGTGTGCACGCATAATTGAACGCAAGCCCGCTCAATACGGTCAGCAAAAACACAGTGATTACCAATCCAAAGTCAAGTGCTGCGGAGAGAAGCGAACCGTCCGGTTGGGCGACTGCCAATGGCTGGTCCGCAGGTGAAAGACCAAAATTCTGAAGAGCAATCAAGCCTGCTAAACCAAATGCCAACGTCCAGACAACCGCAACAAGCGTGTATGGAATGGGAACCGCCGATGCAACTAGCAGAGCTAATGCGAACGGCGTCATCGCAAGCAGCCAACTAAAAACGAGTCTAGTGTATCGCTGTGTTCGATCACGGCCGGAGACCATCCAAATACTCGCCACGATCGCTCCGAAAGAGATCGCAACGGCGGAAACTTCGACTACAGAAAATTGTTTTAAGAAGTCTGGCAACTGCAATTGCCTTTCAGCGATCGCAGGCGATTGGACCTCAATTAGGCTTTGCCAGAGTTGAGAGGCGGCTGGAAAAATTAGCATCAGCAACGTCGCGCCAAAGCTGACACCGCCAGCGAGACCGGTTGCCCAATAGAATTGATCCGCATTCCATTGCAATCGCGACCACCGATTGACGACTTTCGACGCCGTTGTAACGACAGTCCAAACAGCCAAACTTAAGGAGATAATTGCGAAACTGTTCAGGCTTGCTGCAAGCGGGCTATGATTCAAATGATGATAAAGCACAATCGCAACCCAACCGCCAGCCAGCAATCGAAACACTTCGCGAATTGGTACGCTGCGGTAGACATCAGACAAAGCAAAAGTTGCGAAAACGATCACCCAGCCAAAAAACAATTCGAGCTGACAGCGGTTCTCAGGCCAAAAGACGATCGCCGACGAAATCAAAGCTGCTATCAGTCCGATGATTGTTAACAACTCACTCAAACGGATCGATAAGCCGCTGAGGAAAGAGATTTTTGATTTGGTATCTTCATCGGCCCGATGCCCAGGGCGACCGCCGATCAGCGCGAGTATCCAACCGCTCAGAGACGACGCGCAGGCGACCATGCAAAGCGCGATGGCGTTCAACTGATAGTTCTTAACCGCATCGCCGAGCAAGGTGAAGCTTGTGTTCAATCGAACGTAATGCAGGGCCGCGATACCGATGAATCCGACGCCCAAGATCGAGATAATGTCTGCCAGTCGATGAACGCTGACCAGTCGCTCCGATTCCCCACGTCCGGCTCGCCATTCCCAGTAGATGACCAGCGCCAAAGCGGCCAGACCGACCCAAGCCAACACCAGTTCAGGCCACACGGCAAATTCGCGGCGACCGCCTAGCTGCAACATCGCAGCGGCACAAGCGGCAAGTGTGGCGAGGGCGGACGAGACAATCGCGGTCGTTTGATATGCTTTTCGCCAGCAGGCCGGAAAAATCCGCGACGAAGCACCAAATAGAAACGCGGTCACAATCATCCCAGCGACTTTGGGCCATTCTAGCCAATCAGACAACTGCAAATTGTAGACACGATTGATGACGCCTTCGACGCTGAAGGCGATCGCAAACGCGGCGCTGATCGCAATCGCAGTCCGCGGCATTGGAAAGCCTCCGAATCGCGAAAGCGAGAACAACCAGATGCTCATAAGCGCCAACAGACCAACGATTGCAGGTCGAGTCTCAGCAGTTTGCCAAGCGAACCAGAGCAGTGCAGGAGTAATCGTCGATGCAAAAACCCAATGGCAAATTGAGATCAATTGTGACGTCGTTCCGCCGCCCAGCTCAGACTGTTTTGCTCGAACGAGGTGTTTACCAAGCAATCCCTCGGAGCTAAACAATTCTAGATTTCGAAAGCCGACCACACTGGCAACCGAATAAACAAGCCAGACAAATGCAATCGCACCGGCTGCTGTAAAAAAAGTTGTTGATTGAAGCCCGGCTGCTCCAAATCGAAGTAAGAAAAATATGCCCGCCGTCAGCACACCAAAGAGAATCTGCACGACCATGGCAAAGGATCGACTTAGTATCGGTCGCCCCAACGCCCAACGCCGCGCATTGGATTGAGTCAGATAAAATGCCGCCGCGAAACTTGACGCCATCATCGGTCCGAAATCAGTTGTCATCGCCAACAACGATGCCTGCCCAAGCTCTCGGAAGACGTGTGAAAGCAGCAAGCTGACGCACGCAGTAACCGTGGCGGCGGTCACGAACCAATGGCGGCGACCAAATAAAGTGCGGCTGGTCCACCACGCAAGGGAGCTATAGACGAGCGCGCCGGAAACGATGATTGCGATAGTGCCATTATCGAACTCAATGGTCTGGTCAGCCCGTCGTGATAACAAGATTCCAACTAGGACTGCCAATGGTATTAGCAGCAACGCAATGTGCAAAACGCCGCGTGATGTGCTACGCAGCTTCCACTTCCACAACGTGTAGTGCCCCGCTGCATGGACGGTTACAGTTGCCAAACAAAATAAGATCGCTGGAAAAAATCGACTCGTATTGGAAAGTGTGCTCCACAAACTGACGACTAAACCGACTGAACAGATGACGATTAAAGCCGCGCTGATCAGCTCGATCCACTTGACGTTCGCTTGCTGCATGAACGCTTGCAACATGTCCTTCGTCAATCGCTGTTTTAGCGAAACTTTGCTAGTCGCTGAATTCGCGAAAACCTCCGGTGCTTCGACTTGTTCTAATGGATGCGATTCGGTTCTTTCGATTGCCCGAACCAATGGCGCAGTCGTCGGAATGCTATCCTCCGAATTATCGCTGACACCCAAATCTAAATGTTCGATTAACGTTTTGGCAGCAACAGGTTGAGTTAAAAGTTCCTCTTCAAGGACTCGCCGTTTCATCGCCGCGATGCTGCTTTTAAGCTCCTGGCCTTGTTCGGGAGTAATCCATTTTTTGTATTCAGCGAGCTGCAAAAGTCGTGTGGCCGCTGTGACGTCTTTCAGTGGATCGGGGCGCGAGGGTTCGGCCGAATCCCATTGCGAGTTCGCAATCGATTTTTGTCCGCACGCTTGGCAGCGAGTTTTTCCGGGCGGGCAAACTTCGTTACAAACGTCGCAATGCGGCGATGATAGGGCACGAAAACATGCGGCCACGACCAACCACATCAGGTGGCCGGTCCCCATCCAGACGAGCAAAAAGAGCAGAATAAAGAACAATGTTTCCATGAAGCCACTGTTTCAGTCGCTGCGAAAAGCGAAAATGATTGCCCTATAAACCGATCGACGAAAAGGTCGGGACGCGCAAGTCGCGAAGAACACTGAATTCAATGGTAGCTCAGAATTAGCCGATCGGTGGCTCGGCTAAAAAAATCGGTTGCCGCACGGCGCGACGGGAAGATGTAAGCGGCGACCTGAATTAGCTAGGCTTTTGGCTTTATGGCAATTTGAAACTGGCGATTTCTTGATCGTTGCGGACGACTATATTGCCGTTCGAAAACGCCGGATAGGCCCATACGACGTTGCGGCCTTGCCAAGTGTTAGTTCCGTCAATCAAATGTGTTCTCGAAAGCTCTTCATACGACGAGGGGCTAATTTTAGACACGATGAGATCGCCGGTTTCGCTGAACAGGTAGTAGCGATTTTCGGGTCCCTTGCTCAGAAACGCAGTCCCGTGGCTGGCCCGTCGATCTCCGCCAGCAGTAGGTTGCATCGTCGCCCAATAGCGTTCACCGTCCTTTGGATTTACCGCGATAAGTTCGCCGCTGCCGCAATCGCTACCAACAATTAAATCATCGGTAAATACACCAGAGGCGTTGGAGCAGTAAACCGCCGTTTTCGCTTTACCTTCCCACAACTTTTCGACTCCAGAATTTTTTGGAAGGATGCGGTACATCGCTGCAACGTCGCCGATCCCGCTGGCATAAAGTAAGTCCTTATGTTGCAACGGCGGCGCGATCGACATCTCGTAGCTGGGCGCTAGCGGAGTTGTCCAGTTTACTTTGCCAGTCGCAGGATCTAGCGAATTGAGATTTTTCGCGTCCCAAATTAGCAGCTGCAATTCGTCGCCGGAATTTATCATCGTTGGTGGGCAATAACCAACGCCTGACGAAGAAAGTGCGCGCCAGACTTCTTGGCCGCTGTTTTTATTCAACGCAACAGCAACACTTCCTTCTCCGCCGGCGAGTGTGTAGAGCAATTCTCCGTGGATTAGCGGCGAGGCTGCAAAGCCCCACAGCGGAGTTTCTGCTCCGTATTTTTCCTTCAACGAAAGGCTCCATCGAAGTTCGCCGCTGGTGGTGTCAACTGCGATCAAATCGCCCTCGGAACCCAGCGAGTAGACGCTCTGGCCATCGACCGTCGGAGTGGCTCGTGGGCCGATACCAAACGAAACATCGACGCTTCGTGGATATTGATAGGTCCAAATCACTTTGCCGGTCGTTGCGTCTAGACAATGCAATCGCTCGTCACCTTCGAGCTCGTCACGTCCGCCGGGGTTGTTGGTAACTTTACCCGATTTAATCGCGTAATCAGTTACATAGACCTTGCCGTCGGCAATCGCGGGGCCTGAGTAGCCGCCAGATATTGGCGTCGACCAATTCTTCTGAAGTCCAGCGTCCGGAAACGCTTCGAGGGAATAGCTTGTCGGCAAAACACCGTCTCGGGTCGGGCCGTTGAATTGTGGCCAATCATCGCCAAACGCGTCAGCACCTAAACAAGCCAGCAGCGAAAGCGGCAGAGCGAAATGACGACAAAATTTGTGATTCATAATTTTTCTAAATTTCAAAATCGCTTTTTACGCTGGTCAAAATCGACAATCAAACTGCAACGCGAGATTCAGGATACCAGAGTTGTATTGGGCGGTAAAACGAAGCGAACTTGCTTCTGGCGAGCGTAACCTGCGGCGAAATCTTTTGCCGACATAGCTCGTTTGCCCGCCGGTTGTAAGCTATCGATAACTAATACACCGTCGCCGGTGACAACACCGAGGTTGGCCTTCCCAATCCATTGCGGATCGATGACCAACGTTCCGGGCTCCAACCCGGGCGGCGATTGCGCAGTGATTTCAGAAACTCTTGCTCGATGAATGAGGACGCGAATGGTTTTGGAAGGATCAATTTCCAGGTCGGCGAACGCTCCAGGCCAAGGCTGCATCGCGCGGATAACGCGATCAAGCAAGTTCGTCTTCCAAGAAAAATTTAGATGCCCGTCGGACTTTTTTAGCCGTGGGGCACGCGATGATTCCGCGTCGATTTGAGCGATGCCGCTTCTCATTGCGTCGTCGATCGAGTCACAAGCTCTCAAACGATCGATGGCATCGAGCGTCGATTGGACGCCCAACTCAGAAAGTCTTGGCTCCAGTTCCGCCGCGTTTTCATGCGGTAAAACTTGCGTCGCGGCAGTAGTCAGAATCGGGCCAGCGTCTAAACCGACGGTCATACAAATAATGCTCACGCCGACAGTCGAGTCACCAGTCAGCAACGACCATTGGACCGGGGCAGCGCCACGATGGCGAGGTAACAACGAGCCATGCAAGTTGATTGCGCCGAGCCGAAAGCTGGATAGGGCGGCTTGGTTCAAAATTTGGCCGTAGTCGCAAACGACCGCCAAATCGGCTTGCATGTCCTGCAGCATGGAAATTGTCGCAGAATCGCGAATAGTGGCTGGAAAATACAAGGGCAGATTCGCGGACAACGCCCACTGCTCGACCGGGTTTATGATCGGTTTTTTGCTCCCGAGCACGGGCGACTTGGTAATCACCGCGACAATTTCGTCTGACGATTTCGCAATCGCATCGAAGCTTGGAACAGCGAATGGTCCAGTGCCCATCAATACGATTCGCATAACCGAGAAGCCTTTGCTTAAGCGTAGCGGCTAAGCCAGTCGTCCAGCTCTTCGTTCAACTCTGCGTCGCTAGGAAAGCCGCCGGTTCGTTTCTTGGATTCAAATTCGACGATCAAATCTTCAACATCTTCTTCGACTGCCCGAGCTTTGGTCGGGTCCAGCCGATCGATGAACATGACACCATCCAAATGATCGATTTCGTGTTGGATGATCCGCGCCAAATAACCTTCGCAATCTATTTCGACTTCGCGTCCTTGGAGGTCGTAGGCGCTTAGGTGAAGATGTTTGCTACGTTTGACCATTGCGTTGACGCCAGGCAACGACAAGCAACCTTCTTCCGCTTCCTCGCTCCCTTTTTGGCGAGAGATCGTAGGGTTAAGAAAGGCAAACTCTTCGCCCTCGCCGCGCGTGCCCGAGGGATTGGCAACGAACAAACGCAGCGGCACGTTGACTTGATTGGCCGCCAGCCCTACGCCACGATGTTCGTACATTAAGTCGAACATTCGGCTTATAAGTTTCGGCAAATTTTCATCGACCCGGGCAATCGGCTTGCTCTTGTAAACCAGCGTCGGGTGTGGGAAATAGATAAGATTGACGCTATCGACCAAGGATCAATACCTGCGGGAAATTAATGTCAGAAGTCGAGTCGTTTTCAGTGACTCTTGGTATTCGTGGTGATTTGTAACTTGGAAGAAGCCAATTTACGGGTGTGACAGACCACCGGTCCGTCGTCATTAAGTCCCGAGGCTGACATTCATTATATGACAGCCAGAAGCCTAATCCGCAGAAATCGCGTCTCATTGAAACGCGTTTTCTGGTGCAAGTATAGCGAGCTTACTCGGCCATTGCGTAGGCTGGCTGATAAAGATCAACAAACATTTCTGGTTTGCGTGTCTCCGTCGGCACGCCAGCGGCAGTCAGAACTTTGTCGACACAATCTTGGGCATAAGCAACGATCGCATCGCGAGTCATCCCGCTGAGCGTCGATTGATGTCCGGCTGCGGCGACTGGTCCAGCGTATTTCTTAGCAGCCAAATGTGAAATGATTTCGAGGTTTTTGACCAAGCGATCTTCACCGGGCATCAAGCGATTCTTGTAGCTAGCCTTCTCAACATCGAGCTCGACTTCGGCATCGGCCAATCGAACCGAAACGATCTTAGCAGCGTCGATACTCTTTAACTGTTCGACGGTCCCGCCGCCGACGGTCCATGACCAAGTGTCAATCGTCACGCCGATTGCAGGATGGTTAACTGCGTTGAAGAAAGCCAAAAAGGTTTCTGCATCGGCTGTGAATTTGAATTGCTTGTCGACGCGAAATTCCGACGCGGCGGAGAAATACAAACCTAGCTTCATATCGCTAGTTTTCATTGCATCGCCGATCAAGCCGACACGTTTGCGAAGGACTTCGAAAAATTCGTGATATGGCAGCCGATCAGTCGCTGCTGGCAGTCGCAACGATCCAACGGTCGCTTTGACTTTGGACGCTACGTCTAGAATGTCAGTCAGTCCTGCAACCGACTTCGCGAACGCTTCGTCATCGGCGTCCAAATCTACCGGGACTTCGAAACCGCTGACACCGATTTCTGCGCTCTTGAGATATCGCGAAGCGTGTTCAAAAGTGCTGCGTTTGCTGCGTTTTACCAAGTCGTTTAAGTCGATGTCTAAACCTTTGAAGCCATAGGTCATCGCCAATTCAATCAGTTCACTTTGTCGACCGGAGATTCCGAGAGCAGCCGGGTTCAGATTCTTAAACATCCGCGTTGGGGTCCTTCTTCATTTCAAGCAAAAACTCGGAAATCCGACATAGCACTATGCGATTTCCATTTCAAATACTAGGATTTCTATTCCGAGTATCGCACACCTGCAGCACTCTTTCTAGGGCAAATTCGAGCCCCTTGAAAAGCGATTCGACGACGTTCTGACAAGCCGGATCGCTGGCCGGACGCGCACCCATCCGTTTTTGTTACTGCTGGACACTTTATCGAGCCCGAAACATTGAATCCATGAGTCAAACATTCGACCATCTGTTGGACTATACGAACCGTTATTTGGTCCGATTGCTGACGCTTTCTGCGATGCTGCTTTGCCAGCCGTCTTTTTTATTAGGCCAGCAAACTTTGGATTCTGCGAAGGATTCCGCGACTGCGGATGCTTCAACACCGACTGCAACGCCTTGGGTGAAAATTGAGGTTCCAGCGACGAAGGTTCCAGCAGAGTTGATGAAGTTCATTGATGAGGTGCAAAATCGCTACCCAATTACGCTGGAACAATACACGGAAATGCAGACAGCGATCAAGACGGCATCGGAAACGGCGATTCGGAACATGACAGATCGCGATTCACCAGCATTTGCGGCCGCAGAATTGGCCTATTTGAGTAGCGCGGTGATGTTGATGGGGAACGAAGGTCCTGATGCTCAACAAACTACGATGAATAAGTTTACAGAGTACCTGCGAGCCAAACCTGAGCCGTCCGAACGCGACTTGAGAATGATTTTGCTGGCAGGCCAAAACCTTGAACAACTCAAAGACCTGAGCATCGCCAAAAACGCCTACGCGATGGCGGCTGAAATATTGGAAAAGAAAAAAGGAAAAGATTTTCAAGTTTGGATCGATATGCTGCATGCGAATGCAAGACGAATCGATTCGCTTGGTAAGCCATTTGAATTTATTGGTAAAAAGCTCGATGGCAGTGAATTCGATCTTACCTCGACGCGTGGCAAGTTTACGCTGCTATACGTTTGGGCAACTTGGGAACGCTCGACCGAACAAGAACTGCCATACATTAAATCGATGTTCGACGCTTACCGAAATCGAGGATTCGACATTGTGTCGGTCTCCGTCGACCAGTCCAAAGATGAGCTGACAAAGTTCATCGACGAAAAAAAAATCGAATGGACGGTACTCTGGGATGCGGACTCCGACGCGGCCACGCGATTGGCGTCAACTTACGGAATAAACGCGATACCGACTTTAATTCTGCTCGACCGGACGGGTAAAGTGATAACTTTGGAAGCACGCGGTTTAGCTCTCGGAAAACTGCTTAACGACAACATTGGTGCGGTTGAGCCGTCGGCAACCGAGCAGAAAGTTCAGTAATACAGCCAAACGCCGCGTAAATTTTCTTGATAACTGATTGGGAGCAATACAATCCGCGTTCTGCTAGGTTTTCATCGTTCATACTTGCTCAAAGCCTATCCCACTTTGCATAGTGACATAGCCAGTAGGCAGCTATACTAGGAGTTCTTCTCGGAAAAGACTCTCAACGAGATGGACAATGTTTCCCACAACCGGATGATTTAATGAGTGACTCGCTCTCGCCGAAAAATGACTTGACCGACGAATTGTTGGTTCAAGTTCGCGAAGGTAGCGACGGTGCGGTCGACAAATTGTTTGACCGTCACCGAAAGGCGCTTCGTCGGATGATCCACCTGCGATTGAACAATCGGGTTTCGCGAAGGGTCGATGCGAGCGACGTTCTACAAGATGTGTTCATCGAAGCGAGTCGGCGATTGCAAACGTATCTTGAAAAGCCGCCGATGGCTTTCCATCTTTGGATTCGCCAAATCGCGCGGGATCGAATTATCGACGCTCATCGTCGTCACGCGGTTTCGGCTAAACGCAGCGTCGATCGGGAGATGAGCCTCAATGCACCGGCGACAGTCGATCAGTCGTCAATTGAATTGGCAGGTCAGCTGTGCGATGGCGAACTGACCCCAGCGGCAGCAGCAACTCAGCGTGAGATTGCGATGCAACTCGAACAAGCGGTCCATCAGTTGCGTGACCAAGACCGCGAGATCATCTTGATGCGACACTATGAGCAGCTCAGCAATTTGGAAATCGCCCAGGAGCTTGGTCTGACCGAGCCAGCGACAAGCATGAGATATCTGCGAGCTTTACGCCGATTGCGAGAACTGCTGAACAAACAAAACAGCGAGCTGCTGCCAGTCGATTGGAAATCGCCAACGGACGAAAGCTCTTGAAAGAACGCCAATGCCATGATGGCTTCCAATCCGATACGCCAAAGCGCTATCGACGAAAATTTAAGCTGATTGTAAATGCGTCGTAAAAATCCTAGTCTTGATGAGACGATCGATCTGAAAGCCCCCAAGCTCTTTGGGCCACAGGTCGCCATCGCGACGCCGTCAGACGCATCACTGGACAATAGCCCGAATCCACAACGTGTCGATTCTGACAGCGCCGAACCAGATGACGAAGACTCGGACCCGAATTCGTATGACGGACGGCTGGCCAGTTACCTTTCAGCACTGACCGATCGAATGCAACGAGGCGAGCTAACGACGCTGAAAGAGGCGTGCGACTCGCAACCGGAATTCGCCGATGACTTGCGACAGCTTTGGGGCACTGTGATGGTGACCGATGCCATCGGCGTCGCCAATTCGGACGCTAGCAACGGCGAAAGCAATGGTTCGTTGCACTTAAAACTGCCGATGCGAGTCGAAGATTTTGATCTACTTGAAGAAATCGGTCGCGGTGGGATGGGTGTGGTTTTTCGAGCGCGACAGATAAGTCTCGGTCGCGAAGTCGCTGTCAAAATGATTCTTCGCGAACGTGTTGCGTCAACTGAAGAACGAAAACGATTCTTCGTTGAAGCCGAATCGACGGCCCGGCTGAGCCATCCAAATATTGTTCCGGTTTACGAAGTCGGTGAGCTTGACGGACGACCGTTTTTCTCGATGGAATTTGTCCGCGGGCAAACGCTGATGCAACGAATCAGCCGCAGTCCGATACCGCAACGCCGGGCCGTTCAGTTGATGGCACCGCTTTGTCGCGCGATTGCTTACGCGCACTCGCAAGGAATTATTCATCGCGACATCAAGCCCTCCAATATTTTGCTCGACGCCAAAGGGCAACCGAAGCTGACCGACTTTGGTTTGGCGAAATTGACGTCCGGTGACCAAGAGCAATTGACTCGCACCGGCGCGATCCTCGGCACGCCAACTTATATGTCTCCAGAACAAGCGACTGGACAGGAGCAGCAAATTGGTCCAGCGTCAGACATCTACAGCATCGGTTCAGTGCTCTATCATGCGCTGACCGGCCGGCCACCGCTGGTTGCTAACTCGCCGATCGAGCTGGCGATGAAAATTATCGAGCAAGATCCGCCAGCGCCACGGCTACTGGAGCCACGAATCGATCGCGATCTAGAAATGATCGTTATTCGTTGCTTGCAAAAACCACCTGACTTGCGATACAAATCGGCCGACGATCTGGCCGACGATTTGGAAGCGTTTTTGCGAGACGAGCCGGTCTCTGCTAGCTCGGGTCAGTTCTCCCAGATCGTCGCAAGATTGCTGCGTGAAACCCACCATGCACCAATCTTAGAGAACTGGGGCTTGCTCTGGATTTGGCATTCGATGGTTCTCGTGATTGCATGCTTGCTTACGCAGTGGTTGCGGTACGAAGACGTCACCAACCGTTACACCTACGCAGGGGTTTGGACGGTCGGCTTGGGGGCTTGGGCAGCGGTCTTTTGGGCTTTGCGACGTCGGATGGGACCAGTGACTTTCGTCGAGCGTCAAATCGCTCACGTTTGGGGGGCGAGCATGATTGCAATTGCGGCTCTGTTCCCACTGGAGTGGTGGCTTGGCCTGGACATTCTCGCTCTCAGCCCAATGCTTGGTGTGATCACCGCGATGGTTTTCGGTATTAAAGCGGGCATGTTGAGCGGTGCGTTTTACTTGCAAACCGGCGCTTTGCTGGTCGCGGCAGTCTTCATGGCAATCATTCCAACCCAGGCCCATACAATCTTTGCAGTGGTCAGCGGTCTGGCGTTTTTTCTGCCCGGCCTCAAATACTATCGCCAACGCCGCCTAACGCGCCGCGCAATCTAGAAGGTAGGCTGGGACCTGTCCTGGCTTACAACACGCATATAAGCCCGGATCGCTGTTTCGGAATTGCTGATTGGCGGTACAATTAAGACTTCTCCCATGTGCAAAAGCGTGATAGAGCAGATTTTTTGTCGGTCACAGTCTTGGGTTGAAGTTCGGCAGTCGATTTTCTTTTTGGGCAAGGTTGGTTTTCGATGGCGTCTGACGCAAGTCTTCATTCGGCAATACAAAATGCGTTCGAATCGTTCAAGGACCCGGCCACTGGTCGACCGTTGGCAAAAACTGGACAAGTCCAGAATCTGCGGATCAGCGGCGGTCACGTCGAGTTCGACCTTGCGCTGGCGGGGCACTCGCTGCCGATCGCCGACGAAATCGTCGAACGTTTGACGACACACTTGCAAGCCAACGCCGATGGTATCGCTTCGGTAGCCGCGAACTTGGTGCCTGACAAACGACCGATCCCGTCTATTGGCCAGATCGGATTAAAGGTCCGCAGTGTGATCGCTGTGGCAGCTGGCAAAGGCGGTGTCGGCAAAAGCACGGTGGCGGCTTCGATCGCGTTAACGCTTAAAAAAATGGGTGCCCGAGTCGGGTTGATGGACGCTGATGTTTATGGTCCAAGCATCCCAACATTGTTAGGCGTCAATCATCGGCCAGAAGTGCTCGATGGCAAGATCCAACCAATCATGTGCGATGGAATGCCGGTCATGTCGATGGGATTTCTGATCGAGCCAAACCAAGCGGTTGTGTGGCGTGGACCGATG
>JBGSKY010000263.1:0-3028 GCA_041740995.1 Pirellulaceae bacterium
TTTGGGATCTCTTTGATTTGCAGCTAGATCGTTACGTCACACCGATGATTCTGCGTGTATTGTGGGTTTTTGTCCTGGTTCTTTTTGCCGCTCAAACTTTGGCATTTACACTCGGCTATGTGATTTTTTTGTTCTCCCCTGGAGCGACATGGAGAGAAAAGACCCTTTTTCCAATAGGAGCAATTTTTTTCACAGTGTTCCTGGCCTTTGGTGTTTTGATCTGCCGTGTCGTTCTAGAAACTATCGTGGTTTTCTTCAACATGGCCGCTTCGCTAAAAGAACTTAATGAGCGAGAAGCTTATGATCTAAATCGTAACCACGCTGAAAAAAGTCATTCTTAGTGCAACGTGCAATCTGCTTCCTACTGCTGCTGGTCTTGAACGAGCGCATGATCAATATTAGTTGAAGAAGAACGCTTGCCTACCTTCCTAAAATGCATAGGAGCTAATGCCGATCTTTTGGCATTACTCTTCATCGCTTGCGCGATCGGCAGATCAAGCATTCGATTCGCCTCTAAACCAGAGTTCTACTGGCGAGAAATGGCTATCTTGGCGGTGCTAGAATTACCGCGAGTTTCAACGTTTTGGCGCTTTGCAAGTTCTCTAATTTCGGCGTCAGATTGCTTCATGCGCTCTGCTAGCTGACTCAATAGATGAGCGTCGCGATCGATCGGATTGTCTGGGGAACGAAAGCCAAGTCGTTTCATAAATTCTGCCGCAGTCATAATCAATTTTTCCCCCTTCTCTTTGGTAGTTTAGACTGCCGATCACCTTTTTTAAAGTCCTTGATCGTCCAAAGTATTAGTTCCAGTTCAATTCGTCTGACAAACTCCGTCAAAATAAACTCAACTCCCTGTTTCGCTATTAGATTCTTCGGATCACAGAGCAGTTTGCCATAGGTTGTGAAAGTAACGACAAACTCGACTGAGCCGGAAGGAGCGGCAAGTTTGATTGGATAACAGAAAATACTGCCATCGCCAATGTCTCGAGCGCTTGGCAGGTACAGGTTGTTTTTGCTAGCCAAGGTTTTACTCGCGTGAAAGCATGGAACTCCACTTTGATGGGCTTTTGCAGCTGCGGAATGGCCCTTCATCAATGAAGTCGCATTCTTTTGCGATCGGTTTGGATTGGACGAAAAGATAAACTCCCATATCGATGCATCCGCGAATTGTTTTAAGACAGTCACTTCAAGCTGATTGCCTTCAATTTTTCTATGCCTGCGAAAATAGTCGTTCGCTTCGTCGAGAATAAACTGAATCTGTTCCGTCGGTTGTGTGATGATCTCAAAAGGACTTTTGCCTGCCAGTTTTGGAAGTGCGTTACGAAACCGTGTGGATTTCCATTGAACGATTCGTCCAACGCTAATGAGAAGCTCCGATATTGAAGACCCCTCAGTCGCTCCACTGCCAGCAGACCATTCACCTATCCATCGGAGCAACTGGATTGCAGCGCCACCAAAAAGAATTCCAATGAAAATCCGGAAGACTTCTTGAGGGTGTGAATTTACCCAAGCGTCATCACTTCCGAAGATATCGAAGTAGAGCAAAGTTGCACCACCGATCGCCGCTACGATTATGCCGAGCGGCTTATTATTCAAAGTTTTTCCGAACGCGCTCTGAACCAGTAACCAATAGCAAAGATTCTTAATTTGCACTTCTGTTCCTTACTTTACTTTGCGTAGCTTCCATCATCAGTCAGGCGAGCTTGGCCGACTTCAACTAGCGTGTCGAGAATCTCTTTGACAGCGACTTTGGGTGCACTGCTGAATCGCTTGGACATGGCTTCGACGCCGATCGGACGTTGCTGGTTGTTGAGGGCATCACGGACGATGCGAATGCGCTCGGGAAGCGTTTTGGGCCAAGCGACTTTTGCGACTTTAGGCATTGGTGTCTTGATCGGTTTTTCGTCTCCGTCGTCTGTGTTCTCAAATCCGGTCTGTGTTCGTCCGTCTGGGTTTTGGAAGTCCGGTCGCAGCCAGCGGATCAAGCCGCGTGATTCCTCTTCAGCGCGTTCGTGATTCAGTGCAACTAAGCGTTCTAAGATTTCTTCATCGCTCAAATCATGCGCCCAGCCGTAAGCATCGAAGACTGCCGCGTCCAGGTCGTCGTGAATCTGCTTAAGCACCGAAACCAAGCCTTGCTCGTGAATGATCTTTTCTTTAGCCGTTAGTGCTTCACCCGATCGCAGCTTTTCCAGGACGTTGTACATGCCCGTCATCGTCAACGTCGGATGCAGTGCTTGCTGCCGTTTGCGATGAGCGTCTAGTTGCTCGGATAGACCGCCGATGCGTAGCTTCAGGTCATCTTTAGTATCTGGAAACGGAAATGTTTCGAAACATCGCGTTTTAACGTACACGGAATCGTTTCCTACGCCGAGCCAACTCCCTGTTTTAAGTGACCAAATAACATGAACTTTTGATGATATCAATCCAAGAAAGTAGGCATCTTCCAGTGCAAGGCAGACTAGCTTGTTGTCTGGAAGGATATCTATGTCGAGCATCACAAAAAAACGATGTTTTGACGTTTCTACCGTCGCGATGTAGCGACGCAATCCGCTTAGTTGGCGTCTGAGTTCTCGTCTTGGCTCACCGTGAATCCACCAGTTGTCCCGATAAGATTTTCGATTGTTTTGAGCTCGCTCGGGTTTGACTCTATCAAATATCCGTTGGAAAACGTTTGGTAATTTCTCCCTCACTTCTTCTATCTCAAGACCAAACAAATCGATTGCCTCGACGTTTCGTGAAACCTGCGTTATATCTTTGCCGTTTCGATAACTTCTAATCACGTGCGAATAAGCTTCCGGCAGGCTTACTCTTAGAACACGAGCGTCCGCCTGATCCAGCATGAAACCACCACCAATAAGCTGAACGCCTCGATTGCTAAGTGAAGAATTTGCAATCAAGCCAACAGCCGATGTCGTATCGGCTCCAATTGACAAATTCGATTGAATCTTTCCGACGTACTCCGAAAATCCTACACTCAAATCCTTCGCGTTTTCACGATCTTCATCAGCTACTAGCAGCAGCTTTC
>JBGSKY010000264.1:0-3662 GCA_041740995.1 Pirellulaceae bacterium
TCCAGAGCCTCACCGCCGATTTCTATCACAGCGAACTCCAAGGCCGCGCCGTGGCCGTACACATCGCCGCCGTGCTCGAAGCCCTAGAAAAAATTTACGGTGCCCAGCAGCTAAAACAGCAGATCGGACATTAGTGCCAAATGGAACAACTTTGAAAACGACTGTACTTTCAAACCATCCTGCACAGCTTTTGATCAAGCAAATGCTAAATTTCGCTGCGATTGAGAGGAATGTCCGGCAGCTAAAAGCTCAGTCGTTAAAAGGCAACCTACCGTTTTGGCAGGCAGGACAACGAAATCCTGCCGCTCCTTTGCACGCTTCGCACGGCACATTGTAATTTTTAGGACCAACAAATGGTTCGCCGCGCGAGTCGAATCCAAGCACTTCCATTTTTTTGATCGTCACGACCCCCCGAGCACAATTGGGACACGGCTTCCTTCCAGTGCCCGAGCAGAAGAAACAAGTCAATTCCGGCCACAGCATTAGCGCACGCAGTGCCGCTTGTTGGTCCGTGGGAACATTCTGTGGCGGCGATTTACTAGTTTCTGAGTCGAATTGCCCACAGTAAAGAAAACGCTTCGGTACTTGCAGTCCGGCAAGGGTTGGTGCAACAGTTGGCAGGAATTTCTTGAGTTGCTTCCGCTTTGCTTCGCTCAAATCCATACGTGCTCCGTCTTCCGAGGCAATGCTGAGCATAATGCTCATATTGTGGTAAACCGAGTAGTGCATTTCGGGTTGAACTTCGGCCGCCTCGATTAGTAGCGAAGCTGCCACGTCAGGTCGCTTCTGGCGAAGCGAAATAACGGCGCTATCATTCAGAGCTGAGACCAAGGTTTGCTTGTGGAAGTCTGGCAGGTGCTTTTGCACTTTACGTAGTCGTAGCAGCGTCGCATCGAGGTAACGCTTGGCTTCGTCGAGTTTTTTGAAGTCGGTCGAAGTTGCCAATGCAATGCTCGCTATTAGGCCTGCGACTAAATTTGATTGCTCTTTGTGCAACGCAATCAGTGATTCGGTTGATGCTTCGGGAGCGGTAGCGATGTTGTCAATCAATGTCTGGACTTTGGCTTCGTCCTGTTTCGTTTCTTGGATGCTAATCCATGCTTCTAGGAAGGCCTGATCTGGTTTGCCTAACTTAGATCGACGAACTGGAATCGAATCGCCGTTTGATTTCGAAAGATTTACCTCGTTGTCCGTCCAGGTAGCAACGCTGGCTGTAATTGAAAATTTGCCGCTTAGATCGCTCCATTGACGCAAAGTTGGGTTCGGCTTGGGTTGGCCGAAAGCTTCGGAATTAAAAAAACACGACGAAGCAAGAACGGCAAATACTAGGTATTGCATAGCGTTTTCCCCTTTCGGGTCGAGCGAAACTGCGACGGATAGCATTCCAATTTTCAATAAATCAGATTACATATTTTGGTGATTCTAGCTATCCTACTTGGGGAAGGAAGGATGTATAATCAGGAGCCCAGCATTTTTCTCCGCCTGCAGCAAGGTTCGACTCCAGACGATGAATATGCATGTCGCAAAACACAGCAGCTTGACTCTTGTTGAAAAAGTTACTTGCCCTCATTGCTGGAAGACATTCGCGCCCGAAGCATCCCTCTGGATTGCTGAACACCCTGACTTAACCGGCGATCCAAAGCTCGGAACAGATTTTTCCCAACGGTTCCTGCCATCTCGATTTACTGTTGAGGGCGACGCCTTGGATCAACAGGGATATCGATCTAGCAGGCTTGCGTGCCCCGAATGCCACTTAGAAATTCCACGGGCACTTTATCAAATACCACCCGTATTCTTCTCGATTTTGGGAGCTCCCGCTTGCGGCAAGAGCTACTTTTTGGCGTCCATGACGTGGAAGATGCGGCAAATGTTGCCGAGCATGTTTCACGTTTCGATGAACGACGCCGACACGCAAGCTAATGCTCGATTGCATGAATACGAAGAGCTGCAGTTCCTGAATCCAAATCCTGATAGTCTGGTGGCAATCGAGAAGACCCAGGTTCAGGGAGATCTATATGATTCGGTCAACATGGGTGACCACACCGTACTTCTGCCTCGTCCGTTTATGTTTACGATGCAGCCTCTGCCAAAGCATCATCAGTATCAATCATCTAAGAGAGTCTCTCGCGTGCTGTGTCTCTACGACAATGCAGGTGAAAGTTTTTTGCCGGGACAGGATACGGCATCCACTCCAGTGACGCGTCATTTGGCTTTATCGAAGTGTTTGTTTTTTCTGTTTGACCCGACACAAGATCCAAGATTTCGTCGAGCCTGCGAGGGGAAATCCGACGATCCGCAAATGGCAGCGCGATCATCCCGTTTGGCGAGAGAGGCCACGGTTCGGCAAGACACAATTTTACTGGAAGCAATCAATCGCGTTCGACGACACGCGGGATTGCGGGAGGACGATTTGCATCAACGCCCATTAACCATTGTGGTAACGAAATGGGATAGCTGGCACCAGTTAATTCCTGATTTAAAGCACGATGATCCCTATGTCCGAAGCGACAAACTGGGAGGTAGTGTGCTGGATGGCAATCGATTGAAAGAAGCATCCAACAAGGTGGAAGCCATGCTGCGCAAATACACGCCAGAAATAGTGGCGGCAGCGGAAGGATTTGCAAAGGACTTAACGTTTTTGCCGGTGAGCGCAATCGGTCGCAGCCCGGAGCTGGATCCGGAAACAGGTTCGCTGGGAGTGCGGCCGAAAGATATGGATCCCTACTGGGTTGAAGTGCCGCTATTGCATGCGCTCAGTCGTTGGAGTACGGGTTTGATAGGATTGGCCGAAAATGTCAAAGCGGCAAGCTAGGAGAAATCGTTGTGAGCGTCGAATTGCTTTATACGTCTGCACCACAGGGACTCAAGCAGGGCAGTCGCGGATTCTGCACCGTAGTGAGTACCACCGGAATGCCGATGAATCTTGCCACACGGCTAGAAGCCCTCTCAGCCTATCGGCACACTTTCCCGCCGAATTCGCCCGACGCCAGCAAGAACCCAGTGTGTTTTAGCCATGTAAAGATGACGGTTGGTGGACAGCGCCTTTCAATCCTTTCCAGAATCGCAGATTACGGTATTGATTACAGCCAACGTACGAACAAAATAGCGCATCACGTAGTTGTGGCGGCAGAGGAAATGGTGCCTGCTGGCCCCGCGTGGCTGATGCAGAGCGGTAGCATCATGCGATCACAATGGAACGGCCGTTGCGACACACCAGCGACTGGCCCTCACTTACCGACCATCCAAGTCAACTCGGGTATCTGCCATCTGTGGAAGTCGTTGACGGGCGACGCATCTTGGGCCGGCAAAGTCGCCGAAGCCCTGACGCAAGCAAGTGGCAAGCCGACTTGGATCGTTTTTGATATTGCGCAATCGGAACATCTACTGCCCATGATCCAAGAGTGCATCGCGTTGCTTGCACCGTCCGAACGGTGGAACGCCACCTTCTCAACTTATGCGACGAACGTGCCGCCCGATGTTGACTGCCGACTGCGTTGCGTCTTGGCTGGAACCGACGAAGCGCGTTTAGCACCTGCCCGCGGTACCGTGATCGATTTAACCAAGCCGTTGGGAACTCCTCCAGCCGGACGCTTCGCTCAGGCCGCATCTGGCGCTGTGCACCCGCGAAAGTTGAATTTCGATTCGCCCAGCGATTTGGCCGA
>JBGSKY010000265.1:0-33740 GCA_041740995.1 Pirellulaceae bacterium
TTGGATCGTAGTCAAAGGAGTTACGCCACTCTTGAATTGCACCGGACGAATCGACTTGACAGAGCACCGAAATTTCTAGATTTGCAGCAACAGCTTCGCGAAAGCCCGATGCAAGCCATTGCTGAATTTGTCGTTGAATCGTTTCGTTGACGGGCGTAAAAACAAACTCGACCTCTCCATCTTCTTTAGTGTGCTCCCATGTGGCGCCCCAGCGTTGCACTTGAAATTGCTCATTTATTTCGGCCAGCATCAAGACGGTGAATTGAACTTGCTGGGCACCGTTCTCTCGCTGTGCGACCGTCTTTACCATCTCAGGCGCTCGCTCCATTTGCCAACGATGGAACAGTGGCACCATCGGAGAGAGCAGTGTCTGAGCGCATATAGACTTACCGATCAGTAGCACGCAGAGCGTGAACATTAGAAAACGCATTAACAACTTCTTAGGCAGAGAGGAATGGTTATCATCAGCCGACGCAATGGGAGACGTCTTGCCGAGAGCATACATCAATTATCAATTCACCGTTTCGGTGACTTAGGGCGTTTGTTTTTCCCAGTCTTTCCATAACCATCGAAGCGAGTCTGGAAAGATCGTGCCGCCATGTTTACCGTTATGCTCGCCATCGCCGAGGACAAATTTGACCTCGTACTTTTTAAACTCCAGCGAGTTTGCCAGTGTCTGGTTCGCCAATGGCCAGTTACCGAATTGGTTATCTAAGTCGTTGACGCCGTCCTGCAAAAAGACTCGCAGTGGTTTCTTTTCTTTGCGGGCCATCGGTGCGTAAACGTATCCGCCGCGGATGTCGGTAAAGCTGCCGATGTGGCTGATGACTTTTCGAAAGGAATCAGGACGGTGCCAAGCGACTCCAAAAGCGCAGATGCCACCGGAGCTCATCCCGCAGATTGCTCGCAGCTCTGGATTTTTCGTAATGTTCACTTTCGCTTCAACGACTGGAAGCAATTCGTCGATCAAAAATTGCGCGTAGGCATCCGACACCGTGTCGTATTCCTTGCTTCGATTCTGCGCCGAAGGTTTCCAACCTCTTTCGGCTGGCAATCCTTTCGTGTACCCAGGGTCAACGAATACGCCGATTGTGATTGGCATTTCTTTCTTGTGAATCAAATTGTCAAAGACAGTGGCCGCACGAAAATCACCTTTGTCTCCTTCATAAGCGTGGCCGTCTTGAAAAACCATTAAAGCGGCTGGGGTATCGTCTTTGTACTGCGCCGGAATGTAAACCGAGTATCGACGCTCGGTACCCGGAAAAACCTTGCTATCGGTAAACTCGAACTGGGTTACTTTGCCCTTCGGAACATCGCTTTGGACGGACGAGTCGGGGCCATGCGTATAAGGTCCCGGAACTATTTGAGGTTTTTCGGCCCAAAGATTGGTTGTCAGGAGACACATCGCAGCTAAATAAGCGCTGCAAACGAACATTTTCATCGGCGGGATCCTGGTAGGGAGAGGTGAGAACAGGTGGCATGCAGACTGTTCTGCTGCCGGTCTCTGATTGTGGCTAAAGCCGACACGATTTCAATAATAGAAGCCTGGATTATGTCAATCGAGTTTGAAAGACGAGTCGGCACAAAATTCGAGTGGCAACTTGGTCTTGCGTCCGCCTAATCGGCATATTGCATATTCCAGTCGACTGTTTCGGCACTGTTTCTGAGAGCCCGTCCTTCAAAAATTGGCACTCAATAGTTATACTGATTCAGTTCTTTGTCAGCGTTCTATCCTCTTTAAGACGCCGGCAAACTAGCCTTCTTTTGGAAGGTTGTTGCACGATTTCATTTACTACTCGCCCAGCCGCAGAGTTTTAGTATATGGCCTATCTCGAAGCTCTGAATGGTCCACAAACTGGTCAACAATACGATCTAAATGCGATAGAAAGTGTGCTGGGTCGTCACCCCGATTGCACCATCGTTCTGGAAAGTGGCGCTGTATCGCGACAGCATGCGAAAATACACAAACGCGATGGCGGATTCTTTTTGGAAGATTTGAAGAGCCGCAACGGTTCGTTCGTCAACGGGCAACTGGTCAGTGGCGAAAAGAAGTTGCGGGATGGCGAGTCGATTCGAATCTGTGAACTCGAATTTACGTTTCGCGAAGAGACTCCGCCAATCGACTTAGAATCCTCTGGCATCGGAACGCTTTCCTCGGAAGGTTCGTCGATCGGTGTGTTGATGGTCAATGACGCACAAGAAAATGCGTCGCGACTAGTGACTGATCGAATGGAAATGAAATCCGGCTCGATGGGCATGGATCTGTCGACATCGGCTGATAAAAAGCTTGCCGTTATGGTCGATATCGTTCAACGGCTAAGCTGTTCAGTTTGCTTGGATGATGTATTACCCAAGGTGCTTGAAAGTCTGTTTCAGATCTTCAGTCAAGCTGACCGCGGATTCATCGTTCTGAAAAACGATAAAGGCGAGTTGATCCCTCGATGGATGAAGGCCAGACGGCCAGACCAAGAAGACACGCTGCGGCTCTCAGGCACAATCATGCGTCACGTGATGGAGGAAAAGCAGGCGGTAATCTCGCTTGATGCAGCAAACGATGAACGATTCAATCAGTCACAAAGCGTTTTTGATTTGCGATTGCGATCGGTTATCATCGCGCCATTGCTAAACAGTGCTGATGAACCGATCGGTGCGATCCACTTGGATACAACACAACAACGCGGCAAGTTCGAGCGAAAGGATCTTGAGCTGCTGGCAGCCGTCGCGGGACAAGCAGCGATCGCGATCGAGAATGCACAACTGCACGAACAGATTGTCGAGCAGACGATGCTCGACCAAGATCTTAAACTTGCCAAGCAAGTCCAGTTAGCATTTTTGCCCAAGCGTCCACCGAATGTTGCGAACTATGAATTCTATGAATACTACTCAGCAGCCAACTGGATCGGCGGCGACTATTTTGACTTTATTCCGCTGGATGAAACACGCTGGGCAATTGTCGTGGCTGATGTTGTCGGCCACGGTGTAGCCGCAGCTATGTTCATGGCCAAGCTTTCTGCCGAGACGCGTTTCGCGCTCGCGACGCATGCCGATCCAGCGGCGGCAATGAAGCAGCTTAATGATAACCTTTGCGAATTGAACGCCGAACGCTTTGTGACCCTCGTGCTGGTTATCATCGATAGTAAAAGCGATAAGATGTTGGTTGGTAACGCTGGTCATATGCCGCCGATCGTAAAATCGAAATCGGGCGAGATCCGCGAAGTTGGTGGCGAAGACAGCGGATTTCCGTTGGCGATTATTCCTGACTCGGAATACAGCATTACTGAAACAACGGTTTTACCCGGCGACACGATTTTGCTTTATACCGATGGAGTCTTTGAAGCACCTAGCCCGGAAGGCAAGCAGTTTACAATCGAACGCATCACACAGCTTCTCAAAGAAAGCGAAGGTAGTTGTCACGATGTTGGCGAGCATATTTTAAAAGAGGTTCGCGAGCACGTTGCTGACGCGGTTCAAGAAGACGACATGTGCTTGGTCATGTTACGCCGACGCGAAGGTGCACCGCTGCATGCAACTGTGGCCGACGGTCGTTCAAAGCTTTCCGATACCTTATAGTCCGTAAGATCTTTCGAGTCCGCAAAGTACACTGTGCAAAAATTCATATCATGAGGATCGTAGCCCCCGTTTGGCTCGAAAATCACGATACTTATTAACCATTAACCTTTTTGACGAAACTAACCTAAAATGAAATCACTCAATAAGTTCAAAATCGTACTAATGCTTGGCCTCTTCGCGGCTCCTTTCTTGCTAGTGTTTGCAAATAAGACTGCGGTGAAGGCTGAAGAAAAAGAGGTTGCCCAAAAGATGCTCCGACACGTCGTAATGTTCCAATTCAAGGCGTCAAGCAGCGAATCGGAAGTACAGTCCGTTGTTGATGCGTTTCGAAAGTTACCCGACCAAATTCCGGAAGTAGCTGAGTTTGAGTTTGGAGAAAATAATAGTCCGGAAGGCCTAGCGGATGGGTTCACGCATTGTTTTTTGGTGACCTTTAAAAGCGACAAAGACCGCCAAGCTTATCTGCCTCACCCGGCACATCAAGCGTTCGTTGGCGTTCTGAAACCACATTTAGAAAAAGTGATGGTCATCGATTACTGGGCCGCAAAATAGTCCGTTTTGAACAGTTGTATCGCGCCGGTAACGAATCGTTCCTTAGATCTGAGAGAGTGTGTCAAGAAAGCCGCGATCGACAAATGATCTCACTGGACAATTCGTAGGAACACATGTTCAATGTTTCAAGAAAGGTTTGAATTGAAAGTCAAATAAACGTTTCAAAATTAGGTTTCGCGATCAAAAGTGAACTTTGCACCGATCAGCCATCTCATTGATAGCTCCAATTAACGCAACTTGAGATGCCCATTTCAGAAAGGTTCTTCGAATGAGCGATTATGGTAGTTTAAGCGACGACTACTATCTAAACATGGTCCTGCAAACGGAAATGGAGCTGCCGCAACAACGCGAAACGCTATTGCATTACTTTGAGCAAATGCAGCGCAGATTTTCGAGCAACTCGCGATTCTTCGCTCGTGAGAAAGGCGACCATGTTTTGGAAGAGGACCGCGAGGGCGGTTCGTATCGCTGGACCAGCATCGAAGCGAAACGGTTGCAATCGGGCGTCGTAAATCCAGAATCGCTGCAGATTGCAATCGACCAACACGAACAGGTCTTAGAAATTGCTCCGTACGCCTTGAGCTTGTCGTTCCTAGACTGCGAGTCGCTCAGCGTTGTTTTTGGATTCGATTACCAGTACAGCGGCAACCAAAGCGAGTTAATCGCCGATGTGCTTGGAGTTCCGCTAGCTTTGTCGAATTTCGTCAACCATATAAGCCCCGGAATGGTCTCTTATGAACCCGCGATTCAGTTTGCAATTGACAGTGATTTGCACACACAGGCAAGGCTAAGCTTCGAAACGCGTGGAAATCCGTTCCAACCAAGGGAAGTCGAAATGTCCGATGCAAGTGACGAAATTTTAAGCGTCTATCTAACCCTGCGACGATTCGAGGGCTTCCGTAACAACGAGGCATTTAAAGAAGAATTTAAGAAGCTCGTAATACATGGACAACGATTGCTAGACGAACATATCGTCGACAGTGTCCTGCGACCGCTCCAAAGTGCGATCGCGGCAAGTTAGTAGCTCGGACGGCTTAAGACGCTTGCGTCAATCTTGGAACGTTATTCGGTCCGTCTTCCAAAATAAGTCCGAGCATTGTCGCAAGTTTCCGCTGGCGTTGTGAAGCTTCCTCTTTTCGAGCCGATCGCTCTTGGCAAGACCAAGTTTGCTTGATGGCTGAAACTCGCTTTTGAATATCGTTCTTCGAAGCGAATTGAAGAGTTGTCATAATCTTTCCCCTTGCTAGCTATCCAAATTGCTGCCAAAAGTTTTTCCTAACCTAGTACAACCGGTTCAAATGCATTTACCGTGCCAATCGGTATCGAGAACAGTTCGAAGAATTCTGAAATTTTGAGTCAGACGCACGTTGAGCCAATTTTGGAAGCCAGTTGACGCGTAAAAAGTATGCAGACCTTTCAAAATATTTTGATCAGCAATTGATTGTTGATTGGCCAGCCGGTTTCCTGTTTATTGCAGACCAGTTTGGCAATTTTTCAATCAGTTGCAACGTCGCAGTTCAGCGGCTGATTGCAAAACTAACGCAAATACAAATTGATCAGTTCAAACTCTGATACGTTCGGTCCTGACGGACAAATTGGAAGACGCGGGCTAAGTTCGGTCAGGCTTTTTGAGCTATCATTAAGGCTTCCAGGTTTTTAATTCTACGTTCCGAAGAGTCTATGTACAGCTATCAATCGGTATCAACATTTGCGAGCATCTTTGTGGTCATTCTGATCGGTGAGATTTGTAGTGCAAAGACGATTCAGATTGGGCCATCTGACCGTTGGTTGGAATATTTGACCGGAGACGAGCTGCAACCGGGCGACGAGTTGATCTTTCAATCCGGGACATATTCCACATCTCAGCGGATCAGCGTTCGATTGCGAGGCGCTCAAGAGAATCCGATCATTTTACGTGCCGCCAATGGTCAACGCGTACTTTTCCGACGGCCAGACGCGAATCAAAATACGTTGAATTTAGAAGGTTGCCAATATCTGCAACTGCGCGGCTTTGAAATCACTGGAGGGGCTTCCGGAATTAGAATTGGCCCCATGAACGAAATTCAATCCAACGATATCGTTCTTGAAGATCTTTACATTCATCACATTGGTGGCGTAGCGATAACGTGCAATGCCGAAGGTGGCCGCTATGAACGAATGAAATTTCAGAGAATTCACATTCACGACACAGCGGATCACGGCGAAGGGTTCTACCTTGGCGGCAATGATGGATCAGCAATATTTGCAAATTCGATCGTAGCCAACAATTACATCCATGATTTGCGCGGTCCGAACGTGAGCCAAGGAGATGGTATAGAAGTTAAGCAGGGAAGCTTTGGAAATCATATCTTCAATAACATCATCCATTCGACCAACTATCCAGCCATCACGGTCTATGGAACCGATGGTGGAGCGGTAAACGTTATCGATCATAATATTATTTGGGATGCTGGAGATCACGGTATCCAGGCAGCCGCAGACGCGGAAATTCTGAATAATTTGATTGCCAACGTGAAAGCCTGCGGCATCTATTCTCGCGAACACCAAGGTGCATTGCCGGCAAACTTGAAGATTGAACACAATCTTGTCGTAGGCTCTGGCGAATCAGCATTGAGAATCATTGCGTCTATCTCCGGAGCAAATGCGGGCACGAAACGAATTTCAATCGTTGACAATCAGTTGTTTGCCAA
The DNA here is from genome assembly GCA_041740995.1 of Pirellulaceae bacterium. Lineage (GTDB taxonomy): Bacteria > Planctomycetota > Planctomycetia > Pirellulales > Pirellulaceae > JBGSKY01. The sequence continues at coordinate 6,813 of JBGSKY010000265.1, forward strand.
ACAAGGCCAGGCCGCATTTCGCTGTCAAGGAGAATTTGATCTCAAAGCCAGCGGCAATTTTGGAATTGGCGGTGTAGACAGTCGACTGACACAATTGGGTGCTTGGAAAACATCGCCGCGTCCAATGGTTGAATTACCGGAGCTAGCAGAAAATCCTGCTTGGCAATCGATCGATCGTTCTCAGATATTGAAAGTCTTTGCGAGCGAAGGTCTCTAACACCGCTGCTGGGAATGTTTCTGAACTTTACGGGGACCAAATTGCAATAGACCATTCAGACCGAGACAACGCAGCACGAAAAGTTAGGTCAAACTAGCGCAAGCTTCATAAGAACTTTTTGGGGACAAGATCTTCCCACAAACGTTTCGCTTTGAGTAAACGTTCGATCAATTCGCGAACAGCGCCTTCGCCGCCGGCCGTTTGCATCGTCCATTTTGCTGCCGACTTCACTTCGGGCACTGCGTCTGCCACAGCAACTGGCAGCCCGACGTGATGCATTACAGGCAGATCTGGAAGGTCGTCGCCGATGTAGCAGACTTCTGAGGGATCAATATTTTCCTGTCGGAAAATTTCTAAGGCAGCAGGCAATTTCTCTGAAAATCCCTGGCGCAAAATAACAATTCCGAGTTCCGCAGCGCGAATCTTAACGATATTTGAATTTCGTGAAGTCAAGATGCCGAACTTCAGCTTGCTTTGCATCCAAAGCTTTATCCCTTGCCCGTCACGAACATGAAATGATTTCGTTTCAATTCCAGCATTATCAAACGTAATGTGTCCATCACTCAATACACCGTCAACATCGGACAAAATCATCCGAATCGGTTTTGCAAGCTCGCTATCTCGTACAGCCACTCATCGTCCCAATCACGAAAAGGTAGAAAAACAGTCGACCAATTGTAATCGATCTGATCGCGCACAAACTAGCCTAGTCGTTCACGCCAGGTTTGTCCTGGTTTCAGCTGTCAACAAGACAATCGTAGTCCGGGACCGGTGCCATCGTACTTGAAGATTAGGCTTAGCAAAATACTTGCCGCGATGAGTTAGGCCTCTTCCAAATTGTTTTACAATCCAAAAGGCTGCTGCCGAGCAATTGTCAATTCCAGATGTTATAAATATGGCCGTTGAGCAACGACGAAACTCGGGTAATGACAATGAAGCATGACAAAATATCCGTTGAGCTGATAAACGCCAAGAACGGACTGCGCAAGTCGTTCATCAAAAGCAACTTCCCCTGCTCTTTAAGCTGTTGGAACAACGGCCCGCTGAAGCTCGACGGCGATGCAACGCATTTTGGTTTTGTAGGATCGGGATCAGCAATTCTGAGACGCGGCTCACAAACGTATCACTTGAGCACTGGGATGTATTTTTCGTTGCCGTGCGAATTGAAAAGCGAGGCTTACATCGAAGGCGACGGCATTGGCTTGGTTGCCTCGCGACTGGCATGGCAGGGCCTATTTTCAATCGGCGGGCCGATCGAACAAACTGGGCGTTTGCACTACATCGACGGATGCAGCGATACACTTTTAATTGGTCCTCCAGTTCTTGGTGACCCATGTTTGAATTTTTTGCGAATTCCGCCTGCTACCGAACAGACGGCGCACACCCATCCGTCCGAACGAATCGGAATGATTGCCAGCGGTTCAGGCATATGTCGTTCACCATCTGGCGACTTAACACTTGAGCCTGGGATGATTTTTTATATCGCTCCTGATGGTCTGCATAGTTTTCACACCACGACCAGCGAACTACTCGTAATCGCGTGGCATCCGGACAGCGATTGCGGACCTGCACACCATGATCATCCGATGATCAATCGAACGATAATAAACGGGGTTCCTGCCGCTGAGCTTTTGCTCTCTAGGATAAACGAAAGGACGGCGAATTATGAAGTGCCCGTCATGCCAAAATAACCAGCATGTACGACAATCGGGATTGACTTGTACGAAATGCTCCTACAAGTTTGTTTTCAATCCCAAAGCACAAGAAACGATATTGTTGACTGATGGAAAATTTCAAGCTCTGATTCGAAGAGCAAGTCAATCGGACAAGCTCTACTTTACCAACAACCAGCTATACAGCGTCTACACGCAAGGCAAAACGACCAGCAAAACTATTGGTTTTGTGTTTGTTTTGATTCTCAGCATTATTGCTGTTGTAACGCTCAGTTTTGGCCATCCCTCCGGATTTATATTCTTGGCTTTCGCGGTCTTCCTTAGCTTGGCGTTGCTATACAAGCCGCCGATTTTGACGCGTCATAATTTCTTCAACGCAATAACGAAATGGCAAGACTCGGGCAAACCGATTGACAAATTGCTTGAGAAAACGACGCTCCATGATCCACCGCCGGAATGGAAAGAATCCGACATCTTTGATTATGGAGTCGAACGAATACTGATCGTTCAACGTGAGTTGATGGTTGATTTGCTTGTTCTCAACAACGCTCACGCCGAACAGAGGGCGCTCGTAATTTCTGAATCAGGCTATCCAGCGTATCTTACGCAAATGGCCGGTCGACTAATCGAACAACGTCCTGATTTACCGGTGTTCATTTTGCATGATGGCGATGAAATAGGACAAAAAATGCGATCTAGGATTGAGATGACCAGTCAGCCTATCAAGGCTGACGCATTGATAGATATGGGGCTCTACCCAAATGACTTTAGACGATTAACGAAAGTTAAGAACTTCGATAAGCAAGACAGCGATCGCCGTTTGCCGATGGACGCCTTACCGAACAATTTGCTGATGGCGTCTGTGGCAACTTGCTTTGTTCAGCGAGCGTCGTTTGACAGTCTGCTCACGGCGCAGGCCAGTTCCGGTAGCGATGCGGGCATGAGTGTCGATTCTGGCAGCAGTGATTTTGGTTAATGCAACATCGACTCTAGTTTTCCTATCAATGCCGAATGCATGGCAGCGTGACAATCCAGTTGCCTATAACTTTTGTAAAACCGAAATCGATGGATGCACTGATCGGATTTCTTGGCTCATGCAACACCGCTTTAATGCAACGTATGGCTGCAGCGATGCAGCACCGCGGATGCTTGCTTCCAGAACAATCACTGGTTCATCAAGAGGGTACGCTTGCGAGACTGCAACTGCACCAATTCGACGCAATTGGGTTAAATATTGCAACGCGCGCACTGAGTAAAAACGACTGCTCGTTTGTGCTGTGTGGTTACTTAACTAGTATCGATGGACAATCTTCGGTTCATGAACCGCTGCACTGGATTGCAAACGAATTTTCGAAGGCTGGCTTAAATGCGCTTACAAGACTGAGGGGCGCTTACCTGCTGGCCATTCTTGAGCATCGCTCAAAACGGTTGCACGTCGTCCGTGACGCGGCGGGAATTCGAACTGCGGCTTTTGGTCGGATTGGCAATCAATGGATGATCGCGTCGGAACCGAAATCGATAACTTCTGAAGCGGGATTCTCAAAAGCAATTCGTCCAGCGGCGATCGCGCAGTATCTCGCATTTAGCTTCGTCCCTGGCGTTGGAACGATGCTCGAAGATCTTTTCGAAATTCCCTGCGGCCATGCAGTCACGCTCGAAAACGGCTGCGAGCCCAGGCTGACAAGTCTGTTCGAATTTGAACGCCACCAATCTCTTGCGCAAAGATCTTCTCAACTAACAAGCGAAGAGGAAGTAAACTGGATCAAAAAGACAAAAGACGTTATTTCGAAGTCAGTTTGTGAATTGTTGCCACGCGGTGAACCGGTAGGAATTTTTCTTTCGGGCGGACTTGATTCAAGTTTGGTAGCCGCGGAAGTTGCCAAGCAACATAGCCATCGCGTGCTGACCTATTCAATCCATTTTGGCCCAAAGTATCCTCACGAACTTGCGTTTGCAGCGAGTGTTGCCAAGCGATATAGCACGCAACATCACGAGATCCTAATAAAGCCGCGTGACTTCAGTTCCCGGTTCGAGCAAATGGTTTGGCATCTGGACGATCCAATCGGCGACCCGATTACTCAGCCGAACTTTGAGCTGGCCAAACGAGTCAGTCAGGATGTCCGATACGTCTTTAATGGAGAAGGCGGCGATCCTGTTTTCGGTGGTCCAAAGAACTTACCAATGCTGCTTCAGCATTGGTACAACGTGCCACGCCGCCAGAACTTTCGCGAGCTGGCGTACCTTGCTTCTTATCGTAGAGCGTACGAGGAGTGCGAACCGTTGTTGCACGACTCGATCAAATCAAAAATTGATTGGCAACGAGATCTTGAAGCATTACTCTCGCCATATTTTCAGAACAGCGAAACCGATCTGTTTTTGAACAAGTTGATGTCGATCAACATACGCCTTAAAGGTGCCCATCTAATTTTGCCAAAAGTCGAACGGATGTTGGCTGCGTGGGGATTAACACCGCTTTCTCCGCTTTTCGATTCGCGATTAATCGAGCTCAGCTTTCAAATGCCGCCGCGTATGAAGCTGCGTGATGGAATCGAAAAATGGGTCTTAAAGAAAGCTTACGAAGCCGACTTGCCTAGCGAAATTATCGATCGGCCAAAAAGCGGTATGCGCGTCCCCGTCCACTATTGGTTTCTAAGCGACATGCGCCGTTTGGCTAGACGCACATTGCGGTCGCGAAGTTGTGAAAGGGCGAAGATTTTTAAACCGATGCGCGTCAAAAGTTTGTTGCGATATGACAACGATGAGGGACCAGGGCGATTCGGTATCAGGCTTTGGATGCTGCTAACGTTCGAAACTTGGCGTCAAAATCTCGCACGCCAACCTGTGAATGAAAAAATAACCAATCTACGCCAATTGGTTGCCCAGCCTACGGCGGCGAAAAACGATTGAAGCGGTCGTTGCCGTAAAAATAAGAAGAGCGAACGAGCTTGGTTCTGGAACCGGAGAAACATTTAGCGTCGCAGTGCTAGGACTGACGGCAACGAATGCTCCCAGTGCGCTGTTACCCAAGATAAAGTCGGGCGTGACGGGATCGGCCCCTACTGGATCTCGACCGCTGCGAAGCTCAAGACCATAAGGCCCAAAAGCACCAGGCATCGCGGTCAGGACGGTAGTTCCCAGCTTAATTGAACTGCTACCACCGGTCGTTGTAACCGGCGTCACGGTGAACGGGTCGACGGGCGTGCCCTTCAAATCGATTAAGAGTGTTTGGCCGTTCAGCTCGCTTAGTCCATTTTCACCTTCGACAAACCCTGGTCCGAATTGGAAGCTTGCCAGCGGTGCGTGTGTGATGTCTGGCGAAGATAAAATTAAGCGGAAGGCGCCCAATCCTAATCCCGGCGATGTCAACCGCGTATCGCCGGGCGTTTGAGTTAGAAATATATCAATCAATTGCGACTGCCCCGGTGCGACACTGAAATCGGTTGCTCCAACAACGCCCTCTTTGCCGAACTGCAAAATTAATTCAGCTTTAGTAGATCGCGCAGGAAAGCAAAACAAGATCGCTGAAGCTGTTACGAAAGCAACCAAGAAACTTTTAGACATATTCAATTTTTAGTATGAAAGAAGTTTAAGGTAGTGGTTGTCGCGTTCGACCGTAAGCGGTTCGGACGGCAAGGTAGTCGCTGAGGCTGATTGTTTGGTCATTGTTGAAGTCGAATGCTGGGCGGAAGCCGCTTTCCCCGAGCGTTTTGCCGTACGCGGTTCGTGAAGCCAGCATGTCAGCCAAGCTAACGACGCCATCGCCATCACCATCGCCTAGTAACGCAAAGAAGCGATCGGGCAACGCCGCACCAAAAGTATAATTGCCTCCCGCCGAACCGTCGCTGTCGCCATCAAGAATTCCATTCGTTCCACGCAGTTTAACCTTCGATGCGTCGACTATTAACCGGTAGTTGCCATCAATCAGCCCTGCGGTTGCGGCTTGGGTCAGCGTTCCAGAAAAGGTCAATGTGACCCGAGTGATCGATCCAAAATCGACGGCCGCCGCATTGACGTCGACTGCTTGGTCACCAGCAGCGCTGTATCGGAGGACTGAAAATGCTCCAGGCGAAATATCTGCCAAGCCATCAAAATCGACGACGACTTCACGGATGATCGATCGCTGGTTTGTGCCATCGCTGATGGTGACACTGGTAACTTTTAATGGCGCCAGCCCGTCGACAAATTGAATCGAAAGAGCTTCCGACGAAAGTGGCTGAAAGCGAGCATCTGTACTGGCGGCGTAAGATGTCAACGTCGCCACTTGCGCACCTTCGATTATGAAATCGTCGATCGGTGTAACGTTGACAATTTGCGGCACGTTCCAGTTGACCGAAGTGAAGGTCAGTTGGTTAGGAGCGAGTGCAACTTGGCTATTCGGATCAAAGGAAACGACAACATCGGCGGTCGGTTGTTGTGATAAGACCGCTGTCACATTCGACGTCACGCCTTCGGTCCCGCTGACTTGTGTTTGCGAGAAAATAACTCCGGGCAAGTTGATGGTTAGCGGACTATTCGCTTTGAAATCTTCTAACGATCTAGTCACTGTCGCACCGTTATAGCTGACCGTGATTTCGTAATCGCCTTCAAAGACGTTTTGGCTGACCGATCCACCGCGACTAGTCGCACGCGTGTCAGTCCACCAGCTACCGAAAACTAAGTCCTCGTAAACTTGTGCGTGCGGTCGCAAAGAGAAGTCGGCATTGAGCAGGGCCGCTTCTGGCAACCAGTGTTTTTGGTCCCAGAATCCCCATTGCAGAAATTGGTCAACGCCGCCTTGGCTAAACGACATACTCAAATAGTCACGAAGATAATCCGCCTGTAGCTGGCGATCTTTGATGTTGACGTCAAATTCTGTGATCGAAATCGGTAGGTTGTATTGATTGTGATAGGTTTGGATCAGTTGACGCAGTGTAGTAATATCGGTCAAGTTGCTTTCGCTGTAATGGCTTTGTTCGCCGATCCGTTCGATTGCATTGGCGTTGGAAAGCAAGGTGAGCCAGTAGTCGAAGTTAGCTCGATGGGCAGTATTGTTTCCGTTGTTCGCAAAGATGGAGTAGTCATTAAGGGTGCGTTGCCCGTTTGGGTCGTAAACTTTAAATTGAGTATACCAATCGACGACAATTTGGTTGCCCAAGATGCTCATCACATCATTATTTGTGAATGGCTCATTGACGACATCCCAGTCACCGACGATACCAGCAAAAGTGCTGGCAGCGTCTTGGATTCGCATTTCGATTGTGGTCCGTAAAAAATTGGCCGCCGCGGTTGCGCCTTGGCTGGCAAGCAAACTATCGTACTGGGACCAGATCGAACTGGGCATGTTCTGCCGGCTTGGCCAAACTGCGTTGTGACCACGAACGTATAAATCACGCTGAACGGCCCAGGCTACGTAATCAATTCCGTTTTGACGATTGGCTTGGAAGCCAGGCCACTTCATGCTGTTTTCGATCACGACCGTGTTGAATAGCCGTTCAATTTCGCTTTGATACTTAAGCGCGACTTGATTGCCGTTTGAGTCGAGCAATCCATTTTGACCGTCAATTGCAGTTCCGAATTTGAACTCATGCTTTTTCTGCTGCAGTGAAACTACCGCGCCGTCGACCGGATTGCCGTAGGCATCGACGACGTTGACGGTAAGCATCGATTGCCGTTGAGTGTTGATATCGGCCTCCGCAGTATCGCGCCACGCGTCATTGCCACTCCGGCCGCCGTAGGTTCCCGATGCCGTCGATTGAGGCAAATCGCTCAAGTTGTAATTTGCAGATAGGTTTGTCCACTTCAAGCCGCCGACCTGTACCGTTTGCAAACCGTAACCAGCGTTGACGAAAAATTGCAAACCATTGGAAGCGAATGCTTCACCGACCGTAACGTCGATTGTGTATTTTTGCCAAACGCTGGTTAAACTGATCAACTGGCTGGCTAAAGTGCTGTAGGTGTCAGTTCGTTGAACGTTAGCCAATATTCGAGGGTTCGTCCCAGCGGTGCTGCGGGCGTAAAATTCTACTTGCAAATTATTGCCACTGGAAACACGAGCCGGATTTCTGCCACCGTATTGCAGACGATAAGCTTCGCTATTCGGTGGAACCGTCGAAGTTACAATTTGTGCTGCTGTGGAGAACGGCTGGCCGGTTAGATTGACCGTTGAAAGGCTACCGTAATTGCCACCAATATTATTGAGAAACAAATTGGTTGGTGTTAAGTCTCTCGCCGATCCGTAATTTATTAAACGGATGTCTGCGAATTCAAGAGTTTGGACTTTAAATCCAAGAAAGAAGCCGTACGTCGCAGCGCCCGCAGCATAGCTTTCTGATGCTAAAAACGGCACCTGAATCCGCGTCCAGCTGGTCGGGACAGTAATGCCTTGTTCGATGCTCTTTGCGTAGGAAGTATTATTTTCGAAGATGACTGCAATCGATCCTTCGTTGGCCCCCGTCGACCGCACAAAAAATTCCATCAGTAAAATGTCATTTGCCGCAATCGCCGTTGAGATGGGGGCCCGTAGTTGAGCGTTATACGGCAAGGCTGGCGCGGTGTTGATGGTTGCACGGAAAGCCGCCGTTCGCGGTGCAGTTGGAGTAAACGATGCGAACGATCCGCCGAAACCAGAATAGTTGCCTAGTACCATGGGCTGCGACGCAAGCGTGCCACCAACCGGGGCTGGCGCGTCGTCCTGAATCGAACCGATCGATCGGCGTTCGCTGATAAGTCCGACATCGTAACCAGGACCATCAACAATTTCGACTAGCAGTGTTTCGGTGCCCTCTGTCAACGCATCGGTGAGCGTGGGAATTGATAGTACTGCCGAACGCTGACCGGCCGGGATTACGATCGTTCCAGGTTGAGCGGCGTAGTCTATGCCAGCGGTAGCGGTGCCACGAAGATTGTAATTCACAGTTAACGCATTGGTCGTCACGCCACCGCTGCGCTGAACCAGAAACTGTAGTGCGTTTGTGGACCCTTCAAACGCATTGGATATTTGCGAGTAAACACGGACGATGGGAAGTCCCGGAGAAAGATAAACGCTATCAATGACTTCGATCGACGAGGAACCTGGACGCTTCCAACCGACAGCGACATGATCTGGCCCGGTACTCTCTTTGTGCAACACTTGAATTGCGTAGCTCTGGCCAGCAACTAATGTGATCGAAGCCGATTGTTGGCCCGGCGACGCAGTCCAATTTCTTGCTGTTGTTGCTGCGGATACTAGAGCGATGCGTTGACTGCCCGAAGGATCGGCGGCATTGCTCAGCCACAACTCTGCTGTTTCATCTCCGGCGATATAAAATTCATACTCGCCTGTCGTGCTTGGATGCAACAAGCCACTAATCGACTGGCCGTAGTTGTCGGCCGCTCCGTTTACCACTTCAAAATTTGCTAGAGTCGAAACCGAGGTTGGTGAATTGGGATAAGCCGCGGCCGATGTCAAATTGGTAATTTGCGAACCGCTAATGTTGCTGTAAACGCGGCGCTCAATTGTTCCGCGCTCGCCCGCAAATAGCTGACTGGTCGGAATCGATTCGATGGGCAGCGACGCAGCCGACCATTTCAAATCGAGATTGGCTGGTCCAGTCGTTTCGCGATACTCAAGCTGGATATCGTATCGGCGTCCAGATATCAAATCGACGCTAGCAGAGGCATTGGCAACAAGCGAATCGTTCCAGCGATCGATAACCTTGATTCCATTGATCCAAAGCCGCACGCCTCCGTCGGCGCTCAATGTAAAATTGTGCGTTTCTGTGAAGCGGGCTTCGATCTGACCATTGAATCGGGCCGAGAACTGGTCGGGGTTCAGGCTACCAAGCGGGCTCGCCGTTCCCCAGTCCAAAGACAAGCCAGTTTCATTTTGCGCCGCGACAAAGGTTTCTAAATTCGCGTCCGAAAAGTATTGTGCTTGGATGCCCGAACCTGCCAAAGTGTCCAACGCTAGAAGTCGCCGTTCTTCAAGCAGTTCGGCGCTAAGCTTTCGTGGCTTGGCTAAAGCAGATGGCGTTGGTTTCCGACGCATATTGGACGCTGCCGATGGAATGAGGACGAAGAGGAGCCAAGTGAGCGAACCTGGACATTCCTATTTGTACTAGCGGTGCGTTTAAAACGTAAGCCTTTAAGGCAAATAAATTGCCCTTTAGAGCCTATTCCATCGAGTTGGAGACCCATCAGCGGCCGAGTCCCATCGAGACTCGGCTTTGCCGACTGAGAATCTCATGAAAGCGGAATCTACTTATATTCCGAAACGCTCGGTGCTGGCTCATAATCCAAACCGTCAATGAAGCTCGTTAAGGCTTTGCATCGACCTGGATTCTGAAGCTTGCGAACCGCCTTGCTTTCGATCTGACGAACGCGTTCACGGGTGACCGAAAAGATCTTGCCGACTTCTTCCAAAGTGTACGAATAGCCGTCAGCCAAACCGTATCGCAGCTTCAAAATTTCTCGCTCGCGATAATTCAGTGTTTCCATCGCGTCCTTGATATGGAACTTCAGCGATTCTTGATTTGCTTCGTACAACGGATCTTCGTCGCGGTGATCTTCCAAGAACTCGCCGAATGTGCTCTCGTCATGGTCGCCGACTGGTTGGTCCAACGACAGCGGTTGGCGTGCCATTTTGATGATCACTCTTGCGTCTTCGACCGACAGCTTGGCTCGTTTGGCAAGTTCCTCGATCGATGGCTCACGTCCAAGCTCTTGCACCAGATCGCGAGTCATTTGACGAACCTTACTCATCGTATCAATCATGTGAATAGGTACGCGAATCGTTCGGCTTTGGTCCGCAATAGCTCGCGTGATCGCTTGGCGGATCCACCATGTGGCATAAGTCGAAAACTTGAATCCGCGAGCATGTTCGAATTTGTCGACTGCTCGCATCAAGCCAGTGTTGCCCTCTTGAATCAAATCCAAAAAGCTCAATCCACGATTGCGGTACTTTTTAGCGATTGAAACAACTAATCGTAAATTGCCCGCCGACAGTTCGCTTTTGGCAAAGTCATAGCTTTGACGATAACGGCTTACTCGTTGAACGCGTCGATCCAACGTCGCTGGCGTTTCGTAGGTGATTTGAATCAATTGTTGCAACTCACGACGCAATTGTCCCAAGTCCTCTTGCACCTGTTCCGGTTGGCTCTTTGCCAATTCTAAGCGTTGGCGAATGAGTACCATTTGGCTGTTGATCGCCTGAAGTTTTTCGAAGATCGGTTCCAAACGATTGGCTCGAAGATTCATCTCTTCAACCAAACGAGTGGCTCGGTTTCGACGACGAATCAGCTTCTTCCAAGCTGCTCGGCGATCCGACATTGAATTGCGTTTATCTATCGCGGCATAGAAGTCGACTTGGTTGCATGCCAGCAGCTTTCGAATCGTATCGATGTTTGGCCCGATACGTTTCATGATCGCGGTCTTTTCCGATGCGTTGGTGACGCTGACTTCGATCGTCCGGTCAAGTCGCAGCTTGCCATCGCGAACCTGTTCCAACAGTTTGACTGCACCCAACAGGACGAAGTCAGTCGAGACCAGCCATTGCCGGTAATATAAACGGGTCGATTCAATCCGCTTGGCGTACGCAATCTCTTGATGACGATTGAGAAGTGGAATCTCGCCCATTTGCATCAAATACATGCGAACAGGGTCGTCAATCGCATCGACTCCGCTATCGGCAGTATCAACGAGCGCTTGTTCGTCATCGCCAAAATCGGCATCCTCGAACGACTGAGCTTCGTCGTCGCTTTCCTCTTCTTCTTCCTCTTCTTCTTCCTCTTCTTCCTCTTCTTCGTCAACGATCTCGAATTCATTTTCGTATTCGTCTTCTGCTTTGGTGCGACTTTCGTTGACCACGACAAATCCAAACTGCCCAGCAGAATCGTCGTCTAAGAAGCGGTCATGGTTATCAAAAGATGAGGTGTTGGAGTTTTTCATAGCGGCAGATATCTCATCAAAAGCAGTGAATCATTGGATGTTGATCTTCGTGATCAAGTTCCCTCAGCGGGATTGCTTAGACGCAATGCAGCTGCGATGCCAAGACACTGAAGTTGTTGACGGATTCAGTCGCAAGTCCTTGTGATGCAATGCTTTAGGTGTGTTTCTCGACGTGTTTTGATTCATCGTATGTGGCCTGAACTCAACGGCTGAGAGGTTTTTTTGATGCCCAAATGCAACACGTTGTCGCGTTAAAACACCGATCCATTTGCTTTCAGTCGAATAAGGTTCGCTATCCATAGAACGATATCACTAGCCATCCGTCCTCTTAAAACAACTTTTCAAGTTACAATTGACAACTTGATTTATACGACGCGACGGACCAGAAGTTCCAAAACGCGACCATGGAGTTCGAAAGATTTATGCTGGCTAGCTTATTCAGGTCGCTACTTTTCTTCCCGATTTTCGCCGCTGGCCTCTTCGGCGAAGACGCAATGTCGTCGCTCGACGTAACCAACACTGCTTGGCCCGCCGAGCAAATTAAGTCGCTTGACGGATGGGCTTGGCCGCAATACCGAGGGCTTAGCGGCGATGGAGTTGCGAGCCAAGGCGCCAAACCTCCGAGCAATTGGTCGGAAAATTTAAACGTCCAATGGAAGACAGAACTGGATGGTCGAGCATGGTCGTCGCCTTTGGTTTGGGGTGATTTTGTCTGGCTGACTAACGCCGACGTCGAAGGCCATAAGCAAAGCTTGATCGGATTAGATCGACGGACAGGGAACGTTCTCCGGAATCAAATGCTGTTTGAGAACCAGGAAGTTCAAGCCGATTTTCACATCACAAACTCTTACGCTTCGCCAACTCCGATTTGCGACGGAGAAATGGTTTTCTGCCATTTCGGCGCGTATGGCACCGCCGCAATTGACGTCAGTGTGCCGATCGAAAAGTCGATCGTCTGGTCACGCCGCGATCTGCCTTGCAATCACTATCGCGGGCCAGGCAGCTCTCCCATCCTTTTCGGCGAATTGCTTCTCATTCATTTTGATGGTTTTGACCACCAATATGTTATTGCGCTCGATCGAAAGACCGGTCAGACGCGATGGCAAACCGAGAGAGATTATGATTTTGGAACGGACAATGGCGACTATCATAAAGCGTTCGGAACGCCAACGATCATCAAAATCGGCGAGCAATACCAACTCATCAGCCCTGCTGCAAAGGCAATCCAGTCGTTAGACCCTTTCACAGGGAAACCGAATTGGTACGTCCGTTACGACGAACATTCGACAGCCTGCCGACCGCTTTGGGATGGAAATTTACTTTACATCAGCACCGGTTTTAGCAAAGCAAAATTGCTGGCGATCGATCCATCGGGCAGCGGCGATGTCACCGACACACACGTTCGTTGGCAGGTTACCAAGTCGATCGGCAGCAAACCATCGCCATTGCTGTATCAAGATCGATTGTACTGCGTCGATGATCGCGGCGTGATGAGCTGCCTTGACCGTTCAAATGGCGAATCGATCTGGCAACAACGCTTGGGGGGCGACTTCAGCAGTTCGCCGGTTGCTGCGGACGGGCGAATTTTTCTTTTTGATGAGACCGGCAAATCTCACGTTGTGGAAGCAGCCGACGAATTTCGATTGATTGCCGAAAATTCGCTCGAAGCCGGTTGTATGAGTTCACCGGCGATCGTAAATAATCAGCTGATCGTTCGAACCACAAAAGCAGTTTACTGCCTAGGCGAAACACAGAATGACTAGCAGTTGGATTTGTCCACGCGTGTGTTTTCATCCGTAGCTCGATTATCAGTGCCAGGGCTTCTTGCCAATCGTAGGCCACACCCCGTCGTGGCAAGCTTACTTGGGCCAGGACTGGTTCTGTCCTATAGCTAAGTCTGCTTGACGGTTTTGGCGAACCCTCTAGACTTTTGCACAGTCCAGTAAATGATCCCGCGGCCATGGCGGAACTGGCAGACGCGCTAGGTTGAGGGCCTAGTGGGGAAACCCGTGGAGGTTCGAGTCCTCTTGGCCGCATTTATCATTTGTTTTCGGCATCCAAAATCCGTTTCGCTTTCCCAACGCACAACGAAATGCGATTGAGATTTTTGCAATCTGGCGAAGAATATCGCATTGCAAAATAGCCGCCTCTTAGTCGATCGGCACTATAAAAGTAGTGCCAGGACAGGTCCTCGACGACGCGCCGCGTAAAATGCAACAGGATCCTTGGTTGATCAAAACCTGGGACCTTGGAGCAAATGGTATGCTATCTCGCATTCTCCTCGAAAATTTGTCTTCAAAGCCAATAGGAATCGATCGTGCAAAAACTTTCTCGCAAATCCTTCTTCAATCTAACCCAGCTGCTGCAATGTCTTGTACTTGTGAGCAGCGTGATCTTCGCGCAAACGGCACTCGCGGAACAGTTCGTCCTCTTTGACGTAACCTTTGACTATTCCAAAGCAGATGCTGAAAATTCGAAACCGAGCAAATCTCATTACTACGTCAAAGGCAAAATGCTCAACGAAGACCGGCCAAAGAATTGGTTAACACCAACAGACTACCGAAACGGCACCGTTCACGTGCGGCTTGAGGTTCTCGAAAAACCAATCGAAGATGAGCCGACGACTTGGAGCGTCTGCTACATACCAAACAAAGGCCAAAAAAATGGTTACGGATGCCTGGGCATCAAAGCCTATCGCAAGCCTGGAGTTTTCGAGCAAGACATCTCGATGACGTCATTTTGGGAAAATGATTCAATCGTTTGGTCCGAAGGAATCAAGCAGATGGACCTTGTGATCAAAGACAAAGACGGCGTAAAGTTGCACGAACGCAAAGACGCCGATAACTTTCTGCCGACTAAGGTCCGCATGACTTTGATCCAAGTCTCCGCTGGCGCGAAGTATGATTCAAAATTGGTTGAGGATCTATTCAAAAAGTAGAAGTCATCGACAAGTTATTGGGGCAGACCAAGTGAATGAGTCAGGAATCATTACATGGCAAGAGTTCCAAAACGTTGACCTTCGAGCGGGAACGGTCACATCGGTTGAAGAGTTCCACGAGGCTCGTAAGTCGGCTTATAAGGTTACCGTAGACTTCGGCCTCGAAATTGGCGTTCGCCGCACGAGTGCTCAGATCACAGTGAATTACACCAAAGAGGAGCTTCTTGGCCGGCAAGTTATCGGCGTCGTGAACTTTCCGCCAAAGCAGATTGGCCCAATGATGTCGGAGTTTTTGATAGTTGGATTCTATCGCGACGACCAATCGGTCATCCTGGCGGTCCCAGACAAGTCGATCGCGAATGGAGCCAAGTTGGCTTAGCGAGAATCATCATGACAGACGCAGAAAAACAGAGCTTAATCGAATTGCTCGATTCGCTTGTGATGGCGGCGGTACCGAAAGCAACTAGGGTTGCAAAGTACGGTGGGACGCTCTACACGCTGAAACCGGACGAAAAGGAAGGTCAGTTTTGTGGAGTGTTCCCGTACAAGTCACACGTTCAGTTGTCATTCGCCAAAGGCAACGAACTCGAAGATCCTGACGGATTGCTCGAAGGCGGAGGCAAGTTCCGGCGGCACTTGACCTTTAAAAGCCTTGACGATTTCGATGCGAGAGTTGTGAAACGGTTTGCGAAAGCATCTGCGAAGCTTTGATACTTGCAGACAGCGACGTCGGTCGCACGGTTCAAATTGTGAAGGTTTCCAAACAGTGTGCATATTAATTACAATCCTGCGATGAATACCCTGCGACTCTTTCAGCCGAGTGATTGGCCTTCTGTATGGGAAATCCTCGAGCCCGTATTTCGAGCGGGCGAAACTTACCCCTATTCACCGAGCATCACTGAAGAGGAAGCTCGCGTGGCTTGGATCGACGTTCCCGATGCGACTTTCGTCGCGTTGGGCGACGACGGGAAGATGCTAGGAACATACTACCTCAAACCCAACAATAGCGAACTCGGGGCACACGTCGCCAATTGCGGGTACGTCGTAGGCGAATCTGCTCGAGGCAAGGGAGTCGCATCAACGATGTGCAAACACTCCCAGACCGAAGCGGTCGCTCGCGGCTTCAAGGCAATGCAATACAATCTCGTCGTCTCCACGAACGAGCGTGCCGTCAATCTGTGGCAACATCGGGGGTTCGAGATTATTGGAACGTTACCCAAAGCGTTTCGACATACGAAGCACGGTTACGTCGATGCTTATGTGATGTACAAGTGGCTTATCGCGTAGCCAACAACACCAGAATGCAACTACCGTCGTCGATGACGTTGATGCCGGCTTCGCGTGCCGATTGACTGGCCTGCTCGTCATCGGCTCCGGGTTGCATCCAGATGTTTTTCACGCCGGTGGCGATCGCCTCGGCGACGACTTGGCGTGTGACTTCCGGTGGCGTGATGATCGACAGGGATTCAGGGACGATGGGAAGGACTGCGATTTTCGGATAAGCCTTGTGGCCTTCGATTTCTTCGGTGACCGGATTGAGCGGATAGGTTTCGCGGCCGGAGGCGAGCAGGGCTTTAAAGACCTTGTAGCCGTACTTTTGAGTGTTAGCCGATGCACCCGCGACGGCATAGTTTTTTGCAGCGAGAAATTGGTCAATTCCATTCATCTGGACTGTCTCGTTCTTCATTATTTTGGAAGGTGATTTATTGTCCAATAGATCTCTTCGTCAAAACGATTTCCCGCTTTGTCGTGCAACTTCATTCGAAGGCGAAGTTGATTGACTGGTCGGAGTGAATCGATCTTTAAGAAGACTGATTTTCTTTCGGCACCAATTTCAATTGAATCAATTTTGACTGCTTCGATGCCCACTTCGCCATTCGTAGGTTTATAAAATTCTGAACCATAATTTTCAGTCCAGTGGTAGTTCCATTGATCGATCTCGAATGAGGCCAAATCATTGGCGGTTGACAAGTCTAATTGAAAATTGAAATCAATCCGCAACGCGTTCGAGAGAACTTTACAGTCAGTCACTCTATTCTCATCAATTCCAGTGTAGCGAATCCTTTGGATGCCATTTTCGCCAAGGCCAGCTCGTCCATTTTCATTCCATCCGTTCAACCCGGTCGCATAGACTTGGCCATCGACAGGATTGACTCGCGCTCGCATGACTCCGGTCGAGAAGTTGTGATGTAGCTTGATTAGTGCCGCTTGTGAACCTTGCTCGAAGTCTTGAATCATCAGTCGATACATCCAACCTTTTCCAAAACTGGTATGCAGCAGACTGCCTGAAAGTGGTCCCCAGCGTGCGTCGCTGACCCAAAGTTGGCCACCAGAAGAATTGTCGACATCTTGCGGCATCCAAATAAGTGGCTGATCAAAAGTCGGCGGAGCTAAAACTTTCGACGGATCGATTCGCCCGCCGTCGGGCGACCATTGCTTGCCGCCGCGCTTATTTTGCACGTAACCGTAAAAGCCGCCTGGGCGAACCAAGCTAATTTTAGATGCTGGCATCCAGTTGCCCTGATTGTCGCTGACCGTCATCCGATTGTCGGGTAACATTCCCATGCCGTTTGGAGTCCGAAAGCCTGTGCAAAAAATCGAATGTTTTTTGCCGTCAGGCGAAACTTTGACTACCGAACCTGGTAACGCGTAGCTTGTATATTGGCCGCACTTAGCATAGTAAAAATTTCCTTGCGAATCGGTATGCAAGTCGAAGTTGAACGCATGAAAGAAAGTTGAAACGTCGGGATCTGCAAAAAATGATTCGTAAAAATCCGCTTCACCATCGTCATTGTAGTCGTGCAATCGAGTGATGCGATCTTTACACGTCACATAAATTAGACCGTCAACTACTTTCACACCGAACGGTTCGTATAAGCCGCCAGCAAACCGTTTCCATCGAATATCAAGCAACTGGTCATCTACCCCAGAAACGATCCACACGTCGCCGCCGTGAGTCGTGACGACCATACGACCATCTTCAAAAAAATCGAGAGCGGTCGTTCGAAGCCAACTATTCCAGGGTGTCTGGTCGGGTATCGAAATCGTGTCAACAGCATACGAACCCTTCTCAAGCCCGCGATAGCCGACGGTGTGAAGTGTGCCGGGCCAGTTTTCTGTACCGCCATTAATCAGTCCGGCAGGGTCAATTTCATAAGGAGCAATGGCATCGTTGCTAGGCAGGCTGCTGACGTTTTCGACTATCGAACTGCAGACGCTGAAGAGCCGTTCTTTCTTGTCTGCCGGGATATTTAGAATAAGACGATGGCTGCTGTCAATTTCCCAGGTTAACCCATCGTTGTCGCCATATGCGCGGCTCGCAACGAACCAATCGTTTGACGAGTCAAACTTGATTCCAGTGAACGCGATGGCGTTTTCCGCTTTGCCGGCCTTAAGATTGTGGATTAGATCATCGTTGACAACGCCTTCGACGCCGCTGTGCTCAGCGTCCCCAGCAGCAGTCGCGAGCTTCAGAGCGTTTCCAGGCCCGATTCGAAAGTTACGTATCACGGAACGCTGGTTTTGATACTGACCGGGCAGCTCGAAAACTTGGCGCCCATCGATCTTGTATTTTAGAACGATCGATTCGTCGTGAATGTAGTGACCTTGATACTCAAGCCATTTGCTGGGCAGTGGACCGCGCGGTAAGAGTTCGTTCGTCGGATAATCAAAAGTTCCTTCGTGTGCCCATCGCCAGCCGCCAAGATTGGGTAACAATTTGCCTTCCGGCTCGGGATAACCTTCGCCGCGACCACGCTGGTGTTGCGTTTGATTGAGGTTCAAAAAGCCGTTTTCCCAAAGCCCGGCAAGGTCCATCGTGTGTAAGTTGTACGACGCAGTTAGACCGCCGAGCTTGATAGTCAGAACCGAAGAGATTTTGTCACCCAACTGCGACGCCAAAGCCGGTCCATAATCGCGAGCACCATCCGGTTTAAATTCGCCGTCCTCCGTTCCAGCCGGCAGGCTTGACAAGTAATCTTCGGTCACAATTTGGTAATCCGGATTAGTGTCCTTCATGAAGCGTTCTCGGATGTAATGAACAACTTCATAACGTTCCTTAGGTGAAAGGTATGTCGTTGCCGCCATCAAGCCGTTTCCACGCGAAAGCGTCAAAAACATACTGTGCGGATCCGAGCCAAATTTCAGTTTCTGAGTCCCAAATGCTCGTGCGGACGCGAGCGAGGGTGTGTTCCCGTCGAGACCATGACAGCTGGCGCACAAGCCGTCGAATGTAGCTCGCCCGGATTCCAAAGATCTGCGATTCTTTTGTACCTCTCGGATGATGCCGGCATGATCGAGGTTGCTCACATCGTCTTTGACGACGAGTTGCTCGGGCGTAGGCTGAAGCTCTTTAGCCCGTTTATCGCCCCCTCGGACAACTTCAAAAACGTAGCTGGCTAGATCATAAAATTCGCCTATGGACCTTAGTGTGGCGATTAAGCCGTCCGGCATCATTGATTGCGGTACTGTTTTTCGATCTTCGATGGATAACTTGCTGACGCGTAACTCATTCTCAAGACTATTGAGATCTCGCAACACAAGTTCATCTTCTGTCTCGCCGACATACATGCCCTTAATGATGACGTTTTCATCAGTCAGAACTAAAACGACGTTGTATCCGGAACAGATCGATTTGGATGGATAGAGCAACGAATCGATCAAGTATGTTTCGTCGATTGGTTCTTTGTGAATTGTTGCTAGCTTGCTCAAGTCGGGACCGAGGGGTGCAGTTGCTTGGCTAGGCAGATGGCATTTAATGCAACCTGCGACGGAAGTGTAAAAAACCAAAGCTCCCCGACCTGGATTGCCGCGTAACACAGCTTCGTCGGCCAACCGCGACGATTCGACCGACTTCAGTTGCTGCTCCAAATTGGGAACAGGTTGGGCGGACAATCTTGCAGGTTTTAACGCGATGACGAGGAGAAAGACAAGCGGGAAAAAAATCCAGCAGAATAGCTTTGGGATTTCTAAATCTCGAACAAGCCATCGCATTTTTCCGACTCCCGAGTAGCGTAATATTTCAGCAACATTAATGGCTACGAAAACTTGGAACGTAACTCTTAAGTTGAATAGAAGAAGCTGTTTTTACAAGGCCGCTCTGATTACACGACAAAAGTCTACTACCCCTAATATTCCTACCGATCTCGAAGTCTAGCGGAGCGTTGGTGCGAAGTATTTCGTGAGAAGAAATAACGGTAGGAAAATTGCAAAAGTAAAATGTGAGCGATGTTTTTTAAGGACAGAACGCGTCTAAGCGGGATAGTATATCGCGTAATATCTCGCCGTCGGATTCGGGCCTTGTTGGGCTAGCTGGATACGTCAAATCAGTTTGAATCCAGTTTCGAAGCTTCAGGAATTGCGCTGCGTTGTGTTTGTACGCGGGCACTGGCGATCGGAATGCCAGAAATCCAAGATACTGCAACAAGTCGTTTAGCTCATAAAAGTTTGCATCGCCAGCGGCCCACATCGCGTCGCGGCGAGCAAATTCGGCTGGCGCAAATGTGCTCAGTCCGAGCAAGTAGTCGCTGCCATACATGACCATATCGATCGCGAGATCATTGCCGGTGAGCACGAGGAAATCAGGTCGCACACGATCCCGCAAATTTAACCGGTCCCACTCCAATTGACGATTGAGCGAGGAATGCTTGGCTCCCAAACAATAAGGGATCTTCATCAGATTTTCGTAGACCGCCAAGCTGTAGATCGATCCGAAAGGAGCAAACATTTTGCCCAATTCGAATGCGTAAAATGGACCTGCATGGTCACCAATTCTTGCATAAGATTCGACGATTGCGTCATCATGCTGCTGGGTCAGACCAAAGCTCTGAAACATGATCGGTGTGCCACCATGTTTCAAAATCTGATCGATCCCGACTCGATAACGATCAAAGTTAAAGTCTTCGCCATTTTGATCGCTAACAAATACGCCCGATAAAAACGAACGGCCCTGCAAGACGCTTCTCGTCTCGCTGAGGGCTTTTTCGCGAATTGCCTCACTGATCAAATTTGCATATCCGGTATCCATGTTGATCGCGGGAACTAGTCCTGCGTTAGCGGTTCTTGCAACATGATCGCGGAATGCACTCCAATCAACATCCGTGCCGTTCAAGAGTGGCAGCAGGATCGCTGACATGCCAACGATCTTTCGATTGTAATGAATGGCAGGAAGGTTATTCATAGCTGGCTTGTTGGTAACAACAGAAAAAGCAGGTGATGACGCAACGCCGAATCCACGATACTAGCCATCTGCCGGCAGCGTTTAAAACGCCAGCGAACCGAAGCGCTGGTTCCGCAAATTGAAATCTAAGTCTACTTCGTCAGACGCTTCAGGATAAAACGATTGTAAGGGCAAACAAAAATCTGAGCGATTTTTCCGCCGACGAATTCATGCCGAATCCCAAGTCACCGAGTTTATAGTAAATTAGGCGACAACGGTTCGACACTGATAACAAAACTCGACTCTCTCGATCAAATCATGAGTAAGATTTTTCGCAAGATTTTTCGCAATAGCTCGACCATTTTTGCTTTTCTAATTCTCCTATCAACCGGAGATTTAAAAGCGCAAGTTGCACTCAATGCAAATCCACTTGATCCTTTCCCGCCAAGCGTCACGGCAATTCAAGAACTTGCAAAATCAAATCCTTCAATTGCGGCAGCTATAGAAGCGTTTACGGCCGGTAACGTCCCGAAATTGCGAGAAGCCCTGGATGCTGCGAAAAAAGAGAATGCGGATCTGCCTGCAACAGATTTGATGTTAGCCAGGCTTCTTATGGCCAATAGCCAGTGGGGTGAGGCGAGCGGAGTGCTTGAAAACTACGTCAGCGAAAATCCGAAAGACTTGGAATGCTACAAGAATTTTGCTGAGATCGCGATGGTATCCGGGCGTTGGACGGACGCATGGTTGCAACTGGACAAAGCCAGCGAGTTGTTCAAGACTTCAACGCTTCTTGAGGCTCGCAAGAAGGCGTTGAGCCAAGAGCTAATTCAGTTGCGTGGTGAAGTCGCTGAACAGCGCCGCGATATTCCAACCGCGACTGCTTTGTTTGAAGAGTTGAGCAAATTGCAGCCTCAGCGCGGCTTTGCTTTTTGGGCTTTGGGAAGAATGAAAGTCGCGGCAGGCGATATTGATGCAGGTATTGCGTTGCTCAAAAAAGCAAAACAGCTCGACCCTTCGATGCCTCAACCAGAACTAGCGGTCGCGACGACTTTAGCTGCTCGAGGAGAAAAAGAAAAAGCCGAAACTTGGTTCCGAAGCGGGCTCGCGGACAAGGCGACCTCGAGCGAAACCAATTGGCTGCAATACCTTCAGTTTCTCATCGACGACGGCCGAGTTCCGCTGGCCAAAGTGCTGATCGAGAAAGCACCAGCGGACTACAAAGCAAAAAGAGAATTCAAGCTCGCGAAGGCGGTGATATTGAGGAACCTTAACGAACTGACCGAGGCTGAATTGTTACTCTCGGAACTGCATCGGGCCAATCCAAACGATATTGACGCGGCGGACCATCTTGCGTTGGTTCTTGTCGAATCCGAAGACGAGGGCAAGCGAGCACGAGCGCAGCAGATCAGCGAATCGAACTTGCGACAGGCACCTAACGCTGAACGTATCGCTGCAACCGCTGCGTGGATTAAATTCAAGACTGGCTCGCCCGATGTAGCCGACAAGATTCTTAGCCAAATGCTTCGCGGTGGCCGCGTAAGTTCCCAAACCGCGTACTACACTGCGATGTTATTGAAGTCGCTTGGACGAGAAAACGAGGCGGTCCAATTTCTCGCGATGGCAGTCAACGCACCTGGCCATTTTCCGCAAAAGCTTGAAGCCAAGAAAGAACTTGAGGCCGCTCAAAAAGCAGCCTCTGAGTCGAAATAAAACAGCCGTCTTGTCAGGTTTGGATGGACTGACAGCTAACACTCCCGAGTTTCTCAGAAACTCGGCTGCTACTTACCCGCGATGGCTGCTTTTGCCTGCGAAGCAACTTCTTCGGCAGTAATCTTAAAGTGGGCGTACAATTTGTCAGCTGGTCCAGAGGCTCCAAAACCACTCATGCCAACAAACTTGCCCTCGACGCCGATGAAGGTGTCCCAGCCCTGGCGAATACCAGCTTCGCATGCAACGCGGGCGGTTACTGTCGGCGGCAAGACTGAGTCTCGATAAGCTTTATCTTGCATTGCAAAGAGTTCGAAGCATGGCAATGAAACAACACGGACCTTGACGCCGTCAGCAATCAGTTTTGTTGCGGCATTGACCACTATTGGCAGTTCGCTCCCAGTGGCCATTAAAATTACTTCCGGCGTCCCATCGCTGTCTATCAAAATATAGCCGCCTTTTTCAGCCCCTGCCGCTGGTTTCATCTTCGTTCGATCGAGCGTTGGCAGATTTTGCCGTGATAGGACCATAACAGCCGGATGGTTGTTGATCTGCATCGCCGCCCTGTAGCAGTGCAGCACTTCGTTGGCGTCGCCCGGACGATAGACATGGACTCCAGGAATTGCTCGACAAGCTGCTAGATGTTCGACCGGTTGATGCGTCGGTCCGTCTTCACCCAAGCCGATGGAATCGTGCGTCATGACGTAAATGACGCCTTGATGCATGATGCTGCTGAGCCGAATTGCTGGTCGACAGTAGTCGGTGAAAACGAAAAACGTCGCTCCGTAAGCCCGCAAACCGCACAGTGACATACCATTCAAGGCCGAAGCCATTCCGTGTTCGCGAATGCCGAAGTGCATGTTGCGACCGGCATAATTTTCAGGCGAGAAATCGCTTTCGCTGGTGATCAAAGTCATTGTCGAAGGTGCAAGGTCAGCCGAACCACCCATCAACGCCGGAACTTTTGTCGAGAGCATGTTGAGAACTTTGCCAGACGACACACGCGAGGCGAGTCCTTTGGCGTCGGCTGGAAATTCTTTAAGATCAGCGTCCCAGTCCTTAGGCAACTTGCGATCAATAATCGATTGAACTGCAGCCGCCTCTGTTGGAAACTTCGACTGGTAGCCTGACCAGACTTCCTTCCATGCTTTACTCGCTTCTCCGCCTCGTTTGCCCATCGTCGCTGCAAAGTGTTCGGGGACATCAGCAGGTACCAAGAATTTTTCGTTTTCTGGCCAACCATAAGCCGCCTTCGTCAGCTTAATTTCGTCTTCGCCCAGCGGCGCTCCGTGCGCGTTATGCGAGTTGGCTTTGTTGGGCGAGCCCCATCCGATAATGCTCTTCAAGATGATGAGCGTTGGTTTGCCACTTGTCGCTTGAAATTTCTTAAACGCGGCCTTGATCGATTCTAAATCATTAGCATCGGTGACTGTCATCGTCGCCCAACCCAAGCCTTCGAACTTTTGGGCAATGTTTTCAGTGAAGGCTAAATCAGTGTGACCTTCGATCGTGATCCCGTTGTCATCGTAGATCCAGCAAAGGTTGTCGAGTTTAAGATGACCAGCCATTGACGCCGCTTCACACGCAACGCCTTCCATCAAATCGCCGTCGCTGCAAAGAGCATAGACGTTGTAGTCGAACAGTGTCGCCCCTGGCTTGTTGTATTTTGCACCAAGATGCTTGCTGGCGATTGCCATGCCCACTGAATTCCCCACGCCTTGTCCTAAAGGACCAGTTGTCGTTTCAATGCCCGTCGCATAGCCGTATTCTGGATGCCCAGCACAAGGGCTATCGATCTGGCGAAAATTTTTCAAATTATCAATCGTCAATGATGGCTTTCCAGTCACCTTGCCGTCTTTGTCTACGTGCTTGATGCCGCTGAGGTGAATCAGCGAGTAAATCAACATCGACGCATGCCCGCAGGACAGCACAAATCGATCGCGGTTTGGCCAGAGCGGATCGTTTGGATCGTATTTGAGGAAATCTGACCAGAGTTGATATGCGACCGGCGCCAGTGCCATCGGCGTGCCCGGATGTCCACTGTTTGCCGCCTGTACACCGTCCATGCTCAAGGTGCGAATGGTGTCGATAGCCAGTTGCTCAACGCTAGCAGTCTGTAGATTCATGTTTGCTCTGCAATTAAAAAGTGGGGATTAGCCGCCTTAGCTTTAATGCGGAAAAGCATAACGTGCAAGGACGCAACTCGCAATCAGCTTACGAGTCAGAGCAACCACAAAAGCATCAAATTGTGCGGTAATTGCAGCTCGTTAAGCGATTCTAGCTATGCTGGTTTATTCAATTTCGCGGCGTTAAAGCTAGAAAGTTGGAATGGCCGAGCTTAACGGTGAAGCACTTCGACTAGTGAGTATTAATCGGGCGTAAGAACAAACTTTTAACGCCATTGCCAACGGTAAGAGACCCGCCAGCGACCTCTTCAGAACGAGTACGTGCCTTAATCCAATCTTCATCGCTTCGAAATGTATTAAAGGAAGCTGCCGCAGCATCCTGCGACTGGTGCGACAACAAATAGACCAACGCGACCGGAGCTGACTTCGCGTTGATGTCCGCATTACAGGTATCTTGGCCGGTAACTGAACAGCACTTCAGTAGGTTGCCAATTGACTGGCTTGAATCGGATAGCAGTTCAAAATAGGCAATGTTCGTCATCCCGTGACGTTCGAAAAGCTTGATTGTGTGATCTCGAAAACGAGCCTGCAAGTTGCTCAGATGACCTTCGGTCGCAATGTAAGTTCGCAGCTCATAAACGTCATTGTCACCAGTTTTGTCCCAATGATTGGGCGAAAAGTCAGTCGTCTTGAGCAAGATGCTTTCTGACGGCTTGGGCACACCGGGTAACTCCGCCGATTGCTCGCTCTCGGAAACACTGGCATTGACCGGAGACCAAATCAGAAAGCGACGATTGTCTTTATCATCGACCGGTCGCAGTGCTGCCTTCAATTGGACGCTTGCCGAACCTTGATGTTTATACGCCGCAACCGCTGCGTCGACGGCGGCCGCATTATCTCGGTAAATGTCAAGTTGCGTCGTCTCGGCGCGGGCCGAAAACTGGCTTAATCCAGCACAAATTCCAATCGCAGTGGCGAAAAGGATTCTCTTCATAGTAAATTAATTTCCAGTTTGGGCAAATGAGGAGACGCAAAGAGCTCATCATCGTTAGTTCGAGCGAGCGGAATATGCATACTCCGTGATTATAACAGAGTTTTTTGCCGCTGACGTCGCAGGCTCCTTTCCGACAAAGCTGTTGATTGTGGGCCCGTACTTGAATCTGCGTTGTAGCAGTCGCTTACAAACGAGATTACGATAAACGCTTCTCCTTCACACGCAGGTCTGGAAAATAACATCATGGGAAAACATCGCTTCAAACGAAAACACTTTTTGGTGGAGAGCGATTCAACTGTCGATCTAGCGAAAATTTCGACTGCGGCCGGCAAGGAATTGGATGGTAAATCAAATACTCAAGAAGCGATTCAAGCTGACGTTGAATATCTCAAAGAGCAACAAGAAAAGCTGTACGCTCAAGACCAACAAAGCTTGATCATCATTTTTCAGGGCATGGATGCGGCGGGAAAAGATAGTTGCATTGAAAAAGTTTTTAGCGGAATCAATCCGCAAGGTTGCAACGTAACTTCATTTAAGGCGCCCAACGCTGAAGAGCTTGAACATCACTTCCTTTGGCGCCCGATGCGATTTCTTCCAGTGCGAGGCAAGATCGCTATTTACAATCGATCTTACTACGAAGAAACAATTGTCGTGCGAGTCCATCCCGACTTCTTAAAACCGCAACGACTGCCTGCTTTAAAATCAGCAGATCAAATTTGGAAGCACCGCTTTCGAGAGATCTCGAATTTTGAAAGCATGTTGGTTGATCAGGGGACACAAGTTATCAAGTTTTACCTGCACGTCTCGCCGGAAGTCCAACTGCAACGACTCGTCGATCGACTGGAAAGCCCCGACAAGCATTGGAAGGTCAATTTGGGCGATTTCGAAGAGAGAAAACTTTGGTCCGAATATCGCAAAGCGTACGAAGACATGTTGCCAGCCACGAGTAAGCCGGGCGCTCCGTGGTACATTGTGCCCAGCGACGACAAGTGGTACGCCCGTGCGGTCGTCGCCGATTTACTTGCCCAACAAATCGAATCAATGGATGTCAGCTATCCAAAGATCGCTCCGGAAACATCGAGTCAGTATACAAAGCTCGCGGTTGAATATCGAAACACGATGGAACCCGATGATAAATCGACGAAGCCGAAAAAGAAGAAGAAATCCGATAACGGCGAGTCCGTAGCGTCGTAGGCAATCCACACTACGAAAA
>JBGSKY010000266.1:0-6172 GCA_041740995.1 Pirellulaceae bacterium
TCGACGCCAGCCGACATGATCGAAGCGTTGTTCCACATCAGCGAAGTTGCCAACGACCAGGGAATGGAAGCCCTGTTGTTGGTCGCTTCCAAATCCGGCATTGAGTTGCCTGAAGGCGATCTCACACCGGCCGACCTCGCACTGCTGATCTGGTTGAACGATCCGGACCAGTTGCGTCGCGCGAACTGTGAACGGATTGTGCTACGATTTCAATCGTTCTTTTGCTTCATGAATCGCACACTCGAAGCGCCGTTGTTTGAAATGCCGGCTGACGTTGTGCTGAAGAGAATTGAAGAACGCACCAACCATTTCAACCGCAATCGCCAGCGCGGTGGCGGCGCGGCGGTCTGGATGTATGAGTTCGGTAACGAAGTGGCTTTTCTGATTCGATTCGGTGGCTCACTCAAACGCGACGAAGTCATGGAAAATGACAAGTGCCGACCCGACATTCGTCGGCCGGTTGGCTACGACCTGATTGTCTACAACATCGCGACCGGTGAGTTGCGAATTCGAGCGGATCTGGTCAGCGAACGCCGGTTCTATTGTCGCTTGTTCAGTGAGCAACTGTTTGACGATCCCGAGTTCTTTCAGCATGGGGAGACTTTCAATCTCGATGTTATCTATCGGCTTGGCGAAGACGTGCAATCGCCCGGGATGATCTTCGGTATCAAAAGAGTCACTCTGGTCGAGATTCAAGAAGTGTTGCTGGGTGAAAAGACGCTGCATGTTACGTTCAAAAGCGAAGCGATCTTTGATGCTATCCGCGAGCACAACAAGGGATTGACATCAAACGGAAGGTTGCTCAGCGCCAAGTTCAGGATAATTTTAGAAGATGCGGGCGAGGTAAGCCAACCTACGAAAAAAGCCCGTCTGCATCGCAAACGAGCTCCATTAATCGACGAACTCGAAATTACTTAGCGGGGGGCATCAAAACGGTATCAATCGCGTGGATGACTCCGTTGCTACATTGGACGTCGGTGATGATCACTTTCGTATTTCCATTTAGAAATACCGATCCATCTTTGACTTCGATAGTAATCTTTGAGCCTTCGACAGTACTCGCTTCCTTGAGCGTGACTACCGTTGCTGCTGGGACTGCGCCTGCAACAACGTGATAAGTCAGGATTGCGGCTAGCTTAGCTTTGTTTTCTGGCTTGACCAGTGACTCAACAGTACCAGCTGGCAACTTGGCGAATGCTGCGTCGGTCGGAGCCATTACCGTGAATGGTCCTGTACCGCTAAGCGCCGCGACAAGGTCGGCTGCTTTTACTGCTGCGACAAGAGTATTGAAACTGCCGTTATCAATTGCAGTTTGTACGATAGTCTTTGTTGCAACTGGCTTGGCCATTGTTTGTGTAGACATTCTATGCACTTTCATACTGAGAGGAATTATCGACATTCGAAATAGAATGGCGAATATTCCGGAAGAGACGCAATTACTTTGAAAGCGTTTTCAACCGAACAGGTCCTTACGACCAGTGCATCGTAGATGCCTGACAAGTGTAGAGCCGCTACTACTTGCATTCACACCATCTTTTGACAGCGATTCGAGGAGACTCAAGACATGCTAGGCAGCGATTGCTTCTCGTCGTTGAACCACACGATAACCACTGGTTTGACTGTTTGGTGGGAACCACAGTGGCCGCCTCGATGCAAGGTTGTATTTTACCGGGGACGGATGGAACGTCGACTTCAAGACGGGATCGAATGAGTTCCAAGGACATGCAAATGAGGCGTAGAACATAGCCAAGACTGACCATACAAGTTTGCTTGTCTTTTAGCGTAAGTTTCTGTGATTTATCTCCGCCTGCAGATTAATCAATTGGTCGATGACTTCATCGAATGTTAACGGTTCAATCAAGTACATATCTCGCATCGCGATATAGTCTTGCCTCAACGCATCAACGCGAGCTTTCGAGGGAACGAGACGGAATGAACCAGGTACAGCTAAATCATATCTTGCCCAGGAACTTCCGAAGAATCGTGATTTCCATTCAACAACCCTCATGCGCATATCGTCCAAATGGATCGCTCGCTTACCATCGGGATGCAAAGCTAATGCGACTGTGTCAGCATAGTGGCGTGAAAATCTGTCCGGAGTTGGCTTATCCTCGGGGCGGTGACATTCCGCGTGAAGAATCGTTGCCTTCTCCCAGAATGTACGCTCGATTTCGAGAGCGACAACATCGCAGTTCCAATCATCAAACAGCTGTGGAAACTCGTCTGCCAACCAGGTTGCAATTTTGTGTTTTCCGGTGGGTCGCTGTTCAGTCAATGAGCCGAACTCTAGCTTCACAGATCGCTTCAAATACTCGAAACCAGATGGTTGAGTCGTTGGATAATGAAACAATAGTACGGGCGAATTGGTTTGTGAATCGATTTGAAATTCGATTCGTTCGAGGTCCCGGTCAATATCTTTCACAGTGCTTAGTGCTTGCGTTACTTGCTTACTCAGCTCTGGCATTATGCTGTCACGAACCATTTCGATGCACGCCGCTTCAGCTCGGGTCATCCATTTGTTGGCTTGATTGCGGCTGGTGCCCGGCTCAGGAAGACTCAGAAATTCCGGTGAGAGCGACAAATCGATGTCTTCCGAGAACCGGTTGATTGCGCCGAAAACCTTCGACAGTGTTGTGCCGCCTTTGAAAACCAGTGCGTCAGCAAATTCGCAACGAAACAGTATGGACAATATGTAGCAAACCCAAAAGTCCTTTTCCATGATCACTGGCGATATGCCTCGTCGCACGGCGGCTTCTTGTATTGCTCTTTTGCGTTGAGTGTCGGGCAGGCCCAAGAATGTTGAGTTCATTGAGCACCCTGTGGTGATCGTGACTCTGCTATCTCATGAAAGATCTGATGCATCCAAACCGGTGCCAGGGGAATGTCTTTGAGTAATTCCTTACGCTGCTTCAGCGGTATGCTGGACTTCAGTTTATTGATTCGAGTCTGTGTCACATGCTCTTTGCCCAGTGACCGGAGGGCTTGGATGATCAAACCACTCAATCTTCCTGATGCTGCCATATTGCGAGGCGTTGTGCGACGAAGCTGGATTGTCATTGGCCCGACCTTAAGCGTCCGAGATTCACCTTCGGTTAGGAAAACAATCTTGGCTGGTACTTGTTCAGACAGACCGAGTAGATTCAGCGCGTATGCTCCAGAAGGTTGTATTCCGAATCGATCGCGCTTCGATAAAACCTTAGTTATTGCTTCGATTGTCGGCGACAGTTCGCCCAAAAGCGGGTCAATAATCGGGTAGTCGTAAACGCCTCGTGCAAGCCGCCTTATCGATTTCGCCTTTTCAAGCCGGTGGAGAGCGACTCCGACAGCTTGGCGGCTTCCCAAGTCCAAAAAGCTTGACGGAAGGACGACACAGCCACGTCCCCACCTCTTTATGCGGGAAAAGATTACTGACTCGATGCTTTCGGGAGATTTTTTGCCTGCCATGTTGTAACAAATACTACCCAGTTTTTGTTACAAGATCAAGAGAGAAAAAGCACCCCTTGAAAGCGCAATTATGAACAAAAACCAAGGTGTCGCGGTACGAATTTGCTTGCCGAGGTCATCGCTCGCAAAATCTACACATGGGCACCGAAAGAAATATTCTTTGGGACATCGTTCAGACAAATTGCATAGTTAGTACTGGAAGAGGCAATCGAGTTTCTTTTTCACTCGAAGAGGGTTTCCAGATGTCAGACAACTTGCAAGAGACGATTCGCGAAAGTGCTAAGGCACCCGCTAAGGCATCGGGAGATGCTGGGAGCGTCGAGCAGCATAAGCTCACCGAGCAGATTGCTGCTGACAAGTATCTGGCATCCAAGCAAGCCGCCTCTCAACCGAAGCGTGGCCTTCGATTCAACAAGCTTGTGCCACCAGGTACAGACTAAAGGGTCGTAACTGATCGAGCTTGTTTTTGTAGTCAGGGGTGTCGGGTTTAGCAGTAGGGATGGATTCACGGATGTTGAAGTTGTTGTCAGGGATTCTGAGCAAGGGAAGCGGTCGCAAAGATCGATCGCTTATCCGTGGACGCTCGGCCCGGCACCCCTTTTCGCTGATGAGATTGCTGGCTCGTTACGATGCGGCCGTAACCTCGCATGACAATGTTCGCCACTGGGCGGCCGCCGACGGACTATCGGCCAACGCCGCCAACAGCCCTGACGTTCGGCGAATACTTCGCAACCGTTCGCGATACGAGATTGCCAATAACAGTTACGCTCGTGGGATCACTTTGACGCTGGCCAACGATTGTGTCGGAACGGGGCCACGCCTGCAGATGCTGACCGAAGATGCCAACGCGAATCGCATCGTCGAGCAAGAGTTCATGGCCTGGGTCGATCGAATCAATCTGGCCGAAAAGCTTAGGACGATGCGTTTGGCTCGTGTCTCCGATGGCGAATCTTTCGGCTTGCTGACCGACAACCCCAAAGTCGACACACCGGTTCAACTGGATATCAAACTCGTCGAAGCCGAACAGATTACTTCTCCAAGTTTAAGCTTGGATGGAACAAACTATTTCGATGGCATTCAGTTCGATGAGCATGGCAACGCGATCTCGTACAACGTGCTGAAGGAGCACCCCGGTGACGACGCATTCTCCCTAAGCGATGACTACGAATCGATCGACGCGGCTTCGGTCATCCACTATTTTCGCAGCGATCGACCTGGCCAGATTCGCGGCGTGCCCGATATCACGCCAGCCCTGCCACTCTTTGCACAACTTCGTCGCTTCACGCTGGCGGTACTAGCAGCGGCTGAAACCGCAGCCGACTTTGCTGGAATTCTTTATACCGACGCGCCAGCAGGTGGTGAAGCGGACGCAGCAGAACCATTCGAGCCGATAGAACTGGAGAAACGTGCCTTGCTCACCATGCCAGGCGGATGGCGCATGGAGCAGATGCGAAGCGAACAGCCAAGCACGACGTACAGTGAATTTAAAAAGGAAATTCTCAATGAAATCGCCCGCTGTTTGAACATGCCGTTCAATGTCGCCGCCGGAAATTCCAGCGGCTACAACTATGCAAGTGGTCGACTCGATCATCAAACGTGAACCGGCCATGCTCGTGGCGGGCTTCGAGCCGATTCGCCGCGAGCGTTGGTCGCGACAACGAGTCATCGAGCGGCTGCAAGCTTGGCGTGATAGGACGCGAGAAACCAACCTGCGTGAATCGGACCCCAACTTGGCTGGGGCCGCCTCGCGATTGTTTGGCAGCCTCGAGGCAGCGTGCAGCGCAGCCGACGTCGAAGCGTCACCACGTCACTGGACCGATCAACGCGTGATCGCAGAAATTCAAGAACGGTACGTTCGCGGCAAGCCGAAACACATCCAAGGTCTGGGTGACATTCGATTGGCGTGTGCCGCCAAGCGTCGCTTCGGCTCCTGGGCCAACGCGGTTGCAGCGGCGGGACTAATCGACCGAATTCCAATCGCCAAACCGCTCAAGCGCTGGAGCAAACAACAAGTGATCGATGCGATCAAGCGAGCAATCGGCGAGGGCATTCGACTGAGCGATATCAGCAAGCGCGATCAAGGTTTGTACAACGCAGCCAAGACACACTTCGGTACTTGGCGAGCTGCCATGCGTGCGGCAGGCATCCAACCGTTTCGTCGCCAATGGACCAAGCAGCTCATCATTGCCGAGATCCGCGATCGAATTAAGCGCGGCGAATCGCTGTCCAGCCGTGATCGACGCAACATCAACATGGCCGCCGCAGCCAATCGGCATTTTGGTTCGTGGACAACGGCACTCATCGAAGCGGGCATTCAAAACAAGTCCGCACATCGGAGGGCCGCGTCATGATTCGAGAAACAATCATCCGCAAGATTGTCGCGCGCGACGTGGCCAGTGAAAGCTTGCTCGGAGAAGACGTCCGCCGCGATGACGAATTGCTCCATGTTGCAGCTTGCGAAGAGTTTGGTTCTTGGGAAACCGCACTTGTCTATGCGGGCGTCAGTGTCCACGACGTTGGTCGGTGTCGCGACTTGTCTCCCGATCGAATCAAACACCGTCTACGTCGACTTTGTACGACTGGCTACGACCTAGGGGCCATGGTGAACCGAAGCCGCGACCGAGCACTCTACGACGCCGTTATCCGTCACTTTGGTAGTTGGCGCGAGGGGTTAACGGCGGCCGGTGTAAACTTGGCCAATGTAACCCGCCACCGGCCCAAGAATCTC
>JBGSKY010000267.1:0-1747 GCA_041740995.1 Pirellulaceae bacterium
AGCGTTGCTTCGATTAATATATGCGCCGAACGGTGCTCCGCCGTCTGAGCTTCGAATTCCCCACACTGTTTCTGAGGGGGCCGACAAGACTTGATAAATTCCGAGTGATGAATGGGCAGCGCCGGAAATTGCGATAGCAATCAGCAAAAGTTGTATTCGATTTCGATCAGCAAGAAGAAGCGATGACAAGCTGGAAAAAACGGCGATAACAATCGTCGTCCAAACTGCGGTACGGCTGAGGCTCGCATCTACAGTGATACGCGGCCAGGCGGCCTGGGCGAGCTTGGCGTCTTCGGGCGTCATGGACAACGGCATTAACCAAGTCGTATAAGCTTGATGCGAACCGCTTGCTAACCAGGTTGAAATAACGCCGGGTAAAGGCAATGTTTGGACGAATCCATATACTGCGATTGAAAGCAAGAGCAATGCAACGCTTTGGTTACGCAAATTGCAATGTTTCCGCTCAAAGAAGTGGATGGGAATCGTCAATGTTAGGATTACAACAAGCGTGACCGAGACGGCCCAGAACGTCCACGGCAATACAGCGCCAAAATCTGCTGCTGCAACAGCGGGCAGCGTCAGTAGAATTGCAATCGCGATCCATTCCGCAGTTCTTGCTGCGTAATGGGGATACGATTTCTTCGTTAACATGCTACAGGCTTGGTGCTTTGGACAACAAGTCAAATTGACAATCGTCAAGGGCGACCGACGCACCTTGGTTCATGAATCGGACTTCGACAATGAGAAGGGTTTGCTGGTGTCGTCGAAGAACACGGCCTTCGAAGCCGGCAAACCGGCCACTACGGATTCTTACCAAGTCGCCGGTATCGATTCGAGCTTCAGGAGAAAGTGGCGCACCGGTTTTAACCAGACGATGAATTTGTGTTAGGTCTTCCACCAGTTGTGCGGTATCAACCACCGGTATGGTTCGCGAAACACACCCGCTGCAAACCGCGTGATAGCGTGCCATCTCGTCGCCGCGAACGAAGACATAATTTGCAAATAGCGGTAAAAAAGACTCCCGCACTCGCCCAGCGGGTGACTTATATCGCCTGGGGATAATTGGCGAATAATAGGCGATTTTAGCTTCGCGTAAGCTGCGCATCAGCATTTTCTCTTGTCGCGACCGTGTGTAAACGGCCCACCACGATGCTTCATCTTGAGGCTGTTCCAACAAGTCGAGGGGAAAGCAATCTGGTTCGGATTTTAGAATTGGCATGGCGCAGAGGATTCTATCAATTGAAGCGGTTGGCGTCGGACGGTCGCACGATGTGGATGGACTTCGTTCCTTTGGGTGACAGACCACCTTTATAGCTTCTCATTCCCGAGAGCGCTGGTAATGAAGGTGAAGTCATTTCACCGATAGTTGGAGGATTGGTCAAAAAGGATGGTTTGGCTAGGAAGCGTTGCTGTACTTCTGAAAGCGGTTGAATCTATCGAACTAATTACGTCTAATTTTCCAAATGCCCCAGTTGTTCACATCCATGGATTCTTCGCTTGGTACTAACGGCGTAGCGTTTCTGGATCGGCGGATGTGTTCATCGCATCTCAAAAATGATTGCCGCGAAAAAACATTGCGCTCTAGGCTCGCACAGGAGCATGTCCTATCGGCATATCGAAGAGGATTCCAAACAATTAGTTCTCCGTTACGCACTAGAATCATCCGCCTGCGCAAAGGCACTTTCTCCTAAGTTGGCGATTTCAACGATTTTGACAAATGTAGCTGGATTGCGGGTAACGGATGGCG
>JBGSKY010000268.1:0-1570 GCA_041740995.1 Pirellulaceae bacterium
GGAATCCGGTCGTCGCATTAGCCGGCGCGAGTTTCGATTAACTGCATAGCCTTGATTTTCATTCCTGCCAGCATGGCTTCCAGCTTACAATAAACTTTGGATAACGTGCTACGGCGAGTTGAAAGCGTACTCCACTTTAAACCGGCTGAGATGTAATGAGTCATTCGACAATCCAGACACGAGCTTGCCCCTTGGTTGTAACTGCCAGCACGGCGTCACCGCCGACGCTAACGCTCAATTGCTCGACTTGTATCCCTGGCGAGGACATGGAGATCAGCTCCTGCCCCGCTTGATAATCCCAAATGCGAATATCGCCAGTACCACCAGACACCAAACGACGATTGTCGGGAAAAAAAGCGAGACATAACACTTCGCCTTGCCCGCCCGACAAGCTTGAAACAAGCGTACTTGATTCTCGATCCCAGACGTTGATTGCTCCCGATTCGTTACCGCTGGCCACGCATCGACCATCTGGCGAAAATGCACTGCTCAGTCCCCAGGCCCAGAACGATTGCCAGTCTGCATAATTGGGTAGTCGCATACCGCTTTCCACATCAAAGCACCGGACTTCACCGCCTTGAACGCCACCGACAATTATTTTTTCATCGGGCGAAAAACAAAAACTAAAACACATCGCGTCCAGTTGATGCAGCGGCTTGTCACTTGCGGAATTCAAATCGAAAAGGTCGATCAACCTACCGTCACCACGCGTCGCTAGCCAACGCCCTGACGCGGAGAGAGCTAGACATTGTTCGTACAACACGTAGGGCAATTTTATTAAGCGAGGTTCGCTTGATGCGGATCGCCAAATTTGTAACGTTGCTTTCAGAGAATCGTTGGATGAAACTGCTGACTCGATATTGACTAATACGCTACCGTCAAGCGATGTTGCTTTCAGATTTTTCGCGTCATGAAAGGGCTCTGTTTGCTTGGTAGTTGGGTTCCATAAATGCGTCATCTCGTGACTACCTAAAAGCACTTTGGTTTCGTCGCCGATAAATTTTGCTACACAATCGACATCGACCTGCGAATCAAATATGGCGTCCCTGCTGGCTGAGGGACTCCAAAGTCGAATCTCACCGCTCGCGTCGCCTGTTGCCCACCGTTGTCGCCCTATAACAAAAGCGACCGCTGACAATGATTTTTTGACTTCATACACTTGTTGAGGTTCGAAAGTCTGGCGGGAAAGTATCCGCAACTCGCGATCATTCCGCGAAGCCAGCAGCAGAGTATCATCGTCACGATCAAAACGTACCGACAGAAGCGGTCCCGAGCTGATCGGTTGCGAGTGTTGAACCACTGCGGTCTCAGCCGAAGCAATCAATAACTCTCCCCAATTCATGCCCAGAATGGATTGTCCATCTCTGGATTCATCCGTGAGTGAGCAGCCATTGAATTCGCGAATCTTTTTTAGTCTTCCATCAACGACGCTCCATTGTGTCGAGTGCTTGCCTTGATTACCCCAATCCGTTGACGTGTATAGTCGCTTGGAATCTTGCGACCAGAACATGCGCAGAATCGGGCCTTGCTCAGCAGCTTCGGAACTCGCACGGGCCATGTTCTCTATATT
>JBGSKY010000269.1:0-68953 GCA_041740995.1 Pirellulaceae bacterium
GTTCCGTTTCTGCGAACGTGAACGGTCTGTTAACTATTTGTCTCTGTTAATCAGAGAGACAGAGAAGTTTTGGCAAAAAAGCGGGCTGACGAACGAGACCAGGCCGGTTACATTCGTCTCTCGAAACAACGAGGTTCGGAAAGAGAACCGCTGGAAGTCTGAGAGAGAATCGCGAAAGACCGCGAAAACTGGGGCCGGAAACGAAAAAACGCCCGTCGGCCATCTCTGGCATACGGGCGTTAACTGCGGTGTCGAAAAGGTCGAACCTTTTCAACGAGCTCCCCCGGCAGGGCTCGAACCTGCGACACGCGGATTAACAGTCCGCTGCTCTGCCAACTGAGCTACAAGGGAATTTATCGTGGGAGACTGCCAGATTCGTGCCGACTGACCCACCACTGGTAGCGAAAATATAACGCTTCAAATCGATTGTCGCGAGGGGGATTCACTATTTTTATCGACGCTCAAAAAGCAACTCCCTGATCTCGTCTGCTACGGTCGGTTTACGGATGAAAGCGATCGTTCGCGTGCAGCAGACTAGCCAAATCACTTGTCATTCAAAACATTTTCACGAATCAGCCAATGCTCTAAATTTGTATTCTTAGTTGCATTTAACTTGGATCTTGCTTGCCAAGATTTCTAAGCCGCAATTTCGCCAACACATGGATTTTTTGCAAATTTGCTTTTTATACGAATCGAATTTCTTTCGAAGTATCAGCAGTTTCTTCGTACGAAAAGATCAAACAATCAAAAGCCCGATCCACTGGACAAAAGCAGCTACTAGACCAAGAAGCAGCAGCCACAAAACGACTCGCGAGTACCAGCCATCGCGCGAGCTTTGACCTCGAATTGAAATTATTGGCAGAACAATAGCTGACAGCAGAGCAGTTACCGCCAATATCGTACCGCCCAAGTTGACTTTCGCCGCCATCCACAGCGATCCATGCATAAAATGCGACCATGACGTCGTCATTCCGCAGGCTGGGCATCGCACTCCGAAGAGAACTATCGAGCTGCATGGCGGCAAACCTAACTGCTGATGAGTACCCAAACCTTCGGCCGCCGGCGTGAGTCGAGCCGCTGTTACCAGTAGCGCCCATATTCCAACACTAGCAAATCCTAAAGCCGCACGTTCCCAATGCTTCAGGGGCCAACGCAACGGCATGGCGATGAATTGACCAGGAACTTTTTTTGGCTCGGACATAACGCTGGGCGGCGAAAGAATGCGAGAGGTTTGAACGAGGCGAAAGGATCGAATGGGTCGCGCCCTGCAGCGTGTCTTGTTCGCTATTTTGCCAGCGCTTCAAAACCGTCCGGCAGCTCTGCTTTGGGCCATCGATACCCCAACCCCGGAGCATCAAGTAGTTCCGTTGGAAGTACGCCTCCGATGATCCGAAATAATGGCTGATAGAGCTGTTCCCAAGCTTCATTCGCTGCCGGGCAGTATTGCCGACCGTTTCCTTCAACTGCGGTGATGCCGTCCAGGTGAGCGGCAATTGAAGCAGAGGCGAGGAAGGAAGAACCAACGCAGGTTAAATCCTGCATGTACAACGACATGTTTTTGGATCGAGCGGCCGCAGCGAGCAAAATAGTCTCCGTGATGGTCTTGCAAGCTTTCAGAGCAATTCCAGTATACCCAAGCTGGCTTGCTAATTTCAGCGATTCAATTCCCACCAGCGACTCGTCAACGACCACTGGCGTAAGCCTTCCAACGCGGTGCATTGTGATGTCTTTACGAGACTGCATCAGTCGAGTCGTCGGTTGCTCGATGTATTGCAAACGTTCAAGGACCGTTCGGCTGAGTCGATCAACACGTTCGATGAAGTCGATGACGTAGTCCTCGTTGGGGCAAGCCTCATTGAAGTCCAGCGAGTATGCCCACGTTCGCGAGAGCGACTGACGAGTCGCAATGCGATCAATTTCAATAACGCGGCCAACGTCCCAATCTAAATCGGTGCCGCAGAGTTTAATCTTTAAATGAGTCAATTGTTCGGCAGCGATCCATTCCTCCAGAGTTTCTGGACGACCGTCGTTGATGCGACCGCTTTGATCGCGCGCTGAAAGCGGATCCAGTGCGCCTACTAAATGGTAAAGCGAGAGCGTTGTCTGTGGTGTTTCTCGAACGCCGGTGGAAATGTTGACACCGGCATAGTCTGGCCCGAAAAAGTCGCTCAAATCGCTCGCTAAAAACTCCGGACCAAGGCAAGCGAAACTGGAGCGTTGATGGTAGCGTCCAAAGGCATCGTGGACCGCTGCGTCGATTGCCGAACAAGCTAGCAAAACAGCTAGGTCTGGAATCGGCTCCGTTAATTTCATTTTTGCGGCCAGCGACACCGCAACATTTTTCGCTTCTTTGATCAAGTTCGTGCCGAAGCGAAGAGGGTGCGGACCGAATTCAAGGTCGCCAGCAATTTTGACCAATTCCGAAACCAGCCCGCCAACGATTCGGACGGTTTGATCTGGCGGTAGGGTCTTGGAAGGCCATGCCCAAGACGCACCAAGCGTCATTTCGCCGATCCCTAGCCCACGACGTCGCTTACCTTTTTCCTCAACTGCGACGCAAACGCGCTGCAGTGAAACATCGTTGACTGTTCGGTTGCCAAATCGCATCGGCAAACGGTAGTCGAATTTTTGGACAGAGGAGCTGACATCGGCGATTCGAAAAGTCGCTGATTTTATCATCGGTTAAGGTTTGCCTTGATCGGAAATTGAAGCGAAAGTGTGGGAAGGATGAAAGTTAGCGAAATTGGTGCGGTTTTTGGGGCCGCGCGAGGAACTGGAGGGCTTGCGACCGGCCGCTTTCGTTGATTCCTGAAGTGGACATTCTAGCGGGTTAGGCTGCGGATTATCAGAGGTCAAAGTCGCCGAACTTTACAAGCTTTCAACTTTGAAGAAACTGTTAAAATTTTCCATCTTTGCAAAATATATCTCTTGACTTGCGGTAAAAGACGTGAAATGCAGATAGTCCGGCGGAAGCGGTCAATCTCTCTAAAGTAATACCCCTGTTTGGAACGAAACTTAGTCCTGGACAGCTTATTCTGTTTTTACGCGGTGCTATGGTTGTTGCGAGACAATCCGGCAAACCGTTCGAATGGATCGAAGCTGGCTAATTGTTAGGGGGGAATTTATTCACAGACCGCATTCTCTCGGTGAGGTCTGTCGCAAGCCGTCGAACCGGCGAGGTACCTTTGTGTACTAAACGGGTTCAACCGCGTCGGCTTGCGGTACGGAGTAATCCGTTCCGATATCCTTTCTAGTGTTTGGCCGGCTTTGCAAGACAGCTCGAAGCAAGCCTGAAGCCTATCGTCGACCATTTCCGTAATTGGGGTGCGGTGAGGATTGGCCGCGGTTTTATGACTTGCCGAGGTGGAGATCAATCGATCGGTCGTTGTTGAAACTGAATTTGCAGAGGATTCGTCTGCGTGATCGGAAATGGATTTCCAATTGCTGGACTAACCGCCTCCGTTCAGGATGACCTGGACCCAGTTGTTTCTGGGCTGATGACCGCTGCATCGCTGATGGCTCAACAAGCCGTGTGTGATGTGACGACTGACGATTTAACGGATTAGTTTTGTTTGCGAAGGGATTCGCTGGCAAACCGAAATCGTAATTGTCGGAATCTATCAGCCTGCGAACAAATGCGGGA
This sequence comes from Pirellulaceae bacterium, assembly GCA_041740995.1. GTDB lineage: Bacteria > Planctomycetota > Planctomycetia > Pirellulales > Pirellulaceae > JBGSKY01. Next base: position 3,644 of record JBGSKY010000269.1, read on the forward strand.
CATCCGAACGTAAATGTACTGGGCTGGCAACAGTCGGGTATGTCTACGCTGCAAACAATGAGTTCAGACAAATAGGTAACGGAGATTAATTTTATGAAGGTGTTCACCACGGGACAGGTCGCTAAGATCTGTAAGGTGGCCCCACGAACCGTTAGCAAATGGTTCGACTCCGGCCGACTCAAAGGGTACCGCATCCCTGGTTCACAAGACCGCCGCATCCCCCGCGAGTATCTGATCAAATTTCTCAAGGAGCATGGTATGCCCCTTGGAGACTTGGAAGATGAGGCCATGGCCAAAGTCTTGATCGTCGCGCAAGATCAAGTGCTTATCGAAAATTTGAAGCGCGAGCTGCCTCCGGAAAAAAGCTTTAAGGTTTCTGTTGCCGCTAGCGGCTTCGAAGCTGGAATTCAAGCTGAGAGCTTCCATCCGGACTGCATGATTGTTGACTTCTCGATCGGAAAAATCGAAGCCTTGCAGATTTGTCAAAATCTCCGCAAGAACCTCGACTTCACCGAAATTACGTTGATTGCATTGCTGCCAGATGACGGCTCAGTAATGAGCTTTGATCGTTCAGCGATTAATGAGACGTTCAAGAAGCCATTCGATGCTCGATTGCTTGCTGAACGACTTCGCACCCTCATCGGTGCTAAGAAGGAATTGGTATAGCTTACGGATCAAACCGTAGCTGGCCAGTTGCAGCGGAGTGTCGGCTCTCGACAATATTAAAGCCTCACGATGAACACGTGCGTAAAGCATTTGACATCGATGAGGCTTTATTTATTTGGTGAGCCGAATTTATTTAGAAGGCTGCAACCTCAAGGCCGGCTTGTCGATCTGGATTGCCTTAAAAGCCTTAAAATAAGACGTGTTTACTCAATTCCAATCGCAAAGTTATTGTTCGTCAGCGTCGAGCGACCTAAGCCCACGCATTGCATTGGTCGGCTTAATTTTTTCATCGATGATCGCATCGAGAATGACGTCGACGTTTCGATGCCAACCGCCAATCAATTTGTTTTCGTTAGCGTAATGTTCAACTTCGCTAATTAAAAATCGCTTTCTAGTTGCTAGCCGATATGCTTTGGTGACGCTCTTTTCTGGGAAGATACCTGACGAATCGTAGTCAGTAATGATGACGCTCCCAAGCACCGTGCATTCGCGGACTGATCGCGGCGTCGAGTATGCATTCATGTATACCAATTCTTGGCGCTCTTTGTCGGTTGCAAAGAGATGATTTTCAAGCTCTTGCTCGCCTTCGACTTCGCGTCCACGAACGAACGCGAATTCGAAGTGGTCATCAGTCCGATACTTGGAAACCTGAATACTGTTCTTAAAAAGCAACACCAATGTCCGCAGTTCATCGGGTTTGATGATTGGCGATGGACTGTTACGGAAAACGCCGAGCGAGTGAAACTCGCGAACCGCATTGGCAACAACCTTTTCGAAATCCTTGCTCACCTTTGCCCCTTGATAAGGTGCCGTCAATGCAAATGGGCGATGATGAAAGTAGAGCTTTCGATCGAGCAAATCACGACGAACTCTGGCTTGAATGATGACGTAATTGTCATCCAAGTATTGAAGAATCTGTCGGCCGCTGAGCGATGGCAAGCTGTTTTGGTCTCCTCGTTCGATTTCCAAACCGACTGAAAGAATACTTCTGCGTGAACTGGCGATTGCGTAACCTTTGGTTGCTGTGCGACGATCTCGGGCACTCAGGTAGGGTGCGAAAGATGCCATCTCCAGGGCCTCGCCACCCATTATGATATCGCAGCTTTCGCCGATACTGCGACGATGCGCTGCTTCGATTTCTAAGGTACCAATCGGCAGCGTGTCGATGGTTTTCACCTCCTTAAATTCGTCGATTGCCCAGCCTTGTGACATTCCCAAGAGCAATGCGACGCCTGTCCAAACCGCGATCAATCGATTTGGAACCATGATTCTCGCGAGACCTGTCGATGTTTGAATTTGCATTGATGAGGTTTCCTCGATGTAAAGCGAACTCGATAATTGTGCTGCAAATAAGTACGGCCGGTTTTACTTTACCGAATTCAAGGACATTCAAAGCGAAAAATTGGCCATTCAAAAGACCCAAAGTCGCTTGGCAAGTGTTGGCAATAGAGACTACTATTTATACTCTGGTAGGCTACAATAGCGGTCGGAACTACCTTAAGATAAGCCTGTCGAATTCTTGTACTCATTCAAATTGCATTTGTCAGCTTGTTGACGACCGATGCAACATGCAAGCTGAGTACCGAAAACGACGATCGCCACATAGGTCCGATACCTCTGCGTCGCTGTCTCGCTCCATTTTAGTCGCTGAGCGAGGTGGTGTCGCGCCAAGTCCTGATTTTACGAAAGAAAGCTCGCTTCTATGACCTCACAAACCTCACGTCGTTCATTTCTAGGAAAAACAGCCGCAGCGTCCGCTGTTGGCTTCAGCGCTCCACTAATACTGCCGCGGCTTGCCAAGGCGCAAGGGAGCAACGACAAACTGACCGTTGCCGCGATTGGGGTGGGCGGACGTGGAAGCGGAATCAGCAATCAGGCAGCGGACATAGGAAAGATGATCGCTTGCTGCGACGTAGATGCACGAAATGCGAAGAGATTCGCTGAGAGTCGCGCCGAGAAAGGTGACGATCTGAAAACTTACAACGATTATCGCGAGATGCTCGATACCGAAAAGGACGTCGACGCGGTCATTATCGGAACGCCAGACCATTGGCATGTGAAGATTGCAATTGATGCGTTGAAGGCAGGCAAGCATGTTTACTGTGAAAAGCCACTGACACTAACGTTGGAAGAAGGCAAGCTGGTGAAGGAAGCTGTAGCGAAGTACGGCAAAACCTTCCAAGTTGGAACTCAACAACGCAGCGAGTATGACTATAACTTTTTGCGGGCCGTAGCGCTCTGCCAAAGCGGCCGCCTTGGCAGCAAGTTGACTGCGATCAGTTCAGTGGGTGCCGCCGCTTCTCGCAGCGAAGACAAGGATCATCCGTTTGGTCCTTTCGAAGTCACCGAACCACCAAAATCACTCGATTGGGATTTATGGCAAGGGCCAGCTCAGGCGGTTGATTTCTGTAAAGAACGCGTCGGCTGGAATTTCCGTTGGTGGTACGAATACTCCGGTGGTCAAGTTACCGATTGGGGCGTTCATCATACCGATATCGCATTCTGGGCCCTGGCAGGTTCGGACGGACAAGCCATTGCGGCCGAGGGTACTGGGGAATTCATGGGCGCTACTCGTGAAGAGGATCTGGCGTTTCTTACCGGCGAAATTCCAATCACGAAGATGCCGCAAGCTTGGAATGTCGCTCACACTTTCGACGTTGACATCACCGTTTCGACCGGCAATGTGATCAAGCTTGTTAGCGGACCAAACGAATTGATTCTCGAAGGCGAGCTGGGCAAGTTGCGAGTCAATCGCGGCGGTATCAAGGGCAAACCGGTTGAGGATCTTGCACAAGACGCAAAAGCCAATGCTGAAATCGAAGAATTGATGGTCAAGCTGTACGGCGGTGAATTGCCAAAGGGTGGCATGCCGCACATGCAAAACTTCTTTGACTGTATCGCCTCTGGTAAGGAACCAGTCGCAAATGTTCGCGAACACGTTCGCGCAGTTAACGCGTGCCATTTGGCTAACATCGCACTTGTTGCCGGTCGACGGGTCGAATACGATCCTGATTCGATGTCGTTCAAGAACGATAAACAAGCCGATGCAATGATCGCTCGCAAAAAGCGTTCGGGCTTCGAAATTACAGTTTAATTTTCTGAAACCGCTCGCCAACGACTGACGGAATCCTTTGATCCAGCCGTCCAAAATCTTGAAACTTGAGACGGAAATTGCCTCTGCAACTTCCGTTGACCAGCCATGGCGAACGACGCTATTCGAAGCTCTCGCAACAGGCGTTCAAGTTCAGATACCAGTTTCCAAGCCGCACGATCTATTCGCCGCGGCGATGCCATTTGAGGGCAGGTTGCTGGTCCAAGGCAATCTTGGCGATTACGCTTTTTCCAATCTCCAGCAGCTCGACGTAACCATTCTGGGAAACGTCGGCTATGCGGCCGGACAATCGATGCATAGTGGCGTCTTGCAAGTCAACGGGGACGTAGGCGACTTTTTTGCCACCAATGCCTCCGGCGGAATAGCAGTTGTCAACGGAAATGTCGCAAACGATTTAGCCGCTGGCATTCGCGACGGAGCGGTGTTGATCAGCGGAAACGTCGGTCATCGCGCTGGAAGAGCGATGCGTGGCGGCGTGATTGTGATTGCCGGTGATTGTGGTGAACAGTTAGGTTATCGCGCAGCGATCGGAACAATTTACGTCAGCGGCAAAGTCAGCTCACTTTTTTCCGCAATGGTCGAGCGACGAATGCGCGAGCCGGATCGCTTGAGATTAAGCTTGGTCCTCGCGCAATGCAAAACTGCGGCATCCGTAAAAGACTTTCGAGTCTTCAAAGCAGAACCACGTTGAACGACGGCATTACGTTCGCAAACTTGCTGCAGGCAAAGAATCATGTCTAATTTTCAAACCGCTCCGCTATTTTCGACCACAGTCGCACATGAAAAATCGGCAGCTTCGAACCGCTTGCCGCCGTTTCTTTTCCGAGAACGTGCCACCGACGAAGCAATCGGCGAAGAAATGCTTGACATACTTCAAAACGCATCTTGCGGATTGATCAGCCATCCGAGCACGAGTGATTCGGGATTATCATCGAGTACCCTTCGGCCGTTGCTTTCGTTGTGCAATGACGAATCATTCGCGATTGCTGCGTTGGAACAAGTCCGCATTTTGGAATGGCAATTTTTTGACAAACGACTTGCCGATGCGCCGTTTGAGAAGCTATCCAACCTCGCGCCGCGAATGCCCATTGATGTAGACAACGCGAAACGTTTAGAACAGCGTTTGAGCTTGCTGCGTCGCTCAACGCGAGAAGATGCCTTGATCGGAATTGCACTTCCAATCAAGTCCGTAATCGAAAATGCGGCGACGCTTAATAGGTTGCCGGTCAATTTCCTCTCCCTAATTTTTCCCGAGGTCTTGCTAACCGAGAATCATCTTGCAAAAAAGTGGATGCGTTGTGATGTTATCGAAACGCTTCGGTCAGCATTAAATTCTCTAGCAGAGTCGCGAAAGCGTGGATTGCAATTCGCTATTCAAGCGCCGCTCGAATCGGGTTATGACGCCGCAGTGTATCGAGCAATGGGAATCGAATGTATCGTTTTAAATTCTTTTAAAGGAACGATTGCAAACGAAGAACCGAAGGATCAAACGGACTCAATTGTCTCTAGCTTCTTAGGCAACTCAATCTTACAACCTTCTTCGGATCATCATCGCGATACGCAGACACAAAATCTGAAGACCTTCTTTTCGCAATTCCAAGACGCACAATCTTATGAAGCGATCGAACGCTGACCAAATTGATTCTAGATGAGTGGACTTTACATTCGTCGAAATGCGCTGCTTAGCGCAGTGCTAATGCGTTTTCAGTGACTCAAACAACGAGTAGCGACATATCCACTCGCTAGCAAATGAAATTGCTATGGTGCAGATCAGTGGGCTGTAGCAATCGGTTCGGCCGTAATCGCAAAAAACAGGGGAGCGGTTACGTGATCTGGTTTAATCAGTTCGATCGTGTCGATCACGGCGTCTCTTGCAGGATTGATCGAGAGGGTTCGGACTTGACCGCCACTGCTGGCTCGCAATGCAAGTTTTGATTCGGGGACTTCGAATAGTCCTATGTAGTCAGCGATGTGCTGACCACTGACCAATGGATGGTCCTCTGATTGGCCATCGGCATATTGCAAGCGAACGATAACGCTGACACCTTCATTGCCCGGCTTCATTGCTCCCCAACCGGCTACGCCGCCGAGAATGTGAATTGATTTGGCAGCCAAGCGGCAACGCACGTCAACTTTTTTTGGCATATCGCGAGGAAACGCTCCTAGTGGTCCGTGCAGCATTAGCGCGTTTTTTACGCTGCTATCGCGTGGATCAATCAGTTGAAAAGGAACACCATCAATCGTTTGCAGTCCGTAAGCCGGCAGTTCGAGACACTCTCTTAGATTACTACGTTCCGAAAACATACCCTGAGTTGTTGAAACATTTGCGACGCTTTCAAGTCCAAGTGCTATGTAAGGTTCGGCTTGAGTCATGTATTCGAGCAAGTTGACCAGTCCGATATCGTCGATTGTTTGTTCGAAACCTTCGGGCATCGCCGACTTGGTCGAAGGTCTTAGCTCGTCAATTTCCTCGCGAAGAATTTTATGTCGTTTGCCTTGTGTATCAATGATCTCAATCGTCGTTAATGATTCAGAACTGAGCAATCCGCTGACGATCGTTCCATCATCGGTCATGACGCTATACAAACGATAGTTCGCTTCGACGCTGCGATTTGGATCGAGAATGTGCGTCAGCAACTCGGCTTTCGGATGAACCGACATGCCATTCAGATTTGGACCGACAATGTTTCCTTCGCCTTTGAAAACATGGCAGGTCGCACAAGATTTTGCAAAGATCGCCCGCCCTAGTTCCGAGTCACCCATTCGCTTGGTCAGGTCGAGTTTTGCGTTGACGAGCATCGCACGATCATTGTTTACCTTAATACCCTGTGATGTCATCAAGACTTCAAGTGTGTCGCGAATATCCTTGGACGGATGCGACCTCAAGTTATCACGTTGCTCGATCGTTAGATCTGATAGTTGCAGACGACCGGTTTGGATGGCTGACAAAAGTGACAACGTGAGATCGGTTCGCAGCATCAGCTCTCGAACAATCGCTGAACGAAGTTCAGGAGTTGCTGCCATGGCGAGATCGATGAAGGTTTCGTCGATGCCTGCGACCTTTGATCGACTCAATGCTCGCGCCAGACCGATAGAAAGCGTTACCGGTGACTGGGGACCAATTTGTTCTGCGATTAAATCCGTCACCGCCTCGTTCTGCGGCGACAATTCAATCAATTGATTCGCTGCATCAACTCGCAAATTGACATCCAGCTCACGGTTGCGGATCGTCTTTCCAAAAGCCGCAATGATTGGCTTGATTTCTTGCTCCAATGAAGAGTTTGACCACAACGCCGCAAGTCGTGCCAAGGTAGCTTGGCTGGACCGAGATGAAGACGTGAATACGCTTCGTATTGCAGTATCGCTGCCAGCATCGAGAACGATTTCGTGATCCGCAGGCCAACCGTTGCTCAACCCTGCGATGACCGACTCCGACGAATTGTTCGCGCTTTTTGACATCGCATCAATTAACGACGCAATGGAACGTTGCGTTGGGCGACTGCGGGCCAAATGTTCCGCGACGCGCGCGACAACGGCTTGCCCAGCCGCAGGCATTTCATCGCTCGATTTTAGCGTTGCGACGAGGAACGAATCGACATGCATCGCAGCGGCGCTAGTGATCGCATCGACCAACCAGCGATCGGCGAGCAGTTTGGGGCGACGAAGTTGGTCGCTGATCAAAGTACCAATCATCGACTCTTGCTTTGACATTTCGGCGTCGGTGCTGCTGCGAACATCCGCAAGTTTCAGCCAGAACGCGAGTTCGACCTGGGCGTTATCGCCATCTAGTAATGACGCAGCATTCATTGCGGCAAAACTTGCCATATCGTCTGGCAAAACTCGGATTGCATTCAACCGAACTCCGGCGGATGGATGACGTAAAGCGGCTGTAACCGCGGAAATGACTGGCGGATGATTTGCTGTTACCAAGCCAAGCCCGTCGAGCGTATTGATGGCATGAATCGCGGAGACGTTCAAGCCAATCTGGTCGACTTTTTGATCCCCAATCAACTCAATTAAACGATCGCTGATGTCCGGGTTTCCGCGTTCCACGAGGCGACGTTGAGCTGACAATCGGACCTGCATCGTTGGTGAGCTTAACGCGTCGATCCAAGCCGAAACATTCGCAGCATCATCGCCATTTGCCAGTGACCGCAGTGACGAAGCTGGCTTCGTATCCGTGTTGGGAGAATCAGGTACTACGCGGTAAATTCGTCCGTACTTTTTATCGCGCAACTTCGTTTCATAAGCTTTGCCTTTACCGGTCTCAAAGCCTTGTGGTGTTGGATTATGCTGCACAATATAGTTGTACCAATCAATCACCCAAACGTTTCCGTCCGGCCCGACTTCCGCCATGATCGGCGCCGTCCATTCGTCATCGCTGGCGAGTAAATTTAGTGGGCTGTCGGACTTCATTCCCGCACCGTCTGGTTCGATGACAAAGGTGCCCACTAGCTTGCCAGTTGGACCGCAAACAAAGGCCGTTCTATTCCACCAAAAATCCGGATAATTTCTGGCCGTGTAAAGCGCATGTCCAGCTCCGGCTGTATAACCACCGTGGTGATCGACTTGACGAATTTTGTCCGTTATTGGCTTAAATAAGTGGTCCTTAGAAATCATTTCCAAGCGGTCTGGAGCCCAACCTTTCACTCGCTCGTAATAGCGATTGGCGATTGGCATGAAACAGCTTGGAGCACGATTGGCGGTCGAGCCAAAAATTAATCCTTCCTCCGAAATCCCCAACCCCCAGGTGTTGTTGTTGGTGGACCTCAGAAATTCAAGCTGCTCGACTTTTGGATGATCTTCTTGCGAAAGTTTGAAACGAAAGAAACCCATCCGGAACGACGGCTGTTTGACGCCATCGATTAGAACAGCCGAATCATTATAGCCCTGCATCGCCCAAATCCAGTTGTCCAGGCCGTTGCGAAAATTGCTGACGCCGCCGTGGGTATCACCTAGCGTCCAATTGGACATCAATATCTGGCGGACGTCGGATTTACCGTCGCCGTCGAGGTCTTTCATGTAGAGTGTTTCCGTGCCGTTTTGCACGATTACGCCGCCGCGATGAAAAGCGATCGTAGTCGGAATGCTGAGACTCTCGGCAAAGACTACTGATTGATCGGCCACGCCATCGCCGTTGCCATCGGTTAGTATACGGACGCGATCATGTCCGCGATTGTCGTCTTGCAATTCGTTTGGATAATCGACCGTTTCACAGACCCACAAACGTCCTGCGTCGTCCCAATTCATCGAAATTGGCTTGCCGTTCAGCAGGCTTTCATCGGCGAACAATTCAATGTGGAATCCCTCAGGAGTTACCATGTGTTTCATTGATTCGGTAGCCGGAGCGGGCTGCTGCATCATCGTCATTGGCTTGGCTTGTTCACCCCATTTCGCACCAGCGGTGTAGTTCGGAATCTCTGGTCCAACATCGACGTAATTAAACGCAGCCGGATCTTTCGGCAAGCGTTTCATCGCTGGCATTTTTACAGCTGCTGGAGCGCTTGCAAAATCTTCGCGAGCAATTGTTGCCGGGATTTCAACGTCACAAGCCCAGCGGATTCCGCGTTCGATCAATTCATGAAACCCCGGCTGATTCCAGGTTCGTTCGTCGTGCCCCCAAGCGGTGTAGAATACGCGACCTTGTCCCTGCGTCCGAACCCAAGTCCAAGGCTCGCGCGACTTTCCCGCTGCTTGCGGTTCTCCAACTCTATACTCAAGCACCGTTCTATCGGATTCGTTGTGCAGATGGTGCACATAAGTCTCATCCCAACTCGTGAAACTGTTGTAGCCATCGACGACTGGATGCGAGACACCCGCGGACTGCGTTTCCATTTCGCCAGTGCCATGCTTCTGAAATTGCGCGCCCATCAAGGCAACAATTTCCGGAGCGTTACGAAAACAAAAAGTTGCACAATGAATCGGAATGAAACCTCGGCCGGACTCAACATACTTTAGCAACGCACTGGCTTGTTCGGGCGCGATGGAATCGATGTTCGCGTAGAGGACTAGCCCATCAAAGTCACTGAGCGATCGTTCGCTCAGCACGGTCACATCATCAGAGTACCGCAATTCAATGCCTTTTGATCGAAGGATAGGCTCAAAAATTGCGAATCGCTTCGCAGGTTTGTGCGATCCGTTATCACCGAGGAACAGCAACTTTAGCTGTGGCGATTGTGCCGTTAGCGGGCTCGCCAAGTTGAAAATCGCTAGCAGGATAAAAACGAAGCGCACCATACCAAACGTCCTTCAAAAATGTTATTGAGTTGGCCATCGTCAACAAAAAAGTTATTGTCGTCGCGGAACTGCGCAGAACGCCGGGTCCTTCGATGCGATCGTTGAGTCGCATCAAAGATCCGAAGAGCTTACGCTTCACGACTACCTAGCCATCCGGAAACGGCTTTCAGGACGGTCCTGTATCTCGGTAAATAAAGCACTACGCACCGAAGTCGGGTAATAGCACAATTTCCCCGCCGCGCATCGCCGACTGGTGAGCACAGATGCCTGTACAAGTCCAATTCGCGCTGGTTACCGCGTTGGGCCATGGATCGCGATCGGCTACGACTGCGGATATAAACTCGTGAACCAAGTGCGGATGGGAACCGCCATGACCGCCGCCCTGCACGAACGACAAGTGTTGCGAATCATGAATCTCGGCTGGCAATGTAAACTTCTGAATTGGTTCAGGCAGCAAGTGCGCGAAATCTGGAACTTCAACTTTTTCGGCGATCTCATGCTCGGGTTTTTTCGCGGTGTGCATTACGTGCGGTTCATTTTCAACAAGCGACCATTCGAAGCTGCGTTTGGTCCCGTAAACGTCAAAACTTTCGCGATATTGGCGAGCAACGTCATAAAGGAAACGCCAAATATGGGCTGTGATGTCACTGTCTTTCAATTTGATATGGCAGCTCTCGACGGCAAACTCGCAACCGGATTTTTTCGCGATTTCTTCACCGACCTCTCCGGATCCAAAACAGCTTACCGATTCGGCAAGTGCATTGGTAAGTCCCAAGCATGGACTCACCACATGCGTTGCGTAGTGCATTGGGATCATTGATTCCCAATAGCTAGGCCACCCGCTCATATCCTGCGGATGCGACGCAGCAAGATTTTTTATTTTGCCTAGCTCGCCGCTTTCGTACATGTCCTTTATTAACAAAAATACACGACTGTAGACGACCGTTTCGGCCATCATGTACTTTAGTCCAGTTTCGCGGACTTTCTCAACGATCTGATGACACTCTTTAATAGTCGTTGCCATAGGAACAGTGCACATGACGTGCTTGCCGGCTTCGAGCGCTTGCAGCGACATCCAAGCATGGTCGCCGATGGGGCTGTTAATATGAACGCAATCAATGTTCGGATCGGCAAGGACGTCTTCGAATTTTGTGTAACGCGACGCAACACTAAACTGGTCAGCGATTTTATGCAGCTCTGTCTCATTACGACGACAAACTGCGACGACTTCTGCGTTGGGGTGTGCATGATAAATCGGTATAAATTCGGATCCAAAACCCAAACCTACCATTGCCATTCGAACCGGTTTGTCGTGCGTCATTTACAAGCCACCATTGATGTGAAAAAAGAGAGGGAAAACGTCATATTGAAGATCATGGAAAACTTGGTTCGCCATGTAGTTCCGATAGGATATCGTAAAGGTTTTTATGCGTCTTGCCATCGACCTCAAAATAATGCTCGCATTATAGCTCAGCGATTGTCATTGCAATATCAACGATAAACAAGCCGATTGGTCAGAGTCCAAAATTGACACACAGTTCGACTTCAAACTACGCAGCAAAACTTCAGACCGCAATCGACTTCTCGCCCGTAGAGTAAGCGTTATGCTGTGGAGATGAGCAACACCGAATCGAATCTCGTTTCAGAAATCGACCTTTCTGTTCAATTGGGGCGTTTGAAGCTGAACAATCCCGTCCTGACCGCGTCGGGCACATTTGGATATGCGCGGGAAATGGAAAAAATCGTCGAGCTCGGCAAACTTGGCGGCATTGTTCCCAAAACAATCACTGCTTTGCCACGTCCAGGCAACGCGCCCTGGCGTACCGTCGAGACCACTGCGGGCATGCTCAATGCGATCGGCTTGGATAATGACGGGATCGACTATTTCCTCAGCTCTCACTGGCCCTACCTTAGTAAACTGCCAACCAAAGTGATTGTTAGCTTGGCTGGCAAAAGCCGGTCGGAGTTCGTCGAGCTAGCCGAAAAAATGAACACGGTCGAAAACGTTGCCGCCTTGGAACTTAATATTTCCTGTCCAAACGTAGCCGGCGGTGTTGATTTCGGAACCAATCCGCAATCATGTTTCGACGTCGTTTCCGGCGTTCGGGCGATCAGTCGATTTCCCATCATCGCCAAATTGACGCCTAATGTGACGTCGATCGTCAGCATTGCACAAGCCGCTGCAGACGCTGGGGCCGATGCGGTTTCTTGTATCAATACCGTCTTGGGAATGGCGATTGATTGGCGAAAACGGAAACCGCTTTTGGGAAACGTGGTCGGAGGCCTAAGCGGTCCTGCAATCAAACCGATTGCATTACGTTGCGTTTACCAAATCGCTTCGTCCGTCAAGATTCCGATCATTGGGATCGGTGGGATCAGCAACTTGGACGACGTGATGGAGTTTTTTGTCGCGGGTGCGACTGCGATCCAAATTGGAACTGCAAATTATTTCGACCCGCAACTTTCAACGCGGCTGGTCGAAGCACTCCCGTCAGCCCTCCAATCGCTGGGGCAAACCAATCTTCAAGACGCTCAACGACAATCGACTCTCTTCTTCAAACGAGACGCCTAATTGTTAGCAATGCGGAATAGACTTCCAGCAAGTTTAGCGGCATCAATGCCTAAGTCGGCCAATACAGTCGTAGCACAGGGTCGGCGAATGTCTTTTGGGCCGTGAATCAAGTTGCGGAAAACTTACACCGGGGAGACGACATAACAAAGGCGATTTTTCACAGATTGGCCTGTCTGCTGAGCACGCGATTTTGCTACACCGCGAGACTAGACAAAGCGGTTTCGGTCCGCTTACCGTTCTCGTCCGCAATTTCGGGCTGCCGATGACCATTGATCCGGCCAATATTCAAAAACCAATCAAAACGTTGACTAATCGTCGAACGATTCGCAAAAAATTGCTCATCGGAACGATCGTTTTAGGCATTGTCGTAGCGTTTTTGGGATATGGCGGATTTCGCGGAGTCTACGCCTATCGCGATCTCGCAGCGACGCTCAGCCATCGGGCTGCGGAATTTCCTTTGACCGCCGAATTGACTCGTCAAGTCGACGATTTGAGGTTCTCATTTCGATTGCTGCATAACGAAAACAACAACCCGCTGGAGCTCTATCCGCCACGAAATCTTTGGGCTGAACGCTATCAATATCGCGTCGCATTGCATTCCGCTCGCGAGCTGCTGACACGCTATCAGATGCGACTAATTTCAAATGAGACTGAAAATCCATATCTTGCTGACAGCAGTGAAGAAAAGGAAATGGTGAAGTCGATCCAGCGAACGCTTGATCGAATTGCAAATCGTTATCGCGGCGACGAGCTTGTCCTTGATGCGACGACGGCATCGGTCCAAGCCGAGGAGTTGACCGAATTATCTGAAGCGGTGCACTTGCTGCCGACTCTTTTGCAGGACCGAATGGCCAGCTTTCGAGCCGAGGTCCGTTCGCAATATCGAATTTGGATCGGCCTGACATGGACATCATTCGCGGTCGCCGCATCACTGTTGACTTGCTTAATTGTCTACGCTCGCGTCGCGGTAATCCGACCGTTCAAGCGATTACTCGAAGGCGCTCGGTTAGTAGCCGCCGGACATTTCGAACACAAAATTGAAATCGATTCCGAAGACGAGATCGCCGAACTGGCATCAGTCATCAATCGTGGGACGGAAAAATTCTTGCGGATCCAAAGCGACTTAAATATCGAAGTCATGCAGCGTTCACGCGAGGTTATCCGCAACGAACAATTGGCAAGCGTCGGTTTTTTGGCAGCGGGCGTCGCGCACGAAATCAACAACCCGCTGGCGTCGATCGCATGGAGTGCCGAAGCGCTTGAATCGCGACTGCACAACATTTTGCATCCGATCGCCGAAAGCAATTCGATGGAGCTGCCCGAGCTTCACACATTAAAGACCTATTTACGTCGCATTCAAGACGACGCGTTTCGCTGTAAAGGCATTACCGAAAAGCTGCTCGACTTCTCTCGGCTGAGCCAAGCCGAACGTAAGCAACCGACCGATATGGCGGACGTTGTGAGCGACGTCATTGAGCTTGTGCGACACCTTAGTCAGTATCGCGATCGAAAGATTGAGTTCGTTCATCGCGATAATCCGGTCGCTTGGGCCTCGCCGCAAGAGATGAAACAAGTTGTATTGAATTTGCTGACCAACTCGCTCGATGCGGTGTTGGATGACCAACTTGATCAGCGTGTTGTCTTGACGCTGCACGCCGATGCGGAATGGGTCTACTTATCGATTGACGATAACGGTTGCGGTATGACCGAAGAGGTCCGCGATCATTTGTTCGAACCCTTTTTCACGCGGCGGCGCGACGGTCGCGGAACCGGCTTGGGGCTCCCCATTACTAGTCGCATTATTGCCGACCATGGCGGACGAATTACAGCAAATTCTCGCGGCGTAAACCTTGGCTCAAAATTCGAAGTTCTAATCCCAACCCTTCGTGCACAAAGTGAAAATGAATCCAAACAAGAAATTACCGCAGCAGCCGCCTAACGAAAAAAGTCTTTCCATTCTATTTGCCGACGATGAGCGTTCGTTGCAAGAACTGATGCGAATGGAACTGCCGCAAATGGGCCATCGTGTCACCGTTTGCCCGGACGGACATACGGCCGTCGCTGCGCTACAGAAAGACACTTTCGATTGTTTGCTGGTTGACTTGGACATGCCCGGAATGAATGGCATCGAAGTCATCCGTCGGGCGCACACCGTCAGTCCCGCCACCGAAGCGATCGTGCTGACCGGAAAGCAATCGCTGGATACAGCTATTGCAGCCCTGCGCTTCGGCGTGGTCGACTATCTTTCGAAGCCCTGTAAGCTGTCCGAATTGGAAACGCTATTGAGCCGAATCGCCGCCCGTCGCCAGCTTCGTCGACAATACGTTGCACTCCAAGATGCATCGACAGAGAAGACGCAGGTTGGTCCCAAGCTGATCGGCAACCACGCGAGCATGCAAGCGGTTCAGAAGCTGATCGGTAAAGTCGCGCCTACCAATTCGACCGTCCTGATTCGCGGCGAAACAGGATGCGGCAAAGAACTCGTGGCACGCGCCGTTCACGATCAATCAATGCGTCGCGGACAGGCGTTCGTCGCGATCAACTGCGGCGCGTTGCCGGAGAATTTGATTGAAAGTGAACTATTTGGACATCGCCGAGGAGCTTTCACTGGCGCTGATTCTGACCGTCAGGGACTTTTTGAAACAGCCAACGGCGGCACAATTTTCTTAGACGAGATTGGTGAATTGCCCTCTTCTATGCAAGCGAAGCTGCTGCGCGTTTTGGAGAGTGGTGACGTACGAAGAATTGGCGACAATCAAACGTTTCGCGTCGACGTTCGAGTGGTTTGCGCGACCCATAGAAATCTAGAAGAAATGGTCGAACAAGGAACGTTCCGCGAAGATCTAATGTTCCGAATTAACGCGTTTGAAATCGGCGTACCAGCGCTCCGCGAACGCAGCGAAGATGTGCCAACACTTGCCAGACATATCTATCTACGATTTCATCCAGAACATGCCAGTCAGACGGTAATTTTCAGCGACGAGACATTAGAAATCTTGCGATCGCACCAATGGCCCGGTAACGTCCGTGAACTGGCCAATGTAATTGAGCACGCCACGATTATATGCGATGGGTTGCCGATTCAACCGCAACACTTGCCTCGACATTTCAGCGATCGACGACTCCGAAAAGACTTGCGAACGATCAGCCCAATGAGTCTCCGCGAAATGGAAACAATGGCGATTTTCGAAGCGGTTGAGCGGCACAGCGGCAACAAACCAGCGGCGGCTGAAGAGTTAGGAATTAGCTTAAAAACGCTTTATAACAAGCTCAATCAGAACGAGCCTGCAACCAAACGAGCTGCTTAAACCGCAAAGTTGGCAAATATTTTCAAAGACGGACCGCGCAAGTGACTCCCGTCTTAAGACGATTTAAATTGTGATTGGAATTGATTTTTGAAGAGCGATCAATTCTGTGTTTACAAGGCTCCCATTTCGATTTCATTTTTTACCACCAAAGCTATGTTATCCAAATTGAGCAGTCTGTTTTCGCGGAAAAGCCAACACGAACGAAGCACTCGTGATCGACCGCCAATTTTTCGTGCACTTGGCGCAAAAAATCCGCCAACCGAGATCGTTGCACAATCATCCGATCAGTATGCCGGTGTCTACCGATTGGTAGATGTCTACAAGCACGACTCTTGGGCAGCGACGGCGCGTTATGCAAACGATCAAAATGAGATTGTTTGCAAGTTCAATCGCCAAAAAAGTATTGGCTTGCTCCCAATGCAGTGGCTAGGTTGGTTCCTCGCCCGACGCGAAACAATTTTGCTGAACAAGCTTAGAAGCATCGATAGTATTCCTGATCCAGTGGGTCCGATGTACTACAACGGTCGCTTGCAGCGTCACGTGACCGCGCACGTTTATGTACCCGGTCGACCATTCAAACATGATGCGGATATTCCGGACCAATTTTTTCACGAACTGACCGCTTTGATTCAACAAGTTCACGATTGCCATGTCGCCTTCGTCGACTTCCATAAATGCGAGAACATCCTGGTTGGCGAGGATGGACGACCGCATTTAATTGATTTCCAGATCGGTTTTTGGCGGCCCCAAAATCGGATCGCCGCGTGGTTCACTGGCGGGATACTTAAGGCGTTGCAGCAGAGCGACCAATATCATCTGCTAAAGCACATCACACGTTCGCGGCCAAACATGTGCCTTGCTCACATGGTCAGCCAGCGACCATGGTTCATTCAACTGCACCGAACTGTCGCGATTCCATTCCGAACTTTCCGGCGTCGATTTCTGGTGGCGATTCGGATACGAACCGGGATAGGTCGCGTGAACACCGAAACACAACCCGAAGTCGCCCATCGAGCAGCGTAGAATCATTCAAAATAAGGTTCTGATCCAACTGCAAATTGAAAGCCGCTATTTTGACAGCGTCAAACGATCTCAAGCCAACGGATTGCACTGGCGACCTTCGGCAAACTCTTCTACGCTCCCGCGAGCTTCGCAATCAGAATATTCTACGCAATACAAATATTCGTTAAGGTCTGCACGACCGGAAACCGATGATAACCGATAGTAGTTTTTGTATCTGTGCGGCGAGTTAATCGCTGCCATTTCGGCCCTGTGGTTCAAGTCGCTTCTAGCTAGGAGTCCCAAGGGTCGTAAGTTTATCAACAAAGCAAGTACAGCAATGACTGGAAACAACGCCGCTAACCAAGCGAATCGAACCAGCAGTCCACATCGCGATGGATTCAAGCTGCCCAATGGTCAACGAGTTCCCGTGCTGTTTCGACTGAAGAACATTCAAGCGACCTCGCCCGCACGGCTTGTTCCTCAATCAGCGGATGCGCCTAAATCCGACAGCGTTGCTGCGACGACCGCCAATATTGGATCGAAAGATGTGGGCACGCGAGTCGATTCTGCTCATACCAATGTGAGCAATTCGATCGACCGCGACACCGTCATTGCGGGTCCAAGCTGGATGCGCCGAAATGCCTATCGCGTCACGGTTTTGTGTTTGCTCTTGGTAACCATCGGACTTTTGTCCAGCAACCACACTCGCGGGCGCAACGACTTGCAAGTCACTGAAAAGCCATCAAGCGTGACGCTGACAAAATCTTCAGACCTTGCAATCGGTCTCGAAAATCCACAATCTCTCGTCGTTGAAACTGCTCCAAATTTGCCAGCTTCAATTGCTTTAAATCCAACTGAAGATCCGAAGCAAAACCTGACAATCGAGCCGCCACCAGCAGTCGAAATGCCGAAGCTGCTAGCTCAGAACAGTGGGCTCACCAATGCACAAACGACAAAGGTTGAATCGCCGGATTTGTCCGGTGCAGCCAACGAGAACGCAAAGCCGCTCGCTAAGCCTGCGTTGCTGATCGGTTCAAGTGATGAGCCAAAAATGACTTCTGAATTCTTAACGCTACGACCGAACGCCGAACCAAAGTCGAATTCCGCGATTACAAAAGAGAACGAAGCGGCTGCAGCAAAACTGCCAACGTCCACTACAAACGTGAGCATCAGCGAGTCTATGAATCGTTCGACGTTGGCCGTACAACCGGTTTCGACAGACGCGGCCCGCAACGCAAGTCAGCTTCCAACTGCAACGACTGCAAATCGCTACGCGACAGCGCCAAACCAAACCAGCTCGCCGCAATTTACATCGCCGCAATCGGCCGCTGGGCAAGCGACCGTCAGGCAAACAAACGTACCTGATATGGATACGCAAGCTTTGTACTCATTGCTTCAGGGTTACGAACAACAATCGCCTGAAGACGCGATTCGAAGCGCACGGCAAGCTTCCTCGTACAACGTCGGATATTCGCCTGACGCACCGAACGGCACCACAACCGCTGGCAATGTTCCTTGGTCGCCACCAACTCCGTCAAATAACTTGTACACCCAATCGGGAGCTGCGACTGGCGTAGAAATTCCTCAGACCTCAGCACCCAATCAAGTCGTCAAGCAAGGTTATGTTCCAATCGGATCGTCTTTGGTTGAGGCCAGCGGAATGAATGCTCCGCAACCATCGGGCTATGTGCCGATCGGAGCAAATGCAGCACCAATGCAGAACCAAGACCCGACGCTTTATCCAGTCGCTTCGGTCCCAGGGTTGGACAACTTAAATCAACCTCAGCGCCCCAACGCTTATCAACCACTGTATCCAGTCGCAAATCCAAATATGAATCCCGCTCCAACTTTTGGAACCGTACCGAAAGTCGCAGACCAAAACGCAGCCGGACCATATCAACCGATTGGCACTACTAGCGGCTATGGGTTCAGTCGGTAACGTCTCCGAGGTAAGTCGATTGTTCGACTTAGTTTACTTCACTTGATCACCGCCAATACAGCTACCGTTTGGAATTCGTTATGAGCAATCTAGATCAAGCCTTCTTAAAAGCTTATGCAAAAAAGCCGATCCAGCGTCCATCGCAAGCGGCTGTCCAATCGACGCTGACACCATCGACTGCGACACCGCCGTCCAACGCTCAGGCTTTGAAACCGAATATCGCGCCAGCACCAAAATCGAACCAAGTGAACATGGCGAACAAAACTGAAGATCAAAATGCTGCATCTGTTGTAGCAACGCGAGCCGCTTCGCGATCGTCAAGTTTTGTACCGTCACAATCGATGGGCAACATTCGTCGTTTCAATGATAACAAAGAAGACAGTTTCATTCGAATCGATACGCCAGCAGTGCAACCCGCTGCGCTCACCAAGCCGGCTTCGTTGGAACCAGCCATACCCGCTCAGGGACCAGCCCGCGCACTATCGGCACAGTCGACCGTTAAGCCACTATCACAACACCAATCCAGTTTCGTAAAAACTGCACCAGCAAATTCGCCGATGTCCGCGCCGACTCAGCCGCTTTCACCAAGCTCGCAGCCCGCGGTCTACAGCTATCCTTCGCGAAAGCCTGTAACTGATCCAAGCCACCAGTCCCCTGTCGAGCACGGTGTGGTCAACAAAGCAACTTTGCGGAAACAGGCCGCTTCGTCAGCAATGCATATGAACAACGTTGCAATTGCGGATGTCCAGTCAACGAAAAATGATACGGTTTACAAAAGTCAATCAATGCAGGTCGCCGAAGCGTTGCGACATGAACAGCCGCTTTCGAAAGCAACTGCTCCAGCAATCGACCCATCAATTGTTGCCGCTCTGAAGGATTTCGATGCACAATGGGAACGCGGGTTACGGGCAACGTCC
Source organism: Pirellulaceae bacterium (assembly GCA_041740995.1). Classification (GTDB taxonomy): domain Bacteria; phylum Planctomycetota; class Planctomycetia; order Pirellulales; family Pirellulaceae; genus JBGSKY01. Next base: position 23,397 of record JBGSKY010000269.1, read on the forward strand.
GGGGAAGGGCTCGCCTCGAAAACGCTCAATAGACCTGACCAGCCACAGTCGACCGTTCGAAACGCTTGGCGGAAGGATGAGCAGAGTTACCGTGTCGATGCTCCCGTAGCAAAAACCATCAGTAAAGTGAAAGAAGTGCAGGCTGCCGCAAATGTTGCACCGCGTCAACAAGCCAGGCCACCGTCTGCACTACAACCAAAAACAGATTCGCGACCAGTCGCCCAAGCTCCAGCGCATCGCGTGGATAGAATTGACGCTGGTCAAACAACACCGCCGTCTTCGCGAGTCGAACGTCAAGTTGCTAAATTCGAATTGCCAAGCATTTCTGAATCAGATCTTTACGTCAGCGCCGCCAGCGCAGCAGTAGTAAAGTCATTGGCCGATTCGGCACCGAAGTTTGAGAGCAACCCGATTTATTTGGATGCCAAAGCAGCGATCAAAATTAACAAGCCACGAACGGATGCAAAAGTCGCGCAAGCCACGCAGTCGATCATGGTCCCAATGACGCCCGGCTGGGAAGTTGATTGTTTTCAATGGCCTTTGACTGTCCTGGGATTGCTGGAGTCACAAGAGGAAGCCTTTGATGAGATCGCCAGCCAATTGATAAACGCGAATCGTAAGGGACTGAAAGTCGTAGCAATCACTGCCGCCGAACGCGGTGTGGGTAAATCGACGACAACATTATGCTTGGCTGCGGTTCTCGCTAACGCCGGCTTGAGAGTCGCGGTGATCGACGGCGATACCGAAAACCCGTCGCTATTCAACCACTTGAATCTCGAATTAAAGCACGGTTGGCAGGATTGTATCAAAGCCAATGTGCCGCTCGAAGATACAGCGATCCACGCTATCGACGAAGGTATTACACTTTTCCCACTGACCGATTCCATTGGATACTCAGAAGTGGAAAAAAATGGCGAGCGAATTGGTCGCCTGATCAAACGAGTCGCAAGCAGTTTCGATTTGGTCTTAGTCGACTCACATCGCGTCAATCATAAATGCGCGCGGCTGATCGGCAGTTACGGTGACGAGTCGGCAATCGATGCTGCTATGGTAATTATCGACGTTGAACTAAGTGTCAAAGACCGCGTGGAAACGTCGTTGGGCTTGCTGCAGGCGCAGGGTATCACTTCGGTCGGGATTGTCGAAAATTTTAACGCTATGAAAGCGGCTCAGTAACCTTTTGCAGGAATTTGACTAATGTACGAATCCTACTGGCAACTTAAGAGCCGTCCGTTCGACAGCAATGTAAACTTCGATGCGTATTATCCGTCGGAGCTGCATCAAGCGGCATTGCTAAAGCTGCGTTACTCGATAGAAAATCGACGGGCTATCGCGGTTCTCTCTGGACCGAGCGGGATGGGCAAATCGATGTTACTAAACAAGCTCGCTGGCCAACTCCCAGAATTTGTTGGACCAATCCTCTCGTTGAACTTTACCTGTTTCAACGCCGAACAAATGGTCGAATACGTCGCGATGGCTTGTGATAACGACTATGCCGCTAAACCCGATCGCAGCCCATCGGGAGCGGTTGCAACAATCGAGCGATTTCTAAAAAACAATTGTCGGTCCAGTCGCCATTCTGTCCTGATGATTGACGAAGCTCACATGCTCGAAGCGAACGAACATCTCGAGGCGCTTCGGCAGTTGCTCAACATCGCCGCTAGCAGCTCAACCGGTGAATCGGCCTGGACTGTTGTGCTGAGTGGCATGCCAAGCATAGTTTCGCAAATCCATCGCAATGGTGCTCTGCGCGATCGCGTGAGTGTGCAGTGCATGCTGAAAAGCTTTTCATCGCACGATACAAGTGCATACATCGCTCACCGGTTACGTGTTGCCGAATGTGGTCGACAGAACGTTTACACCAACGATGCCTTGGATGCTATTCACCGTCTGACCGACGGAGTGCCAAGGCGCATCAATTCACTGTGCGATCTTTCTCTGATGGTTGGTTACGCGCAAGAATTGCCCACGATCGACGGCACTGTGATCGAAAATATCTATGCGGAATTACATCCGGCTGCTTTTATAAGCGAGCTCGCCAGTTAGGCCGACTAATTGTTCGTCATCTGCGTCTTGCAAGCGTAAAAATAATGTTGAGCTTTTGAGCCTTTTGGCTCTTACGCCGCAGTAAGTAGCTCATTGCCGCGACAACCAGTCCAGCTGGCCACCAATACATTATCGCGGATGGCTCGGCTGACTCTTCTTGAATAGCTGCTTGCCTAGCAGCTTTTTCTGTCGCTTGTTCGCGAACATTGGAATGCTGCATCGCAAGCGAGATTTCAGCGAAACTGCTCTCATCTCCGCCAAAATCGAAAACTCGGTTCATTCCGACACCACCGTTCCAGCCGCTGAGAGTGACTGTGCCCGCATCAAAGGATTTGCGTAACCAACGATGCCCGCTATCCGAAGTAAACGAAGTGGGTTGTAACAAAATCAATTCAAGAACATCTGGAGAGTGTTTTTGATGCGAATCTCGGGCGGTGATTTTCGATGGTTGTCGATCGACAGACAAATCCTCCGCCGCGTTTTTACGCCACTGACGAACAATCGCCAATGAGTCTAATGTTTCCTCTAATGATCGAAGTTTTATTTGCATCGAACTCGCGTCGTCTAACAATCCGGCGCCGCGAACATCTTCAATTTCCAGTTGCAGTGGCGAAGTACTTGGTCGATCGAATTCTTCTTTTTGATCTTTGAAAACCGAAGGCCCAGCGAATTCTGTTGGAACAATCATCTGCGACGACGACATAGTCTGTGTCTGGATCGGCGGCGTGGATGCCCGAACGCTTCCGATAACCGACGGGCTGTTGAGCAGGGCAGCGGGAACAATCGTCTCTTCGCTTGCTGAGGCAACGCTACGTTGCAAAGGCACTGATTGCTGGGCGGTAATCGGAGCGCTTGGCGTGCTAGTCAACGGAGCAGTCGGTGCGTCCAAACGAAATTGAAAAACGATTGCAGGAGGTGGAGGACTGAAATTCGACAACGATGTTGGTTCAAAGCTCCGAACGTCTCTGCCTGGACCGCGAAATTCGCGCTGAGGCGGCTGAGCTTGTGAACGTTGCTCTGCGCCCGCAGTTCGATTCGCATTTGCTTTCGCCGCTTCAAAAACAAAAGCCGACTCTCCGACTAATTGCGAAACAAGCTGAAGATCGAGTTCGAAACTAATCAGCGGATTCGCGCTGAACATGCACCGCAGTTCAAGCGGCTGAATCGTCAGATGTCGGACCAAAGAATCGTTTCGACGACGTTGCGTTTTTTTAAATAGCGAGCTCAAGATTGCAAACATGGTTATTGAATCGAAAGTCGGTCGGAATAGAAATCTCGTTTCGTATTGGCAGAATTTGTCTCGGCTGCCAGCCGTTGATGTTGCAGCAAATATGTCTTAGCGATACTCAAATTTGGTGCCAAAGAAAGAGCGAGCGTCTGCTGGTCAATCGCTTGTCGCAATTCTCGCTTTGCGTCGCCTGTTGAACCGTCAAAGAGCAATGAGACAGCTAGATTGTGTTGCATCGCACCAAGTCGACAGTGCATTTGAGCGTCCTTACGACCAGCGACGAGAATTTCCTTCTGCAACCCAATCGCCTCACGGGTTAACTCAGCGGCGTCGCGGTGTCGCTCTTGTTTCTGAAATAGCATCGCCAGATTATTAAGACTCATCGCCAAGTCGCATTGATATTCGGCAATTGAAGGTGCCAGCGAGACGACTTGGCGATTAAGTCGAATCGAAGTATCAAACGCTTCTTTAGCTTCAACAAAATGTTCAGTCCGCACATGGGCGACACCGAGGCTATTGTACAAATTGGCTAGCTCGGCAGAAGATCGCAAGCGACTCGATGATTCCGCAAGAATCCCAGCTCGAATTTGTAACGCTTCTTCCAACAATCTCGACGCTTTTGCCGCGTCGGTATCAAGGTACAAAGAGCTTAAGTTGGATAGCGCGGCGGCCAAGCCACGGACTATCGTTTCGTGATCTGTTCCGGCCGACTTGGACAAGCGATCGAAGCGCGAAATCGCATTTTCCAATGAAACTTTTGCCTCGTGAAGTTTACCAGATTTTGCCAACGCTAAGGCGTAATTGTTGATCGCTAACGCCAGCGTCGTGGCAGACTCGATGTCGTCGGGATATTTCTCTAATACTTTTCGATCAATCGCAATTGCATTTTGGTAGGCGATGAGAGCATCAGAAACTCGCCCAACTTCGACATACGCCAAGCCGAGGAGGTTTAGATTGTTGGCCGATTTGGAAAGCAGCTTGTGCTGTTCGTTCTCATCGTTTACGAACTCTTTAGAACGATTGGAATTCCCAAGCGCTGAATATATTGAGGCCGATCTTTCGAAATGCCTTAACGCTTCCGATGCCGAACGCATTTCATTAACCAACGCACCGATGTTGCTGTACGTCAGCGCCAATTCAGCTTGCAAAGATGGATCATCGGCCGCTTGCGTAACGAAGCGCTGATAATATTCCAGTGTTTCTTGAAGCAACGATTCGCGGACTTGCTCAGCCCCTGGAACTGCCGACAACTGCTGTGCGACTCGCGTGCCCAGACGATCGACTGTGGAGCGAGCTTGATCCAAATATAAGTCGACTTGTCTTTCGCTAAATTGCAACTCCCGATTTTTTTGAAAAACAACCCAACTCCCGATTCCCATTCCGATTGTTGCCAACAAAAAGAAACAAGCTGCCGTCGCGACGCTTTTTTGATGACGGCTGGTCCATCGAATTAATTGACTGGCAAACGTCGGCGGCTGTGCAACCGTCGCACGCCCGTGTAGCACCGCTCGCAAATCGTCCGCAAATTCCGCCGACGTCGCATAACGCTCATCCTTTCGTTTTGACATCGCTTTTTGTAAGACGAAAGTCAAATCCGATGGCACATGTGAATTCAGGCGATCCAATCTCGGAGGATCTTCTTGCTCAATCTTTCGCAGCAGATTCAAGCCGTCATCGCCTGTAATTACCGCTCGCAAGGTCAGCAGTTCGAAAAGTGTGGCAGCCAGCGAATAGATGTCTGTCCGATGATCGACCAATTCCGCTCGTCCTGTCGCTTGCTCGGGACTCATGTAACGAATGGTGCCAAGCAAATCGCCGCTTCCAGTCAACGACATTTCAGTCTGAAAACGTGCCAAACCAAAATCGGTGACCCAGATCTTGCCAGATTCATCTAGCATTAAATTCGATGGTTTAATATCGCGATGGACGATTCCATTTTCGTGCGCCACCTGCAACGCTTCGGCGACGTCGACGGCCCATCCTAAAATCATCCTCCAATCAAGTATCGAACTCGATTTGGTAACCGTTTTGTTGGCCAGCTTGCGTTGTTCGACCCAATGATCCAACGCTACGCCGTCGATGAATTGCATCGCGTAGAAATGAATGCCTTGCTCGACGCCGACATTAAAAATGGAAACGATATTAGGGTGATGAAGCTGGCCAGCGGCTTGCGATTCGTTTTTGAAACGAGCGATCTGTTTCTGATCCAATGTGGCCGCCATCGGTAGCAATTTTAGTGCGACGCGTCGCTTCAGTGATCGTTGGTTGGCGAGATAGACCAACCCCATTCCGCCGCGTCCAATTTCCGACAGAATTTCGAAGTCACCCAATTGGAAAGGCTTGAAGGGCCGATCAGCAATTGACATCAATCCAACAACTCCAGAAGGTGAGCAACCGGTCTTGGCAGCGAAACCGTAGAGCGCGTTTAGCTTTTCGACATAGACTGCCATCACCTCAACTAGGTCGGGATGCTCACTAGTCAACGCGTCAAGATTTGTCGGCGTTCCATTTTCCAAGTTGCAAAGGTAGCGATCTAGCAACTCAGTTAGACGCCGCGATTGATCCTCTGTCAACGACGAAAGGACGCCGCTCGAAAGCACGCCCAACGAAGTGTCAAGTTGAATCCCAGTTGATAGATTCTGAGTGTTAGAAAGTTCGTTTTGCATTAGCAGCTCAGCGATGGACGCTCGGTTCATTGGTCGCTTTGAATTCGTTTAATGCTCGCAGGAACAACATCCTGACCGCGCCGCTAGACCGATTCATTTGATCGGCAATCTCTTGAAACGACAACCCTTGAATAACCCGCAAGACCACAACGTCGCGGTAATCCGGTCGTAGTCGATTAAGTTGGTCAGCCAACAAAACGGCGTCTTCGCGCGACCGCATTGGGGCGCTCGGAGACGGTGAACTGCTCGGCAAAAGCCTAGCTAGATTGCCTCCCGATTCATCCATTCTTTGCGTTGTTTGGTCTAGCGAAATCTCGCGTCGAATGTCTCGTTTCTCTGCTTTCACATGCGTTGCGAAAGCGCGGTGTAAGGTGTTGATCAAGATCTGCCGCAACCATCCGAGCAGCTCACCACGACTGTTCCCTCGAAAGTCGCCGAAATCGCGGTAAGCCGCCAGCATCGCTTCCTGAACTAAATCCGATGGGCTAACACGGCGACGCAAAGGTTGGTTTAGCTGTGAAGTTGCTAAGATCGTCAAATAGTTTAAATACCATTGAAGCAACTGTCCTCGAGCCTCACGATGGCCTTGCCGAGCTTGAACGAGCAGTTGATCAAACTCCTGGCTGTCGTCGCAGTCGTGTTCTAGTTTCATTTGCTAAACTTTCGAAAGCCGTCCGAATATTGTCACTAGCGAATCGATGCAGCGATGATCGCAAGCTGGTCTTGAATAGACATCGAAGCCACAGTCATCTTCGAAGGTCGCAAATCGTCAGGCTTATCGCTTTGCTCCGCAACCTGCGATGGCTCCGAGAATGTGGATTGCCCAGGCGACTTTTGTTCTTCAGCCCGCCGCGCTCGGATGGCTGCGATTGCCTCAGCCCGCGACTGTTTTGCCTGTTTTCGTCGCTCCAATCGGTCGGCAAGTTCCGCTGCTTCTTTCTCCTGCTTCGCTAAAGCCGACTGGGCTTGCTGGTCGGCATTCTGCCGATAACGATTCATGGCCAACTCGCGTTGGGCGACATAAAGCTGCTGGCGTAACGCCGCCTGTTCCCGTTGTTGCTGTATTGATTGCGCTTGCGCTGCGTACAAAGCGGTCCCCAACGCAGATGATCCGCTGACGCCAGTGACTCCGGCACTTCCTGCGATTGGCGCACCGCCACCGCCGGAACACTGCGAAAATACCGGCGAAGCACTCAGAGTGATTAAGCTCGCGAAAGTAAGTTGAACGACAAATGAGGCTCTAGAAGTCTTCATCGAATCACTCCGTCAATTGAAATTTGGGGAAGTTGAAGTTTTGCAGCCCTGCGATCGCAAGCCAAAATTTGTGACCGGTCTCTGAACGCTATATTAGGGGGACGTTGTTCCAGCAAATGTCACACGGTTAACAGGAGAGTCCGCTTTCGATTTTGTGATTCTGAGGAGATATAGAAAGTCAGCGTTAGGAATTTGCTCAAAATAGCCACTGTTTTAGGCGAACCATTTTTGAGTTGAAAAGTCATCAGACCAATCGCATTTTGCATCTTTCATCAATAGATGATGCGACAATGCGAAGGATACCGACTATAGAAATCTCGTTTTTTTCGAAAAACCGGAAACTTGAATCATCAGTGCGTAGATCAAGTTGACAATTGCCGCATTTTTAATGCTCAACATCGCTCCAATTGCCTGTTCCAATCCCGCGACAAATTGTGATCGAAATTCAGATTCGAAGTTTTCTTTCCACGTACCATCTTAGAAAGGCCAGCCGACTGCGCTAAAAGGCTTGTTGAAAACCGGCTCGCGCGGTTAAATTAGACGGCTGTATCGCAGGTCAAAAGTCGACCAAAATTGATGATTTTATTTACCTCACAGACAAGATTCGCCACCAGCTATGTCAGCCACTTTGATTGCCGATCCTTACTTTCAAAAATTATTCGCCGCGAGAATCGGCGGCGAGAATTACGGCAAAGGGACTGAGATATACAAGTTCGAAAAGATAAAGCGAGCCAAGCGAAAGGCGTTGGCAGATTATCCAGATCGATTTCTGCTCGATTTTGGCATCGGCGAAAATGACGACATGGCTTCGGAGCCAGTTCGAGACCGGATGCATTTAGAAATTGATAACGTTGCGAACCGCGGATATGCGGACAATGGGATTTTGGAATTCAAACAAGCCGTTGCTCGATTTATGCAACGGAATTTCTCCGTTGAGTTGAACCCTGAAACACAGGTCAATCATTGCATTGGCAGCAAGACAGCGCTCTCGATGCTTCCTGCCTGTTTTATCAACCCTGGTGATGTGACGATGATGACCGTCCCAGGTTATCCAGTCGCTGGAACGCACACGAAGTACTACGGCGGCCAAGTCCACCGCCTACCATTACTTTCAGAGAACAATTTCTTTCCGGACTTTCAATCGGTGCCAGAAGCGGTATGGGAACGCACCAAAATGCTAGTGCTGAACTACCCGAACAGCCCAACTGGGAAAACGGCCACGAGCGAGTTTTATGCGCAGATTGTCGAGCTGGCAAAAGAACGCGAATTTATTGTGGTACAAGACGCCGCGCACATCATGCTGACCTTCGATGGCCAACCATTGAGCTTTCTTGAGACTCCTGGCGCGATGGATGTTGGCGTGGAAGTCCATTCGCTGAGCAAAGGATTTGATATGATTGGCTGGCGAATCGGTTGGGTTTGCGGAAACGAGCGCATCGTCGCGGCGTTTTCCGACGTAAAGGACAACTGTGACAGCGGACAATTTATGGCAGTCCAAAAAGCCGCTGTCACCGCACTTGATACGCCTGCGATTCCGGTTGCGATTCGAAACAAATATCATCGACGCATGGAAAAATTGGTCCGTGCGCTCGGTTCTTTGGGTTTGCAGTGCAACATGCCTGGTGGCAGCTATTTTCTTTACATCCCTGCACCGCGAGGTTTGAAAGACGGTACTCGTTTCGCTAATGCCGAAGCGGTCTCGCAATATTTGATCACCGAACATTCTATTGTGACGGTGCCCTGGGACGATGCCGGTGCGTTTCTTCGGTTTTCCGTGACTTTCGTCGCGCAAGATGAAACTGCGGAGGACGCGATGATTGCCGAAACGGTTCGTCGATTACAATCAGTCGACTTTCTGGTCTAGTGAACCGACGGTGGGAAAAGTTGACAGCATGTAGCGCTCAATTGCAACATCCTATTTGTTAGCGATACGACTCGCTTTTTGGCAAGGCTGGTACAATCGTTTTTAACATTGCGAAGTACCAACGTTTTGCTAATGTTTGGTGTTGCTCCTGAACCAGCAAGCTCTCCCCTTTGCGGTTGAAATTTAAAAAAATGTCCAGAATCGTCGAACCAGTCGTTTGCTGTTTGGGGGATTCTGTCGTTGGAAACCCGACGCAATTTGTGATGGAGCGCCTTGCCGTCGACGCAAAAATTGATTGGCGATTTGTCACTGCAGTTGTTCCGATCCAGAGAGTTCAGGCCGCTGTCGAAGGCATCCGAGCAATGAACTTCGAAGGCATCGCTTTCTTGCAATCTATTCCAACACAAACACTCTCGCAGATGGGCAGCATCTCGGAATCCGCGATCTGTACCCAACGCATTACGACCGCCCGACGCGATGGTATTAACTGGCTGGCTGAGAATCTCGACGGCGTCGCATTGGCTCAATTGTTGGAAACAGAGATTGCTGAGAACGCGAAGCCGGAGGCCAAAATCGTTGTTTATGGTGACGCCTCGATTAGCACTTTGCTTCGACTTGCAAAACCAAATCTAGCCGATCAGATCCTATTGGTCTCTAGCGAGCCGACTCCAGTCGAAACCACCGATACCTCAATGTCGCAGTCGGACGCAGTCGCCGCGCCCGCCGAGACGACCGCATCACAGGTCCACTATCGATCACGACATGATCTCGCCAATCACCCGATTGAAATCAAGGCCTTAATTACGACTGGCGAACTTTCAAACTTGGATCTGAGCCTACTGCGATGTTGCAAGTTCAGCGACTCGACACCGGCGATTTGTCTTAGTTCAACAAGTGCAAAGCCGAGCGATCAATCCACATTCAACAAATTACGCTGGCTTGACGATGTCGATCTATCGGCGGCAAGGCTAGCCGCGAACTTTCAATTTTGGACCGGTTATTCACCGAACTTATCGTTGGTCAAAGATTGTCTCGACGAATACTCGCAATGGTAAGCAGCCGCTTCAATCAACCAGCGTCACGCTCTTGTCGAGTTGGATTTTGAACGTGGCGATTCGGTCGCGAACCTTGCCACGTGTGATACCCAAAATTTCTGCAGTTTTACTCTGGTTTCCGCCTGTGTGTTCAAGCACTCGAGTAAACAGATAACGCTCCAGCAGCGAAACGGTTTCGTTGTAAACGTCAGAGCTTTCTGCTGCCAATCGCTCTTCGATAAAATGATCGATACGTTGAATTGAATCGCGGAGCGTCAGTTCTCGCTCGAGCAGTTCATCGGACGGACTAGTGGAATCGACTGTTTCAATCGATTCGAATTCAGAGGATGACGAACTTGTTGGCTCGTCGACTGGCACCAAATTTGTCCACGCCGATTGCGCAGTCGAATGATCATTGACTTCGCCATTTCGAATGGTCGTGGTACTTTGAACTGGCTCAGATATTTCAGCTTTGCTCGGCGCAGAAATTTGTGTCGTCGAATTTACTGCCGCCCGCACAAAGTCTGGCAGCGTCTCAGCACTGATCACGGTCCCAGTGGCCCGCAAAACCGCCTGGCGAACCACCGATTGCAATTCGCGAATGTTGCCTGGCCATCCATAGTTGACCAGCAATTCCAAAGCCGCCGGGGCAATTCCACGTAGATCGCCTTTTTTCATCTCACCGCGTGCGCGCCGCAAGAAATATTCGAGTAACAGAGGAATGTCGTCGCGACGCTCGCGCAGCGGAGGCAAGTTGATCGTAAAACCATTTAAGCGGTAGAGCAGGTCTTCACGGAATTCACCACTCTGAACCATTTGTTCGAGTGGACGGTTGGTCGCCGTAATGATGCGGACATTCGTCGTAATTTGTTCGTTACCACCGACGCGTTCGAAACGCTGTTCTTGCAACAATCGTAAGACCTTTCCCTGAACCAGCGGCGCCATATCACCGACCTCGTCAAGAAAAATTGTCCCGTCATTGCATTGCTCAAACTTACCAATACGCCGTTTTTCGGCGCCGGTAAAAGCACCTTTTTCGTGTCCAAAAAGTTCACTCTCAAGCAACTGATCGGGTATCGCCGCGCAATTTACGGCTATGAACGGTTTGTCAGCTCGGTCGCTGTGTTGCACCAAAGCTCTGGCAACTAATTCTTTACCGCAACCGCTTTCACCGCGGACTAGCACCGTAACGTTTTGAGCCGCCACGCGACCGATCTGCTTGAACACCTCGATCATCACCGGAGAACGTCCGATAAACTGCTCGCCAGAAGTTTCTTGTTCGCTGATCTGCAATGCGACTGGCTCATCCATTAACCGGCGTGCTGCGATCGCACTTTGAACAAGACTCCGCAATTGTTCCAGACGAATTGGTTTGCCGATGTAGTCAAAGGCGCCCGATCGCATCGCCTCAATCGCGGTCTCGCTGGATGTGTCTCCAGTAATAAAAATTACCGGCAAGCGACGATCCAGAGCCTTCATTTTCTTGAACAGTTCAAGCCCGTTCAGTCCAGGCATATAAATATCAAGCAGCGCGACCGTAGGTTGCAACGTTTCGAGCAATTGCAAACCTTCCTCGCCAGTCGAAACACTGGTCACTTCGATTTCTGGATGCGCACGGAATGCCGATTCGATAATTAATCGAGCGCTTCGGTCATCATCAATCGCTAGAACTTTGCTTACCAAAAGTTTTATCACCGTTGAATCAAGGCATCGCGAAGTTTTGTCAAACTTTACGCGTATAAGATGCTTAAAAAGATGGTGTCAGCCACCACTACCTAGGAACCAAAGTTTACCATTCCTAGGATAAAGCTCAATCGGAATATGGCATGAACTGTTCCAACGACAAGCTTGTGTCAATCTCGCATTCCTCCGGCGAAAAGCAGGCTTTTGTAGGAAAACGGCTCCTCAACATTTCCGACTGGAGTGTCGCAAAAAACAGTCGAATGAGCACATTTCGAGTGTGACTATTGCGGACAACCGACGCAATTACGGCTCTCTAGCTTAACGATCCGAAGCAAACGATCTTGACCCCAGCCGGCTATTCTGCGATGGATTCGCTCAGATCATCGGACGCTCGGCGGTGTTCAAACCAGGCGCAATGGCATCGTTACTATCGATGCAAAAATCGATCAGCGAATTACAGCTATGCCACTGACACGTACATCTCGAAACGATCGCCGTCGTCGGACCATGCGCGAAGCGGTCGCAGCGGAGAGTGGTGTCGCGGTTGAAACTGTCCGAGCCCGATCCAGACGTCGCGCCTCGCGAACTGATGAGGAGGATGCGGACGAAGCAGGCCAACGCTGCGACGAGGGTTACAGCCAGGAAGTGCGGTACGCTTGCCAGCAACGTCTGGTGCAGTTAATCCCCGTCCGTAAAACAACCATGTCGGCTTTGATCGGGGTATTGGTAGCCGTTTGGGCAAGTCTCTTTCTTTCGCATTACTTGATTTATGTTCGCGGAAGCTCGATGGCCAGCTTGCATATCGGGCACTTTTTCCACATGCGCAGTCCGCACGGTTTGACGCACTGGCTTGGCGTCCAATTTTGGATGATTACCGGCTTTACTTCGTTGCTAATTTTACAGTTGCGACGGCACAAGCTAGATGACTATCGAGCCAAATATCGGATCTGGATTTTCCTCGCCATCGGTTGCTTTTTCAGCAGTTTCGATGCAGCAAGCAACGCATTATTGATTCTGGGCTTGAGCATCGATTCGTGGACGCAGGCCGAATTTGGCTACTCAGGCTGGTCAATCGTACTGGCCAGCTACGCTTCTATTGTTGGCGTCCTCGGCTTGCGATTGTGCACTGAATTGAAAAGCTCTCCCGGCTCGGTGTCACTCTGGTTCATCGGTTTGTTAGCGTGGGCGTTCAGCGCGGTAGCTGGGACTGGATTATTCAAATTGGAACTTGAACCAGCGGCGTTGGATCTCGCAGTTGGAGCAAGTTGGCTCGGCGGGATTTTTTGCGTATTTACAGCTTCAACGCTCTACCTTCGCAACACTTACATCCAAGCCCAGCAACGTTTCGCGTTAAGAAATAAATGGTTGGCACAGCGCACAAAATGGCATGTTCCCAACCTAGGAAACATGACGCTTGACCCACGAAAGCTGGCCAGCGGAATGGCCAACAAATTCGGTCGACGCAGCAAAACCGAGCTGGTTGCCATTGCCCCAGCCGGCAAACGAAGCCGCCAAGGTGATCAAAATATTAGTACGGCAACGGAGTCACGATCAGTCGAATCAACTGGCATCGACCGGCCAATTCAAACGCAATCGTTCGCGAGCTCACAATCAAGCGGTGCAACTAAAAGTGCTTCGCCATTTGAGCCGACACGGTCATCAACAAACACGCAGTCTGCACGCAGTGAAAATCCGGTAAACAAAAGCGAAACCGCGAAAGACAAATCGCCCATAAGCAATGTCGCGTCAAATCCGAAACGCGGTTGGTGGCCACGGTTACGCTCTAATCCAAAATTGGGCGATGATTATTCGGATCTCGGCGCCGATCAACGCATGAGAGACCAGGGGCTCAATAGCGGATTTGAAAAAGTCGATTCGTCAACTGCGCACGTGAAACAGATATCTGACACACGTCCCACGACTCCCAATGTTTCCAGCGGCCAGCAGTCCGGGGCTGCATCCGATCGGTCAGCCAAACCAGCTCGTTCGTTTAGTCCGTTTGCGAGAGGTGCGAAATCAGCGACCGCTACCAACGGGTCAAACGTTGATGTTGCATCAAAGAAGGCAACACTGGAAACGAAAGATGCAAAAAGAAGTCGTTGGCCGTTTGGAAAAGGAAAAAAAGTCAACTCAGCCAAAACCGGCGACGCATCGTCAAAACCAGCCGTCGCTGCAAAAGCATCGACGCCGAAGACCAAGAATTCATGGTTCAAACGTACCGCGAAAGTCGCTGGCACGGCAGCGGCAACAGCGACTGCAATCAACTCCGCCAAGTCAGCCATTAAAGGTAGCGTTAGCGGTCAAACCGACGCAACCAAATCCAGTTCTGGCGATTCCAAAAAGCGTCGCCTGTTTGGTTTCCTCGATGGTTTAACATTGAAGCCTCCTACGACGCCTTCTTCAACTTCTTCGAAGCCAAATCAGACCAGTTCGTCTAACGCGAGCGCTCCATTACCAAGCACTTCTAGTCGTCCGACAACATCAGCTACCCAAGCGAGCTTTCCGTCGACGTCAGCAAGACCTTCCACTAGCCAATCAGATGAACCGATCCGTCATGCGGTATCCGGCGACATGGAAAATTATGACGACGAAGACTACGGTGGAAACCGTCAGCTCAGCAAAGCAGAGCGAAAACGAATGCGACGTCAAGGCAACGATCGCGCTGCGTAAAGAGCTCGGAAACGCACTACCTTTGGACGAAACTGGTCAGCGTCATTGGACCCGCCGGAGTCAGTTTTTTTAATTGCAGAAGCTTGCTGAATTGTGACCCTCGCTTGGCGCGCACTACTTTCAATATTGGTCGGCGGCTGATGTTGAGATTTCGCCATAAGTACTAAGGAGTCAGGCCTCTTTGGGGGTTGGGTCAACCGAAATTGACGCGTTGCCGCCCATTACCTACGATTCCGCTGGTCGAAAAAAGACGGAAGGATTAACGATTTCTGGTCAGACTTACGCGACTACGATCGATTACAATAGCCTTAGCGAGCTGACACAGTTGGCTTATCCAGACGGGGCGATTGTCCAATCGCGATTACACCGATCGAGGTGAATTGCGGCGGGTCGTCCTGGAGAAGTAGTAAGTCCCCGATGAGCTTGCTCGTCGGTGAATGAACTTGTGATCCAACACGGCGACGACGCACCAGAAGACCCCAACGGGTTTACCCCGTTTGGTGAATCAGCTTGCTTAAAACGTCAAAGAACTTTCGCACCGGTGGGGTAAACCCACAACGGGGGCGGGCAAGATAGAGTACAATCTTGCCCAAGACGTTTCGGCAAAGTGTTCTGACGATGGTGATGGCCGAATGACCGGTTCGACTTACGACAACGGGGTGATCGAGAGCCGCACTTATGTCACTGACAATACGCTGACGGCGATCAACTTCGGCGGCACCGGCAGTGCGATCGGCAACTTGGCTTATGGCTTGGACGCTAACAAGAACAAACGTCCGAGTCGATCGCTGGCACGATGAGCAATTACGGCTTTACGATGCCGAGCAATGGCTACGACAACGAAGACCGACTAGTCAATTACAACCGCACGTCGGGTTTGAATCAGTCTTGGAATCTGACCACCGTTGGCGACTGGTCCAGCGGCACGACCAACGGCACCGCGTAAACTCGCACGCACGGCCCAAAGCACGAACTTCTTACCGGCCCAATAAGAACTTTCTCACCCCTGCGTGGGTTCGCCCAACCAGAGCGAGGTATCGTCACCTGACATGGCCAGCGTCATGAGCTCCGCTCCAGCCTCGGTTCACTCATCGAAGCGAAAGTTCTTTTGAGTTTCAAGCAAACTGATTCGCGCAGCGGGATCAACCCGCTGGGGTCTTTCGTTGCGACGACATGGTTAGATCACGAAGCTGCTTCACCGATGAACAAGCTCATCGGGCTCCGAAGGGCTAATCTAGAATACGAGCGCTCGCGATCAACTTAAGGAATTCTTTATTGGTCTTGAACTTGCCTAATTGAGTCGTCAATTGCTCCATCGCTTCAACTGGGTTCATCGTATTGAGAGTTCGACGAATCATCGTCACCGCATGGAGTGTTTCTGGATCGTGAAGCAACTCTTCGCGTCGTGTGCCCGATTGCGAGATATCGATCGCTGGCCAGACACGACGGTCGGCCAATTTGCGATCAAGGACTAGCTCCATATTTCCAGTCCCTTTGAATTCCTGGAAAATCAACTCGTCCATTCGAGAACCGGTATCAACCAGAGCGGTACCGACAATTGTCAGTGAGCCACCTTCGGCAAACGCGCGGGCAGAGGCAAACAATTTTTTCGGAATGTCCATCGCTTTGATGTTCACGCCGCCTGACATTGTCGGACCGCTACCAACCCATTTATTGAACGCTCGCGCCAGGCGGGTAATAGAATCCATCAGCAAGAAAACATCTTTGCCACATTCGGCTAGACGCTTGCAACGTTCGATGACCAGTTGACTAATCCTTACGTGCGAATCGACATCTTCGTCCAGCGAACTGGCGATTACTTCGCCGTTTATCACGTTGCGACGCATGTCGGTGACTTCTTCAGGCCGCTCATCAATCAACATCACAATCAGCTTAACGTCCGGAAAATTGGTGGCGATTCCAGTGCTGATATGTTGCAGCATAATCGTCTTACCCGACCGCGGTGGTGCGACGATCAGTGCTCGTTGACCTCGACCGAGCGGTGCGAGCAAGTCGATGATGCGATTGGTCAATGGCTGCTGGCCCACTTCCAATTGCAGCCATTGTTCCGGGTTTACGGCGGTAAGTGTGTCGAAAGATTTAACGTTCAAGTAGTCTTCGGGAGACATGCCTTCGATATCGAGAATTTCCTTGATTCGCGGGCCTTGTTGACGCCTAGTATGTATCGATTGGGCGCGGACCATGACGCCTGGCCGCAATTGAAATTTCTCGATCATTGTTCCGGGCACAAACGGATCGGTCCGCTCGCGAGAATAATTGTTCCCAGGACTTCGAAGGAACCCGTAGCCGTTGGGATGCATTTCGAGCAAACCAACAAACTCCTTGATGATTTCTTCTTCGCCTTCTAGTGGTGCATCGTCTACAGCAGTTCCGCCGGTAGCCGGGCGTGGGCCTGCATAATTGCGACGAGGACCGCCATTTCCACGAGGTCGTTTGGGACGGGGACGCGATGCGGAACCGTTGGCAGGGCCACCGCCACCGCCACCACCGCCGTCGAATCCATCAGACGAGCCGCTAAACCTTGGTCGAAAACGCTTTTTCTTTGGCATTTAGAGATGATCCAGAGGATGAATACACTGTCCTGACGAGCTCAAACCGCGAGGCCCAGATGGGGCAGGAAAAACGCTGTTGGCTCAGACATCAGAACGATAAAGCTAATGACCATTCCATTTGGAATGGCCAATAAAAACTAAATTAGGACGAAACGGAGAAATCCTCTGCAGCGTCCACATGGGACTAGCTCGGGAACAATTTTTATTGTGAGGGAACGTATCAGGCTTCGTAAAAGCTCGCTTAAAACTGCGTCGCTAACCGATGAGATAGTCCGAATCAGGCTCGCACTTTTAAAAAGTACAATTCGGATACGCAAAGGTGTTTCCAACAACCACTGACTTTTTCAACTTTATGACTGATTCACCAAAGGTCCTTTGGCAGCCATTCAATTCCATGTTCGTTGTTTGCCGGGGGTAATCTCACGGCGGCCGATTATTGGATCAATTCGATCCGGCTCATTGAGCTTCTGAAATAGGTTGTAGCAAATTTACAGAAGCTAGAAAGTCGTCTGAGTTCTCGTTCAACTTTCCGATGGCTGACGCAATGATGCTCGCCAGACCGCAGCGTTCTCGTCTGAGAAGCTTGTTAACTCTGTCGTACTGTGGCAGCGCTGATGCCCCCTGTCAAGGCGGCTGAAATAAATTGTCACAAAATTCGAAAATTTTTTGGCAGCTTTTCCCGCAATAGGCTCATCCCGGACAACCGTCACAGCCGATCCAAACGGATAAGCGTTGTTCTTTGGTTGATTGCTTGAGAAGCGATGCGTTTAATTGAATCGCGATCAAAAGGATACAGTTCATGAGCCAAGATTCTTGCCACGGTTTCCAGCCGAACCGTATCGCGATCGCGACTATAGCACTGACGACTGTTTTGACGTTCGCGTCCGCCACATTTGCTCAAATTCCATGGCGAAGCGACTACGAGACGGCGCAACGCACTGCCCGTGAACAAAACGCAATCCTTTTGGTTCATGTTTATTCCGATAATTGCGTGCCTTGTAAGATGCTTGATGCCCGCGCGTTTCAAGACCCAACGCTGATTGATGCGATGCGATCGACGGTCATCCCGGTAAAAATTAACGCCGATCGAAGCCCAGACTTGGTCCAAAGACTTGGCGTCAATCGCTGGCCGACCGACGTCTACTTCTCAGCCGATGGGTACGAACTGGTACGAACCGTCTCGCCCCAGAAAACCGATGACTATGTCCAGCTTCTCAACCGCGTTTCGATGCGGAATCGCGACTACCTGCTGACTCTTCCGCCTCAAAACACCAATCAAGCAGTTGAAAACCGATTCGCTCAGTCGCGCAATGCAATTCCTGCACGACTAGCCAGTAACCAATACGTTACACCGCAAGACGGACTAGGAACGGCAAACTCCTACGATCAAAATGCGATCTCGGCCTATGCAAACAAAAATCAGCCTGCCGCAATGCCACCGATTGTCAGCAGCAGTGATCAGTTTCGGCAAAATGTTAATGAAGCATCTTTGAACGGACACGAAGTCGAAAACATGTATTGCATGGCTGACCAATATGCACCGATTCAGCCAGGCCAAGCTGCGTCAAGCGCAGCAAGCATGAGCGCTCAGACGACATCCATCGCTACTCCAACACAGGCCGATCCAAACCAGGGCGGATGGCGAATGCCCACATTGCAAACCAGCAACAACGTCCAAGCGAACAACTCACAGCCACAGCTTTCAAGTCGGCCGATCAATACAGCAACTTTTCAAGCGGTCACATTCGAAAACCGGACTTCGCAATTCAACACACCGAATGGGACAAATGTCTCCAACAACTATGCGACGACCGTTCAGCAATCGCCACAAGCGAGACTAGTGATCGATGAAGAAGTTCGTGCGGCCATCGCTCGCGATAACGGACCAGCGATGAGCGGTTACTGTCCCGTTGCCTTGGACGAACGCGGCGAATGGACAGTCGGAAACCCACGAATTCCTGTGCGGCATCGCGGACGGGTCTACCACTTTTCTAGCACTAATGCTCAGGAAAAATTCTTAGCCAATCCGGATCGCTACGCTCCAATTCTCAGCGGATATGACCTTGTGCATTTCCTCAAGACCGGCGAACTTCGCAGCGGCCTTCGCGAATACGGATGTTGGTTCAAGGGCCGTGTCTACTTGTTTGCTTCGGCTTCGAACCGCCAATACTTCGATGAGAACGTTGTGGAAGTTGCCCGTGCCGCTGAGACGCTGCAAGCGAGCAGCAACGACTCGGTCGCCCGCGGCGGACAAGCCTCTAGCGACGCGGCTCGAATGGCAACATCGAGCAATGGCTTGACGCGGTGAGCACTAACCGTCGAATGGAACTCTGATCGACAACCGAGCCATTCAATCGCTCGCAAATGGGTCTTGTGATTCCGCCAGTCGTTTTGGTGTGCTAACTTGATCGATCCACCGTACGATCAGGTTGATAAGACGTACCGCTAGGGCAAGCATTAACGGCGAGCAATAGCAAAAAAGTGAAAAAATTAATTGCGCTCGATGATCGATGGTCGCTGCGGCAGGAACCGGGGCGCCCGTCCAAGCGGCAACCTCTTTTCGCACTTCTGGCGTGAAGAGCGCCAAGACGATTGAAGCCGAAAAAATTGCCCCGACGGTCATTAGCAACAGCAATGACCTCAGCGAAAACTGAAATCGCCGACGCTGTAGTTTTGCGAACGGCGAACCGACCTTTACTTCGTTCTTTGAGTGATTTTTTCGACTTTGCATAAACGAATCTGTCAGCTTTGGTCAGAAATCGTGCGACTGCAAAAGCAATTACCTGCCGCTGCGGTTCACGCTGAATCCGCGATGAAGTCTTTTAAGTATACGTCTTTCAATTCGAATCACCAGCGGCGGGACCGTGTTGAATGGTTCGAAAAACTCCGTCAAAACTTCGTTTACGTCGCGAAATTGCATTCACTCGGCTACTTGGCGAGCTTTCGGTGATTCTGTACAAAAGCGACCATGTAAGTTCGAGCACGTCCAGCGACATTCGCTGCCCATTTACAAACGGTCGAGAGAAGAAAAATACGAAGATGAGCAAAGACGAAGACCGCGAGGAAATACTGGATTTGACCCAGCGACTGCTTATGGCCGTTACGAGCGGCGACTGGGAATCGTACGAACAATTATGTGATCCGAGCATCACAAGTTTTGAACCCGAAGCGATGGGGAACTTAGTCGACGGGCTAGATTTTCATCACTTCTATTTTAAGCTCGGAGATGGGGAAAGCACGCCGGTCCAATCAACCATCGTTGCCCCACATATCCGTGTGATGGGTGACGTGGCTGTCATCGCGTACGTTCGATTGACGCAAAAAATTGGCGATGATGGCAAGCCAATCACTTCGGCGATGGAAGAATCGCGAGTTTGGGAACGACAAAAAGGCGTCTGGCGGCACGTCCATTTCCATCGTTCGTCTGCACATTAAGTGAATTGAGCAATTGAATTAAGACGACGTTTCGAAAGTCGAGAATGCCACAAATTGGCTGGTTTTGTTCTTCGCAAGATGGCTGACCGGTCCAAATCATCATGCTATTACAAAGACTAATTCATCCGGAAATCCTTGGCACACTGGCTGCCGCTGGCCATCATTCAACGATTTTGATAGCTGACGGAAATTATCCTGCCTCCAACAAACGCGGGCCGAACGCAAGTCTAGTTAGTTTGAATCTGATGCCGGGTGTGGTTAACTGCAACCAAGTGCTGAAGGCAATTCTCTCGGCTGTCCCGATCGAAGCGATCAACACGATGCAAACGGAGACCAGCGGACCATATGCTTTAGATGGTGATCCGCCGGTTTGGGAGCAGTATCGCGAGTCCATTGCGGCTGCAAAATTAGAATTGCAAATCGAGCCGCTGGAAAAGTGGAGTTTTTATGACCATGTCATTACGCCGGACCACGTCCTGACGATCCAGACCGGCGATCAGCAGCGTTATGCGAACATTCTGCTGACCATCGGCGTAAGAATGTAAACTTCTGGGTTGAAGATTGATCCAAACTGCGGGTTTAAAAGACTTGCCAAAAGACTCGTTCGCGGATAGCTTCAACGGTTTGGTTGGCCTCGCGAAAACCTCTGAACTACGACCGCTGGACAATGATTGCTTTGGACCGAACTCAAACGCTGCCCGATGACCAACGCGTCGTCATAACTTCCATCGGGTTGACTTCTCCCAACGGTTCGGATCTGGAAACCTATCGCGAAAATTTGCTAAATGGTGTCAGTGGTGTTCGTGATTACGAGATTCGATACGTTGGTAAAACACTTGCCGGCGTCTGCGAATTCCCAGCGACTAAGCATCAATCGAAGAAGGATGTTCGACGTGGCACGCGAGCCGGTTCGGTTGGAATCTTTGCGAGTGCCGAAGCGGTTGCCAACAGCGGTTTAGATTGGGAAAACGTCGATCGCTCACGAGTTGGCGTTTACATTGGCGTGACTGAGCATGGCAATGTTGAGACCGAAAACGAAATCTACAACATCAAATCATTTGATTACGTCACGCAATTCTGGTCGCATCATCACAACCCACGAACCGTTGCTAACAATCCTGCCGGTGAGATCGCGTTAAATCTGGGAATCACGGGACCACACTATACGATTGGTGCTGCCTGTGCGGCTGGCAATGCGGGGATTATCCAAGGTGTCCAAATGTTGCGTTTACAGGAGTGCGATTTGGCACTAGCTGGTGGCGTTTCAGAGAGCATTCATACGTTTGGCATTTTTGCCTCATTCAAAAGCCAAGGCGCACTGGCGACGCACGCTGACCCGACCAAGGCGTCGCGGCCTTTCGACATGGAACGCAATGGAATTGTGGTGTCCGAAGGAGCATGCATCTATGTGCTGGAAAGATTGGCCGACGCAAAGCGGCGGAACGCGAACATTATCGCAGAAATAGTTTCGTATGCGATCAATACTGATGCAACTGATTTCGTGCTCCCCAATCCTGAACGACAAACGCAGTGCATCCAGCTTGCATTGCAACGCGGTGGGCTGAGCCCCGAACAGATTGACATCGTAAGCACCCATGCGACAGGGACTAGCAGCGGTGACACTCAGGAAACGCTCGCGCTTCGTAACGCGTTTGGAGAAAACGACCAAACGTGCTTCAATAACACGAAAAGCTTTATCGGGCACACAATGGGTGCCGCCGGCGCTCTTGAGCTCGCTGGCAATCTACCGGCCTTTAAAGATCGCGTCTGCCATGCAACAATCAATGTCGAAAATCTCGATCCCGATTGTGCAATCAATGGTCTCGTTCTGAATCAACCCAGAGAACTGGAACGCGTCGATTACATTCTGAATAATTCTTTCGGTATGCTAGGAATCAATTCGGTAGTGATCGTCCGCCGCTTTTGAGCGATCGTTTCGATAAATGATTATTTTGTCCGCTTTGTAACGCTATAGGAAACGTTTGATGAGTCCCGCTGAGATCCGTGAAGAAATTATTGATATCCTCAGTGACATTGCCCCTGACGAAGATCTTTCATCACTTGAGGATGAGAAAAACTTTCGTGAGCAAATGGAACTCGATAGCATGGATTTTCTGGACATCGTGATGGAATTGCGAAAACGACATCGCGTCCAAATCCCAGAAGACGAATACGGCAAACTAGCCAGCATGCAATCAACCGTTGAATATCTAGAGCCGAAGATGCGCGACATCACAAAAGTGGGCTAAATCAGTATCGCCAAAACTGTCCGCGTGGATTTCTGGCGTTTGGAGGAAAGGCGACTGTCAGTGATTCATTGACCACCAGAGTACAACGCAATAAATTCACCCAGCACCATTGCGGTAGCACCCCAGACGAAATGATCGTCGATCCGAAAACCTGGCGCGTCATACTGACTGGTTCCACGTTGCATCGTACCGACTTGAAAAACACTTTGGTTCGCCAAACGATCGATCGGCACGCAGATCAATTGGGCGACTTCGTCTTCGTTTGGTTCAAACGCTGCGGTTCCCTCGCAGAGTGCTAGATATGGCTGAACCCGATGGTTGCTGGCATAAACATACAACGGCGTCAGCGGCGCAATCAGTTCCAAGTCGCGCCCGCGGTATCCTAGCTCTTCGCGGAATTCTCGCATCGCGCCGAACCAAGGATTTTCGTTCGTCTCCAATCGTCCTCCGGGCAGAGAGATCTGGCCTCGATGATCGCCAAATCGATCGCTTCGCAAAATCAACGGTATCGTCCACTGGTTGTCGATTGCGATAACGGCCAACACAACTGCCGCTTCATGAGCGTTGGTGCAAACCGGACCACGATGGCGCCCATAGGCAAGCTCAGGTGCGAATTTGCGATGCACTTCATGCCCAGGTAGCGGACTCTGGCAACGCCGCTTCAGCTCAATCAACGAGTTTGTTAGTTCGACAGAATTCATCAGCACAGTTTTTCCCAAAACGGACCTCTTGAAAAGCCTTACAGGCGAATCATTTCGAAAACTGCGTAATTTTCATTTTCATATAGCAGCGGTAAAGTGACCGGATTTGGATCAACAAGACGATCTACCAACAGATACTGAAAGCCGTATTTGCGGTAAAGGTCTATGATTCTGACCATGTTTAATGACTTATTCTGACCAAATTGATTTTTGGGAAAGACCGTTTGAATTCGATCGTACCAAGCGACTAAATCGGCCGCGTTCTGCGGTGAATCTTTCCAGCAAACTATTTCTGCTCGTTGAGCGTTCCATTTGAATGTTTGCTGATATCGCGGTGTCAAAAACAGCGCATCAGGCGGCGTCGATTGACGAATATAGCGACACGCGGCAATCCAATTGTCGTAGAGCTTCTCACGTTCGGGCAATGATAGTCCTTGCATCAACAGGGCCTGCTCGTCCGCGGGCGGAATCGTCGACAAATCAGTTTTCAAATATCGTTGCGTGCACAGAGCGCATCCAGGAACAAGCAAAATCGACCAAAGCGCAAATTGAACAACGTGCTTCAGACGATTCAAAGGCCAACGCGAAACAATCTCAAGTAGGCCAAACAGCAGGACGCAAACGGCAACCGCCCATGCAACATCGTTCCAGCGAAACCAATAATAGCGAAGCAAGCCCGCCGACCAGTTCGTAGCCCAGGAGGTCAGCGACCAATCGATCAAAAATCCAATTATCGCCAAGACGGGCCCCATCACCGTTACCAACAACAACAACTTCGCAGCAGCAGTCGGATCACGCTTTATGGATGGGGAGTACCTCGCACGACTGTGATTTAATATCCAATACAAGACTGCCAGAATGAGAGCGATCGTTACCAACGTTAAATGCGACGCCCACCGCTGACTGGTGAATCCACGATAGGTCAAGTGGTGCGGTAGTCGCTTGAAAACATAATTGATCGCGGCCCGGTCAGCAGTAGCTGCATCAACACCGGCGTTTAACGCCGCTGCCGGGATCAAGCCGACCAGCGTAAAGCCGATGCAAATTGCAAAGGCAACTATGAACTTTGATGACCTCGCCTGAGCAATTAAGTTCTGCCAACTTGCCGCTCTGGACTCAGGATCCAACTGGTCGCCCTGGGCTATCATTTGCGAAACTAAGATCGCTGCCACTAACGAGAGAAAAATCCAACCACCCGTCACGATGTGAAACGAAGCCGCTAGTCCAAAAAATATCACGGACGATGACCAGCGATTTTCGAAAGCACGAGCGGTACCCAGAAAAGCAAAACCGTACGCTAACGTTTTGGCTTCGCAACCGCCAACGACCCATTCACCCGAAAGATGGCCCCAATGAACACAGGCTAAGAACATCGGAGCCGTTGCTAGCCCTGCCAAGCGAAGCGGCGAAATCGAGCGCATCAAGGCCGACCAACCCCAAGCAATCGTCAACCAACAAACAATCCGACCAATCCACGCAGCAACAGGGAGCGAAAAATACAATGTTGGCGCGCCAAACATCCAGAAGAAAAACCAGTGTGCGTCGGCAGACTCCAGAAATAAGTCGCCTCGACAGAAACTGGTGTCCCAAAAATTTTTCGCTTTGGTCAGATAGTGTGACTCGTTGACATCAGGGCTTAACGTTCCCGCATAGATCGAAAACACGCACAAGGTTGCAACAATATCGAGTCCGACAAGCGCTTTAAATTGCCTCATTCAAATCCTAGCTCAATCTTGAGTCGCACCCGAATTTGTCGGTGACGCCCGACCTAGCTGCCGACGGATCTCAGCGAGTCGAACTCCTAACTGCTTTTCAAACCCACGATCGCTTGGCATATAAAATTCGCGATCCACTCCAAGATAATCTTGTTCTACGACGCCGCCATCAAAATCGTGAGCGTACTTATAGCCTTGACCGTGCCCAAACGTCTCCGAGCCTGGATAGTGCCCATCTCGCAAATGTATCGGTACCGCGATGGTACGGCCATCACGAACATCTTTTCGCGCCGAATTAATCGCCGAGGTGGCCGCGTTGCTTTTGGGCGCTAGCGCCAAGTAAATAACGCACTGCGACAAAGTCAATTGGCATTCTGGCAGGCCAACAAACTCACAGGCTTGCATCGTAGCAACGGCCAGCGGTAGCGCTTGCGGATCCGCATTACCGACATCTTCGGAAGCCAAAATCACAAGTCTACGGGTCAAAAACCGGATATCTTCCCCGCTTTCTAATCCGCAAGCGAGCCAATACAAAGATGCATCCACGTCGGATCCGCGAATGCTCTTAATCAATGCACTGGCCAAGTCGTAGTGCTCATTACCGCTTCGATCAAATCGCATCGTTTTTTGCTGAATCGACTCTCGAATCGCCGCTTCGTCGATCATCTTTTCACCTTCTGGCAAAGAAAGAACTGCGATTTCCAGCGCTCCTAGGGCGCGTCTTGCATCGCCATCAACAATTGCTGCTAGATATGCAATCGCGTCATCGCTGATGTGAAGCTTACGAGCGCCAAAACCAGACTTTAAATCAACTAATGCACGTCGAACAATCGCCTTGATATCTTCATCAGTGAGTGGATGTAACTCGAAGATTTGAGACCGACTAAGCAATGCGTCATTGATCGCAAAGAACGGATTGCTGGTTGTGGCACCAATCAAAGTAATAATGCCCGATTCGACATCGGGTAACAGTGCGTCTTGCTGCGATCGGTTGAATCGATGGATTTCATCGAGAAACAATATCGGTCGCTTGCCAGAACTTGCCACCTGATCAGACGCCCAACTCAAAACCTCGCGAACGTCTTTGACTGATGCATTAACTGCACTGAGCGCGCGAAAGCCGCTTGCCGTCTCATTTGCTAAGATTCGAGCCAGTGTCGTCTTTCCGGTTCCTGGTGGTCCATACAAAATGATTGAACCTAAACGATCCGCGGCCACCAAGCGACGCAGAAGTTTGCCTTCTTGTAAAATGTGTTCCTGGCCGATCACTTCGTTCAATGATCGTGGCCTCATTCGGCTGGCAAGCGGCTCATTTTCCGCGAAGTTATTTTCTTCTAGACCGGCGAAGAGGTTCATTGATGACAAGCTTTCATTCTTTCTTAACTGGCAGCTTTATACATACCGCTTGCTTGCCATTTCGGATTAAGATCAAGTTCCCAGCTAGCGTTGGAATATTCCACGTCACACCGTCCAGGACCTTTATTTTTGCTAACTCGACTGGCTCTTTTGAGTTAGCGGCTAGAACTACTAGTTCGCCATCTTCGCTTGTTATAATCAAGTGTTCGCCGCAGAGGAGAATTTGGCCGTGACCATAGCGACCTTTGATCCAATTGCGTCGTCCCGTCACCAGGGATACACACTCTAGTTTTCCATCGTTGAGTCCGAACGCCGCCTCGTCGTACAACACACAAGACGTCAGCTTTGTCTTTAGCGACTTCGTATTTTCCCAATCCATCACCACCTGAAAATCTCCGGTGGATCGCTTGGTTAGCGAAATCCGATTGCATCCGCGACCATACCCTTTGCTCAGCAATAAGGACGTTTCATCAATTTGTGCAACTTGCGAAGTGTTAGCATCGCCATTGCTTTTGCTGGCCCAAGGGTACTCCCAGAGCTTGCGACCATCGACGAGCGAATAGCCGCCGACAATTTGTTCGCTAACTAAGACGATCTGTTCTTTTCCATCAAGGGTCAATAGCTGTGGCGACGCGTAGCTGATTTGGTCATTGCCTGACGTCCATAGAAGATTGCCAGTCTCTAAACTCATCGAGACCAAAGTCTTCAGACCAGCCTCTGGAGCCCCACCAAACGGCACAATCACTTGATCACCAACAACCAGCGGCGAGCCACTTCTACCCCAGGTAATGAATCTTTCCGACGTGGCTTGATCGATTCCCGCTTCAGCAATCAAGTCGCGTTGCCAGATCAATTGTCCGCTGTGCAAATCGCAACAAACCATTTTGCCAGTTCCCGTTTGCACGATAACTCGCTGACCAGCGATCGAAGGCGTAGTCCGCGGCCCGGTTCCACCAACTGGGTTCGAATGTGTCCCAGCGATTTCCGAAGCCCACACCAATTTTCCGGTTTCCAATTCGACCGCGAACAACACATCATGGTCGGCGCCGGAAGGTTGCTCCAGCGTAACAGCGAGCCCCTCAGCAACTGAAAAACTTCCCCAGCCAAGTCCAATTGGAATTCGCCATAATTCCTCCGGAGGATTTGTTTCCCAATTGGTTTCAAGGTCAATGGCGGCTACTGTTCCGTCTCGCTGGTCCCCCCAGAATTGGATTGAAGCGAACTCATAGTAAGGCGACGTCGAAAATTCACGCGAATCAGCAATCGGTAAGCTGACCGATTTGCCAGCCGAAATTGACTGATCGGCGGGTTTCCAGCGACTTGTAAAATGCGGCACCAGCTCACCGCTAACGCCGTCATAGCGATTCAAGACAAAAAAGCCGATAATTCCGATGATCGGAACTATCCCAATGACGATTCGCGCAATGATCGGTATGGAACGACGCCGCAGCAACCAAAAATACAGGAGCGTCGCGGCGAAGACAAAGCCGACAGCAAAAACCGCGTTTGCAGCAGCGTTGTCGTATTTGGCAACGATTCGGCTTGCAACGCTGGCACCGCTCAGCACCACTAAGGCGATAAACAACCCGAGCGACGCAACAAAAAACGACCAGATCTTATTCGTATCGCGCGTCCTTCGACGTTGTGTCAGTTCGTTCATGGATCGCTGGTCTTTGGACTTCGAGGCTCAGTCTTCGAACCAATCCGAAAAGGGGTCTGCCCCCTTTCCGTTCCTCCAAAGGGTCAGACCCCTTTTCGGATAGGCTCTTAATCGGAAAAACACGAGCCGCATTTGCTTGCGGTGCGAAGTTTCGATCCCGTTTAATCGTACCACTCAGTACCCGCAACGAGAAGTCGCGATTGGCTATCCTGAAGTCACAAGAAGACTATTCGTAGAATGTGATAGCCAAGCTCCAAGGCTCTAGAAATCTCCAGCCTCTAAGCTTTCAAGGGACTGCAATTTCTGGGAGGGCAGGGAATTTCCTAGCGTACACTCCAGTTCAGCGAGAAAAAAACTAATTTGTACAGCGTACCGATAACTCTACGGGGCAGTTTTCGCCCGTATCAACGCTGTATCGTTTCAGCGATCGCGGGGTCCATCGTGTCAAAAATTCCGCCGACGCCCTTATGAAATATTCGGCCGATGAGCAAGTCGGTAAGATTTCCCCGAAATTGTGGGTTGTCGCGCATAAAGCCACCGAAACTAAACTCTTTGGTGTAGAAGGCTTCGACTAGTTTGCGGACCCAATTTGCACCGACTTTGAAGTCTTCGCACCAACTCGACAACTGCCCTGCCGACAGATCGCCTTCACTGAGCCCAGCGACAACCGCATCCCCCGCTCGAACTCCGGTCTCCATCGCAAAATAAACGCCGGATGAGTAGATCGGGTCGATAAACCCGAACGCATCGCCGATCAAAACCCAACCATCACCAGCGTGTTCCTTGGTACGATAGGAATATTCTTTCGCTACGTGAGTCTTGCCTATTTGAGTCGCTTGCTCCAGCCTCGGTTTCAAGCCTGGGCAAATCGCGATCTCGTCATGGTAGGTTTGCTCAGTCGTCGATGCTCGCTTGAGCATGTAATCATTGTCACCGACGCAGCCGACGCTGGTAATTCCATTGGAAAGCGGAATGAACCAGAACCAACTATCCTTTTGTTCGGTATGCAAAATGATCGTTGCACCAGCGTTGTCGCCTTCGTCGCGAATCGCATCCCGCCAATAACCCCAAATGGCTGACTTTTTCAAGTGTGGTTCAATCACTTTCAGCTTCAACTTCGATGCGATTAGCGATTGCTGCCCTGAACCGTCCATCACAACACGACAAGTCACCTTGCGGACATCACCATTGCGATCGCGAAGCGTTACACCAGTGCAGCGATTTGTTTCGTCGAAGTGTATATCAAGCACGCGGGTTTCATCCTCGCAATCGGCACCCAACTCTTCGGCTCGGTCATAAAGCATCTTATCGAAGTCAGCTCGCTCGACTTGCCATGTGAGACTGCTCTCGCGTTCGTCGTGATCTAGAAAGAAGAATGGATCGGAGTCCTTGCCGTTGTGGGTCACGAACTGAACGCTATGCTTCCGCATGAATCGTGATTGCTTCATCCGGTCGACCAAGCCCAGTCGCTGTAACGGCCAAAAGACCTCAGGCATCAACGATTCGCCGACATGGAATCGAGGCAACTTTTCTCGCTCGACTAACAAAACGCTATGTCCAGCCTGTGCAACGATCCCAGCCGCAGTACCGCCAGCAGGTCCAGCACCAATCACAATACAATCGTAGTCTTCGGCTATCATAGAAATTTTCTTTCGATTGGACGTGGAAATTTGTTATGGTGGCTGGTAGTCAATAAACTAACAATCGTCGCTAGGTAACCGCTAGACCGCCAGCGAATTTAACGCCTGCGGAGCCCTGAGGCGAGGAAAATCGAAATCAAAGCTGCCAAGGTTTGCGACCGTCGCTCTCCTGCAGTCAAACCATTTATTTTCCCGACTTTCTACGACTGGGTCGGCTTTTTATTGTAACTATCCGTCTAGTTGCTTCGCGACGGTTGCTGTCAAATTCCTGATTGACTAACTCAGATGGTCGAAATTCCTAACTATTTTGATAAACTGCCGCTTTAAACGTCTGAATCCAAGCTTTCTTCAATTCCAAGATAATCCTCAGGTATACCCTCAATGTCCGAGACGATCTTCAGCAAAATAATCCGCCGAGAAATTCCTGCCGAGATCTTATTCGAAGACGATTTGGTTCTCGCCTTTAAAGACGTCTCCCCGCAAGCTGCAATTCATTTTTTAGTCATCCCCAAAAAACCAGTCACTTCATTGCAAACGGCGACACCGGAGGACCTCGAATTGTTAGGTCACATGCAACTGGTCATCGGCCAAATCGCTTCGCAGCTCGGCATCGACAAAACAGGCTATCGAGTTGTCACCAATATTGGCGACGATGGCGGCCAGTCGGTTCCGCACCTTCACTACCATGTGCTTGGCGGTCGTAAGCTGACTTGGCCACCAGGCTGATCCGACTTAAAAGTGTGCTTGCAATTTTGACAATCGCCAAGCCGTTCGAAACGAAAAACTAAAGATGGTGCGTCGAAGGACATCGCTCGCTTGGCTCAATCTGACCACTAGCTGGCGCAAACTGCTGCTGGCCAGTTCTGGCGTTGGGTTCGCTTCGCTGTTGATGTTTTCGCAGATTGGATTTCGTAATGGGCTCTTTGACAGCACAGTTCAAATCGTTCGCATCTTGGACGGCGAACTGTTCATCATCAGCTCGGCTCGATACACCTTGGCCAGTGAGCAGCGCTTTGATCGCGGCTACCTGAACGTCGCAAAAACGTTGCCTGGGGTAGAACGAATCCAACCTATTTATGTCGGACGCGTTGGAACAGTCTTGCGCGTCATCGGCAAGCCCTCAAGGTCGATTCGAGTTATCGGAGTACCGCTGGAAGGCCCAGTCTTTACGAGCCCAAGTATGAATCAAAAACGCGAGCTGATCCGAGGCAATTCGACCGCGCTGTTGGACAATCGGACCAAAGCCATGTACGGATTGGAACGCCGAAATATTGAACGGCTGCGTCAGCAATCAGTGGAGCTTTCTGGCAAGTCAATCTCACTTGTTGGCTTCGTTGCTATTGGCACCGATTTCGTCAACGATGGTAGTTTAGTCATGTCATCGGAATCGTTCGGACAGTATTTTCCATTCCGCGATGGACGGACGCTTGATCCACTGGCCAATGTCGATATTGGTCTGGTGCAATTGGAACGTGGTGCGGATGTCAAAGCGATCCAACGGCAGATCGCCGAAATCGCGCCACTGCATTGGACGGTGATGACTAAAGACGAAATCATTCAGCGGGATATCCGATTTTGGGGTCAGTCGACACCGATTGGAATCATCTTTTCGGTCGGTACGATCATGGGGTTAGTTGTCGGTACCATCATCTGCTATCAGATTTTGTTTACCGAGATATCCGATCACATCTCCGAATTCGCGACGCTCAAGGCGATGGGCTATCCAACCGGTTTCTTCGTGCGTTTGCTGGTCACTCAGTCGATGTATTTGACTCTGCTTGGTTTTATTCCAGCCGCCAGTTTGACCGTCGTAATGTTTTGGGTGCTCAGCGAAACAACCGGCCTAGTGATGCTCTTAACTCCTTACCGAATCGCGACCGTATTTTCACTAACGCTGCTGATGTGTCTGGTCGGCGGAGTGTTTGCAGTTCGAAAACTGATTGCGTCGGACCCAGCAACTTTGTTCAAGTAATGAAGCGCTGCACGATCGCGTTTGGAACGAGCCAGTTGATGGTGACGTAGCAAAAGTCAATGCGAATGTAGAAGCTGGTTGACGATACTTGTTCGCGGTCCGATCGTTCTAGTATCGTCAAGACATTCCGGTATTGAAGTACATTGCGTCTGTAAACCAGCTTGGTGGTACGAAGACACTCGCTGGTTTACAATAGTTCGAGATATCGGAGCGATCGAAACTGATCTCTTCGGCCCGCAAGACATTTCTTGTGAAGCTCCCACCTCTGGAATCGAAACGAATTTATGAACGCTCCTTCCACGCATTCTTGCCCCCTGATGCGCCGCTTGACACAACTATGCTGGTTCGCCGTCGTTGCTCTTCTGATGCCGTCAATTGGTCACGCTCAAACAGTGCACTCAGCGGCCACTGAAAGACCGAACATACTTTTCATTTTTGCGGACGATATGACTTGCCAAGCGATCAGTGCTTACGGTGAGCAACGGCAGTTACTGCAAACACCGAACATGGATTCGATCGCCCGCGATGGAATGAAGTTTAATCGATGTTTGGTAACCAATTCGATTTGTGGGCCCAGCCGTGCAACTATTTTGACCGGCAAATACTCGCACAAAAATGGATTTTATAACAACACAAACAGTCGATTTGATGGCTCTCAGACGACCTTTCCGAAATTGCTTCAAGGTGCCGGATATCAAACCTCGATCGTCGGCAAATGGCACTTGGAATCCGATCCAACTGGCTTTGACTATTGGCACATCTTGCCTGGGCAGGGTCAGTACTATAATCCACCCATGTTTGACAATGGCAAGCGCGTCATCCATGACGGCTATGTCACCGAGGTCATTACCGACATCACAATTGAACGACTGAATCAGCGAGACAAGACAAAGCCATTTCTAATGATGATGCAACACAAAGCACCTCATCGCGAATGGGAACCGGCGGTCAAAGATTTGGGATGGGATAATGATCGTGTTTACGCTGAACCGGATACATTGTTCGACGAATTTGCGGGCCGCTCGCTCGCTGTGAGAGACCACGACATGGGCCTCTCAAACACGTTCACAGATCGTGACATGAAGCTAGTTGCGCCGAAGCAATTAACGCCTGAACAGCTCAAAGAGTGGAACGCTTATTATGAGCCACGCAATGAAAAATATCGCCAGCAGACTCGGTCGCCTAAAGAAGAAATCCAGTGGCGATATCAGCGTTACATGCATGACTATTTAGCGTGCGTAAAATCGGTCGATGATTCCATCGGACGCGTCTTAAAGTATCTCGATGAAAACGGCTTGGCCGAGAACACGTTGGTCATTTGCACCTCCGACCAAGGTTTCTTTCTGGGCGAACATGGCTGGTTCGATAAACGCTGGATCTTTGAAGAATCCGCCCGCACACCACTGTTAGTCCGTTGGCCGAAAGTTATCAAACCAGGCAGCGAATGCGACGACATTGTCTCTTTAATGGATTTTGCGCCTACATTTCTTGAGATTGCAGGTGCTTTGCCGGAACCATCCATGCAGGGCAGTTCCATCGCAGCCCTGATGGCTGGCGAGACACCCAATGGTTGGCGAGACAGTTTGTATTACCACTACTACGAATATCCGCTGCCACACCGCGTCCGACCGCACTACGGATTGATTACCGATCGTTACAAGCTCATCCATTACTACGCGCCTGATTTGGATGAGTGGGAGCTGTTGGACCGTCAGGCTGATCCGCTAGAGACAAAAAGCTTTTACGACGATCCGAGTTACGCGAAAATTCGTGCCGAGCTTATCGAAAAGCTGTCGCAGAAAAAGCAAGAGGTTGGCGATACTACCGAAACACCTCGTGCCGCTTACGGCAACAAACCTTTTGAATAACGCTTCGGCTTGAAAGGACCATTCTGCGCGTCTCTTTGAGTCGCGCATCTTTGAGTCGCAAAAGACTCATCCGTTGATGCTAAGCCTTCATCATGATGCGTTGTCGGAAGGCGCTGGCGGGCAATCGCACGCCGACTTGTTCTAAACGAGCCATGCAGTTCGGGCGTACTCCGGTACTCTCGAAATATCCGACTGCTTTTCCCGATTCATCAACGCCTTCTTGAACGTAGCGATAGATGTCTTGCATGACAACCGTGTCTTGCTCCATACCGACAATCTCAGTGATGTGCGTTACGCGGCGTGGGCCGCCTTGAAGACGGTTCGCCTGAATAATCAAATCGACGGCGCCAGAGACTTGCTGACGAATTGCTTTTATGGGCAGCTCGAAGCCAGCCATCATCACCAGCGTTTCAAGACGGGCGATTCCGTCACGAGGACTGTTCGCGTGGATCGTTGTCAGCGAGCCGTCATGGCCCGTATTCATGGCTTGCAACATGTCGAGCGTTTCACCACCACGGCATTCCCCGATAATAATTCGTTCAGGACGCATACGCAGAGCGTTTTTGACCAGGTCAGTTGCCGTAATCTGTCCTGTGCCTTCGATGTTTGCCGGGCGTGTTTCCAAACGCACAACGTGATCCTGCTGCAGTTGCAATTCGGCAGCATCCTCAATCGTAACAATCCGCTGATCGTTTGGAATGAAGCTCGATAGCGTATTGAGCAATGTCGTTTTCCCAGAACCAGTACCACCGCAGATGATCATATTCAATCGCGCTTTGATCGCGCCTTCGAGCAGCATGACCATTTCCGGTGTGAACGCGCCATAGGTCAGCAAGTCTTCCAGCCGCAGCGGATTTGAACCAAAGCGACGTATGGAAACTGCCGCGCCGTCGAGAGCTAGTGGTGGAATGATCGCGTTTACGCGTGATCCGTCTTCGAGTCGCGCGTCGACCATCGGGCAGGTCTCATCGACCCGGCGACCGACCTTGGACACAATCCGGTCAATGATCTGCATCAAGTGTGCGTTATCGCGGAATTCAACGTCTGTTTTTTCCAAACGTCCGCGTCGCTCGACGAAGATCTTCTTCGGGCCGTTGATGAGGATATCGCTGATCGAGGAATCTTTCAGCAAAAACTCTAGCGGTCCCAAGCCGAATGTTTCGTCGAGAACTTCCTGAACGAGCTTTTCACGTTCGCTACGATTGAGCAATTGGGCTTCGTTGTCGCAAAGATGCTCTACGACCGTTCGAATCTCACGTTTGAGCGCATCGCCCTTCATATCGCCAATCCGACTTAGATCGAGCTTGTCGACCAGTCTGGAATGGATACGTCGTTTGATGCCTTCGAATTCTTCTTGCTTTGAATTATCAGCCGATCGCGACGTATTAGCGGTTTTCATAGCATGACCTCGAAAGACGATAGGAACGCGTCGATGATAGATGCCGTCGAACGCCGCGATAGTTCCGCTTGCTTACAAAGCCAATTCGAACTCGATTAGAGCGTAAGAATTTGGGCTCGAAGTTGCGACGCATTCTCGGCAATAACATCAGCACCACTGCACACCAACTCTTCTCTTGATCGGAATCCCCAGGTTACGCCAATCGCAAAACAGCCCGAATTGCGAGCCGTCAACATGTCTGTGTTTGTATCACCGACATAAGCGATAAGGTCACAAGGGACCGACCATTGGGTCTGAATTTCGAAGACTCCGATTGGGTCGGGTTTACGGGGAACTTCATCGCGTTGGCCCAGTACAATCGAAAATACGCCTGGGAAATAATGCTGCACTAGTCTTTTGGTAAATCCATCCGGCTTATTCGACAGAACCCCCAAAGCAAACTGATGGGTTTGCAGCTCGCTCAAAAGATCGTCGATTCCTGGATAAGCTTTTGTCTCTTTCAAGCATTCGTCATCATAAAAATGAAAGAACCGATGCATGCAATCGGCTAGCCATTGGTCGGTCGCGGCGCCGGCGTTTGTATCTTCGAAAGCCCGTTGAAACAGGACTCGAACACCATCGCCAACTAATGTCCGATATCGTTCCAAGCTATGCGTCGGTTGATCGAGCGATTCGAGAACGCGATTGGCGGCGTTGCCGATGTCGGCTAGCGAGTCAAGTAATGTTCCGTCGAGATCAAAAATAGCTGCCTTAAATCGCATAAAGTTTTGCTTACCTTTTACTTGTCTTTGTGGATACGATTGGATACCAATAAGGAAACGAACACAAACTTGCACATCGCGTTACTTACATGAAAGCTTACTAGGTGATCAATGATTATTGGCGTTCCGCGAGAAATTAAATCTGACGAGTATCGTATCGCCATGTTACCCGTCGGGGTTGAGGAGCTGACAGCTCGCGGCCACACTGTACTTATGCAGCCTGGAGGTGGGACCGGATCTGGTATTGCTGATGAACAATACGTGACCGCCGGTGCAAAGATGGTCGAAACCGAAGCTGAATTGTTTTCGCAGTCGGATTTGATTGTCAAAGTAAAAGAATTGATGTCCAGCGAATGGCCGCTTGTGCGACCTGGGCAATTGATTTTCACCTATTTTCATTTTGCTGCCGACCGAAAATTGACCGAAGCGATGCTGGCTAGCGGCGGACGCTGTCTGGCATACGAGACACTGAGAGACGACCGCGGCAGACTGCCGTTGTTAACTCCGATGAGCGAAGTTGCTGGGCGAATGAGTATTCAAGAAGGAGCTAAATTTCTCGAAAGACCACAGATGGGACGCGGAATTTTGCTTGGTGGCGTGCCAGGCGTTGCGCCAGCGAATATTACGATCCTGGGCGGCGGAATCGTCGGCGCCAATGCCGCTAGAATTGCCGCTGG
The DNA here is from genome assembly GCA_041740995.1 of Pirellulaceae bacterium. GTDB lineage: Bacteria > Planctomycetota > Planctomycetia > Pirellulales > Pirellulaceae > JBGSKY01. Next base: position 59,848 of record JBGSKY010000269.1, read on the forward strand.
TTTTCAAGCGAACGTTGCGATTTTGGATGTCGACCTGGACCGCCTGCGATATCTTGACGACGTGATGCCGGCCAACGTTAACGTGCTCTTCAGCGACAGACATACGATTCGGGAACAATTGGTTCTAGCGGACTTAGTGATCGGGTCCGTTTTGATTCCTGGTGCCAAAGCGCCGCATTTGGTTCGGGCCGAGGATCTAAAATCGATGAAACCAGGCAGCGTTATCATCGACGTCGCAATCGATCAAGGCGGTTGCGTGGAAACGTCGCGACCGACGACTCATCAGCAGCCGACTTACATGGTTGACGAAGTAGTTCACTATTGTGTAACGAACATGCCTGGAGCCGTTGGCAGAACTAGCACTTATGCGTTGTGCAATGTTACGCTGCCATGGATTTTGCGAATTGCTGAAGCGGGTTTGGATGCAGCCATGACAAAATACCCGCCATTGCGTACCTCGCTCAACATAGACCAAGGTAGAGTAACCAATAAGGCCGTGGCGCAGACCTTCGATCTGGAGTTTAACGACTAGTGACTAATCGAAAATTGTCGTCAAGTTCGTTGCGATCGTAATCCTTTTCCAAATCTGAAGTTGCCACAGTTAATTTCTCTCCGTCCACGCAATGAGGTATACTTGAAACAGCTTCGTCGGTTGAACTCTGTTTTTTGGTAGTGCATGATGAAATCAAATTACGCTCTTGCAATGCTTCGCGCCGGAATCTTTTCTGGGTTACTCACTGTCGCTGGAATTCCCTCAGCATCCAGTTTCGGACAAGCCCTTGGAACCGGCGGCGGATTCGGGACAGGCACAGGAACCGGCAGCGGATTGGGATCCGGCTTTGGCAGCGGACTGGGTAACAGCGGATTCGGGGGAACTGGCGGCACCGGCGGCTTTGGAGGGAATGGTGGTACCGGGGGAACCGGCGGAACCGGCGGAACGGGTGCTGCGGCTCAAGGAAGCTCTTCAATCTTTACGCCATCAACAACCTCATTTGGTAACTTGAGTTTCGGTCGTCAGCCATTCAGCACCGCTAGTAACCTCGCTGGTCCTGCCCGTTCAACAACTGGCACAACAGGTGCCGCGTCTCGCACGGGAACGACTGTCGGAGGCGTCGGCGGGCTCGGCAGCCTCGGTGGACTCGGTTCATTGGGTGGTTTTGGAAACGCGAATAGATTTAATCCTTCAAGCCAGAACACTCAGCAGACCGAATCGCCTGTTAGAACAACGATTACCGCTCGATCGCTGCGCGAAAGTCAACCGGCATTGACCATCGAAGCTACGAAGCTGACCGGTCGTCTCTCGCGATTGCCCCGCGCTGAAGAGTATCGCAACGTAAAGCTGTCAATGCAGGGACGAGTTGCGATTATTGATGCGCCAGAGCTCTCGACGACCGCGTTTGATCGACTGGCGATGCTACTGCTGCTGGAGCCGGGAGTTGACGATGTACAAGCAGCCGAACGATCGAGCGAAGCGGTCACACCTCAACCAGCTCGCCAATAATTAACTTGAAATTCAGAAGTTTAAAGGCTTTGCCCGCTTTCCTATCAACGGATTGACGGGCTTTCAGCGAATCCCTTGATCTGGCAATTCTATGCCTTTGACCGCCAAAATTTTCGCACCCAGATCATGAACGAATGGCCGTCTCTTCGCAAAATGCCGCTCGTAATGTTCGTTTCGAGCTGATAGCTCTTTTGCAAATTGGCGGGGAAGCTAAAAATAGAGCTTTGCGAGTGCATAACGCGTAGGAAAAGAGCTTACGACCAGAGTCATGGCTTTATTTCTGCAAAGACCCACGGGTTTGCTCGAGGATTCTAGCAACTGCAACAGGGCTTGGATGCCAGGTTTATCCAATCACCGTTGCCACCGTAGCTCGCGAACCATCAAGTTTTGACGTGGATTAGGTAACTGTTTCTGTGATTGACAGCCATTCAGCGAAGGCACGCGACGACGATCTTGTACATGTGCTGGGCTACATGCATTTTTCGTCGGGACGGACGGATCCAAAAACCCTTGCTGCAATGAATCGGCTTTACGGTTTGGCGTTGACCTCCGGGTCGACAACTAAACGGCCCTTGGCTGGAATGCCCGCTTGGCTAACGATTCAACAATGGTTGCAAGACCGCCTAACTTTATTGGGTGAATCAAAGCCTACCTTTCGTGAAAACGAACAAGCGTCGGAAGTTTTGGCTTTGGTCTGGATGGATTTGTTGCCAAGCTATCTCGATTTCCACCGTGATCTTCTATTTCATCAGGAACCTGAGGGGCTTTTCAACGGATTTTTCTTGGGCCGCGCAATTGAAACGATTTTGGAGCAGGGCGGTCCATGGCACCAACGCGATCGGATCATTCCTGCAGCCATCGATCGATTGAATTCGCTGGTCGGATATCGCCCGGTTGCCGTTTTGGAAAGCGGCCAACTTGAACCTTACGACAATGAGTGGGTTTGCCCTGTGCCGCTCTATCTGGCCGGCGTCGGTGTTGCCGAGGGTCCATATCAAGAAATCATCCAAGCGACGATGGACATTCTGGCCAAGACCGATTCACGCATTCTGCGATCGGCCGGCCTGGATCTCGAAATGTTGAACGAACTCGCCTTCGATCCGCGAGCGTATGATTTCGATCATCCGTTGAACAAACGTGTAAATTATCAGTTCGGTACTTGGGATCCGAATTCGGCTGACGAAGAAGGCTACTATCGACGTTTTGTCATCCAGCAAGTCACGCTCGATGCGGTACTCGCGCGTGTCGATGTCGAACGCGAAATGTCTGCTCAAGAAGTTAATTTCGAAGCCGCAGCGGTCCTGGCTGGCACCATTTTAATGGCCTCCGGCGTGACAGGTTGGGGACCGACAGCGTACGACTCAAATGTCACGTTGACGTCACTGCTGACGCCAATCGCAAATTTTCGCGATCAGTTTTACGTCGACGTGTTGGCTCGGCTGGAAGGTAATCATGCAGAGCGTTTGAAAGAGGAGGCCTCGCGACGGCGTCAACCCTTCGGTGGAGCGCGACAACACCTTAACGGTCATATGGCTAAATTGCGCGCTAGTCAGTTGGAACATGTGCAACTCGCAAAATTGTTTGCTCGCATGGGCAGCGCCGAAAGCGCTCGGATGGAAACTGACCACGTCCCCGTTCCTTCCGCAAGAATGTCATGCCGAATTGATTGCTTACTGACAACCGGACGACAATTGTTACGGGAAGGTCAACTGGAAGCGGCAGTTAAATTGCCCGATGATATTGTCGACATTCTGCATCGCGGAATCGAGTGCGGGGCCTTGGTTGACCCTTGGAATATCCTCGGTTTCGCAGGAAACTTCCCTTATTTCCCAAGTTCCGATGCAGCGTGCGAAGATCATCGCATCCGCGAGCTCAATGACCTGCTCGAACGAATTTCAGCCTTCTTTTCGCGTTTGTGGCGCGAGGCGTCGGCGGCCAATGACCAACCGACATCCGAACGCATTCGATTGCGATTCTTGGATCTGGCCAATTGGTGGCATCAGTATGCCGCTCATGAATTGGAAGATATTGCCGCGATCAATTTGCTTAACAGCTATCAAAGCGCGGAACTGGTCGCGCGGGCATTGCGGCTCTGGTACGCCGGCGGCGCTTCATCGGGCGATGTACGTTTTTGGGCCGAACACGCCGAACTTTTTGACTCGCCACGAGCTTACGCGTTGGTGATCGAAGCCTTATTGGAACGCAACGATTATGTCGCTTCGATGGCCTTGCTCGTCCATTGGTTAGGTGAAGCGAAACAGACAGGCTTACGCAGCGGCGAAACGTCCTTTGCAGACCTGGCTCAGAATTGGTTTTATCAACTGAACAAATACACTGCAAAGCAGGTTACCACGCTGACCGAAGTCGCAGTTTTACCGTCGGAAGATCTCGACGACGATGAGCAAATCACCCAAAAAGAAGCTGACATTTCTAAACGCGACCAAAATGCGCCCGAGTCTTCGAAGTCAAAGTCGAAGTCGAAATCAAAACGACTCGCCGAAAAACAATCTGCCAAACCAACTGTCGAGTCCAAGTCAGAGATGGACCCGCTGGCAGCCCATGCCGAAGCAATCCAAAAACAGCTTGAATGTTGGGCACTCACCAAACGATTTTTCGATTTCATAGAAGCCAACGCTGAAGATTTCTGGCAACCTCCGAAGTTCAATTTGAAAGATAGTAAAGTCCGCCACGAAGAGCAGGACATGAACATCGAGGAACTTGAAACATCGTTCAATCCGGAGTCCGAGGAAGGCGAAGACCTGTTCGAATCAGCCTATGAAGATTTTGTATACGAGGACAGCACCGACGACGGCTTTGAAGGCGCAATCTTCGAAGAAGAATCCGATTCGCAAGACGAATTAATTAGCGAGTCAAGACGCCTGGGCGAACATCTGGGATTTCTGGTAGCAATCGCTCGGATGTGGAAGGATACCGCGCTGCAAACCTGCTTGGATCGACGTAGCTTGGGTGAAGACAAATCGCAAGTTGACTGCCGAATCGATTCGTTGAAACAATGGTGCCACCAGTCCGGCGAACATCTGCGCGGCTCACTAACATTGATCGAACAAATCCGTGGCTACCACGTCGCTCGCGGAGGGGCAGATCAAGATTCAATGTCGCGATACGATCGCAAACGCGTCATCAAAGAATCGTTGATGGAGCGAACGATCCAAGCGGCTCTTGAAATTGCCGATTCGAGGCGGATGCTCTTTGCAGCAATCTTGGCGATCAATCCTGATCGCGACGACGCAGTTAAATCGCTTAGCGATGACTTGAGCGGAAACGATTGGGCGGTCGTGGAGATATTCGCCAATCTGTTGGCCGGAAATCGTGGACTTGTCGAAGAACAATACCCAAGTTTTCTAGCGGCTTTGCGTCGCGAAAAATTGCTTTACGTTCCAATGGCTCGCGGTGGTGATCCGGCGGAGATTTTTCGTGTCCGCCTGCGTCGTCGTTCACTCTCGCATTTGCTGACTTGGTTGCCGCGTCAAGGCCTGTTCTTGGCAGCCAGTCAACTCATTGAGACCGCTCGAAGTATGGAACACCACAATCACGTCGGTCCAGGCGCGGTTACGGAGTTCGACGACTTATTTCAAATCGCTTTTCGTTCCATGGCTCGCGCGGTCGCGAGAAATGCATATAGCTTCCGGCCAAATAACGGCGCGTTGTCAGATATGGAGCTTGAACATATTGTTGAACACTCGATTGCCGAGCCAGCGGTCCCGCGGTTGCTCGGGCTGATTGAACGATTGACTGAGGTACTCTTACACAGTTGGCTTTCTCACTCACGAACGCTGCGTCTGAGCGTTTTGGAATTGATCGATACGCCGAATGCCTGGAACGAGTTGGTCGATTTTATTAAAACGTACGGTAGTGGAATTTTCACCCAGGCGTTTTTGAAGCTCGGTAACGTTCGAGCCATCCTGCATCAAGGCGTCGAAACATGGCTAGAGCAAGCTCGCGAGCAAAACGAGGATACTCCAATCTCGCCAATCGTGGCGGCAATCGATGCCGGAAAATTAGAACTGGCCGACGCCAGCAAATGGCTCTCAATCATTCTGGAATCAATCCTCGATCACTATCCAGAGTATCGCGATTATAACAGCACGACGACGCAATCCGATCGCGGCGAAATGATCTATATGCTGCTCGATTTCTTGCGGTTGCGCGTTCGCTACGATCGCGTTTCGTGGAATTTGAAACCCGTCTTTTTGGCGCACGAAGTTCTGGTCCGCAACGGATGTCAACAAACGGCTCAACAATGGCGAAGAGCATTGGCCGAACGGGTTGGCCGCGAAGCGAATCAGTACCTAAACGGGCTTGCAAAATTGCAAGAAACCTACGCCATGCGAATGCCGTCGATCGCCGATCGGCTTGGCGAGCGATTTCTCAAGCCAATGAATATCGGACGGATGCGAGCCTTGATTCGCCCCGCAATGAAACAATTGCAGCGACCGGGTACTCGCGGCGTTTCGGCGGCCTTCGAATTGTTGCTGCAAGAAGCTCACTTGATGATGCGTGAACCAACCGGAGTCGGATTTGAAACTCCGGAGTGGCTCGTTGCGCTGCACGAAGAAGTCGATCAGATCGTCGAGAATCGCATCTCGCGAATCAAGGAAGTTGCTTTCGAAAGAGCAGTTCCGTTCATCTACTTGCGTGCGACCGAGATCGAAGGTCAATTCGACGCTTTTGCCAAGCAATCACGCACCCGAAATCTGCCTTAGGCAGGTTAATCGCTAATCGTCCGAAAGCGTGCGGGAATGACTTCCGTGACGATTGCTCTCAAGAAATCACCCAATCATTTCGATATTGACATTATTGACACTCCGTCAATAATAAGATCAATGGAAATTTTGACTCGCAAACAACGCGAAATTCAGCAGCGGGAAACGCAAATTCTCGCGCTCGCTCGGCCAATGCTCGTGCAAGACGGCTACCAATCGTTAAGCATGGATCGATTGGCCTCGATGATGGAATACGCTAAAGGAACGCTGTACAATCATTTCCCAAACAAAGAGGAAATCGTTGCCGCCTTGGCGATAGAATCACTTGAACTGCGAAAACGATTGTTCGAAGCGGCTGCTGTTTCCAGCCCAAAATCAAGGCTTCGTCTCTCCGCGATTGGCAGCGCCTGCGATCTTTACGCGACGGAATTCCGTGACCACCTTGCGATCGAAATGATGCTCCGCAACGAAGTAATTTGGGATAAATCGTCTGAAAAACGGCAACAACTAGTGCGCCGCTGTGAATTGAACTGTATGCAAATTGTGTCTGGGATCGTTCGCGACGCGGTTGCAGCTGGCGATTTGACACTGCCGCCGAACATGGCAGTTGAAGAATTTGTTTTCGGTTTTTGGTCGCTGACTTACGGTTCGCATTACATCGCCGCTTCAAGTCCTTCATTAGTGGATGTCGGAGTCGCGCAGCCGCTCTTGTCAATCCGCTACCATTGTTGGACGTTGATGAATGGTTACGGCTGGCTGCCGATGATGAGTTTCGAAGATGTGGAATCTTTTCGTTCAATGGTAGTGGAGAAAATGAGACGTCATGCAAGCAAGTAACTCCTCTACGGCTCCTTTTTTTGACACTAATTTGACACAGAGTCAAATAATGACACCTCGACACAACCAACGACGCGCGGCGATTGCTGCAACAGCGATCATCTTGATTGGATTGGTCGTCGCAGTCGCACGTTACACGCTGGTACCAACTTCGGTTGTCGAAGGCTCGCAACCCACTGCCGCGATCGCCAGCCGCGCACTGGTCGTAACCATAGCGCCGATCCAGCATGCCGGGCCAGATCATCTGATCCAACACTACACCGGAATCGTAACAGCCCGCCGCAGCAGTGTTTTGGCAGCTAAGGCGATCGGTCGTGTCGAGCAAATCGACGTTGACTTGGGCGATCAAGTGATCGCTGGGCAAGTACTTGTGAAGTTGGATACCAATCAACTGGAAGCGCAACGGCGTGGGGTCGCAGCAAACTTAGCGGCCGCGCAAGCTCGGCTTGTCGAATTGAAGGCTGGTCCAAGAAAGCAGGAAATATCACAAGCGCGTTCGAACGTTTCTGAGATGAAGGCTAGCCTGAAATTGGCGGAAGCAACATTTGAACGCTCCCAACGGCTCTTCCAGTCTAAAGCCGTTTCGGAACAAGAGCTTGATCAAAGTCGCTATTCCTTGGATGCGGCAGTCGCGCGACTCGAGGTCGCCAGCAAGACGCTCGACTTGTTAGAAGAAGGCACGCGTCAGGAGCAGATCGATTCGCAACAAGCGTTGGTGGACGTTCTGGCCGCGGAACTGGATCAGATTGGAGTACAAGTCGCTGAGAAGCAAATTTTGGCTCCTTATGCAGGTCAGATTCAAGCTCGGTTTGTCGATGAAGGGGCGATTGTCGCTGCTGGTGATCGCATCCTTGAAATCGTCGAATCCAATGAGCTAGAGATCCGCGTTGGATTGCCGCCGGAGCTGGTGGCAGCACCAAGCATCGAGCGAATTGAGGCCAAGTGGCTCGACCAAACGTTGCCAATTATTTTGGACCGAATGAGCCCTTCGGTTGATTCACGCACGAGAACTTGTGAGACCGTGTTGCGGCTCGCTGATTCGAGAACATCACCGAAAATTCCGATCGGCAGCTCAATCGACTTGGCCATTTCTATGCCGATGCTGTCCAACGGTTACTGGCTTCCGACCTCCAGTTTGACGGCTGACGCTCGCGGGTTGTGGGCGGTTTACGTCGTTAGACCGATCGAACAAGAGACTGGCAAGCTTATCGGATCGGAACAGGCTGAGCCGACGCATCGCGTTGAGCGAAGTCAAGTTGAACTTTTACGGTCGCAAGGCGATTGGTCAGAAGTCCGTGGCTCGATTAGCGAAGACGATTTATTAATCGTCGAGGGTCAGCATCGAATTTCCGATGGCGAAGCTGTCGCAGTCAGATATCGAAACCCAGAATAGGTAGTTAGGCATGGATCATTCACGAATTAATCCAGGTTTAGCAGGCGCTTTGGCGAGTCGTTTTTTTCGCGATCGCCGATTGATGATTCTGACAATCTTGTTGGTCGTTGCCGCCGGCGGGAGCTCGCTCTTGGTGTTGCCTCGGATGGAAGATCCGCTTTTGACGCCACGAGCTGCTCGAGTAACAACTATTTACCCCGGAGCAGACGCCGATCGCGTAGAAGCGCTGGTTACCGAAAAGATCGAAGACCAGCTTCGCGACATTCCCGAGATCAAAAGGCTGCGTTCGCAGAGCCGGGCCTCGGTGTCTTTCATCTCGATCGAGCTGCGCGATGAAGTTCTCGATTCAGCTCCGATTTGGTCAGAAATTCGTGGCAAAATTGAAGACTCGATCGCGCTACTTCCCAAGGAGGCAAGTCGACCTGAATTCGATGAAACCGACGTCGCGGCGTTCGCGTGGATTGGCGCGCTTGTTTGGGACGAAGATCAATCGCAATCGAGCAGCATGTTGCGTCGTTTGGCACGTGATTTCAAAGACGTTTTAATGTCGATTCCAGGCACAAAAGAAGTTGATTTGTTTGGTGACCCGCTTGAAGAAATTTTGGTGGATGTCGACCCTGATCGCGCGACGGCCGCAGGACTAACAGCGGC
>JBGSKY010000270.1:0-2318 GCA_041740995.1 Pirellulaceae bacterium
AATCAATTGCCGACTCCACATTGGCCCAATGTGGAAAAACTCGAGCTAAGGCAGCGGAGAGATTCGATAGGTCGTGCGCTGTGGTTCGGAAGGAACCAACACTCGGCGGATTTTGAACTGCTTGATCGGCTGTTGAACGAAGGTGTAATGCAACGACTCGGAAACCGTCATCCCAAAATCTCGATGTGATGGGGTTAACCATTGTCCTAGTGCTTCAACCAGATTTAATATTGGGGTCGGTTTGATTGCAAATTTATGTCAAACTGCTGGCAACCCAAGGAGGGAACCAGTGGAAAAGAAGTATATCGTTCGGCTGACTAAGAGTCAGCGGCAGTCAGCTCAGTTCGTTGTCGACAAACTTGATGGATCGCCGCAAAAGGTCAAGCGAGCGCAGATTTTACTCAAGGCTGACCAATGCGAGGGAGGCTGGATCGACGAACAGATTTCGGAGGCGTTCTCATGTACCGTCAATACCGTCGAGAACGTGCGCAAGCGTTTCAGTGAGCTTGGATTTCAAGTTGTCCTGGATGGCAAGAAACGTGCAAACCCTCCTCGCGAGCGCAAATTTGATGGTGAAGCTGAGGCCGCTGTCATCGCCACGCGGCTAAGTGAGCCGCCCGAAGGCTATGCCAACTGGACTCTGGAGTTACTTCAGGAACGTGTCGTAGCACTGTCGATTGTCGATAGCGTTAGCAAAGAGACGCTACGGAAGACGCTAAAAAAAATGAAATGACGCAGCGGAAAATTCAATACTGGGTGATTCCTCCGAGACAGAATGCGCAGTTCGCTGCCAACATGGAAAACGTACTTGGAATCTACAAAAGACAGTACGACGAGCGATTTCCGGTGATTTGCATGGACGAACAACCGGTTCAACTTCTTGAGGAAGTCAACATTCCAATTGCCGCAACGAAGAACCACGCCCGGCGCGCCGACTACGAATACAAAAGAGCTGGCACGGTTAGCATTTTCATGTTTTGTGAACCTCTTTTCGGATGGCGTCATGTTTCGGTTCGCGAGCGTCGGACCAAAATCGACTGGGCGATTGAAGTCAGGAATCTCATGATCGGGCGATACCGAAGTGCTGAGAAAGTGACGTTGGTTTGTGACAATCTCAATACGCATGTGACCGGGGCGTTCTACGAAGCCTTCACTGCCAAAGAAGCTCGTTCGCTTCTGGATCGTCTTGACTTACAATACACACCCAAGCATGGCAGTTGGCTTAACATTGCCGAAAACGAACTAAGCTCAATGACACGGCAAGCGATGCACGGTCGTCGCTTCGCCACGATCGAATCGATCCAAGAGCAAGTATCGGCCTGGGCTCAATCGACCAACGCGCGTCAGCGAGGCGTCGACTGGCAATTCACGGTTGAGAACGCAAGGGTGAAACTGAAACACCTGTACCCACAAATTAAATCTGGTTGAAGCACTAGTCAACGCCGCCGTGCGATATTTCGGGACGATGCGAGCGGCTTGCAAAGCGGCGCGTGTGCCATGCCTGACAAACAATCCGCCGCATTTGGATTGGGATCGTGACACGGCGATCGCTGCGATTCGGCGGCGGCACGACGAAGGACATTCGTTGCGAGCGACCGCGCGCGAAGATCCCGCTTTGTACGCGGCCGGCAAACGTCTGTTTGGTACTTGGACGAACGCTCGCGCCGCGGCGGGGCATCCGATTCCGCGCAAGATCGTGTTGTCCGCCGAAGACGTTCTTGCGGAGATTCAGAAGCACGTTGCCGAAGGGGGCTCGCTGCCGAAGCTTGCCGTCGAAAATGGATTGTTGAAACGATCGGCCCGTCACCATTTTGGAAGTTGGTCCGATGCGGTCGATGCGGCTGGATTCACGTCAAAGCGTCGTCGTTGGTGGGACAAACGTTCGGTGATCGAGGCGATGCGGAATCGTCACGCCAGTGAATTTGATCTTGGCAAAACGTGGCGCGAAGACAAGTCGCTGTTTCGTGGAGCTTGTCGGCACTTCAGCGGTTGGCGACAGGCGATGCGGGCTGCCGGGTTTGAACCGATCAAAGCGGAACGCTGGAGCAAGCAACGGATTGTCGAGCGTTTGCGGGCATGGGCTGAACGTTCCGACGACACGGATCTCGGAACGAGTGACCAAGCGTTGTCGTCGGCCTGCTTGCGATTCTTCGGCAGCCACGATGCCGCCTTTGAAGCTGCAGGAATTGAATCGCCGGCACGCCGGTGGACCAAGGAACGCATTATCGCTGCCATCCAAGATTGCTTCATCGCCGGTAAGATTTCCGACCGAATTGGATTCGGCGATGAGAAGCTGGCCAGTGCGGCTTACCGACACT
>JBGSKY010000271.1:0-1598 GCA_041740995.1 Pirellulaceae bacterium
TTAGGACCTTTTGGTCTTTGATACCATAAAAACGCTTGCTATGACCGTACAAATTCAATCGCGAGCTACCATCCGACTGCTGCACCATTGGTCAGTCAATTGCAAAACCTGGGCGACGTCGGCTGGGTTTTTGAACAGCAAATGATCGGCCTGCGTCAGCGTGATAAAACTGATGTCATGCGGGCGCTGATTGGAAGTGGGAACCCGCAACAAATTGTACAGCTTCGTTCCGTGGCTATAGTCGACCGTCCGATCGGCCAGCGAATGCAAAATCAACTGCGGAACGGACGACTGACTGCGAGCGTCGAGCATCGATAAGCGAAAATTGGTCTCGCGAAAGTTTTCAAGCATCGCCGCGGAGATCATAAACTGCTTCTCGCCAATCGTTACCGAGCCCAATCCAGTTTCTGCGATGGCAGGATTCATTGCTTCAAGTGTATCCGCCAAATGGGCCGTGTCGCTTGGAGCGGCTAAGGTGACGACACCTTGAATATTGTCCTGTCCAGCCGCGTTTCGTTTTGCCGCGGCAAGCGTGGCTGCCAAGCCGCCGAAGCTGTGACCGAAGAAAAAATTCACGGGCATTTCATGTTCGCCCATCCATTGGCAAACGCGATCAATATCGCTGAGGTTGGTGTTGAAGTTCGTCTCCTCAAACGCTCCGCTGCTCTGGCCAATCCCAGTAAAATCGAATCGCATCGTGATCCAGCCCGCCTCGGCCAATCCGCGTGCGATGCGCACAATCGATTTCAAATCCTTGGAACATGTGAAGCAATGCAAAAACAGAATGACGCCGCGAAGCTGGACAGAATCGCCTGGACGTTCGACAATGGCGGCCAAGGTTTGGTTGTTTTCCGTTTCGATCGAAAGCCGCTGAGTTGTTCTGGTCATTAAGGTTTGAGTTCGCCGGTTACCGAAATTTATGTGGACAAGTCTTTATAAACAGCGTTGGTTCGCGAGGTCACTTCTCATCGGACTGATTGCCAACAGCGTTTGTATTCAAGCGAGCGTGGCTCAATTCCCCGACAGCGCCGCTTCTGATGACTCGCCGCCTGCAAAATCGACTCTGAGCGATTCAACACAAATCACGCTTGAAGAATTTCGCCCCAGACCGCAATTGAAAGTCGCTAGAACTGACGTTAGCCAAGCCAGCTTTCCAGTCGTTGACGTGCATACACATCTCTTCAACCGGACGCGACACGACCCTAAGCTGCTTGAACAAATTGTAGCCGGCATGGACGCCAATAACATCGCAATTGAAGTCTCGCTAGACGGGACGCTGGGCGATCGACTGCATCAACACATCGGTTATTTGTGGACCAAGCACAAAGATCGATTCGTGATTTTTACAAACATCGATTTCATCGGCAAGGCTTCCCGCGACGAACCTGCCGCTTGGGATTGCAATCAGTCAGGCTTTGTTCGACACGTTTGCGAACAATTAAAAGATGCAGCAGCTAAAGGCATCAGCGGCGTTAAATTCTTCAAACAATTTGGTCTTGGATATCGCAACGCGGATGGCTCACTGGTCCAGATCGATGATCCGCGATGGAATCCAATCTGGCAAACTTGTGGCGAATTGAATCTGCCGGTGATCATGC
>JBGSKY010000272.1:0-26497 GCA_041740995.1 Pirellulaceae bacterium
TTTCTGTATCGCCGCCAGCATGACGTGGCGAAGCTCCATGTTGGGGTGCGTCAAAGGTCACGAAATACCTGCCAGCGACAACGCCTTCAAATTTGTATTTGCCTCCGGAGTCGGATTCAGTCTTCATGATGATCGTCGTCGTTCCCGCCTCATAGAGCCTCACCACAACATCTTCTAAACCCTCTTCGCCATCGTCCTGAATGCCGTTGGCGTTGTCGTCCAACCATACGCGATCTCCAATCGTCGCGCCGTCATCATCGCCACCCGTGCCGCCCGTTGAACCGGTGCTTCCTGTTGAACCGGTACTTCCTGTTGAGCCTGTGCTTCCCGTGCTGCCAGTTGGGCTGGACGGTCCCGTGCTGCTGGTCGAACCTGTGCCGCCGCCACTGGGGCCGCTTGGATCTGGATTGCCACCGCCGGTGGAACCTGAGCCGCCGGTTGGGCCGTTGTCGCCTGGGGAGCCGGTGGGGCCGGAAGCGCCGGTTGGACCATTGGGATTGCCGCCGCCAGTCGAACCGGTCCCGCCGCCGCTTGGACCGTTGGGATTAAAGCCCCAATCTTCTAGCGGATCAAATGGCTCGTAGTCGTTTGGATCAAATCCGCTGCCGCTGCCTCCGTTGCCGTTACCGCCGCCTGGAATGTCGTCGATCGGAATGCCGTTTGGATTATAAGGAGCTCGCGAGTTGATATAGTCGGCAATGGCCTGGATATCATCAAAGTCAATCGACAGATCGCTGTTCACATCCAAAGTCGGTTGATAGACGGCATTGGAATTGATCGCATTGATAACCGCCAAAGCATCCAGCGGCGAAACGTAGCCGTCAGCGTTGGTATCAAAGACTTGTTGCTGCGCTGTCACTGCGGCACTGGTCCATGGGTCGGCTGGATTGACCGGACCGGTAAACACGCTCGAAAGATCGGCGGCCAACAATCGGCGTTCGCAAAGCTGCTCAACACGAAGCGTTACCCCCCCCCCCCCGACATTGGCGATTTGGCTTACGTTTCATGATGGGCGATCCGTCAGTTAGCGGAGGACGTCTGATTTGCGGTATGCCGCATCGTAAAGGATGCGTAGGTCGCAAGCAACAATTTTTGAGGATTATTCTTTGCCCTCCACGAGTTGAATTAATCAAACGGCCCCCCATGAACTTGCTCACAGGTAAATCAGCTTCGGAACCCAACATCACGTCGCCACGCAAGGAGACCCCGACGGATTTATTCCGTCGGTGAACCAGCTTCGTGAACTAGAACTGCGGTGCGAGAATATAAGACCCCAGCCGGTTCATCCGCTGGTGAATCAGTTTCCTGCGGTTCCGAAGAACTTTCGCTCCGGTGGGGTGAACCCACAACGGGTGCGGAAAATACCAGACTGTTCCACTAGAACGCAAATTCGGCCAGCTTCAGTCCGAACCAAGCCGCGCTGACGCCGGTCACTACGTTTGCCAAGATGCTAACGACCGCCCACCCGAATTGTTGTTGCTGCAAAAGATGTACGGTTTCGATGCTAAAAGAGCTGAACGTCGTCAGTCCGCCCAACAATCCAACTCGGATTGCCGCGTCCCAGACTTGGAGTTGGCTTTTGGACGCCAGCGGCATTGATTCGACCGACGGACGAATCAAATAGCCGAGCCAAAAACCAATTGCTAGCGAACCGAGGATATTGACTGCAAGCGTGGCCACGGGAAATGGGTGGGCCAGCAATTTTGCAGCAATCCGAACGGCGGCAAATCGGGCTAAGCTTCCGATCGCGCCACCTAGCGCGACAGAAATGGGAATCCAGGGTGTCATCTTGGCAATTAAGCGTTGAATAAATGGGGTTCTGCTCGTATTCTGAATAACTTACCAAACCTAACGAAAGCCGGGCAACTCACTCGGCAAGGCGTGCACGGAGAATTATGATGGCTAGCGTTTCGAACCAAAACACGGCAACCGCGGTTGCATCGACGACTTTGATGAAAGGGGCCGACATTGTCGTCAAATCCCTGGTCGATCATGGCGTGGAGATCGTGTTCGCCTATCCAGGCGGCTGTTCGATGCCAATGCATCAAGCCCTAACGCGATACAGCGATAAATTGCGAACGATTTTGCCTCGTCACGAGCAGGGCGGCGCGTTCGCGGCTCAAGGTTTGGCTCGATCGACGGGACAAGTGGGTGTCGTAATGGCGACCAGCGGTCCAGGTGCGACCAATTTGGTGACTGCGATCGCTGACGCAAAATTGGACAGTATTCCTCTGATTGTGATTACTGGCCAAGTTCCGACGGCCGTCATTGGTACGGACGCCTTTCAAGAAACACCGATTGTTGAAGTCTGTCGCGGTATTACTAAGCATCATTATTTGGTGACCAAAGTCGACGACGTCGCGCGGGTCATGAAAGAAGCTTTCCACATTGCCACCACCGGCCGGCCTGGTCCTGTTTTAGTTGATATGCCGAAGGACGTGCAGAATGATAGTTGCATTGTCGATTGGGACGTTCCGATGAACTTGCCCGGTTACAAACCCAGCAAACACCCAAATGCACGGCCAGAACAGATTCGCCAAATCGCGGCCGCTATTAAGCACAGCAAGCGACCGATGTTGTATTGCGGCGGTGGAATTATCAACGCCGAAGCGTCCGAAGATATCCGCGAACTGGTCAAGAAAACTGGCATTCCGATCACGATGACCGTGATGGGCTTGGGGATCTATCCCGGCGACGCAGACCTGTCGATGGACATGCTGGGAATGCACGGCTCAGCCTATGCAAACTACGCTATTCGCGATTGCGATTTACTGATCGCGTTGGGAGTTCGATTTGACGATCGTGTGACCGGAAAACTGGCTGAGTTTGCCAAGCACGCGAAGATTGTTCACGTCGATGTCGATGCATCGGAGCTGAACAAGAACAAGGTGGCGCACATCTCGGTTTGCAGCGACGTAAAATATGCTGTGCAAGAGCTCAATAAAATCGTCGAAACACCGGACGATATTTCGGCTTGGGTCTCGCATTGTGCTGATTTGAAGCGGAAATATCCGTTTGATTACGATCGTAAGTACGATGGCATATTGCAACAGCATGCCATTGCAACGCTTTCGAAGATGACGCAGGATCGCGAGACCTACGTTTCGGTCGGCGTTGGACAGCACCAAATGTGGGCCGCACAATTCTTCAAGTTCCGCCAGCCGCGAACCTGGATGAGTAGCAGTGGGTTGGGAACAATGGGCTTCGGTTTGCCTTGTGCCATGGGAATTCAGGCCGCACATCCAGACGCGTTGGTCATCGACATTGACGGCGACGGTTCGTTCCAGATGAATATCCAGGAATTGGCAACGTTGTATTGCGAGAAATTGCCGGTCAAGGTTTTGTTGCTCAATAACCAGCACCTAGGAATGGTTGTTCAGTGGGAAGACCGCTTTGAAGGTGCCAACCGAGCTCACACCTATCTTGGCCCGATCGATCACGAAGAAGCAAGTGGCATAGGTTCAACCGTGCCGCACTCGTTCGTCGAAGCTCGCTATCCGGACTTTGTTCAGATTGCAAAAGGTTACGGCTGTGGCGCAGCGACGGTTAGCAAGCGAAGCGAATTAGAGTCCGCCTTGCAAGAAATGATCAACTATCCCGGACCATACATCTTGGACGTCCAAGTTCCTTACCAGGAACACGTTTTACCGATGATCCCATCGGGACGGTCCGCCGATGAAATGATTCTGAAATAGTTCCTTGTGCGACTGCATCGTTGCGAAAACAATTCCCTCGGTGCCTAGTCCGCCTCAATATTGGCAACAGGACGCTAACCCAAAAGTAGACCTCAATGACGCGTGCGGGCGACAGTATGAAAGACGAACTTGCGACGATCATTCAATTACTTGAGCAAGATCAACGCTATCGCTTGGATGCGTATCGCTTTGTTCGTGAAGCTTTGCAGTATGCCCAAGAAATCTTGCGGATGCCCGGCAAAAGCGAATCAAGTTCGGGTCGCCAGCATCTGACAGGGCAACAGTTATGCGAAGCGATCCGCATTTTTGCAACTGACCAGTACGGCTACATGGCCAAATTGGTGCTTAATAGCTGGGGTGTTTTTGGGACCAGCGATTTTGGCGAAATTGTTTATAACTTGATTCGGATCAAGGAGATGCGAAAAAGCAAGTCAGACAAACGAAGCGACTTCGACAACGTCTACGACTTCGATGACGCGTTTAAGCCAGTTTTCGAAATCAATCATGAGTGAACCGCTCGCCAAGACGACAGCCTCGCCAAAGTCGGCCAGCAATCATCCAGCGCGAAGGGTTGCGACTTGGATTTGGGCAACGATCTACGTTTGCTGGACGAGCTACTTGATCTACGTCTGTATTTTGACAAGCCAGCAAAGCCCGCAGTGAGCCAGGCGTAGCGGTAGCGAAAGTGCACAAGACTTTCGGCTAGGAGAAGTCAGTTTCTAAAACTGGACGATTGTCGAAGCTCTTGGCGAGCTTCGCTACGAAAAATTGCGTAACATCTCAACGCGTTTCGCTGTGAAAAAGCTTAGACCGCTGGATAAACGGCTTCGGATGGCAGAGCAAACCATCTTCGGTAGAACGTGAAGCTTGCCAAGCTGAATAAAACATCGCTAGCGAGAGTGCCGCGTGAAAAAGGTAGTCCGGCTGCGTAACATTCCAACAATCCCAAAGCGGACCGTGGATAACCCATCCGTGGATCGAGCCATGCACCGAAGTTGCTGATCAAAAAGAAGGCTGACGAACCGACAACTGCAGTGCACGCAACCAAAACCAGACTGTCCCGCAATTTGTTCAGCCGCCCAACGCCGCACATGACAGCCAGACCAAAGTAGTTGAGGCACATCGCCAAGACCGAGTAAGACCCAAGCAGGTAATCATCGACCCATTGCCCGGCGAAATCGCTGATAACTAAAGCGGCAACTGGCAAACACCAGCTCAGCGGTCCTCGCAGAAAACAACCACAGAACAATGCCAACGTTCCAAAGAGTGCAAAGTTTTCCGGTAATTGCGGATTGACTAGCTTCAAGGCGATCGCGGCAACGGCAAGCAGGCAGGCGAAAATTAGGGGTCGGCGTTTCATTGATTTTCAGACGTAAGTTAGGTTTCGGGTCGGCGACTCCTGCCGTGGAGTTTGTCGGCGAATTGTAGAGCCACGACGACGATTGTACGCCGAGCGGCAAGCGGCCGGACTCGTTCACAACGTCGCTTCGCGCGCATGACCATGAAAGTGCTAAACCGTAGCATGGCCGCGGCGTTTGCTCAAGCCTAACCGACCACAACGGCCAGCTTGATCATCGGCGATCCACAGGCGGAAAACCAAGTAGTTTGTTGGGCAACGAGATCGAATTCCATCGCATATTCGCCTGCCGTTGGCATGGCGTCGAGCTCGATATCGAATTTCACACTCGCTCCGGGCATTAGACCGTTCGTCGCTTCGATCGGCAGAGGCTGGGTGAAATATCCCGTTTTGGTGTTCGGCTGGCCGTTTTCTTGGCCATGCAAATGCATTCCTAGCCAGACCGAGCCGAGCCCCTGGCTGGCTGGCAGCCAATAGGCTTTTCCAGTGTTTTTGACCTGGATGGTCAACTTGATTTTTGAACCAACAGCAACGTGCAATTTCTGCGAGGGCGTGACTTGGATCGAAGCGTTGAGATCCTGGCCAGATCGGCTGTCATGCGGTCGTGCTTCGCCTTTGCTCAAGAAAAACAACCGCCGCGAGTGTTCCATGTAATGTTGCATAGCCGTCGTTGCTTGATTTGCAGTGCGACCGCCGCTCAGGAATTCATTGAAACCATCAATGGATACATGGAAGGGCTGCGTGCCGAAAACGGCCAGTCGCAGATCACGAAAGCCAGCGTCCTGGGCCAGCCGCCAAATGTCTTCGATCACGATGTCGTTTTCAACGACTTGATGATGTTGCATTTCGTATTGTGCACCAGCCGACCAAGAATGCCGTGGACCTGGTTCAGCGAAGGCTGCCACACCGCCGTCACGCAGCACGCGTCCCATTTCGTTTAAGACCTCGGGTAAGTTTGGAACGTGGTGCAGCGCATCAATACAAACGATTCGATCGACGGATTGGTCTGGCAAGTCAAAACGATGACCATCAAAATGCGAGTAACGTGGCGGCGTGTGCGGCGTGGCAATTGGATAACGCTCGAATCGAGCCGCCGTCATTTTCAACGCAGTGGCGGAGACGTCCGAAACGATTACTTTGCCGCCTAACTGGGTTAGAGCGTGCGACGCCCAGCCGGGACCGGCTCCGAATTCTAAAATGTCCATTCCACCGACCGGCTTGAGACCGTGCAGCAGGTGTCCGAAACAGATCAGCAGCTCGGGTGTTTCGGCCAAGCAATTGAAGGGTTTGGTCAGCAAGCCGGACCAATCAGCAGCGTTGGCATAATAGTCTTCTGCGGTCTGATTCAGTTCGTCAACGCTATACAGCTGCATCAGTTCCCGAACGTCGATCGGTGTGCCTGAGTTGAGCATCTTCGATCGCAAGACCGCTTTGTCCGCCGCCGAAAGCGACTCCAGGTCGACATCTTTGCGAGTTTCCAGCACCGCAGTATTTCCAGAACGATTACGCAGCTTTTGAAAGAAATTCATCGTTAGCTCCCGGACACGTTTGATTCGGACATCGGATGGCAAAACGATCGATTTGCCAGAAATGCGATCGCCCAGAGTGCCTATTTTGGCGCGATGTTAGCCAGTTTGATTTCGCTGCGTCAACATCGATCCGCTTCACCTTTGCCGATCAGTATTCAAGCGTGAGCCGAACGGTCTTTCGGTCGTGATGGGTTTGGCTGTATTTATTGGTAGTCTTGCAATAAAGTCCGTTGAAATTTTCGGACTCGATTTGCCCGCGTCCCCGATCAGAAACATTTGATTTATTTAGACGAGCGTTTGAGCATGGAAGAGCAAACTGGTCAGAGCACTGAAGTTGCTGGCGAATTTTCTGTTTGGATCGAGCAAATTCAAAAGGTTCTGATTGGCGATTTCACGCCGCTGGAGCAATTTGGTAACTTTGCCATCATTCCAGCCATCAAGGCGCTAGCGATCCTGGCCGCGTTCTATTTTTTGGCGACCTACGCGTCGCGGCTGATGTCCGGTCCGATTCAATCGCGAGTCGATAAGACGCTTGGCCGGTTCCTGGAGAAGCTTATTTATCGGGGGCTGATTGGGTGTGGTTTCGTTTTCGTGCTGCACAGCTTTGGTGTCCGATCGACCAGCTTCGCGGCCATCATCGCGGCGATGGGATTTGCGATTGGGTTAGCCTTTCAAGGGACGCTTTCCAATTTCGCTTCGGGTGTTTTGTTGATGGTTTTTCGCCCCTTCAAAGTCGGCGATCTAGTCGTCACCGATGGAGTAACGGCCATCGTTCGCGAGATTGATTTGTTTTGCACGATGGTCGATACGCCTGACAACCGACGACTGATTATTCCGAACAGCGCGATTGCTGGCCACACGATAGAAAACATCACTCATCACCCAGTTCGCCGCCTAGAAATCCCTGTTGGGATCGCTTATTCGGCAGATTTGAATCAAACGCGTGAAGCGTTGATGGCGGCGACGGCTGGCTGTGCCGATTCGATTATTCAAAACGAAGAGCGGAAGTCGCAGGCCTTGCTGATGGGCTTTGGGGCATCAGCGATCGACTGGCAAGTTCGCGTCTGGGTTGCTACGGCGGATTTCAACCGCGTCCGCGACTTGATGATTGCGAGCATCAAACATCAGCTTGATTTGGCGGAGATCCCAATCGCCTTTCCTCAGCTGGACGTTCACCTTGATCCCGCCGCCAGAGCCGCCATGCTGGGCGGAGGCCATCGAACCTTGCCTCGACGCATCTCGCCGACATCCGACGCGGCGTGATTTCGTGATTTTTTAAGGCCGTTTTTCTTCGATCTGTGAGCGACTTGGCGATTGATTTTAGTTCATCGACGCGATGCGATCGGCTGTGATATACTGCGTGTTTACAGCACGATGGATTGGAGCAAGATGACTATGGAGAAGCTTTGGAGATGGATTCCTTCGGACACAGCAATCATCAAGGAAATCATTCGACAGACGGGCATCTCGCCAGTCATCGCGCAGTTGCTGGCGATTCGGAAAATTACCGAGCCGGATGCGATTCGCGCTTTCTTAGAACCGAAACTAACCGATCTACGTGACCCGGAATTACTGCCGGGAATGACCGAAGCGGCCGATCGATTGTTTGCCGCCATCAAGTCGAATAAAAAGATCGTCATTTACGGCGACTACGACGCCGATGGGATGACGTCGACTGCGATATTGGTCAACTGCCTCAAAGCCCTTTCGGCCGACGTCACGTATTTTGTTCCCAACCGAATCGAAGACGGTTACGGGCTGAGCTGCAATTCTCTGCGAATGTTGGCCGAGCGAGGTCGCCAAGTCGTAGTTACGGTCGATTGCGGAATCTGCTCGCTGGTCGAAGCCGAACTGTGCTTGGAGCTTGGCCTGGAATTGATCGTCACCGATCACCATCAAATGGAAAGCGAACTTCCAAAAGCGGCTGCGATTTTGCATCCGGCCTTGCCAGGCAGTAACTATCCGTTCACAGGACTCTGCGGCGCCGGTGTCGCGTTGAAACTCGCTTGGGCCTTGTGCCAACGGGCCAGCAATGCCACACGAGTCTTGCCAGCGTTGAAGGAATACTTGCTGGACGCATTATCTTTGGCCGCAATCGGCACGATAGCCGACGTGGTTCCGCTGATCGATGAGAATCGAGCTTTGGTTCGGCATGGGCTGGGTACCCTTGGTAGCAGACCGACGGTCGGACTTTTGAAGCTGCTAGATATTACCAACCTAATTCGCAAGAGTAGCTTGGCAACCGAAGACGTCGCGTTCACTTTAGCGCCCCGATTGAATGCGGCTGGTCGTTTGGGACAAGCTCAATTGGCTGTCGAGTTGCTGACCACCGACAACTCGACGCGAGCCGAAGCGTTGGCCGCGTACTTGCAAAAGCTTAACGGCGATCGGGAAACGATCGAACGAAGCATGATGCTTGCGGCTCAAAAACAAATCAACGAAAGCTTTGACGCAGAGAACGATCCAGCGCTCGTATTGGCGGCTCCCACTTGGCATCCCGGCGTGATTGGAATCGTCGCCGGACGACTGGCCGATCGCTATCACCGACCGGTCATCATTATCGCGCTCGATCAAATGGCACAAAAGCCTGGAACCGGTTCGGCGCGATCTCCATCGCACATAAATCTGCACGAAGCGTTGATGGCTTGTCGTGACCATTTGGTAACCTGTGGCGGACATGCAGCAGCGGCCGGATTGCGAGTCGAAGAAGCCAATTTACCAGCCTTCCGCGCTGCCTTTTGCGAATACGTTGCTTCGCAAACCGCGGGGAACCTTGTTCAGCCTGAGATTCGTATCGATACCCAAGTAAACTTTATGTCGCTTGACGTCGATACGGTCATGAAGATCGATCAGATGGCCCCCTTTGGCAATTCCAATCCGCGACCGATTCTGGCCGCAACTCAAGTTCGACTGGCCGAGCCGACGAAGACCATGGGCAACGGTGATCGACATTTTGCAGGACGGTTTAAACAGGACAAAACGATTTTGCGCGGCATCGCGTTTGGTCAAGGCGAATGGGTTGCAAAACTCAACGAGATCGATGCGCCGCTGGATATCGCTTTTCGACCGGTAATCAACGAGTTTAATGGCCACAAACGCGTTGAGATGCACGTGGTGGATTGGCGAATCAGCAAAGCGAGCAACTTGCAAGATCCCAAGCAGCTCGCTGCAACGACGGCTTAGGCTGCTCCCAAAACTGTAGAGTCGGCGTCAGCCTGTCAGCTAGAACAGCGGTAGGCCGGAACGCCTAACTTGTTTTTCCCGATCGATTGCGGATTGCCGCCGCAACAAACAAAGTTTTGCGATTCGATTATTTTTCGACTTTTCAAATCGTTTACGACTTCGAAAAATAATTGAAAGCATTTGAAATCGCTAAGTTAACTACGTTTGTTGAAAAATCTGAACGACAATTCGTTCATCGCCGTCGCCAGCATTGTCGATAAGTTAGACAAGGTAGCGAATTCAAAGTTGAGCTCAGTGAAGCTCACAG
The DNA here is from genome assembly GCA_041740995.1 of Pirellulaceae bacterium. GTDB lineage: Bacteria > Planctomycetota > Planctomycetia > Pirellulales > Pirellulaceae > JBGSKY01. The sequence goes on from JBGSKY010000272.1 coordinate 10,072, forward strand.
ACTTTACCCGCCTATTCAAATGAGGGCTAACTCTTTGGAGCGGCGGAGCGGGGCCAACTCCCTTCCGAAAAGAATGTGTGCTGGCTGCCACCGATCCACGTGACCTTTAGAACGACAATCGCTGCAACTGCCATGAGTGATGCTCAGGACTTCCAACTTGAAAGCGCACGTTTCTCGATCCGACAAGCACGCAATCTTGTCAAGGGTTTGAGCAAACCGGAGCCCGTGATTTACTGGACCGATTTTCTAGTCAGCATCATTGCCGGGCATGCCGCTTTCCAATTGCTGCTCCATCGCGACAAATGGCTCAGCGCTTCACCGCTGTTGACGACAATTATCGTTGTTGGCCTCTACGCTGCCGCTGTATTGCTGTACCTGCGAGCGGCGATGTTTACTCATGAATTGGTGCACTTGCCTAAAGAGGGCTTTAGAGGGTTCCGATTTGCTTGGAACTTGCTGTGCGGAATTCCGTTTATGATCCCTTCGTTTATGTACTATCCGCACGTGGATCATCATCGACGGAAAAGCTATGGTACCGATGACGATGGCGAGTATCTGAATTTGTCGCATCAGCCGCCAAGAGCGATTGTCGGATACATGATGCTAATTTTGATTACACCGATCGTCGGCTATCTGCGTTTTGCAGTTTTGAGCCCACTGGGTTGGATGTTTCCAGCTATTCGTCGTTGGAATTTTCGTCGGGCCTCGACGATGGTTATGGACATCACTTATCAGCGACCCGAGGCTGGCAAACGCGTTCAGCGAATTATGCTGATACAAGAGATCGCATGTTTCGCTGTGTGCATGGCGATTGCGTTTCGAGCACCAATCGTCACAGGCCAATGGTACGACCCGCTCTGGTTTCAAGCTTATGCGGTCTCGATCGGTTTGTTGGTTCTGAATAATGTCCGAACACTTGGTGCGCATCGATGGACGGGTGAAGGTTCAGAGTTGTCGTTTGAACAACAGTTGCTGGACTCCTGCGACTATCCTTATCGACCAATAATTACCGAACTATGGGGGCCAACAGGGACGCGTTACCATGCAACGCACCATCTATTCCCAAGCATCCCTTATCACAATCTCGGTAAGGCACATCGCCGACTGATGGCCGGACTTCCCGCAGACAGTCTTTACCGTGAAACGGTCAAAGTCAGCTTGTTGGCCGAGGTAGTTGATCTTTGGCGACGGGCTGTCCAGTCTCAACGATTAAGCACCAAGACTGAATCGTCAGCACCAGCGACTGGCATCGCTTCAAAGCCACAAGAACGCCAAGAAGCCGCCTGATTACGAGTGGCACAAGGCGTAGCGAATTTGATAATCGCTTAACCGACCAACTTAAATTGGTAGGCGGTCGCTTAATACGTTGTTTTCCGTTACGATCTTCAACTCGGTTGATTCGACGGAAAAGCAAATATCAGGCAAGCAATGATCGCTGTTGAAGGTGTCAAAAAAAGTTCGATTCGCAGCCACTACCAGCTCGGCACACTGTTTTATCGGTTGCTTTGGGGACCGCACATTCATCACGGACTATGGAACGGCGACGAATCGGCCTCTGTCGCCCAGTGTCAGTTGACTGACACGCTAGCCGATCTAGCGAAAATCAAAAGCGGCGAAAAAATCGTCGACATTGGTTGCGGCATGGGCGGTTCTTCAATTCGCTTGGCAAAACTCCGTGGCGTCGACGCGACCGGCGTCACGCTCAGCCCTTTTCAAGCGCGATGGGCCGCTCTTTCATCACGTTTTCATCGCGTGAAAGCATCGACGCGATTCATGGCCCACGATGCTGAAACGGTAAAATTTGATCCGTCGAGCTTTGACGTGATGTGGAGCGTTGAATGCACAGAACACTTGTTCGACAAGCCTGCGTTCTTCCGCCAAGCTGCCCAGTGGCTACGTCCAGGCGGTCGTATGGCGATCTGCGTCTGGTTCGAAGGCGAAGACATTAGCCGGGACGATCATCGTCGGCAATGCGAAGAAGTCTGCGAGCGTTTTGTCTGTCCATCGCTGGGCACCCGCGGAGATTACGCGGGCTGGATGACTGATCAAGGCATGGTCATTCGACACAATGTCGACTGGACTGCTCGAGTTACCAAAACGTGGGAGATCTGCAAGCAACGTGTCCAACGGACTGGTGTTCGACACATTGCAAAGATTCTCGATCGTGAGCAAGTCGACTTTATCGACGGCTTCGATGCCCTGCTAAACGCCTACCGCAGCGGTGCGATGCAGTATGGCGCAATCGTTGCCGAGAAACCGCTCTAGCACCCAAGTCTTCGCTTTAAATCAATGCAAGTGATCTGCATGTTCGGCATGGGAATGTTCGTCGTGATCATGTTCGTGCAGAATTTCTCCGCGATAAGCGACGTCGTTGATTGTCAGCATAAGTTTCGGTTTTGCTGTCTCATCATCGATATGATAAGCCAACTCAGCGTCAGCGAGTGTGAATCGCGATGATTTGCCTTCAGCATCTCCGTCCTGTGGGCTCGCCAGCAGTTGAAATTGCTCCGGTGAACCGTCGTGTAATAAATTGATTGTAACTTCTGAAGCGGCAATCGGCACGGCTGTCTTCGCGGCGGAATCGAGCACATAAATCGTCACTGACACACCGTCGTGCACCAGCTCAGCATGAAATTCTTCTTCGCCCAGTTCTATCAAGAGGCCTTTATGAGGACCGCTTGACGCATGCGCGTGTTGGTCCGTTAATGAATGTCCATTATCCTTGGACGCTTGATCAGTCTGTTTGCAACCGCTGAAGCTCAGCGCGCAACCAACGATGACTACTGAGAATAAAATTCTCTTCATATCAAAATCCCTTTATCCTTCTAACGTTAACAATCTTCAAATCAGATTTATCAGTTTTAACTGACTACAAATAAAACTCATTCCATCAACGACTCGGGCTGCGGATGAATGCTGCGTCGGCTTCCATAGAGCCAAAATAGTGCCGGGTGCACAAAGAAGTCGAGCATGGTTGAACTGATCAATCCGCCAAGGATCACCGTTGCAACGGGATACAAGATTTCTTTGCCTGCGTCACCAGCTGACATAACTAACGGCACCAAAGCGATGCCAGATGTTAGTGCCGTCATCAAAACCGGCGCCAGTCGTTCCAACCCCGCCCGGACAATCATTGAATGCGTGAATTGCTCGCCTTCGTGTTCGACCAAATGCAAATAATGTTGGAGCAAAAGAATCCCATTTCGTGACGCAATACCCGCTAGCGAGATGAATCCGACCATGGCGGCAATCGTCAGCGTTTGACCTGTGAGGACTAACGCCGCAACGCTTCCGATAAACGCCATGGGTAACGCGGCCATGACTTGTAACGATAAATTAGCACTTTGAAATAGTGTGTACAAAACAAAGAACACCGCGAGCATAGACAAGAAAAACAATACTCCGATCACACGGCTCGCCGATTGTTGGCTTTGGAATTGCCCACCGTATTCGACAAAATAGCCCGATGGTAGCGAATTAACGACCGGCTTAATCTTGTCCTGTATATCACTAACTACATCGACTACACCACGATTGGACACATTGCACTGAACGATAATGCGGCGCCGAACATTTTCGTGATTGACGGTATTTGGACCGCCTGATTCGTAAATCTTTGCGAGGCTTGCTAGTGGAACCACGCCGCCATCGGGCAGATGTATGGCGAGTCGCTTCAATTCATCGAGGTTTTCACGATACTCGTCTTTCATTCGGACTAGCAAGTCGAATGTTCGCATATCATCGAGCACTTGCGAAACAACTTTTCCATTCATCGCGGTCTCAATCGTGTCGTTGACCTGATTGGCCGTCAGACCGTACTTGAGCAGTTCGTCACGGTTAAGCTCTATTCGTAACTGAGGGATAATTACTTGTGGTTCGACCAGACTATCTTTCACGCCGTTTACTCGCTGCATTTCTACTTTGATTTGCTCGGCTTTTTGACGCAGCAAGTCTAAATCATAGCCGTAAATTTTGATCCCAACCTGAGCCTTAACACCAGAGAGCATATGAGAAATTAGATGAGCAATCGGTTGCTCAGTCGCAGTCACGATGCCTGGAATTTCGTCCATCGCGTTGCGAATTTCTGTGAGTTGCTCGGCCCGACTGCGATCAGAATGCGGATCTAGCTCGATAATAATTTCGGAATTATTAACTCCTTCGGCATGCTCGTCTAATTCCGCTCGCCCAGTACGACGAGCGAACTTTTGCACGTCCTCAATCCGCATCAAAGATTTTTCTACCGTTTGCAAAATCGAATTGGAAGCGGACAATGACGTTCCCGGTGGCAAGACAACGTTCAATTGAATCGTTCCCTCGTTGAACGGTGGCAAGAAGTCTTTCTCAATCCGTAATGCGAATATCGCTGCGATCGCAACCATCACTAGCGTGATCATTAAATTCAATTTTGGAAATGCGAGGCTAAATCGGATAACGCGACTAGCAACCCATTTCAAACCCCGCAACACGATACTGTCACGAGCATGACCGCTAGCCTTGCGACGACCAAGCAGCCAATAAGAAAGGACTGGCGTTACGGTCAGCGACACAAGAAGCGAGGACAAAATCGATACGATGTAAGCAATGCCTAGCGGTGCGAATAGTTTTCCCTCCATGCCACCAAGTGCGAAGAGCGGAATGAAAACCAAAATCACAATCATTGTGCCAAACACGATTGATCGCCGAACTTCAACACTCGCGCGAAAGACCACCAACAGAGGGTCAACCGGACTTCCAGCCAGACGATTTTCTTTCAGTCGTCGGTATATGTTTTCGACATCAACAATCGCATCGTCAACAAGTTCACCCATCGCCACAGCAATTCCGCCCAACGTCATCGTATTGATCGATAGCCCCAACGCAGAAAACACGATGGCCGTGATGACTAATGAAAGAGGAATCGCTGTCAAAGTGATAAACGTAGTTCGAATGTCCAACAAAAACAGAAACAGAATAACGACAACCAAAAAGCTTCCGTCTCGCAGCGCTAGCGCCACGTTCTCGATCGCACGATCAATAAACGCTTTTTGCGAATAGACCGTGGTTAGTCGAACACCAGGCGGCAAGCTCGATTGCAGATCGTCAATCGCTTGCAATACTTCGTTGGTAACTTTGCGAGTATCTGCGCCTGGCTGCTTGTTGATCGTAAGCACTACCGCAGGCCCACCACGCCAAGTGGCGAGTTCAGAATTTTGAGTAAGGCCTTGAGAGTTTTGAGTTTCGAGGACTGTCGTCATTCTCTCAACTTTCATCTCTTCACTTTCAATGTTGATATCGCGCCCAGCATCTCGCACAAACGCTGAGCTGTCACCTCGTTTAACCTGCGCGCCTTCGACCACGGCAGCTACTTGCGAAAGCATGACCGGACGACCTTCGCGGATCGTGACGGGAACTTTTTTTAGATCGTCAATCGACTCAACTCGACCGAGCGAGCGAACAAGCAATTCATTTGGTCCTTGGCGGTCCAGATATCCACCAGTTCCATTTTCGTTGCTTGCCGCGACAGCCAATTCAACTTCATCAAGCGTAACGCCGAAACGCAGCATTGCATCGGGATCGACCAGCACCTGAAACTGCTTCCGTTGCCCGCCCATAGTGAAAACTTGCGACACGCCTGGAATGGTCAACAGGCGTTGGCGAACGACCCAATCTGCAATAGTCCGAAGCCGCATCGGATCGACTTGCGGATCGTCGCTCCACATACCGAGCATCAGCACTTGGCCCATGATCGAAGAAATCGGTGCAAGCTGTGGCGTGATGCCTTTGGGTAAACGGTCCTGTATCATCTGCATCCGTTCGGCCACGATTTGCCGGTCGGTGTAGACGTCCGTCCCATACTCAAATTCAACATAGATGACCGAGATCCCGACACCGGAAGAACTGCGAACCGCTTGAACGCCGTTAGCACCGTTCATCGTTGTTTCGATAGGAAGAGTGATCAACGATTCGACTTCTTCCGGAGCCATCCCCGGCGCTTCAGTCATAATGACCACTCGCGGCCGATTCAGATCCGGAAACACATCTATCGGCATTTTCGACGCTTGCCAACTACCAAAGCCGACAAGCGTCAAAGCGATTGCGATGACAAGCATGCGTTGTTGAAGTGCAAAGCGAATTAGGGAGTTGAGCATCGCGAGTTTCAAATTTAGAGATGTTAGTTTAGCGTCGAGAATAGTTTTTTTTCGCAGACTTTGTCTTCAAAACTCATCCTCTAAATCTCGACTCTCCAAGCGTCGCAGCAGGCCACTGAGCATCCGAGCTTTTTCCTCTGCACGCGTGACAAGCGAATTGAACTTGTTTTGACAGGTGAAGCCTGGACTTTGCGCGAGATGAAGTTGAGAGACGCATTTCATAAGCGAGCCATAAGCAACTCGGAGAAAACACGAATAGTCTGGGTTCGATGGTCGCTCAAGCCCCCCAGCAATGTTTGACGAGTTGGATACGGAAGCTCGATGTAACTGCGAGGTAACTTCATATCGTTGATCTGCTGGACAAGTTTTCATAATGCAGTAAATCTCTTCCGCAAAATCAGCTACCTTCATCAAAACACCAAGTCTTTCGAATCCAAACATTTAAGCTCTCAACTCTCAGTGATTATGCCCCGCATGTGGATCTACCGCTCCGCCAGCCTTATTTCTTAAGGCCATCTGCATCTGGTGGGCTGCTTTAAAAGCAATCACATCACCGGGATAGATTGACCCATCGTTGGCAACGACAACAGACGTCGAATCCCGATGGCGTACGTGTACTGGGACACGTTTAAAACTTTTGCCGTTTTGCTGAAAGACAAGCCAGTCGGCCCCTTCCTTTGCAACCGCATCGATTGGTAAAACGATTTGATTTTCCCATTGCTCGACCGGGACTCGTAATTCCAATCGTTGTCCAAGCCTATACTTCCAAGCCAAAAATCGTTGACCATCCGCGTTGGTTTCGTCACGAACAATTTCGTTTGGCAATTCAACAAAAAAAGAAAGTGTTCTCGTATCAGGATCGATTGAATTGGAAACGAAAACTAGCTTCAAGTCGTTCATTGACACTTGGTTACTCGCTCCAGAGAATTTTGCGTCTACTCCCCAACCGTTTTTGGCTGCTTCGCTGATTGCAAAAATGTCATTCTCGAACGCTTTGCCTTCGATGAACAATTGCGAGTAATCGGAAAGCGAGCAGAGCTTGTCGCCGGCGTTGATCGCTTCCCCTTTGTGCACACGGAGTTCGTCGATAACCAGCGGTCGAAGTTCGTCGGCGCGAACTAGTTTTTGTAACTTCGGGAAGGCGACAGGTCGGATCGGAATTTGGCTTAATCGCAGCTCTTCGCTCTCACTGTGTTCGTCAACGTCCGGAGCAACGATCTGTAGGTCACGAAGCAGTTTTCCACCGTTTCCGATTTCGTCGACTTGCCGATCGGAGAGCCCATGCATTCGCAACGCCTCACGTTGCGATCTCGCAAACGCATCGAGTTTTTCTTTTGCATAGCGCCGCTCAAGTAGCAGTTTTCCCGAGATTGCACCCGACTGTGTAGCTTCTTCCAGTCGCGTGATTTCGCGTTTTTCAACCTCTAACTCGCTGATAGTTTTCAAATACGCGGTTTGCGTTTCGACGAGATCTTCGTACGTCAAGCGAACTTCCATCAGCAGATCACCCGCCAGTACCGCTTCGCCAGTCACAGCATGAACATGAGTAACGACGCCGTTGAGCGGCGAGGAGACCACGATTGACGACCGACCTGGTTTGGCGACAACAACGGCGGGAACAGTTAACGATCGACGATAGCTCGACAGTTCAACCGGTCGCAAGTTCTCAGCCGTCAGGCCTAAGTTCAATCGAGCCTGCGGCGACAATTCCAACGCGTCAGACTGGCTAGTGGCCTCGGCCGAATCTTCATGCGAATGTGCTTCAAGTGATTTACGATCACTGAAAAATGACTTATCAATCGCGCTTGACATTGGTGGCCACCAGAACTTCCAGGTAGCCGCGGCAGTTGCAACAATTGCAACCGCGACAAAAATTGTGATCGTGGATAGTGACAGAAATCTAGCTGAAGTTCGCATAGTTTGGGCTCGAAATTTAATAGCCGAGGAGACTGTGTTTCCGAAACCGCTAAAGAGCGATCGGATCGATGGGTAATTGTGCTCGCACTGTCAAATTCCTAACGGAATCGTGCAAGCGCGATGTGTTTGAATCACTATTGGATTCGCTTACAGATATGACCTAACGCAAACGGCTCAATGCCGCGCGTCATGCCAATTCAGATCTGCCAAGATTGCAGACACGCGCAGCGACGCGCGGTAGAAAGAATTTTGTGGACGCTGTGATCATCAAGCTTGGATAGCGCTGACCGACCGCAAGTCTTCCATGGATCGATGAGGACCAAGATGAGTTCAGAAAGGTCAGACGTGAGATCGAACGCGACTGCCGAAGCTCTGACATAGCTGCACTGTGACTCATCACAAACATGCCAATGCCCGATCGGTTCGCTTAACCCAAAATCAGCTTCGGCTGATTCTGACTCAGCAATTGGACTGTCTGGGACGTTGGAAGCCGCATGATAATGATGGTGATCATGAAGATATTCTTCTTCACAATGAGTGTGCACGCCAATCGGGGCATCGGCTGAATGCCAATGATGCAAGCAGCAACCGAACATTGCGTGAATCACGAATGCGAAAAATGTTGATCGTCGGATCAGAATGTGAAACACGAGCGGCGGTATTAAAAGGCGGTGCGGAAATCCAGTTCGAGTTTGGGCAATCGCGTCGGCGAGGTCAATACCATTCAAACTACTTTTCGCTTTCGCTTCGCACCAAGCATAACAAGATCGGCCTCTTGAGGACCGTCCGCCATAGAACTAGACCAAGAATCAGACTCGCATACGTCGCATCCATACGGCTCTGGCGAACGCCCCTGATCGGAAGAAAAAATCGTCCTCTGAAATTCATTGATGTTGATCGGCGAACAATCCTAATCCATTATGAGCACCAAACGGCGGGTCGTTATGTTAAGCAAAACGCGTTCACTCGTCTGCGATTCTGTCGTTGCTGCCATGCTAAGCCTAAGATGCTAGCCAATCCTAAGAGGGCGATCGAACTGGGTTCGGGAACCGCTGACACGCAGGATATTGAAACGTTGTCGACAATGAATGTGGAAGTACTACCGATTTCTGCCCCAGTGGATTCGGTCAATTGCAAAGTCACTCCGCCGCTAACATCTGTACCGGCCGTACTTGTGAGTGGAAGAGAGCATAGCTGCTGGTTAAGAATAACGGAGCTCCGCCAAGAATCACTGATTTGGACGTTCCACCGTCGGTTATTTCAGAAAATAGCTCCGCAAATTGAACGCCTCCTAAAGCTCCAGACCCCTTAGCCCTGAACGAAATCGTAATTTCTTGCAGCGGCTGAACCAAGGTCACGAAGCTGATTCACCGACAGAATAAATCCGTCGGGGCCTATTTGAAGCAATGTTAATCTCGAGAAGGTGCATTGAGACGCTGTAACGCGCTGACTACTCGACCAATCGACGTCGGAAATCGATTTGGTCGTCGGTCAGTTCGCCATTGCGGAGGGCGGCTAATAGATTTTTTTCGGCTTCCGCAGTCGCCTCGGCTGTTCGCCAAATTCGCACTTTTATACCGCTCTTTTCTCCGGGTAAAATTTTGGCCAGCCGGACAACTTCATACAAGGCAATATTTTTACGTGCACCTTCAGTTGGTTTGTCAGTCTCCACCAGACCACCAGTGTTCGAGCTATCGCCGGTCAAAAGAAGATAGTCGTCTTCGTCAATCAAGACATCGACCAAGTTCATGCCAACGTATGCGTTTTCCGGTTGGTCTAATGCTGATGAGGTCGCTTCCGGATCAAAAACCTTCTTGACTGAATCAACGCCGTCTTCGACCGCGTCAACTAGCTGTTCAGTTTTATTCTCGACTTGCTCAGACAGCGGTGTGCTGGGATCTTTCCAGCCGATATTGATGTTTACGAACTGACTTGCGATCAGGACTGCAAGCCCGCCGACGACCACCACAGGCACTGTTTTTCGCATGAGAATTTCCAATTTGTTTGTGGTCAGTTTTCGCGATCAATATCACTTTGACGGATCGCTTGTTGGACCAATAACCGTGAATTCGAATCTTGTTTGCATCGCGTCGTTACGTAGCCGCTCGATTGCATTTGTCATGCCGTCAATCATAACCTGATATACACCAGCCGTAGCCCGTAGGTCATAAGATAAGATCATCACCACGAGTCCCTTGGGTTGAGACAATTTTTTGTAAGCGGAAAAGAGCCTTTCCGCAAATTCTTCGACGCGAGCGTCTTGACCATCGCGTTCCAATCGAAAGCCTTGCGTAACGCCGTTGGCGGTCAATTCGATTTCGCCCGATGATTTGCCGTGAATCGTCCAGACCTCAGCCCGCTTGAGCAGTTCTTCATGACTGATCAAAAATCTCGCAACAGTTTCGCCGTCGGCAGCCGATAGACTTTTGGCCTGCAAAGCGACCCGAGTCAGCAGTGCTGAATCCGCTGGCAGAGTTTCGTCGATATCAAAGAGTGTCTTGACCGTCGCCATCGAACGCGTCAGCAGTTCAGCCTGCGCGTCCTGCGCTGCTTGCAACAATTCGTTTTGTGATTGAGCCTCTTCGAGATCGCTAAGAAGCTTTTCTTGTTGCAATGCGTGCTCGGCGGTAACGCTCGACAGGACTTGTTGCTGCTTGATTTGCGTCGCTTCGGCTTGTTCACGCAATTCTAAAAATTGTGCAAACACAACAATTAACAACAAGTCCATCAACGCCGTCAGTTGAAAGCGAATCGCTTTGGGATTGGTCAATGCACGACTTCTTAGGCCAGCGATCATCGCGCCGCCTCCTGATGTTCAAGTCCGCTGCGGCCGCCACTCACAGCCAACTCGCGTTTTGCTTTGGCAACGGTTTGTCGAACATGCAATCGGTTTTCTTCCAATCGCAAAAATCCTGGCTCCAAAAGACTGTTGACTAGCATCAGAACGATAGCTGCAACAAGGCCCGCAAAAGTGCTCCAGATTGCATCGCCAAACCGACTGACAATTGCCGTCACAGTTCCGCCACCTTCACTGGACAATGCCGCTCCGATTGCACAGATCGTTCCTAATACCCCCGCCAATGGATACGCTTCGATCATAGTTCTTGCGACGTTCCAAGCGGTTTCAAAACGGAGCGATTGCAAGTAATCGCGTCGTTCGTCTAAAATCTTAATGCGGTCTCGCAGCGTCGTTCGATCGGCAGCTGATTCGCCTTCGAGAACATCGTCGATATCGGCCAAAAAGCCTTCAATTTGATCGGACAAATGCGAATTCCAATCGAGCTCGCTGCGGTTTGGCAAGCCATCAGTAAATCGACGCAACGTCTGCGCAATGCCGCGTCGAACGCCGCCAGCCCATAGTTTGAGGCAGCCGAAAGCGATTAAGTGCAGGATAGCAAAAAAAGCGATAATCGTCGTCGAAAGACCTGAAATCTGCTCAAGCATAAGTTGCAATTATTTGTTCAAAGGTCATTCGCGGGAATGTGGCTACAATTGCTAACGAATTGTTTTTATCACTATCTTAATCCGATTTCAGTAGCTTGTCGTGTTGGTGTAAATGTCGATCGAATTAGTTGTTTTTGATGCCGCTGGAACCATTATCGAAGTGAAAAACGGGGTACCGCAGGTTTATCAAAGCGTCGCTGCTAGACACAATGTCGAACTCGACTTGTTCGCGTTGCAAACCGCATTCAAACGTTTTTTTGCTTCCACTTTTGAACAGTTATCTAGCTCGCTAGTTTCGGCGATCAACGGACTATCCGGTTCACCAGCAAATATCTTGCAACGATTCAACCATGCGTTGCAACACCAATCTGATGATCTGATGACGCAGTCGCTTATCGACTCACTTCGTGAGGTTCGACTTGGTACGAGCGAGTTGGACCAAAAGCGGCTTTGGAAACAGCTCGTTAGTCAGTGCATCACCGCTTCTGCGGTGGCACCTGTCAGAGAAATTCAGATAACCGCGATCTTTGACTCGCTTTGGGAACATTTTGCCCAGCCTCAAGCATGGACTGTCGCCGCCGGATTCGTTGAGACGGCCGAATATCTCAAAGCCAGAGAAATCCCTTGGGTGATTGGCTCGAATTTCGATTTGCGTTTACAGCGGGTGTTGGACGGCCACCACTGTTTTGCAACCTGTCAAAGAGTATTCCATTCGGCACAAGTTGGATTTGAAAAGCCTGATCAGCGATTCTACGCGGCTGTCTCAGAAGAGTTCAACGTCGATGCAGGATCGATCTTGATGATCGGCGATTGTCTAATCCGCGATGCGATCGCTCCGAGATTGCACGGCTGGAATTCGCGACTGTTAGACAAGCGAGCAACAGTCGAGCAGCACGAACATTGCCTGCAATCGCTAGCTCAACTGCCATTGCTAATTCGCAGTCACTAAACGCGTCTCTCTGCGAAGTGAACCCACTGCTTTGATTGCCGCGAAAACAATCACGGTTTGCTTTCGCTGAGATCCTTAAAAACGTTAAAGAACGGACTGTCAGTTGAGAGGATCAATTTGCTGTCGGGTCCCAACGCAGTTTCGTAAGCTTGAATCGTTCTTGCAAATGTATAAAAATCTCCGGTCTCTTCGATTGCCGCCGCAAAGATCCGGATGACTTCCGCATCGGTCGTTCCGCGCAACTCATTAGAACGTTGCTGCCCTTCACCTTCGATCTTCGCAACTTCCGCCTTTGCTTGGTTGACAATAGCCGCTTTCAAACGCTCGCCTTCGTTAATATTCTTCGCAGAAATTGACTGACGTTCGGCAACCCATCGATCGAACGTTTTACGTCGAACACTGTCAACGAAGCCGATTTGCGAGATTCCAACATCAATCAGCTCGATACCTCGGCCGGCTGATTCTAAGTCGCTTCCGCTAGCCGAAAGACGCTTGATCGCTTCGACTTTGATCCGCTCAAGAATCTCCGCTCGACCGAAGTTGATGTTTTTCGGTTTTGAATTAGTGGCTTGCTCGATCAGCTCGGCTGGCACACCATCGGGAATTGCTTGAACGGTCATGCTCGGACTGCTCTCGCTGATTGATAACTCGCGATTCGTACTCCGGACAATTTCTTCAAGGTCATACTGGGTGATCACATCGCGAATCGAACTGCGAACGATCTGAAATACGCGTTCTTCCGCGACTTCCATAGTTCGTAGACGTTGAACAAAGACTGTCGGGTCACTTACTCGCCACACGGCCCAAGGAATTAGTTCGATTTTTTTGTCGTCTTTGGTTGGCAAATCTGGCAACAGGTTTTGTTTTGTGTCACCCCAAAATTGTTTGTATTTAGAGATTCGTTGGACAGAATCAACAAATGGCATTTTTGTGTAGAGACCAGGGGCTGTGTAAGCATGCTTTGGGTTACCGAAACGCAAAACGACTGCCATTTCACGCTCGTCAACAATGAAAACGAAAAGCGGCGATAAAATTAAAATTAAAGCGGCGATGGCAAGTACAAAAGCAAAATATCGCATAATTAAATACAGTTTATAAAGTCGTAAATGAGTAATGAAGTTGACTGGATGAAACAGGTCGAAGTCGCAATTAAAATCTGTCAGATAATTGCACTCTGGTTCATTCGGTTTTCAAAGCAGGCTCATTTAAATTCAGCAACGGGAGTGGGCTAGAGACTTTGCTATCGAGAATAATTTTTGGCCCGCTGTTTTGCAGAACACGTTCCATCATTTCGATATACATTCGTTGTCGGGTTACTTCGGGAGCCAGTTTGTAGCTTTCGTACTTCGAACGCAATGCGGCAATTTCCCCCTGCGCTTCGGCAAGCTCTCGGGAGGCATAACCTTCGGCTTCGCGAATCAGTTTGTCACGCTGGGCTTCTGCCGATGGGATTAATTGATTGCGTTCACGATAGGCTTCATTTACCGATTGATCTCGCTGTTGAATCGACGCATTGACCTCGTCGAACGAAGGTTTGACTCGGTCTGGCGGGGTCACACGTTGCATCTGTAAATCGGTGATCGCAATTCCACTGCCAAATTCTTTGAGCCGCTCAGAAAGATCTCGAAGCGCGATCTGGGTGATTTCTTCCCGTTTGCCGGTCAGTAGTTCCTCAGCCGAATAATCGCCGACAGCACGATGCATCACCGCCCTCGAAACTGCTACGATTACGTCGGAAATCTGGCCGTCGTCACCGTTGAAGTTGATTACATATTCCTTGGGTTCGATCACTCGCCAAAAAACATTCCACTCGACCACCGCCGCATAAAGGTCGCCAGTCAAAATTAGTTTGTCTTCCTGCTCGTCTGTCGTTGTCTGAGCATAGCGCGGAGTTTCCTCATTGTCAGAGTAAGGTAACCGTAGTGAACGTTCTCCTTGATCAACAATAATTCTTTGATCGATCCATGGCGCCTTGAAATGCAAGCCAGGACCAACGGTCTGTGTGTATTTTCCGAAACGTAACACAACCGCTTGCTCATGAGCGGCAACCGAATAGATGCCGGCGGTAAAAATGTAGACCAAAAACATACCGGCCAAAGCGAACACTGCGATGCCGACGATTTGGTTAGGAGAAAGATCGACTTGCGGTCGTGACTGATTCATAAATCAAGAATTCTATTGAGGTAATATCCTGTGCGTGAATTCTATTATAGCTTATGTGGGAACCGCCGCGGTTTTGCAGCTTGTTTTCACAGAATTCAAGCGCCTAATTGATGCCGATTCTAAGCTTCATTATCAATCGACAAACCCCGCCAACCGGAGCTTAGGGTTTAGAAGCTAAGTCAGAAACCAATGCTAATCGATACGGCAATTACATCTAAAGTCGAACTGGAATTCCAGCGTCGCGCATCGTCGACTTCGTCTGGTGAATCGTATATTCGCCAAAATGAAAAATGCTGGCCGCCAAAACCGCGCTGGCACCGCCTTTTTGAATCGCGTCGACCAAGTGTTCGGGGCAACCGGCACCGCCGCTAGCCACGACAGGGATTTTGACTGCGTGGCTGACCGCCGCTGTGATGGGCAAATCGTAGCCGTCCTTCGTGCCGTCGCAGTCCATACTGGTCAACACAATTTCGCCTGCCCCAAGTCGCTCGACTTCTAAAGCCCAAGCGACTGCTTCCAGACCAGTCGGTTTGCGACCGCCTTGAATATGGACCTCCCAAAACTCTTGTCCGTCTCTGATGACTCGTTTCGGGTCAATGTTGACGACAATACACTGCGAGCCAAAACGGTCAGCGGCCTGACGAACAAATTCCGGATTGGTACAAGCAGTCGAGTTGATTGACACCTTGTCACAACCGGCCTGAAGCAATCGCCGAATATCTTCTAAGGTTCGAATGCCGCCGCCGACTGTCAGCGGCATGAAGACTTGATCGGCAGTCCTTCGAACCACGTCGATGATCGTATCGCGTTGTTCGTGCGAGGCTGTAATGTCCAGAAAGACCAACTCATCGGCCCCTTCGGCTTCGTACCGCGCGGCAACCTGCACCGGATCGCCAGCGTCGCGAAGATTGATGAAATTCGTTCCCTTGACGACTCGGCCATTGTGGACGTCCAAACAGGGAATCACGCGGGCTGCCAACATGCTCAAATCTTGCTTTCTAGCGACTCACAAATTGTTTATTATTGGAAACTAGTTGATCAACGACCGGCGAAATTCCCGGACGAGCGCTGTCGCACCGACGTCAAAACGCGTTGACAACACAATATCAATCAAATCGCAACTCTATCCTGACAGCGTACGACTGGATGCATTCAGCTCTTGGACATGCAAGCATCAAACAGGGTCGTAACCTTTTTCAGCATCGAATCCTCGGCGCGGGAAATAAGTGCAAAGAGCGATGCCAAGAAAATAAAGTCCGATCAACGGAACGCCCATACCGATCATCGAAGTGACTTCAGCTGGCGTGAGAATCATCGACAGAAACGTGATTAGCAAGATCGCCGTTCTCCACTGGGATATGTAGGTCGCGACAGAAATTATTCCGATCCGTTCGAGCACAAACATGACTAATGGCAGTTGAAAGGCAATTCCAAAACCGAGCGGCAAAAACAATGCGAAGGACATGTAGTCGTTCAAACGCGGCGAAGCTCCAATGCCGAGGCTGTCATTAAATCGTAGTAAGAATTGAATTACTAATTCAAAAATCACGAAGAAAGCTAAAGCCGCTCCGGATAAAAATAGACCCAGCGCGGCCGGCAAGAAAAAGTAAACGTACTTCCGCTCGTGCGGATAGAGTCCTGCGGCGACAAACGTCCATAGGGAATAAAAAATTCCTGGGCTTGCAATCACTGCACCCACAACGAAAGCTGCCTTGAGCCAAATCATAAATGGCTCTTGCAAACCCAAGGCCTCGGTATTGGCTGGCATCTTTTGAGCACGCCAATACGGTTTCAACTTTTCAAGTTCTGGCGCTTGATATTTCTG
>JBGSKY010000273.1:0-5293 GCA_041740995.1 Pirellulaceae bacterium
CTCGGCGGCGAACACCACGCCGAGTTTATTCGCATCAATATGCGTATCGAGCAACCGAGCAATTCGAGCCGCAATACGTCCGTGGCGTCCCCCGGCGGGCGACATCATATACAGCATCCCTTCGATCAATTCATAGCGGTAACCATCACACGGCTGTGCGAATAATTCGTTGGCAGTGGTCGTTTTCGGTAGTGTAGTCGTGGGCATTAGACTGGAGAGAGTTTCAGTTGCGACGGTGTGGCGAGCGCTGACGGGTTTAGATTGGAAAGGGCTTTTGGTCGTGGGCAAGTTCGAGGAATTCGATCAGTTCGGCGCCGCCACCGGGGTAAACCAAATCGCCTAACTGACTGAGCTTTTCGCGATCGATTGTCTGGTAATTAGGCACCAGGATGCTTCGCAGGTCGACAGCGTCCTGTTGTTTTTTGTTCCAGTCGAGGTACGGAGAAATTAGTGCGGCGAACTTGCTGGCACAGGCCGCTTCGATGATGGGAATGCGATGGCCGGTGGTCTGATCGATGCAATGAAATTCTTTCAGGACCGCTTGATAGCAATCGTTGCTGGGCAACATCAGATCGATGACTTGTTTCATCTCGCCGTCGATCGCAATCTCACCGGGATCGCGAAAACGCACGACGACTTCTTGCCGATCGACTTGCAATTTCGGCCAACGATCAGTAATCGCGATAATCGCCTGCTCTATGTCCGATTCAAAAACTAGGATGTCGACGTCCTGAGTGGCGCGGGGCATGGCCAGATAACCAACGTAGCCGTAAAGCCCCATCAGTACCCAATGCTTCACGCCGCCAGCTTCGATCGCTTCGATGACTTGGTCGGGTTCCACGAATTGGCTCGTTGGTCGATGATCTTTACGATAGCTGCGAAGGATCGCGTTTGACGTTTGAATGCCACTGGAATGGCCTACCGGTCGTGTCGGGTTGCCAATGTCATGGCTGAAATTAGTAACACCCGGGTTTTGCCTTTTTAGCGTTTCGCGGATCAGGGCGTTGCGAGTTGCAGTGTCTATGGGATGAAGGGGTGAGTAGTGATGGACGAGTTGTGAGAGGCGAGATGTTCGAGTCTATTGCAGCTTGAGGGTCGTGATGGCCAGGAACGGTCCTGGCTTACATAGCTTTGCCAGGACAGCGCCTGGCCTTCGTACACTCGAAGTCCCTGGACGGGTCATGGCGTACCAATTTAAATTAGACAAAGCTTTAGATGCGGACGCTTTCGTTGACAGCATCGGCCAAACCAAGCCGCTGTTGGCGATAATCTCCAGAAATGATATCTCGCCACCAGTTTTCATTTTCAAGGTACCAGATGACTGTTTTGCGGAGTCCGACCTTGAAATTCTCGGAAGGTTTCCAACCGAGTTCTCCGGCGATCTTGCTGGCATCGATTGCATAACGTTGATCGTGGCCAGGTCGATCGGCGACAAAGTTAATCTTTTCGCGATGCGGTTTGCCAGTTAATGACGGCTGGAGTTCGTCGAGCAAATCACAAATGGCGGTCACAAGATCGATATTTTTCAGCTCGTTATTCCCGCCAATCGCATAGGTTTCGCCAACTATTCCACGCTGACAGACTGAAAGTAACGCGCGACAATGATCGTCAACGTAGAGCCAGTCGCGGACATTCTGGCCGTTTCCATACACGGGAATCGGTTCCTCGTGTAAACACTTCAGAATCACTACCGGGATCAGTTTTTCGGGGAATTGGAACGGGCCATAATTGTTACTGCTATTGGTTACGATCACCGGCAGACCATACGTATCATGCCAAGCTCGGGCCAAGTGATCTGATGCCGCTTTGGTCGCTGCATAGGGTGAATGGGGTTCGTACGAGGTTGTTTCAGTGAACTTGCCATCGCTGCCAAGCGAACCAAAGACTTCGTCGGTCGACACGTGAACAAATCGAAACGCGTCTGCAGACGGCTTCTCCAGCGAACGCCAGTAGGTCAAAGCGGCTTGCAGAAGTTGGAAGGTGCCAACAATATTCGACTGAATGAATTGACCAGGTCCGTCAATTGACCGATCCACATGGCTCTCGGCTGCCAGGTGCAGTACCGCTTGAGGTTTGAACGCTGCAAATGCAGTCGACAGTTCGTGCGAATCGGTAATATCCGCGTGTAGGAATTGATAGTTTTCATTCGCTTCGACATCCGCCAGCGAAAGGAGATTACCGGAGTAGCTGAGGCAATCGATATTCAGGACACGATGTCCAGCGGCAAGTGCCATACGGACCAAATTGGAGCCAATAAAGCCCGCCCCACCGGTGATAAGTAAACGTGTTTCCTTCATCAAAAATCTTGGTCTAGACTACAGCAGCTATCGCTCAAGCACAAATTCGCCAAGTGTTTTCGTTTCGAAATGTTCAACCACTTCAGACGCTGCTTGTTTGTCCGCAGATTCATTCGAGGCTAGTTGTGGCCAACGCTGATTTACGCAATTTGTAAGAAAATCACACATTTGAATGAGAAATCGATCATTACTAAAGTCTTGACTTCGTTCGCGAAGGACTTCGGGAGGAAAACTGCTTACCGGATCGGACGCTTCAAATCGCTCGATGGCATCTACTATTGCGTCAGACGTTTGCTCATTAAAGAACACACCGTGCTTCCCTTCGACTACCGACTCGGTCACTCCGCCCCGACCATACGCAATTACTGGCGTTCCACAAGCCAATGCTTCTACCGGAACGATGCCAAAATCTTCTTCAGCGGCAAATATTAAAGCCTTTGCCCGTTGAACATAGTCAGCCAAAACTTCGTTGCTCTGATATCCAACAAGAGTCACGTTTGGTCCGGCCGCCAATTTTGCTTTTTCAAAGTCGGGCCCTGCTCCGACAATGATCAGCTTGCGTTTTGGCATTTTTGCGAATGCCTCGATAATCAGATCGGTTCGTTTGTAGGGCACCATTCGACCGGCGACTACATAATAGTCTTCTTTTTCGTCAGCCAAACGGAATTGCTCTGTATCGACCGGCGGATTGATAACAACCGAGTCGCGACGATATAGTTTCTGAATCCGCCGCGCGACAAATTGGCTGTTCGCAATAAAATGATCAACCCCCATGCTTGACCGCACATCCCAGGTGCGGAGGTAGTGCAAAATCAGTCGCGCAAGTAACCCTTTTGGACCGAAGCCAAGCTTGCTTTGGGCAAGGTACTGATGCTGCAAATCCCAAACGTAACGAGCGGGTGAATGGCAGTAACAGACGTGTAATTGGTCAGGCCCAGTTATCACGCCTTTGGCGACCAGGTACGAACTTGAAACAACTAAATCGTAGCCTGAAAAATCAAGTTGCTCGATCGCAAATGGCATCAGCGGAAGATATGCCCGGTGCTTCTGTTTCGCAAAAGGCAACTTCTGGATAAAAGAAGTCCGAACTGGCTTGTGATTGAGTAGTTCGCGGTCTTCTTCAGGTAAAAAATCGAAGAGCGAGTAAACGTCGCACTGCGGAAAGAGACCAATGATCTGCTTTAGAACGCGTTCAGCACCAGCGTTGACATAGAGAAAATCTTGAACGACCGCAACTCGCAGTCCTGGAAAAATCGCGTTCGGATGAGAGTCCGACAGCTCAAGCAGTGACTGTGCACCACTGGATGTGTCTAATTGGCCTTTCCGCTGACACTCTCGTTTACGAATGGTAATCAGATTTGTTTCGGCGATGAGCCGAGCAAACAGTGCCAGTCGCTCGCTGGCCGATTCGTAACTAGCTCTCGCATCGACTGCAATTTTCACATGCGATCGGTTATTTGGATCATTCGGAGCAGCCACAGGAAGAACGGCACTGAGGACTTTCGAGGCATCCCAACTTGTATCTGCAGCTTCCCATTCGAGTTGCCGATGCTTGCCATTTCTGTTCTCAATTGTCAGATCGACACGAACAAAACCTAAACGCTCGGCTGCGTGGCAAACACAATCCCACCATGCAACAAAACTGTTGGCCTTGTTCATTTCCAACTGAGATGTTTCGAAGCGACTACGATAAGCGCGAGCGCTCTTGTCGATTCCTCGCTTGGAGCGAATCGCGGCGATCATTTCCGACGTTTTGACCGAACCGGCGAATCGGAAGATTCCCCAAATCATCGGCACCATCACGGCAAGACCACCAAGCGTTGACCAACCGTCGAACGCGAGAGCAATAATTCCGACAAGGACCGCGAGAAGTGAAAAGGAATGAATTAATAACACTGTGTGTAAATGGCCCAACCCTCGATCGAGCAATCGATGATGAATATGCCCGCGCTCAGCAGAAAACATCGATCGGCGTTGCTGGTATCGTCGACGAAAAAATGTCAGCAGTGTATCAGCCACTGGCACGCTAAGGGCTAACATGGGAACAATCACAGAACGCATCGTACCCAGTTCGGCATTTCCACTAGCCATCGACGCAGCCAGCAGGACGCCAATTGTCATGCTGCCACAATCACCCATAAAGGTCTTGGCCGGATGCCAATTATAAAGAAGGAAAGCAGCCAGTGCCCCGGAGAGCGCGAGCGGCGCGATTGCGATCCAATCATGGTGACTGGCGATTGCAAATGTTGACAAGACCAGCGCAGCCAACAAGACGAGCCCGCCGGCCAGACCGTCGAGCCCGTCCGCGAAATTGACAGACACAGCAACCCCGACAATAAACAACATTGTCACCGGCCAGGCAAAATTGCCGAGGGAAAGAATCTGGCCGCTGGGTGTTGTCAACGCTTCGATCTGAATACCGGACCCACAGATCATGGCGGCCGCACCAAGTAGCGAAATCAGCTTAAATCGAGACGATAACGGTCGGATATCATCAACCAAACCGACCGAAAATATTAGGGTAATAGCTCCGAGCATACCAATTAGGGGCCTAGACCAATGATAAGTATTGGTTTGATCTGGCCCAAAAACAATCGCCAGGAGCGAAATCAAGATCGCAATAGACACCCCCGCGTAAATCGCGATTCCGCCAAGGCGGGGTGTTGGATTAGTATGCACCTTGCGAGCTTCCGGCTGATCTAACATCCCAAGCTTCGCAGCGACGAACATTGACACCGGCACCAAAGCCGCAGTTATGACGCAAGAAACGACAATCGGGATCACGAAGGATATCTCAAGCATCCAAAACTCCAAAAATTTCCATAGATTCCATTCGAAGCAGAGCTTTTATGGCCCCGTGCTTCGTATAGTTTAAAACGGCCGTCGTTTTACGGTACGGTGAGATATGGGCGAAGTAGTTCGGACAAACGGTCATTACGGACTTCGTTCCCGTGGGTGACGCGGCAGTACCGCCTCAGCCATTGCAAGTAATGGAT
>JBGSKY010000274.1:0-203882 GCA_041740995.1 Pirellulaceae bacterium
ATTAGAAAACATGCTTTCAAAAAACTGTACATTCGTGGTGACGACGATCGGAGCGTCCCAGTTCTCTGCTCGTCGCACCGCGCTCATAAGGCTTTTGTCATCCGCAGACGACTCGCCTTCGAATGGTTCAGACAAACTGTGATGTTCGAAAAGCGTCGGATCATGTTGGTCCAATTCCAAAGCGGCACGGATCACTTTCGTATTTTGATCAATGATGCTCAGATATGGCGCGACATAGATAATTCTCCGAAACGTTGGAGTTTGCAATTCGGCGTGACGTAGTGCAAATGCTAATGCTGAAAGTGTTTTCCCTCCGCCCGTTGGAACGGTCATGGAATAGACGCCAATCGGGCCTTTTGCTTCCTCTAACGACGAAGAAAGGATTTCGTTTCGAGTTTTTCGCAATGAATCACTTTTACAATCTTTCGATCGAATTTCAATGAATCGAAGGAGCTTATCTAGCATGTCGCCAGGTGCCAACAACGGTGGATTCGGTTCTGGCAATAAGCCGTTAACCAATCGTTGAAAGTTTGAAGTGTCTTCCCAATCAGCATCCACGAGACAACTTAAAATCAGGCGGCTTGCAAACTCGATGTCTAATTTTGAATTTGAAGGAGTCGGATTGGTGGTGATCTTGTTGAGCTCGATATTTTCAGACGAGGCTATATCCCAGACTTCATTTACGACGACTTGCCCTGCCGTCCCACGAATGCCGCCGACCAGGTCCGGTAGACTTGGGATACCGCCGTGATGCCCTGCGATCGCAAAGGAGACTGCTGAATAGTCTAGTGCCTGTGCTTTTGCAGCTCCCGCTTGCTTATGATACGTCTGGTCTTTGGAGACGGGGCGTTTTAACAAATAGTCGACAAATCCTTGGCGGTATTTGCCAATGTCGTGCAACCAACCTGCGATCCGTGTCTGGCGATCAAAACGCGGTTCCCTGTTTCCTCGATAACTATCGATCGCTAAACCGCGTTGCTCGGCCCCACGTCCCACCGACAGAACGTGATCGACTAGTAGCTGCCAATCTTCACCAGATTCAGTCAAACCGGTATGAGCATAGAAACGCTGATTTTGATCTTTTGAGTTCATGAATACTTTCTGTTTGAATCTTCTTGGCATTGTTCGGCAAGGCCGATCATGTTGTAACTAACGAGAGACCGGTGCATCGCCCGTGTCTGGGCGGGTCCACATTGCGGTGGGGCCGGCTATTTCTAGTTCAATCGGATAAGGTGCAGGCATAAGTTTTTCTTGAACATGATTGATTAGGATGCGGATAGAATAAATGTCCGCTTTGACACGTCTGGTCACTGCAAACGAACGACTAGGAAATTTTTTTAATGTCTTCTATGAAGGCTTTTCCTAAACCGACGGAAAAACGACGCTTTAAATTTACGATAAGGCTGATCGTTTTCGTATTCAACTAGGCAGTAGCATTTTTGCAATCCTCGAATGGTTGTCGATTGCGATTGGTTACACTAAGCGAAGTAAATATCTTCTTGTGTAGGAGTGAAAAATGGCGGAAACTTCGCTTCGATTGATCGTTGAGCTTTTGGACGAAGGTGGCTACATCGCGACTAGCCCTGACGTTCAAGGGCTAGTTGTTCAGGCGCAAACGCTTTTAGAGATCGAAGAATTCGCTCGTGATGTGGCGAGTAAAATCTACGAGTCGTGTATTGATCATAACGACCCGATTCCTTTGTTTTACGTCAATTGGTGCTGACGTTATCGACTAAGCAAGTGATCTTGCTTGTCGACAAGGGTTACGAAACTGACAACAGTTATCGTGAAGATGGCTACGTTGGTTCTTGGAATTTGATCGCGGTCACCGGAGTAGTAGCGTGTGCGGACGGACGAGATTCGCTGTGCCGTTGTTAGATCGTTTTCAACCGCCAATATTCAATAAAGGTTCCTTGGAAGGATTTCAGGGCGGATGAACATGACGATGGTCATAAATCTCAGCACGTCAATGCTTGGACGGTAGACGGCAGAATCTTGCCTCCATCTGGGCAAAAATTTTGAAGTCGATATTTGCACTTTCGATGTAGCGGTTGATAACGGCTTCAGATCAAGTTCTTCGGGTTCGGACGCAGCAACAACATGGGCCACGCCGGATCAGATGCTTTCGCTGGAAATCGATCCGACAGAAATCAACGAATACGAAGTGCTGAACTTTGATCAAGAGGGAGGTCGCGAATTGGTTGCCGTCGGCGAGCAATTGCCGGTCCTGCCGATCTGGCTGGCTAGCGACCATGCGATTTCGTTGGACCTTGAAGCTTCATATACGCAGACGTGCGGTGCACTGCGATTGATTTGATTTTTTGACCTGAACGGCGTCCAACGAGAAGAGTCAGGGTTTCAAGATTTGATTTTCAGTGGCCGGCCGCCGAACGTCTGGGTGACTTTTGCGACAGAAAGCAATCGCTATTTCGTATGCAAACTTACTGCGGGCTTTTCAATTCCAAGCGATCAAATCGCGTTGCGGTTCTGGATGACCAGCACGATAAAACGCTTACGATAATAGCGCTTTGTTGCGAACGAGAAACCATTACGGCAAGGTGCTTCAGCCGCGAATGTCTAAGCCGCGGGCGTTTGCGTTAGGTGTGACTTGGGCCGCTTGGTTGATCAGAGCAACGACTGCTTCGCCTTGTTGACGTTGCACGTTAAGAGTTTTGGTTGCGACGGCAGTAGCGATTTTATTCTGGTTGGTCGCTTGTTTTACGGCGGACGCGCTGGCAGCCAAACTTGAAATGTCCATTTCGAATTCCCATCTGTAAAGGTTTGAAGGGTCGGCTAATGCGGCCTCTAACGCATTATCGGCACTAAGCGGCGAGCATCTGGGTTTGATCGCTAGAGTCGTTAAAAACTACCTAATCGATCAGATTAGTGACGATAAACGCTTGTGAATTCAATCGTACATCGGCAAATAGCGATAGTAGACTTCCAAGCACATACAAGCCATGGATGTAGAGTAAATTCGGCCGCCGTACCCGCCCCAGATTCCAGTCGGATTCCATGAGCCTGCGTCAGTGCCGCTGCTGATTTGCGTTGAAACTAATTGAGGTTTCATTGACGCGTTCCATTGTGACCAAGCGGGGCCTTGCTGTTGGAACATTGCAAGCGTCGCGTAGTACCAGTAGTACAAGTTTTCTTCGGAGCGGCCTGGCAACTGACTGAGCAGCATTGCAACAGCTTCCGCTTTTGCTTCGGGCGTCATTTTATGTCGCAACATGGCTGCGGCAGCAAGCGCTTCAGCCGTCATTGCTGCCGAAGGAGCTTGACGAGCGACGGGGCGATAGACGGCAAGTCCGCCATGATTCCCGGCCGAGCAACTTGATAAGAACGAGTGCATTTTTTGGATGCGTTCAGGTGCGACCGCAATGCCACCTCGACGACACGATTGAATCGCCAAGGCTTGCCAACCGAACTGACTTAAGTCACCCGGTTCATTGGCGAAACGGACGTCGTACCGCCAGCCGCCGGTCGTTGGGTTTTGTGCTCGAAGTGTGTAAGAACATCCGAGCTGCACGGCTGGCAACAAGCGTTGATCGCCTGTCATAGCGTAACACTCAGCCAATGCTAAAAGTGCGATGCCATGTGAGTACATTCGCGAGTAGCGAACGTCTGGCGAGCTGCCAACCTGTTGGACGCCAGCTAGATCCCCAGAAGGCATTTGCGAAGCCATCAGATACTCTAGTCCAGCCATCAGATGTTCACGGTAATCGCCCGCGTTGTGCGTGTGGCCGGCCCCCAAAAAAGCTAGGATTGCAAGACCTGTCATGGCTGTATCCGCCTTGGCTCCAGTCCCACCACGATTCTCGCCGAGGGCCTGCGTTTCTCGCCCTGCTCCACTGGCCGCCGCATTCCAGCTTCCGTCCCGCTCTTGCTTGCGAGCGAGATAGTTTAGGGCTGCGTTTACAGCCGCTTCAGAGGTTTCGTCACCTCCATTTTGTCTGGCAATCTGAAGACGCTGCGGCGAAAATCGCAACTGATAGATTTCGGGCATCGGCTGTGAGTTCGCGGCTGCTTGCGTTGAATTCTGATTTGAGAGCATCGCTTGATCAAGCGGGTTTGCGCGGCTGACCAAGCTCGCAATCGGATTGGCGTTCACATCCGGAATTCGCAATTTGTCAATCGAGTAATCTTCGCTCGGTACAGGTTCACTTAAGCCAGCAGTTTTCTGTAATGGTTGCTGGATATCCGCATTGCTTGAGCTATCGATTGGTTCGGGTGCAACTGGTTGGACGGTATCTTGCGAAAGATCACTTCGTTGCGGCAAAGCAGTCGGCTTTTCAGGTTGCAGCAAAGACGGCGGAACAGACAATGCCACTTCTGCCATAGCGGTTGGCATACTAGATTGAGGCTCCGCTTGGGATTCGGGAATGATCTGATTTGCATCGACACTAACTGGCCGTTCCCACTGTTGCAGCTTGTCGACGTTCTTACCGTCGGAGTCCTGGGCTGGTTCGGACAACGAGCTGGAAAAGACTTCCAATGCAACTGGGCCATTCTCGTTGTGGGTGATCTGTGAGCCACGACCATTTCCAGGATGTATAACGCGGGTACCATAGGCGTACATTAGTAGCCAAACATGAGCAAGTACGGCCAGTGCGACGCATTTCGTAAGCGGCTTACTTTGGCCCCACCGCGTCCAAGAGGCAACGGCCAGCGATATCGCGATGATGGCAAAAATTATGCCTAAAATGATAGCCCAAGGACGCGAGGTTTGGTCCATCGTCAGAGCGAGTAACGGTTCCGCGAACGCAACGAAGCGAACTTCCTGGAGGTCTTGTCGTGGTATCAAAACATCCATCTCGATCGACATTAATCAATGAATTCTTAAAAAAACGGTGCGTTGAACCGTCTTGCATAATTGATCGCGAAAAAAATCGAGATCGTACATCCAACTACCGCTTGATGACGTTGTGCGCATCGGCAGTTCGAAAGCCAATTCGATTGATTCCGATATTTTTCAGAAGTGACAAAACCTCGGCAAACTGTTGCGCTGTGCTGGCATTGTCGCAGCGAATATCAACCGCTGTATCAGCGTACGACCGCAGAGCTTTTGTTAGTTCGTTCGAAATCTGGTTAACATTCATCGACCTTCCGTCGAGTGACGTTGAACCGTCGTGCGCGATTGCGACAATATGATTCTCGGGGCCAGCAATCATGGCGGTTGCATTGTTAACGCGTGGTAAGTTCAATTCGATTTGACGTTCAGAATCATTAAACTTCGTGCCGACCATGAAAAAGATGATCAGCAGGAACAATACATCAATCATGCTGGTCAAGTTGATTGTCGGTGCTTCTTCTTGTTCAATCTTCAGCGGCATAGTGAGTCGCCTTTAAGCTGCTTTTCGTGTTCGTGAACGTGGTCTGTTCGATTCGCTTTCGGCTAGTCCTTCGGCGCTGATTGCGTCGATGACTTGTTGGGCGTACCCGTCCATTTCCATGACAAGTTTGTCTACACGACCGGTGAAAAACATATATGAAAGATAAGCTGGAATTGCGACAAATAGGCCGCTCGCAGTCGTGAGCAACGCTTGCGATATGCCGCCGGCTAATAGCTCTGGTCGACCCATCGCGTTTGCACCGGAAATCTCATTGAACGCTTCAATCATGCCCAAGACGGTTCCCAGCAATCCGAGCAGCGGACAAACGTTGCTGACCGCCGAAAGCAAGCGTAAATGTTTCCGCATCGAGTTTGTGACGCGCGAGCCGGTATCCATGACGGCTTGTTCAACATCGACGGCTGGTCGGCCATATCGACGAATCGCAGTTGAAATAATCTCTGCGATCGGGCTAGGGTTTTTTTGGCATAATTCGATGGCTTCGTCGCGATCTATCTGCTGTTGCTCCAACATTTCAATTAGCCGCCGAACGAAAGGTCGCGGAATGACGCGGCCACCTCTCAAAAATAGCAATCTTTCAAACGAGTAAACGGTTACGACAAACGAGCAGAGCGCGATTGGGTACATCATCCAACCACCATCGTTGAAAATCTGAAGCAGGTTCCGCATCGGTATTTTGTCGCCAGCTTCAGCGGACGGCGAAGTGCTACCAGGAACTGCGTTTGCCGTTGGGCCAGCGGATGTGTTGCCATTGCTGTTGGCAGACGGAAGCGCAGCGATGCGCGGTGTCGTCGGGAAATTTGTTGGTGGAAGATTGTTTTGTGAATATGGCGAGAACTGTGCTTGCCCTAAGCCTTTTGACGCAATCGATGCAAAGACGAGTAGCGAAACTACTGCCAATGGGCGCAGTTTGCTATTGAAAGTGCAGTGGTTTTGATGGTCCATATCTACGATCAACTTTGTCAAAAGACTTCCGCCAGAGTTCTTTGATGACAATTAACAAGCTTCGCGTTTCGACGCTAGATCGAACCCGAGTAGATTGAACGCGACGGGATGGAACCCAAGGCCACAAAACTGAGCATTTTCAGCTGTCTGAAAGCGGCTGCGATAGTGGCTGCTTCTGCGTCGGCGCACTCGAACAGACAATCCTGAGGATCCTCATCGTTGGTCGCTTTTTGGTTCACGAGCGGTGAGTCGAGCGTCTGACATTTTCGCAGCAGAGAGCAGTCGTTCTTCTGCCTGTTTGCAATAGATTGACTCGGGATAATTCGACAACAATTCACGATAGTTGCTCGTTGCGGAATCCCATTCGCCGAGTAGTTCGCAGCATTTTCCGGCTTGTAGTTTTGCCAAAGCACACCACTGTGGTTGCTCCGGGTAGGAAAGTACAACCTCGTAGTTCTTGCGAGCTGCTGGGTACATTTTTTGCAAGAAATAGGTTTCCCCGACAAGCCACGCCGCTCGTGCGGCAATTTCCGATTGATGAGCTTTGGACTGCGAAATCGCCAAGTTCAATTTTTGTCGCGCATCGTCAAAGCGTGCTTGTGATACGTCGATTCGCCCTTGCAAATAGAAAACGGCTGCTTGATGCGAACTGACAAACTCCGATAAATCTTTTTCAGAAAGCAGCAATTGGACATTCGAATCCGAGTCATTCCAACGGTTTTGAAGCGCCGCGATTTCTCCTTGACGAAGAATCGCAAGTCCCTTCGTTTCGGTCGTCATCACGTCAATCTGGCTAGAAGAAATTTCCTTAAACAGCACTTGTGCCTGATCGAGTTGCTCACGTTGGAAAAGTGTTTCAGCCAGGAGGGTTTTAGATGCCAATCGCCATTTCACTCCAATGTCATCGGCCGCAATAAGATCCGTCAGCATTGCAATCGCTTCTTCGTATCGATCGGTCATTGCCAGAGCGCGGGCGGAACGGACGATGGCCTCGGTATGAAGTTCGTCATGAACTTCATCAAAAGATAGCAGCTTCTGGGTCCAATCTATTCTTTCGTCAACGCTGGCCATGTAGTCAGGCAGTCTGATTAAGAGAGTCAGCGATTGAATTTGTAGTGCGTTATTGTCGCTTGACTCCGCTACTGATCGCAATCGTTTTGCAGCTTCAAATTGCAAACCAGTGATCAGTTCGTGGCGGGCAATTTGAAAATTCGCGAGCTGTTTTATTGAACTAGAAGTGGGCGTAAGTCGGTTGAGATGGTTGACATAGATCTCGGCTTTTTCCGTGGCTTGCGAATCATTGCAAGCTTGCAGCAGCAGGAGTGTCGCTTTGTACTGAATTGCATCTGAGCCGCTGATCATCCCCGCCTCGGCGCAAACTTGTTCCAGCTTTTCAACGGCTTCATTTAAGTTCTTTGAGCGGTAGGTCAGTAAAGCATCTAGCAACTGTGCTGATAGGTTTTCGATCGTTCCTGGTTCAGTCAATTCAATGCATTGGTCGCAATGTTCGCGGGCCTGCGCTGTTGATGAAATGTCATCAATTTCAATCCACGCAAGCTGCAAGTTTGCGGCTGCAAGCAACGGTTTAGCAATTGGATCGGCAAGCAGGTTCTTCAAGCCCGCAGCAGCTTCTGCTGTTCTATTTAATTGAAAATGCGTCTGTGATAGACGGAATTGCACGTAGGGGGCAAGTTTGTCCAGCGTCTCGCTCGGGACCAGTGCCTTCTGGCTATTCCAGAAAGCGAGGAACCTTTCTGCGTCTGCGAATTGGCCACTTGCGAAAAGCGATTCGGCGGCAAGGTAAACGCTCTGTAATTCAATCGCCGATGGTGGACTGGCGATTGACATCGACTGGACTTGCGAAACAACCCTGGAGTGTTCGCCGCTTTCATAAGCTTTTAGAAGTGACTGATAAGCGATGAGTTCATCGGTGTGCTTGCCTGAAACTATCGCATGAGTTCCCTGCCCGAACGAAAAAACGCTCGATACGAAAATGCACAGCCAGCAGGCTCCTGCCCTGGTGAGGTTGTTCAGAAGTCGTCGCGTGAACGCGTCTAAACTCATGAAGCCACAATCCTTTGTTACTTCCTGGCAGCGAAAGCTGGCCTACAACGTGCAAAATTGCCCGGTCTCAACATCCTTCAAAACAGGTACTTCAACGCAACAATGTCCCTACTGATGAACCTGTAGCGGTCCTTTTCAAAGAAGCTTTTTCCGCGCTTTCAATTGCAGACAAATCGATATTGAACTTGTCCGACTTCTTTGATCCGCTGTCACGAGGAGCGTACTAAATTACAAAGGTTGTTGGCAAGACCTTTGCAATCAATCGTGATCGCCAGCAAAAACTAAGCTTTCCGCCAATCCAACGACATAACGCCAGCGTCGTTGATTTTTCAGATTTGGCGGAAGTTGATCGTCAGGAATCGGCGAAATGATGACTATTTGACGCTTGGTTGGGTCAAATTCAAGTCGACAGTCACCAAAGCAACGAAGACAAATAGATGGTGTATCACTTGCAAAGATCTGGCCGGAACGTTCGTCCAAGGATCTGAACTCAAAGCCATCCAGCAGTTCGTAAGTCGATCCCATAAAGCCGTCGGATCGAGTTTTGCAAGCGAAGTCAAACGCGATCGCGTCGATCGTCAAATCGGCTTCAATCGCACAAGACCAATGCGAACGTCCGGCGGCACCAAGCCCCAAAAGGTTGGGCGGTTTGCCAACACTCGAAGGTTCGGCAACCATCTCTTGCATTGGACCACTGGGCGGCAGCTCTTGATCGCTATCGCCTTCAACGCTGCGGAGCATCACCACGGCAGAGGATGCGTCAGCGTCTGAGCTGACAAGTACCACGTGACCAAATCGATCGGCTTGTTCATAGCATCGCACTTGGATCGGCCCGGAGCTTACCATCAAGTCGTCACAAAATTTCTGCATCGCGATCAAGTTCCAAACGAAAATCTAAATCTTATTCATCGTCAACGATGACTTCCGAGCCATCAGCTTTCATTCGCCATTGTAGATAGCTGTCCAAGAAACCTTGGACCTCGCCGGCCATGACGGCATTGAAACTTCCGACGATGAAACCGGTACGAGCGTCTTTCACACGTTGATCAGGGTGCAAAAAGTAGTTGCGAATCTGCGAACCGAAACCGACACGAGCCTTGTTTTTATACTTGGCCGCTTGTTCGACTTCGCGTTTGTCTTCTTCGATTCTAGCCAACCGACTTCGCAGCATTTTCCAAGCTGCCGATCTATTTTTATGCTGGCTGCGATCGGTCTGACACTGAACGCTAATGCCAGTAGGAACATGCGTTAGCCGAATCGCCGAGCTCGTTTTGTTGACGTGCTGTCCGCCAGCGCCTGATGCGCGATAAACGTCTTCTCGAACATCCTTTTCTGCAATTTCAATTTCGACCGAATCATTGACTTCCGGCGATACATCCACAGCGGCAAAACTTGTCTGGCGTTTGCCATCGGCGTTAAAGGGACTGATCCGCACCAAGCGATGCATGCCTTCTTCGCCTTTTAAGTATCCGAAAGCCGACGGCCCGCGAATAGCAATCGTCGCCTGTGTGATTCCAGCCTCTTCGTTGTCAACACGATCAAGCAATTCGACGTTGTACTCGTTAGATTTGGCCCAATTAAGGTACATGCTGAGGACCATTTCAGCCCAGTCGTTCGCATCGACACCACCATCGCGAGCATGGACGCTGAGGATTGCCGGACAATCATCCAGTGGGCCGCTGAGCAAGCTTTGCAATTCAAGCTGCTCTACGGCTTTCTCAAGTTGGTCAAGTTCTGCGCCGACTTCGTCAAAGACAGACTGGTCTTCGTCGGCCATGGCGATCAGCTCGCTGGCGTCGTCGATCCGCTGCAAATTTTCTGTCAGCGGGTTCACAATCCGTTTGATTGCTTTGAGATCAGCGAGAGTTTGCTGAGCCTTCTCTTGAGAATTCCAAAAGTCCGGTGCGGTCATGGCCGCTTCCAAGTCTTTCAGCTTTTGCACTTTGCGATCGTAGTCAAAGAGAGTCCTTGAGTTGGACCAATCGCTCCCGAATGGTGTGGCTGCGGTTTGTCAGTTCCAATTCACTCATATTTATTTTATCACTAGTGTTAGTTTCTCAACAAACCGAGAGTATACGCCTCTTCAAACGCTTCGTCTAAGGGGCATTTGACGCAGCAAGCATTTTTCAGATTCCGATTATGGCCGCTGAGCATACAACCTCAATTCGAGTTCGTTACGACGAGACCGATCCGATGGGATACGTCCACCACGCGAATTATTTTCGCTACCTCGAAATTGGACGTACCGATCTGCTGCGAGCGGCCGGTGGCTCGTACAAAGAAATGGAGTCTCGTGGCGAGATGGTCGTGGTGGTTCGAATCGAAGCCAAATATCACGCACCTGCTCGCTATGACGACATGATTTTGGTGCATACCAAAATCGCTAAAGTAACCGCCGCGAAAATCATCCACGAATACCGAATCGAACGCGAATCGATTTTACTTTTTTCAGCCACGTTAACGCTGGCAGTCATCGATCGCAATGGTCAGCTTCAACACGTGCCAGAATGGCTAACAACGATGATGAATTGAGCGCGAGTTCTTTCAATACGATTGTGGAAGCTAAAAAGATTCCGCATCCAACCAAACGGATTACCGCAGTTGATTGAAGTTGAAGTTCTCGGCACTGAGTGGAATTTTCAAGATCGTGAAGATGGGCGGTTTACGAAGCCGCTACGGCGCTTACGAATCGTATTGTCTGGCAGTTCTTTGACGATTCGATAGTTTCTGCGAGATTTGCGACGATAACTATATCAGAGTGTCTTTATCAATACTCGCAGGCAATTTGCTGGCAAAATTCAATCCGGCACGCAATCATTTTTGGAGTCGATCTTTGATCCCTCGCAGAACTCTCGGCCGATTACAAACCAGCGCAAGATTCTGCGTTTTGATTGGGATTGCATGGTCCCTTACGGCTTTGCTTTCTGAAGTCCCCTGTTCCGGACAGGAAGTTTTCGTAAGTGATCAAATCAAAATCGCTTCCGAAGATTTCGATCTTGCAACGCCAACCCAAATAGAAGTTCTGGAACAGCGAATCGATAGTTTGGAACAAGCCGCTAGCAAACAACGTGAGCAAGACAAAGCTGCCAAGGCACCACCGGAACAAAAAAAGCCAACGGTAGAATGGGCTGGTCAATTTCAACAAGATTACTACTGGTTCAGCCAGGATGCGGAGAATCAGTCACAATTCGGTGATATCCAAGATGGCAGCGCATTTCGACGCGCTCGATTCGGAATGTTTGGTGAATATGGTCAAACAGACTATCGGATCGAGATGGATTTTGCACTTTCAGGTCGCCCATCTTTCTTGGATGTTTTCGCGGGCATCAAAGATGTACCCGTGCTGGGCAACATTCGCTTTGGACATTTTTTCGAGCCATTCTCGTTGGATCGAATCACGTCTAATCGTTTCTCGACTTTCATGGAACGCTCGTTAATCGATCAAGCGTTCGTGCCAGCTCGAAATACAGGCATTGCGTCGCACCACAATTTTTTCGATTCGCGGGCTAGTTTTGTTACCGGCGTGTATAGGACCGACAGTGATGTTTATGGCGATGACGCCGAAGATGGTTTCAAAGAATCGTGGACGTCGCGACTTACATGTCTTCCATGGTATGAGTCGTGCGGCGAGGAACTTGAATATCTGCATCTCGGATTTGCGTACAGCTACCGAAGCACTAGCCAAAATCAAGTTCGTTTCCGGGCACAACCGGAGGCTCGACTTGGCGCAATTACAAACAATAACGTCCCTTTTTTCGCCAATACAGGCAATATTGATGCTTCAGATTATCAATTAATCGGTACCGAAATCGCTTGGATTCATGGCCCTTTTTCGCTTCAATCGGAATACGTCGGTGTGCCGGTCAATGGAGAAAATGGAACTTTGTATTTTCAGGGCGGCTATGCGACGGCAAGTTATTTTCTGACTGGCGAAAGTCGTCCATATAACAAACGCTTCGGATGCTTTGATCGTGTTATGCCCAAAGCGAGTTGGGTTGGTCCCAAAGGAAGCCGTTTAGGTAGTGGACCTGGGGCTTGGGAAATCGCCGCTCGCATTTCAAACCTTGATTTAAACGATGCGTACGTCGCTGGCGGAGATATTACCAATTTCACCGTCGGGCTGAATTGGCACTTGAATCCATATCTTCGCTGGACCAGCAACTATATTCACTCATTGAGTGACCCATCCAATATCGAGTCTACGGCTGATATATTCGGCACTCGGCTTGGCTTCGAATTTTAATTGAAACGGAGCTGATCGCAGCAGTTCAACAGTTACGTTGAACGAAGCGTTAATGGCGAGCTAACTAATTGAAACGTTTTAGTTTGTCCATCTTCGAATCGAACGCGAGCCACGCGTTTCACACTTCGTCCATCCAGCGAGACGACGCTCCCATTGCCATATTTTGGATGCGAGACACCTGAGCCAACCAGGAACCGTTCGACGCTTTCGCCTTCCTGAGTCGTCACCGGCTCCATCTGGGCTGCTGGCCTGAGGGCGGCCAAATTTATTTTCTGCAGTCGTGCAAGCTTTGACTTACGAATCAGATCCTCTGAACCAATCTCGGCATCATGAATCTCGTAATCGTTGCTGTTTACTTCTGTGTTTTCTTGCTCGTACTGATGTTCTTTGGACCTCAGCGGATTTGGCTTTTTCGCTGGCGTAACAGCTACGTCTTGATTGAAATAGTCGTCCATGAAATCATCGTTCGACGAGAAATCCTGGTCGTATTCATAGCGTTCAAACGGATCAGTTTTGTCGCAAATTTCCATTTCAGCGCGCGGCAACTCCATGAGGAATGTGCTTGGGACGCTCAGCTTTCCAAAGCCGCGTTTTTTTGCGATCGAGAGCTGCAGAATTTGTTTTGCTCGCGTGATACCAACAAACAGCAGGCGTCGCTCCTCTTCGAAAGCGGCAGGATCTTCCATGCTGCGCGCATGAGGCAGGATGTTGCCTTCAACTGCGATCAAAAATACATGCTTAAATTCGAGGCCCTTAGCGGCGTGAAGCGTCATTAATGTCACGCGGCTCGAATCACCGGTCAAAGCATCGGTATCGGCCAATAAACTGACCTGTTCTAAAAAGATTTCTAATGCGTTTTCATTCTCAACACGCGAATCAACATCGGCGGCGTCCGCAATCAATTCGTCGATGTTGCCTTGGATTGAGTCGTCCTCGTCGCTTGATTTTTTTCCGTTGATGTAGGTCACGTAATCTGTTTCATCGACGATCGTTTTCAGCAATTGGACAAGCGGGCCATCCGTCATTCGCCCAAGTTTTTCCACCAACGCGAGAAACTGTTTTGCGCCTTTACTCGCCTTGGGGCTCATCGCACCGACGTCGATAGCAATTCGAAGGGCTGCAATCATCGGAAGCGAACGATCGTTGGCGATTGCTCTGACTTTGTCTAACGTCTTTGCGCCTAAGCCACGCGTCGGTGTATTGACGGCACGCTCGAAGGCAACATCGTCAGCGGGATTGTGAAGCAATCGCAAGTATGAAAGTAGGTCTTTAATTTCCTGCCGATGATAGAAACGAAAACCACCGATCAATTGATAGTTTAATCGTCGAGCGAGCAGCGCTTGCTCGAGCAAGCGTGATTGAGCATTGGTGCGATAAAGCACCGCGAAATCGCTTAATGATCCACCTTGTTCAAGAACAGAAATGGCAATTTGTTCGGCGATATCTTGCGATTCGGCGCGGTCATCAAGATACGTGACCAGTTTGACACGTGCACCACTTTCACGAGTCGGAATCAGAACTTTTGCCTTTCGGCGCGAATTGTTCTGAATCAATTGATCGGCGATCGAAAGAATCTCCGGTGTGCTGCGATAGTTCTGCTCCAAGCGGACGGTTTTGACTGACGGATAGTCCTGCTCAAACTTCAGAATGTTTTCAATGTTCGCTCCGCGCCAACTGTAGATCGATTGATCTGGATCGCCAGTGACACTTAGGTTTGGGAAATCGATTGATAGCGCGCGAACGATCAGATATTGGGCAAGGTTGGTGTCCTGATATTCGTCGACCAAAATGAATCGATGGCGTCGATCCAAATGCGCTCGCAACTCCGGCGTTGTTCTCAAAATTGTCGCGGTATGTACCAGCAAATCGTCGAAGTCGACGGCTGCGTTTTGCAACAACATTTTTTGATAGGCAGGATAAATCGTCGATACCACATGATCGATCGATGTCGACGAATTGCCGAGCATCATCTCAGGGGTCACGAGGCGATTCTTCAGAGCACTGACGCGATTGATAATTTGTCCGATGTTTAAATGCGTCGTCATCACGCCCAGTTCGGCAATGACCCGCTGCATAACTTTTTTTGAATCGTCGGTATCAAAGATCGTAAAGTTTTCCGGCAATCCAACGTGTCGTCCATGATTGCGCAAAAATCGAGCGCAATATCCATGAAACGTTCCAACCCAAATCGGTGCATCGGTCACCAACGAATGGACTCGATGACGCATCTCTTGAGCGGCTTTGTTGGTAAAGGTCAGCGCTAAAACCTCGAACGGCGAAACGCCTTCATGCAGCAAGTTCGCGATGCGGTGAGTCACGACACGAGTCTTGCCCGAACCCGGACCGGCGATCGTTAGCATCGGTCCTTCAACATGTTTTACCGCTTCCATCTGCGCTTCGTTTAGCTCGGTCAGAGCATACTGGCTTGCCATTTCGAACTCCCTTGGAAAAACGGTTTCAATCGTGAGCGGACCGGCGCTAGCCGCCGCTTTGGAGCCAGAAAATCGCCGGCTAGTGCCAATCCGTTTAATCAGCTTCCGGGCGCAGCAATGGGAAGAGAATCACATCGCGAATCGATCGCGAATTGGTCAGCAGCATAACTAGTCGATCGATGCCAATGCCTAGTCCGCCGGCCGGCGGCATACCATGTCGAAGCGCCTTGACGAAATCATGGTCCATTTTTGCCATCGAATCTTCTTCCGCCATTCCGTCGAGCTGCGTTCGAAAAAGATTTTCTTGCAAAATGGGATCGTTCAGTTCTGTGTAGGCATTAGCGAGCTCCATGCCATGAATAAACAGCTCAAATCGTTCTGCAATTTCTGGCTTGCCCGTTTTGCGTTTCGTTAACGGACAAATGCTGGCTGGATAATCGATGACAAAAATTGGTCCAATCAAAGCGTCTTCAACCTTCTCTTCAAAGACTGCACTTTTGATGACATCGGGATGTTTGCCGACAATGTCGATGCCGATTTTTTTTGCAAGCTGAGCAATTCCGGCTTCGTCACTTGGGTCCAAGCCTGTGTTCTCACGAAACAGATCATTGTAAGTTCGACGTTGGAAAGGCGGAGTAAAATCGATATCCAAATCGCCCCATTTGACTTGGTAGCCTTGACCAGTCGCTTTGAGGGCGCTGCAAATCAATTCCTCCGTCAAATCCATCATCGTTTCGTAGTTCGCGTAGGCCCAATAGAGCTCGATCATCGTGAACTCTGGATTGTGCTTGATGCTGACTCCTTCGTTGCGATAAACGCGTCCCATTTCGTAGACACGTTCAATGCCGCCGACGAGCAATCGCTTCAAATGCAGCTCCAATGCGATCCGCATGAAGAGTTGCATCTCAAGTGCATTGTGATGCGTCACAAACGGACGAGCGGCGGCTCCGCCGGCAATCGTGTGCAGCGTTGGGCCTTCGACTTCCCAAAAATTATGCGCAGCCAGTGTATTGCGAATCGACTGAATAATCGTCGAGCGGCGTTTGAAAGTCTGCAACGAATCGACGTTGTATGTCAAATCGACGTACCGCATCCGCTGACGCAGCCCAACGTCTTGAAGTCCAGCGTGTTTCTCCGGTGGTGGCTCAAGCGACTTGGTTAGGAAATGCAGCGATTGCGCAAAAACGGTTAGCTCCCGAGTGTTGGTTCTCCCGAGCCGTCCAGTGATGCCAATCAAGTCGCCTAGGTCAAAAAGCTTGACGAGCTGAAACGCTTCTTCGCCGACATCCGACTTGCTGATGGCAATTTGAATATCGCCGGTCCAATCGCGAATCGTTAGAAAGACCAACTTGCCAGCGGTTCTCAGGAGCATAATTCGTCCAGCGACGCGGACTCTTGGGCCCACTTCGTGGCCACCGCCCTGCTCGGCTTTCCAGCCCTTGTAGTCAAATCCGTTTCCGTCAGCGTCGACTGGCGTTTGGAGGTCTGGCAAATCGACAATCTGGCCGTCTTCTCGCTGGAATTTGACTTCATTAGCAAGCTTTCGAGCGTCTGCGTTAACCAAACGATCGTCAAAACGTTGCCCCCATGGGTCAATTCCAAGCTCTTCAATTTTTCGCAGTTTTTCCAGTCGCGCAGCTTGCAAAACGCCGCGAGATTCCGGTGTTGATGATTCGTTGTTGGATTGGTCAGTCATTTTTGGCGTAGAATTCATTGGCTGCGGGGGCAAATTGGCCTAGCCCTAAGGCCACCGGTGAGCGTAACAAAGAAGCGGGCGCGAGCAGGCAACAGATCGCCCGGCACGCAAGAGGTCCAAATTGTAGAGCAATGTTATGGAAAACCAAGCCACTAAGCGTCCGATGGTCCTGGTCGTCGAATCCGACCCTTTGATGCTCACCGCCATCGCAAGCGTTCTCAATTCCGTTGGATATCGAGTTGTCTTGGCCAAATCTCAACTCGTCGCGATGAAAGCCGCTGCCGACGCTCAATTCGACTTGATGGTGGTCAGCATCGACGACAATATTTTGCAAGCCGCTGCCGACACCGCGACGTTACGCGCCTCTCAGTCAAACGCTT
This sequence comes from Pirellulaceae bacterium, assembly GCA_041740995.1. Lineage (GTDB taxonomy): Bacteria > Planctomycetota > Planctomycetia > Pirellulales > Pirellulaceae > JBGSKY01. Next base: position 17,112 of record JBGSKY010000274.1, read on the forward strand.
CGGTCCCGGTCATCTTTTTGGCTCCGCGATTGGATACCAGTTGGATTGAGCCTCTTAATAAGGCGGGCGGAGTCTTCTGTTTAACGAAGCCTTTCGATCAAGAAAAATTGCTCGAGTTAGTCGAGCAGGCCAGTACGCTGAGCCATCTAAGTGTCGCTCGTCTGGCACCGCCCAAGGCACACTTCGCCAATGAGTGGGTCAAGCTCTCGTAGCCGGCCATTAAGCTTTTGGCGTTGTCGGAAGAACCGGTGGGCTTGCGCCCGTACCGCTATTGTTTGCTACTTTAGTGCGAAGCATTGTTAGCGGCACGGCGCGAGCCGTCCGGTTCTTTGGCATGTGAACTTGAACGTAAGAAGAAAAACCGGAGGGCTTGCGCCCGTACCGCTATAGTTTGCTCTCTCTTGCCTGTGCAAGGGAGCAATGTTGGTGACCGAGTTACTTCGATTCACTCAATCGTGAAGCTCGTCGCATGAGATCGACGGCTTCCAATCTATAATCGCTGCCGCCAGCGGACATCGTTGCCTGTTCGATCACTGTCGGCCAGTTAACGTTGCTCGCATATTGGCTGTGTCGCAACAACATACCGAATTGAGCGATCGACGCGGCCCACCGAAAGTCCTTGTCAACGGGCTGCTCGTAAGCGTCGACTGAGAGTGGAAATTCGATCTTGGTACTGACATCCTCTTCTGGCTTTTTGTAACGCAGCTTGACATTGAGCAACTCGCTGCTGTACTCCGCTGGCACGACCGATTTATCTGCGTCCGGTGCGGCAGCCGGCGCCGCTTTCTCAGCCGCTGGTTCGGCCGCATAACGCAACGCGTCTTGCTCCGGTGCAGCTTCTGGTAATTCCATTCCTGCCGGCACGATTTCGTACAGCACCGTCACGCGATGTCCAGCCCCAATTTCGCCAGCATCCTTGGTGTCGTCGTTGAAATCGCGGTTGGCGAGCTTACGATTCTCGTATCCGATCAAACGATAAGCACCGACGTTTTGAGGATTGAACTCAACCTGAATTTTGACGTCTTTGGCCACTGTGACCAATGTTGATCCGATCTGTTCAACCATTAGCTTGCGAGCCTCAAGTTCCGTGTCAATCATCGCATAGGTTCCGTTGCCTTTATTCGTGATTTTCTCCATCATCGAATCGTTGTAGTTTCCCATCCCGAATCCGAAGCATGAGAGGAATACTCGATTTTCCTTCGCGTTTCGTTCGACCAAGTCAACCAACGATTCATCGCCAGTGGTGCCGACATTAAAATCGCCGTCGGTACAGAGCAAAATCCGATTTACGCCGCCGCGAATATAGTTTTGTTTCGCAACGTCGTAGGCAAGTTGAATTCCTTGTCCGCCATTGGTTGAACCACCGGCGTGCAAGTCATCCAAGGCAGTCATGATTTGTTGTTGATTATTGCCACGAGTGCTTGGAAGGACCAAGCCCGCTGCACCGGCGTAGACAACAATTGCGACGCGATCATTTTCACCGAGTTGTCGAGTTAACATGCCGATCGCTTTTTTCACCAACGGCAGTTTGTTAGGTTCATCCATTGAACCTGAAACGTCGAGCAAGAAAACCAAATTAGAAAGTGGACGATTCTCCGATTCGATCTTCTTCGCTTGTAGCGCTATACGCACAAGTTTGTGATCGTTGTTCCAAGGGCAGGTCGTGGCGGCTAGGTTCGCCGCAAACGGTTTCTCGTCGGTTGGACCTTGATAATCGTAATCAAAATAGTTGAGCATCTCTTCGATGCGAACAGCATTGGGGTTGGGCAATTGGTTGGCCTCCATGATCGCCTGACGGACTTTCGAGTAGGCTGCTGTATCGACATCGATCGAGAAAGTGGTAACCGGTTGATCGGCGACCTTTTGAAACGGTGTTTCGACGATCGCTTCGAATCGATCGCCGGAAATTCGAGCATCTTTGGCCAGATCTAATCGGTTTGGCACTAACCTGAAACGAGCACTCAGGCCGCGACTGTCGTCTGAGAGATCTTCGCTCATTACCCTCTCTTCAACACCTTGAAGACCAGACGACGAAAACTCCGTGGTAGTACTCAAGTGATCCGCAAGTGCGCTCGAAGCTGGCTGCGACGGAGGTGCCAGCGGTTGATTTCCAAATCTGGCCGCACCGGAGCCAATAGTCGCGCCGTAATCATCAGTCGCTTGGCCATCCATCGCGCCACCGTAAGCCGCACCCACCTTCGATTCCATCGCCAACAATGACGGTGTCTCTTTTCCAGCTTCCGCTTTTGAAGCGTCCGAAGAGCTCAAACTCCGTCCATCTTGCAGTTGCGCAGCTGGTTCAGGTCCGGAGATGACTTTCGCGTCTTCTGAAAATCTAGGCTCCGATTCGTTAAAGAACGGTGTCGTGCCAAAATGTGAATTGACCGTTGATCCGCGCGAGAGTTCTACTGCATCTTTTTTCTCGTGAATGCTAAAACTATTTTGACTGAATTGGTCTGCCAAATTTCCGCTAGCAGGAGCGTCCGATTCCCACGACTTTTGCTTTTCAAGAGTGCTGCCATCCATGCCCTCTGTGACAATTCCATTTATAGTTGGGTTTGGTGTCCCAGCAGGAAACTCATCGGTTGGTTGTTTGCTCCATGAAAGATTAGTCCTTTGGTTCAATAGTGCTGGAACGAAAAAGAGCGCCGCGACAATCGACGCGGCCACAGCGGTCAAGGCGAGCCACAGCTTTCGATGTCCAGTCGCATTCTTTTTCGACGCTAAGACAACGTGTGGTTTGCTGCCAGAGTTGATCACCGTATCAGGCGACTTAGCCGCATCCGCAATTGACGTTCGTAGCTTGTCGGTTTGGATGCTGGTCAACGCCACCGGTGCAATCGTTTGTAAGGCCGATTCAACCTGGCCGAGCGTTGCTCGGATGGCGGCCAACTCGTTTTTCAAGCCGTCGTTTTCCGCGATCGCTTGTTCGACAATCGCAGTCTCGTTGGCATCTAATTCGCCGAGCGCGTAAGCGGTCAGCATCCAGTCTTCGTAAGGGGCGTTCATAGTAGGTCCTTTGGATCGTTGTTTTGATTTGTATTTTTTGTCGAATTGAGTTCGAGTTCAGGTCGCCAGATTTGCACGTAGCTTGTGGATGGCGGTGTGCAGCGTCACGCCGACATTGGTGACGGTCAGCCCAGTGACGGCGGCAATTTGTTTGTAAGACATGCCGTGCGACATGCGGAGTTGCAAGATTTCTTGTTGCTGAGTTGGAAGCTTGGAGATTTCGCTACAGCAACGTTGCAAGTCATCGACTTGTTGCAGTTTCGCAACCGGGTCGTCTCCACCTCGTCGGTCGATGACATTTGCGGTTTCGTCGAGTGTCTTCATTATCTTCTTCTGCCTAAATTGATCGAAGATGAAGTTGCGGCACGTGCGGAATAGCCACGGTTGGATATGGTCAGCGACTGATTCATGCGGCTGTTTGCACAGTCGCATAAAGGTTTCTTGCACCGCATCCAAAACGGCATGAGAGTTATTGCCCAAGAGAGTGCTCGCATACTGAGCGAGTTTCTGATGATGCTGCTCAAAAGCCTCGGCCAACCAATCGTTGTTGGACTCCGAAGCGTCTGTCGAACTCGCGGAGGCGTCGGTCAATGCGACGATTGCACCGTCGGGCGGGGCCATATTTTTCATGACATGCTGCAACGAAAAAGAAGGAAGCCGATACTACCGCCGGTTCGGCCGAAAGCCCGCAAATGGCGAGCATATCGGCTGAATCAGAAAAATATCGAGCCACAGTGCGTCTGTGACGAAGAGATAACGGACGAGAAAAGAAAAACTTAGGTGCTAATTCTAAAAATATGTCGTAGCGAAAATCGCCAAGCGTTTCGACGCCGAGAAAAATGAGCGGACGCCGAAAGTCTTGACGAATTCCGCTATTAGAACATCCGCGAAACGCGAACTAGCTAACGAACTGTCGGAGATAGCGATACGATTGCCTCAAAGCGTCGATTCGCGACTCGTGCGTTTTTTCATAACAGCGATCTTCAACTTCGACGCACACCGCGCCACGATAGCCGCTGTCCAACAAAACGGAAAAGAACTTGCCCCAGTTCACTTCGCCCAGGCCAGGCAACTTGGGCGTATGGTATTCCTGCGGATGAGCCAAAATTCCGACTTGATTGAGCTTGTCTCGATCAAGCCGGACGTCTTTGGCGTGCACGTGGAAAATGCGATCAGCGAATTGCTTGATCGGGAGCAAGTAATCCATCTGCTGCCAAATCATATGCGATGGATCGTAGTTGAGTCCCAAATTTTGGCTTTCTAAGTCGTTGAACAATCGAGTCCAAATTTTTGGCGTCGTGGCGATGTTTTTGCCGCCCGGCCATTCATCTTGAGAAAAGAGCATCGGACAATTTTCGATCGCAATCCGAACATTGCTATCTTCGGCCAGCCGAACGATCGGTCGCCAGACATCTAGCAATCTTGGCCAGTTCGCATCGACGGACAGACTTGGGTCGCGACCGATAAAGGTCGTAACGGTCTGAACTCCGAGTCGTGGGGCTGCGACGATGAGCTTTTTCAAGTGCTCAATTGCAATTTTGGACACTGCTTCATCGGCGGCCAAACAATTTGGATAGTATCCCAAGGCACTAATTTCGACTTTTGTTTTGGCAGTCTGGTCTGCAATATGCTCGATTTGATACTGGTCTAGCGCACTGATATCGATGTGTGTGATTCCCGAGTATCTTCGTTCGGCCTTGCTCGGCGGCCAACACATCGTTTCGACGCACTGAAAACCGATCTCCGATGCGGTTGCGAAAACGGCCTCAAAACTGTCTTCGGGAAGAATCGCGCTGGCGAACCCAAGCTGGATCATTTTCAGTTCTCGCTTCAAAAAATGGTTGATGCAGTAGAAGCGTGGTATTTTCGCAAGATTTACGATCCGAGAATACCAGGGTAAAAATTACAACTCAGCGGTCACAGGCGGAGTTAGCAGATTTTTTTTTAAGAGCCAAGCAAAACCAAGTGGCAGGCGATTTCGTAAAGCTGGGAATCGGTTCGTTGGGAGCATTGGCAAGTAATTTGCACTCCGGCAACTACCGTTCACAGTGCAAACAAAATTCAGGAGTAACGATTCGATGCAAAAGACAGCATTCAGTAAACCTTGGTTGCGAGTCAGTTTTTTAGCTGCCGCAACTGCGATTCCAGCGGCCGTCATGGTCCTCGGTAACCGCACGCCTGGGCCATCGCCGGCTTATGCACAACAAGCGGCAGTCGCGGACGAGGTAGCTGGAAAAACCGATTCGGCTGCCATCGCTCAAGCCCAATCGCTTTCCACAGCGTTTCGCGATGTAGCAAAAATCGCCAAGCCTTCCGTCGTGAGCATCACGTCTCTGGTGGAAATGAAGGGTCGTCGCGGCATGAATCGACGCGGAAATAATGGTCTCGGCGGCTCGCAATTGCCGCCAGGTTTGCCGGAAGAGTTCTATGAATTTTTCAACGGTCGAGGTTTCGGCGGACAGGTTCCACAAGCACCGCAGTCGGACGATGAAGCCCAGTCGCAAGGTCCGGTCGAGCGAGGGACTGGGTCCGGTGTGATCGTCAGCCCCAACGGCTATATCGTGACAAACAATCACGTGGTCGAGGGGTCCGATCAATTGAAAGTGCAGCTCAGCGATGATCGTGAATTCGATGCTACGGTTGTTGGAACCGATCCGAAAAGCGATCTGGCAGTGATTAAAATTGAAGCCAGCGGATTGGTTGCTAGCAAGCTTGGTGACTCGTCTATTGTCGAGGTTGGCGACTGGGTCGTCGCCATCGGTTCGCCCTTCGGACTTTCTCAAACGGTGACGGCCGGAATCGTTAGCGCGACCAATCGCGTCGACTTTAAGATCACCGACTATGACGACTTGATTCAAACCGATGCCGCAATCAATCCCGGCAACAGCGGTGGTCCGCTGCTCAATTTGCAAGGCGAATGCATCGGTATCAACACAGCCATCGCCTCTCGAGATGGGGGCTTCAATGGCATCGGCTTTGCAATCCCCGCGTCGATGGTCGATCGAGTGTTACAAGACATCTTGAAGGAAGGTCACGTAGTACGCGGATTCATCGGCACCGCAATCGCCGACACGGCGGCTTCGAAAGAAGAGTTTGGCATCGACAAAGATGCTGAGGGCGTTGTCGTTAGTGCGGTAGGCCGTGAAGGACCAGCCGAAAAAGCTGGCATTATGCCTGGTGACTTAATTGTGGCAATCGACGGTACGAAAATGACGAACAGTATTCAATTGCGACAATTTGTGGCCGGCCTGCGTCCGGGAACAACAGCCAAATTTGAAATCGTACGTGACGGCAAGCCATCTTCGGTGACGGTAACGATCGAAGAGCAAAGCGATATGAAACTGGCGAGCATCAACGGCTCGGCGGCGGAGACCATGTTGGGTGTCAAGGTTTCGCCAGTCAGTAAAGAGTTAGCCGAAGAAATGCGGCTAAAGCGATCGTCTGGCTTGCTGGTTGAAGAAGTTGCTGCGAGCTCGATCTTTGCCCAGGGCTCGGATCCGTTGGTGCCCGGTGAGATCGTCTTGAGCGTCAACGGCAAGCCGGTCGAATCAGCGACAGATTTTGTCAAAGCGGTTGAAAGCTCAGAGGGCGTGATTCGTCTGGTTGTCGTGAACGAAACGTCGCAGCTACTGAAGGTTTTCCGCAAGTAGTCCTCGCCAGACCAAAGAAGGCCTTGGCTTCCAGCCTGGCAACAACATTCGCAAGCATTCGACTTTAAAAAAGGTCGGATGCTTTTTTCGTTCAGTGCCTCAATGGAAAGATTTACTGATTGTGTCGATTGTGCCGAGCCGATACTTCCATTGACAGAATTGTTTCAGAATTCGTTAAGGGGTATGAACACGATGTTCATTCGATTGCTCGCATCATCTAGCTTGCTTTTAGCCATCTTTGCCTTCAGCGGCTGCTGTTCCATGGGGCCATGCGGTTCTTGTGATACCGGCGGCTGTGGACCTTGTGGTGGCGGCGTGTTGCCAACGCGACTAGCTGGCCGCTTAGCAAGCAACATTGCTAGCCCGTGTGCTCAAGGTTGTGGCGAAGTCTATTGGGATGAACGAATCAATCATCCGCCGGTTTGCGATCCTTGCAGTGGTGGTGGCGATTGTTCGACAGGTAGTTGTGGTGGTAGTTGCGGCGGTTGCCGACCACTTGTCTCAAGACTCCGCGACTATTGGGGCTTGCCATATATTGGTGCCTGTGAATGCGCTTCGCCAGGTTGTGATTCGTGTGGCAGTGGCGTCTCGTCAGGCAGCATGATCTCGTCGAGCTATCAACCGGTCAGCGTCTCGCACGTCGCTCCGACAACGGATCCTGGTTACTGCCCGAGTTGTGCCGCCAATCAGGCCGCATCGATTCGCAATTACAGCTCGCCTTCGCGACCACAAGCAACGCCGACTTTGGCCCAGCCGATTGAATCGCACATGGTGCCAAAAGCAGCCCCACAAGCGTTGCCAAGTCCAACTTCACACGGTCCGACCGCCTCAATCAACAGCAGTCGTCGCATCCGACCGGTTTCGACCAGCCAATCGATGGTCCGGCAATAGCCGCAGGGCGCGAGCCCGCCGGTTCCGTGAACGAGACCGCTGCCGCACGACGTTCCGAGAACTGGAGGGCCTCCGCCCTACCGCTACTGATCAATTCGGTAGCATATGTTAAGACGGTCTCCAAACTCGCTATAAAAAAATCGGCTCTTAAACAGGGCTGAATCGATATTTCGCTCGCAACGGCAATTCCGTTAAGCTCCCGGGGTAACTTCTAGGAAACTTTACGGTCTTCGGGCGGGAATTGCCATCTATGATCCAAACGTTGCTCTGCTGGCGTTATTTGCGAACGCGTTGGATTGCACTTGCTTCGATCGTCTCGGTGACGCTGGGCGTGGCGACGTTGATTGTGGTCAACAGCGTTATGGACGGATTCACCGAGGAAATGCACAATCGCATCCACGGGATCTTGTCCGATGTCGTGATTGAAAGCCACAGCTCTACTGGAATCACCGACCCAGATTTTTTCAAGCAACAAGTGCGACGCGTGCTGGGCGACAAAGTCCAGGGCATCACGACGGTTGTTACCGTTCCGGCGATGTTAACGTTTGTCTATCGCGGCGAATCGCATACACAGCAAATTAACCTGATCGGGATCGACAGCCAGACGTACGCGTCGGTCAGCGATTTCAGCCAATACTTGCTGCACCCGAACAATCGCAAGAAGTTGAGCTTCGCACTTCAGGAAGCTGGCTACGCGCCAAACAAGCCATCGTTCCCGATTTCCGGTTGGGAATATCGTCGCCAGAATGCTCAGCTTCGCAAAGAATTCGATCGCGAGATTGCTCATCAGCAAGTCTTGCAACAAAAGCTTCAAAAGCTCGAATCAGGCGAGGTCAGCATGACCCCTGAGCTTTACGATTTTCAGCCACCAAAGTCATTGATAAACGGGACTGGAGAATCGCAAGTCATCAATCAACGCGACATGAGCATTATTAACCCCGGCAGTGGTCCATCGATCGCAGCGAGCAGCACAAGTGGAGCGCATCATTTCGACGCGGAAACCGACGTGCATACGGGCGTCGTTTTGGGAATTGGCATCGGCAGCATCCGCTATCGCAACTCCGAAGGCGACGTTGTCGATTCGTATTTTATCCGCCCAGGCGACGATGTCACGATCGCAATGCCAGGCGCTGGGACTCCGCCGCGAGCGCTTGATGAACATTTTACAGTCGTCGATTTATATGAAAGCCAGATGAGCGAATACGATTCGACATTTGCTTTCGTGCCGCTCGAAAAACTGCAACAAGTCCGCGGCATGATCGATCCATCGTCGGGTCGTAAAGCGGTCAGTAGTATTCAAATCAAACTTACACCTGGAACCGATTTGGCCGCCGCTCGAGATCAATTGCGATCGATGTTTCCGCCCGAGACGACGATGGTTCACGTAAACACTTGGCGCGATTCGCAAGGGCCGTTGTTGGCCGCTGTGCAGATGGAAACCACCATCCTAAACGTCTTGTTATTCATGATCATTGCCGTAGCGGGCTTCGGAATCTTGGCAACCTTTTTCATGATCGTCGTCGAAAAAACCAGAGACATCGGCGTGCTGAAAAGCTTGGGTGCATCGGGTGGTTCGGTGGCGGGCATCTTTTTGCTTTACGGCTTGCTGCTCGGTGCGGCCGGTGCCGGAGTCGGAGCAATTTTGGGTCTGCTGTTTGTTCACTACATCAACGACATCGCCTCATGGCTGGAATACTTTACTGGCCGCGAAGTCTTTGATCCAACGATCTATTACTTCACTCGCATACCAACCATCGTTCACGCCGGAACCATTTGCTGGGTCGTCATTGGTTCGATGATTATCGCCGTTCTGGCCAGTGTTTTGCCTTCCATTCGCGCCGCTCGGATGCACCCTGTAGAAGCTCTTCGCTATGAATAACGCTATCCTGTCCTTCGATCCCGACTCTTACAACACGACTAGCCCGAAGTCGAGGTTGCGTCGTTTCGCCGAACCAGAGTCAACACCAGAGGCCGACCTGCTTCGCGCGACCGGTCTACATAAGTCGTATCGACGCGGCAGCCTGAGCGTGCCCGTTCTCAAGGGCGTCGACTTCAATGCACCCGCTGGAGAGATGACGGCAATCATTGGCCAAAGCGGCAGCGGAAAAAGTACGCTTTTGCACCTGCTAGCCACGCTGGATAAACCGGATGAGGGCGAGGTGTATTTTGACAACCAGCGAATCGACAATCTGCCGCGAAAAAATCGTGACGTGCTGCGCAATCGCGAGATCGGGATGATCTTTCAGTTCTATCACCTGCTGCCAGAATTGACGATGCTCGAAAACGTTTTGATGCCATCGATGATCGGCTATTCGATGTTCGGTTATCTTCGCAATCGCAGCGAGCTTCGTCGGCGTTCGATCGAGCTTCTGGACTTGGTTGGACTTTCGCACCGTTTGCATCATCGACCGCGAGAGCTTTCCGGCGGCGAGATGCAGCGAACAGCGATCGCGCGGGCGTTGATTTCGCGACCACGATTGTTGCTCGCCGACGAGCCGACTGGAAACCTGGACCAACAAACCGGAGCCGGCGTATTGGAGTTGCTTGAGCATCTAAATCAGAAACAAGGACTGACGATCGTCATGGTCACACACGACGAAAAAGTCGCCGCCCGTTGCAATCACGTCGTACGACTGGTCGAAGGTCGAGTCGAAGCGGCCGACTAGTACTTCGCGTACTTAATCTGCTTGCAGGCCAGAATCCGTCCTGGCAACTCCGAAATGCCAGGGGCGGGTCCTGGCCTACGGTTGCCAGTGTTTCTAGGCTCAAAGACCGGGCTGCTAAAGTCTGGCAAGGTGCATTCGATTTGCACTTTTCAAGGCACTAATATAGTGTGTTGCACCGCTGCATTTCTATCTCGCTGCCTACTTAGAATTCAAACTTGATGAGCAATCTGAACTCCGCTAAAAAATCTTATGATGCCATTCTCGTGGTCTCATTTGGTGGTCCTGAAGGGCCTGATGACGTTATGCCTTTCTTGGAAAATGTTCTGCGAGGTAAAAATGTGCCGCATGAACGGATGCTCGAAGTCGCTGAGCATTACAATCATTTCGGTGGCATAAGCCCAATCAATCAGCAATGCCGAGAATTGATCGCCGCCTTGAAAAGCGAACTCGCGGCTAACCAAATCGACTTGCCCGTTTATTGGGGTAATCGAAACTGGACGCCAATGTTGCCCGACACGATTGCGGAAATGAAACGCGATGGTGTCGGTCATGCGCTCTGCTTCTTTACGTCGCTTTACAGTTGTTACAGCGGGTGTCGGCAATACCGAGAGAATCTGTTTGATGCCTGCGCCGCGGTCGGTGACGGATGTCCCGCAATGGACAAGATTCGGATGCCATACAACCATCCACTGTTGATTGCGATCCAAGCCGACGCGTTGACTGCGGAGCTGAATCGGATACCTGAACCGGCTCGGGGCGATGCGAAGGTCTTGTTCTGCGCACACAGCATCCCAGACGCGATGGCTGACAATTGTCGATACCAAGAGCAGCTAACGGAAACGGCACGGCTGACGGCCGAAGCGGTCGGACATGCGAATTGGGAGCTGGTCTTTCAAAGCCGTAGCGGCCCACCAACCCAACCGTGGCTTGAGCCAGATGTTTGCGATCGAATCAGCGATCTGCATAACGCTGGCGAGCTTGAAAACGTAGTGCTGCATCCGATCGGATTTATCTCCGATCACATGGAAGTTCTCTTTGATCTCGATCATGAAGCCAAAGAGTTGTGCGATGCAATCGGCATTGGCTTTTATCGGGCGGCTACCGCGTCCAGCGATCCGCGATTTGTCAAAATGATTCGCGAGTTGATCGTCGAGCGGATGAATCCTGGTGTTGAGCGACCGGCAGTCGGAAAATTTCCAGCCAATCACGACGTCTGTCCTGCGAACTGCTGCCAGAGCGGCCGACCAGGCGCCCCGCCCCGCCCCGCGATGGCTCAAGCAAACGCCACTTGAACGGCGATCGGTCTACCAACAGATTTGCTTTGCATCAAAGACTGGACCTTCGACGCAAGTTCGACGATAGTCCCAATCGCCATCGGATTGCTTGACTTTCGCGACACAAGAAAAACAGATACCGATTCCACAAGCCATCGGCGTTTCCAATGAGACTTCGCATCCGACATTAAATTCCGACGCGATGTCGGAGACTGCTTGCATCATCGGTTCTGGGCCGCAGCAAGCGATTCGAATCGAAGCCTTAGGTTCGCGGTTGGTCAAATATTCGATTAGTGGATCAGTCACTCGACCGGTTCGGCCAGCGGTTCCGTCTTCGGTCGTCGTAATTATGTGAAGGCCAGCAGATTCAAACTCGCTCAGCCCAGCGAGAAAGCCACTTGAACGTGCGCCGTAAATCAGCGTAACCTTTTTCGCAAATCCAGCCGCGCGTCCGTGGTTTCCAAAAGTCTGTTTGCCGAGGGCTTCAAGTCCCAGCGTCAACATCGGAGTTTGACCGACGCCACCGGCGACCATCACCAGCTGGTCGACAGTTGAATTGTCGAATCCATTGCCCAGCGGTCCCCAAACGTCGATCCGTTCGCCGCGCTGCATCGTTGCCAGCTTCGATGTCATGCGTCCTTTGACGAGATAGACAAATTGAATTGATTGAGGGATCAACTTGCTATCAAGTGTTCGATCCCACATTGCGAAGGCGCGTCCCAAAATCGCTTCGAATTGGTCAGCAATTCGAAGCATCGCAAATTGTCCAGGCACCATTTGCTGGGCAATTTCGGGGCAATCCAGAGTGATGCGAAAGGTCGAATCGGCGAGCTGGCAATTTTCGAGAATTTGGCAGTTGCGAAATAGCATGGCCGCTTTTCGTTGAAATCTTGAAGTGTAAACATCCGCTTCCAATAAAGCTGCGACGAGCCTAAATGCTAAAGTTAGGCGGCGAACCTGACTATCCTGCTGAGTGAGAAAAACTAAAATAGCGGTTTATGCAGTTGGTGAGGTTCTACCCGAGGCGTTCTCTTTCATGACAAATTGGTTTGCGGCACGAGGCGAATTTCCAGCGACTCGAATGCGACGACTGCGACGATCAGACTGGACGCGGCAATTGGTTGCCGAGAGCCGTTTAACGCCTGCGAATTTGATTTGGCCGCTGTTTTTGATCGAAGGCGAAAGCCAGCGGCAACCGGTCACATCAATGCCCGGCGTCGATCGGCTGAGCGTTGATTTCGCGGTCGCAGCGGCGCAAGAGGCCGTCGCATTAGGAATTTCTGCGATCGCTCTTTTTCCAGTCGTCCCACCATCTCGAAAAAGTGACGATGGTCGCGAATCATTCCGAGCTGACAACTTGATTTGCACGGCGACTGCGGCAATTCGCGCAACTGTCGGTGACAAGCTGGGCATTGTTTGCGATGTCGCGTTGGATCCGTACACGACTCACGGCCAAGATGGCTTGGTTCGCGATGGTTATGTCGTCAACGATGAGACCATCGAAGTGCTCTGCCAACAGGCGGTCAATCAGGCCAACGCAGGTTGCGACTGCATTGCACCGTCGGACATGATGGACGGTCGCATTGGCAAGATCCGTCAAGCTCTCGATGATGCCGGACATGACAACGTCGTCATCATGTCGTACGCCGCAAAATATGCGTCGGCTTTCTACGGGCCGTTTCGAGACGCGGTCGGTTCGCAGAAGAACTTGGGTTCCGGTAATAAGAAAAACTATCAAATGGACCCGGCCAACTCAGACGAAGCGTTGCATGAAGTCGCATTGGATCTTCGCGAGGGCGCCGATATTGTGATGGTCAAACCTGGAATGCCCTATCTGGATATTGTTCAACGGATTCATGAAACGTTTCGAGTGCCAGTGACTGTTTACCAAGTCAGCGGTGAATATGCGATGATCAAGGCTGCTGCGTCGGCAGGTATGTTGGACGAGACGAGCGTGATGCTAGAATCGTTGCTTGCATTTCGCAGAGCCGGTGCGTCGGGGATACTCACCTATTTTGCTAAACAAGCCGCCGAGGTACTTAAGTAACAATGACCAGTTCGAGATCAACCGGTCGCAGTGCCGACAAGCTTGCCATTTTTCGGCTGATACCGCCCAAGTTCGCGATTGCTTTAATCGTCTTGGCGATTGTTTATGCGTTGGGACAGCCGTTCGCCAATCGACGTTTTGGCTGGCAGTTGCCGTCGTTGGCGACGATCTTGGAATTGAACTTCGATGCAGACAAGCAGCCCGAATCGAAAGCCGAAACTTCGACTAAACCAAAGCTAACGGCTGAAAAGTCTACGCCTGCCAAAAGCGTTCCACCTACGTCAGTGGAAAAACCTGTCGATACAACGCAGTCGACTCAGACAAAGAAATCGGTTTCGCCGACCAAGTCAGTCAGCGACGATTCAAAATCGCTTCGGTTTGGCGTCTTGAAAGATCTGGGCAACGAACGATTCATGTCGCCAGCAGGACTGATTTATGCACGAGGGAGCGAGGAAGGCCATCGTTTGAAACATCTTGAACGTCACCTTTCTGATCAACCAGATCGACCGGGAAGCCATGGTGTATTCGAGGGGGACATGAAACAACTTATTTTGGCCATCGATGATTCTTATGAACGGGCCTCCAAAGGCGCACGCGGAACGACAAAACGCTCGGAGGATGGCATGACAGTCTATGAAGCAACGTTCGACAAAGCGATTGGATTTATCGGTGGCAGCACCGGCAAGCGCAAGAATAATCCCGAAACTAAAAAGCTTCGAATCGTACTGTCAAACAAGAACGTCATCACCGCTTTTCCCTTCTGATAATCAATATGTCTAAGTGGCTAATTTACGTTCGAAATTGCCCCGTTTGTCAGCAGGGGCTGTGCCGCGTTCGTGTCTGCAATTGCAATGAACAAATCGATTATTTCGTATTATGCGATGAGTGCGATGCGACATGGCTCGACCCGAAACAACCTACACAATTCAAGCAATGCGATCCTAGCGACGCGAAGTGCCCGACATGTGAGCAATCGGTTTGGAGTGCAAGCAGCCATTGGGCGTCGCTACTGGAAACGATTGATGCCGGTTGGTTCGGTTTGGTCTACGTCCAGCCCAATCGCGAACTGGTAGAAAAAGTGAGTTTGACATGACGCTGCTTATCGAATCTTCACCAAAATCGAGCGAAAAAAGTCTACCGAAAATTGGCAACTTAACGCTTGCCAATCCTTTCGCACAAGCGGCTCTGAGTGGGTACAGCGACTGGCCGATGAGGATGATTGCGAAACGCTTTGGCGCATCCTATTCGCTGTGCGAAGTGATGCTTGATCAATTTCTAGTCAATCTTAAGGATCGAGATCGTACTCGCCATTTTTTATACAATACGGTTGAAGAGTCACCTGTGGCTGGGCAGCTCATGGGCGCCGAACCAGAGCAGTTTGCCCTAGGCGCCAAAGTGCTTGCTCAGGCCGGTTTTGCTGTAATCGATATTAACTTTGGCTGTCCGGTCAAAAAAGTGCTCGGGCGATGCCGCGGAGGATTTCATTTGGGACAACCTGAGGTGGCATTAAACATCGTGCAACGAACGCGCGACGTCGTGCCATCCGCAATTCCAGTCACGCTGAAAATGCGACGCGGGATTGATGACACGCAGAAAAGCATCGACGATTTTTATACGATTCTTGACGGTGCCTTTGCTGCCGGCGTAGCCGCAATCACCGTGCATGGCAGGACTGTCGAACAACGATATGTGGGGCCAAGCCGCTGGGATTTTCTCGCTTCGGTTAAGCGACATGTCGGCACGAAAACCATACTGGGCAGCGGTGACCTTTTTTCCGCTCAGGATTGTTTGGACATGATCGAACAAACCGGTGTCGACGGGGTAACGATTGCTCGCGGTTGTATTGGCAACCCTTGGATATTTGAGCAAGCGCTCGCGCTCTGGAACGCAATGCCGTTGCCTGCACCCCCATCGATCTTCGAACAACGTGCGATTCTGGCCGATCACTACGATTTGGCGATGAAGATTTATGGCGAAAAACGAGCTTCAATCACGATGCGAAAATTTGGCATCAAGTACTCCACCATGCACCCCAATCATCTCGAAGTTCGAGCCGATTTTACACAGACACATTCACGCGAAATGTGGATGTCGACCTTGAACAAATGGTACAGCGATGACGGGCCAGGCCAGTATCCAAGCCGTACTGAAACGCTCGCAACCTCCGAGTGTGGTAGCTAAGCCACACGATCCGCCTTTTTAAATTCTTATGTTTTTTGCAAGCCGATCGTCTAAGCGAAAAAAACTTCGTCAGACAGATGTTACGGAAGAAGAACGTCAACTTGCCAGCGACGCCCTATGGCAATTCAAGTACCTTCCGCCAGGGTGGCAAGACGAAATCGTCCGCTGGTCTCGCGTTTTGATCGCGGAAAAAAATTGGGAAGGCTGTAGTGGCTTAAAAATCACCGATGAAATGCGGTGGGCAGTCGCCGCCAACGCAGCATTATGTATTCCGCCAAAAACCGATTGGTACTTTGATCGCACTGATTCGATATTGATTTACCCTGTCGCTTACGTCGCACTCGAACGGCCATCGGTGCATAGTAACTTTGAGATTGCTGGCGAATTTGCACGGGCTGGTCAAACCGTCTATCGCGGTCCGGTCATCTTGAATTGGAAAGACGTGCGTGCGGCAACGCGTGGTCCAAATGGCGGCAACAATTTGACGGTTCATGAATTCTCACATCAAATCGATCTAATAAACGGCCCTCAAGCGGATGGATTACCTCCGCTCAGTCAAGAAATTGACTCGCAACGATGGATCGCGATGATGCAAACAGAATTGAACTACGCCAGACAAATGGTTTCGCAAGGGCATCGTGTTTACATCAATGATTATGGTCTGAGCAGTGCCAGCGAGTTCTTCGCAGTCGCGAGCGAATACTTTTTTCAGACTCCACACGAGTTGGCAGAGTACCATCCTGGCGTTTATCAACGTCTGCTAGAGTTTTATCGCGTCGACCTGAGAGACTTTTTACCGACAGTTTAGAGCCTATCCGAACAGGGGTCTGACCCTCTCCGTTCCTCCAAAGGGTCAGACCCCTTTTCGGATAGGCTCTTTGCGTTTTGTTTTGCGTCCGCCAAGTATTTTGATTTTTTTCCACGCAATCCAATCAGCAGCTCTTCAGCCACTTCAATTAAAGTCAGAGAGATTTTCGAGGACTAAGCCGTTAAGCTTGGACCGCTGTCAAGCGGAGTCGCGTGCCGGTTTTGTCAAAAAGAAATCACTCGCAGTGCGCGTCTCATTAGCTCGGTAGTTGGCCGGTGCGTTGCCAAAGACCACTGAAAACAAAGACCACTGAAAAGTAAATCAATCGGTCCATACGAACTTCCTCACACGGGCTAGAGTTCAGCTCATTGCGTACCTTCTAGCACCGGCAAGCAAGAGGGCTGTCGCGATCTGGCATTTCTCCCTGCAAGCGAAGCCGCCAATAAAAAAAGCGTCCCCCAGGATTGAAAGACGCTCTTCGTTTGATGAAGCGAACTTAACAGTTCGATTTCGACGATCGCTAACCGTTAGTAACGGTAGTGATCTGGCTTGAACGGGCCTTCAACAGGAATGTTGAGGTAGTCCGATTGCGACTTAGTGAGCTTGGTCAACTTGACGCCAAGCTTTTCCAAGTGCAAACGTGCAACTTCTTCGTCCAAGTGCTTCGGCAGAATGTAAACCTTGTTTTCATACTTGCCGTTATCTCGTTCGATCCAGAGTTCCAACTGAGCCAAAACTTGGTTGGTGAAACTGCTGCTCATTACAAAGCTTGGGTGACCAGTGGCACATCCCAAATTCATCAAACGGCCCTCAGCCAAAATCAGAACGCTTCGCTTGGTGTCCGCAAAGACCCATTGGTCGTATTGAGGCTTAATGTTCTGGCGTTCGACTTTGCCATTCTTCGCCAGCTTTTCCATTCCAGCCATATCGATTTCATTATCGAAGTGACCGATGTTAGCGACGATCGCTTTGTCCTTCATTCGAGCCATGTGATCAACAGTGATAACATCTTTGTTACCAGTGGTTGAAATGAAGATGTCTGCTGTCTCGACGTAATCTTCAATCGTCTTGACTTCATAACCTTCCATCACTGCTTGCAGCGCGCAAATCGGGTCGATTTCAGTCACAATCACTCGGCAGCCTTGGCCACGCAGCGATTGAGCAGAACCTTTACCGACTTCACCAAAACCGCAAACAACAGCAACCTTACCGCCGATCATTACGTCGGTGGCGCGATTCAATCCGTCGATCAAGGAATGACGGCAACCGTAGTTGTTGTCAAACTTGCTCTTGGTCACGCTATCGTTCACATTGATCGCTGGGAACGCCAACTGGTCCTTGCGTTCCATCTCGTACAAGCGATGAACACCTGTGGTGGTTTCTTCCGAAACGCCGCGAATCCGAGCGGCCATCTTGGTGTAACGATCAGGATGTTCAGCAACTGATTTCTTCAGCAACTCCAAAACGACGCCCCATTCGTGCGAATCATTCTTTGCATCGAAGGCTGGTACTTCGCCAGCTTGTTCGTATTCAGCACCCTTGTGGACGAGCAGAGTTGAATCGCCGCCGTCGTCAACGATTAAGTCAGGGCCTTCGCCGTCTGGCCAAACCAACGCTTGCTCAGTACACCACCAATACTCTTCCAATGTTTCGCCCTTCCAAGCAAACACTGGAACGCCTTGTGGCTTGTCGAGCGTCCCTTTCGGGCCGATAACCGCAGCGGCTGCGGCCGAGTCTTGCGTTGAGAAAATGTTACAGCTCACCCAACGAACATCTGCGCCCATATCAACCAGCGTTTCAATCAGAACCGCAGTCTGAGTAGTCATGTGCAGCGAGCCCATGACGCGAGCACCGGCTAAAGGTTTGGACTTGCTGTAACGAGCACGCAAGGTCATCAAACCTGGCATTTCGTCTTCCGCAAGCTGAATTTCTTTGCGTCCAAGAGTTGCTAGTTCTTGAGCTTCCTCTCGGCGGCCCTTCTCCAGCAGATCAAACGCTTTGACTTTGAACGCTGGTCGATCCGCATTCTGCGGCTTGGTCAGCGAAGGTTTCGGTGCAGCAACTACGCTCATAAAACAAACTCCTTAGAGGGAAACAAACAAGGTTTTGGATTCAATCCGAAACCTACATCAAAAAAACTAAACTCGTTCAGCAGTACATAAAAATAAGTTGGGACCTTTGGCCTCCGCTTGCGGCGGTAGCTCGACAAAAGTATCCAGTCTCCATCCAGCGTCGGTTAACCAGTCATTCAATTGCAATCTCGAAAAACCTAACCAACTGTGGCTGAGTTCTTGGCGAAATTCTGTTCGGTCGTGTGGCAGCAGATCGATAATGACGAGCCTCGCAGCGCGCTTTGAAACCCGCGCCGCTTCCGCTAGCACGTCAATTGGAGCGGCAACATAAGGCAACACAATCGACAAAATTGCAGCATCTAGTGTTTCATTCGGCAACGGCAGGTCTGACAAATCGCCAGTCATTAATTCTACATTCTCATAGTTTGACAGCCTACGTTGGGCAGCATCCAGCATCGAGGGTGACGAATCGATTCCAATCACACGATGAACCTGTTGAGCTAAGGCTTGTAACAAAGTACCTGTCCCGCATCCCAAATCCGCAATCACCCATTCCTTAGGCAGAAGCGCCGCCATCGACCACGCATCCAACCGCAGGCCAAATAAATCGGTTCGTAAGCGATCCCATTTTGTCGCCGCCGAAGTAAAAAAATTTTCGTTCCTCGAGGCTCGGTCGGATAAAACATGCTGCAAACGCGAATCATCCTGGGCACTCAAAAGGTCACCCTGGGTCTGCTCGCGGACAAATGCCCATAGCCGTTTCCGCGAGTCTTCCAAATCGCGAAGCTGCAAAGCGTATAAGTTGCTCGTACCATCACGCCGCGATGTAATCCATCCGTCGTCCGCAAGCGTCTTCAAATGCCGACTTACCGTGCTTTGCGGTAATTGAAGCACTGTACATAACTCCATGACCGTCAGTTCGTGCCCATCTAAAAGACGCAATAACCGAGTCCTGGTCAGGTCTGACAGTGATTGCATCCAAGAAATCATAAACTAAATAGCCTCTTTGCTCATGTATCCGCATATCCGGATACATTATTAACCAGCCGGCCCGGCTGTCAAGGCAATAAATTCTCGGTCTGGTTTTGGATCAAAGAAAAAGCGCTATGATGGCGGTCGCAGAAATTATCGTTGAGACAAACGCTGCAACGGCGACGCGAGATTTTGGCTTTTCGTTCGCAACACGGCGAAAAAACAGCCAGTCGGCTGACGCGACGAGTGTTGGAAGAAAAAAGAGCCCTCCAAAAACCCACATTGGAATATCTTCAAAGCTGTAAATTCGGATGTTTGCAACGAGCAGACTAGTTGTCAGTAGCAATGGCGCCAGGACCGCTAGCAACGACTGCTCTCTATGTTGAAGCGCGAAGAGGATTGCCAAAACGCAGATGCAGGCTAAGTAGCCCAGCGAAGCGGCAGCGATGGTCGCATACGCAGTCATCAACCCAGTGCTGGTAGCCGCCAATTGGGCGACTAGGATTGCGGCGGCCCATCGACCGCCCTTAGACGCCAGCAAGTATTGCATTGAACCGAGATTTGCTACTGTCGACAGGACGATCGCAAGTCGCCACAGCGTTCGCTGGGTATCGAAAGCATCCTCAAACGGAATCGTTGGCAATGCAAAATCTGAGGCAAACCAAGCGATAATCGCTGTCGCCACAAGTCCGACGTAAAATTGCCAAGACGTGAGCTTTATTGTGCTGAACCAGGGCCAGAGCAATCCGGCGGCGACCAGAGACCAAACGATCGTGTGCCATTCTCGATCAGGTGGAAACGCGATCCCTTCATGCAAAAATTGACCTACCAAACCGGTCGCAATCAATGCAAAGACGCACAATAGTTTCGCTAGAACAATTCGCGAGCGATGTTCGGCAAGGCTCGCCAGGGCTCCGAAGAGTAGAGCTGCGACGATTCCCGGAACAACGTAGTGAAGCAATAAGTCTTGGTCTGGCATAGCCCGGATTGTAGGGCAAACGGCAAGACACGTCGAACCGGAGGCGAACGCGTTGGGGATGACGATCCGTTAGTGCACTACAGCGGGCGGCTGTCGGCGTAGGTCTCACCTGGCCAATGCCATTTCGCAATTGCGATATCACCCATTTTCCAACAATAATACGCAGATTTGTCTTCGATCACTGCTGGGAAGACGACGATACCATCATGAGCGGATTGCAGTATGACGCCAAGCGATTCGAGTTCATGAATCAGTGCGTCAAGCTGCTGCTCTTCTTCCTTCAAGTCAGCTCGCGTAACATCAATTTCCTCGCGATAGAAAGAATCGACTCGATTGTCAGTACTACGCTTCTCGCGCCGCCGCGCGATGCGGTGCAACTGCATTCGTCGTTCAGTCAAATCGCGGTGCGAGAGCGAAATATCGGCAACGATTAGGCGCAATAAGGGCAACATGGACGTCGCTTGAGCGAACGAAAATACCACGTCTGTCTGAGAATCGTGCGTGTTCATCCGCCTAATTCCAATTCTTTTGCGAAAATGCGTATCGTGCTTAAGACACTATGGATTGTTACCCGCCTAGCCCACTAAGTAATACGTCCAGAGACACTATCTTGTTTCGGAGTTCAGGACTTCGCAATGCCGAAATCTCATAATCGACGTATCGATTGGAAATCTAGCAAATTTTGATGCGAAAGAACCATTCGAAAAAAATACGAGTTCTAGTGAAAGTCACTGGGATCAAAACTGGCCAGTTCCGCATCGCTGACATCCGAATGCAACGAAAGCTCGTTGGCAACTTCGTCAACAAGTTCGGCCGTCACGCGGTCAGTCCGGCGCAATGCTCCAGCGACGAGGCACAGGTCGGCCATGTAATTTATTCGGTATGGCAACCCTTCGGATACTTCTTGGATTCGGGTAATCGATTGTGCGTCGAAGATGCTGTCGCGGCCTTTGCAAAGATCCATGCAAAATTCAAAGTAGTCTGCCGTCTGACCTAAGTCCCACGGCGGCAGGCTTATTCGCAATTGGCAACGATCGATCAAGCTTCGCGGCAAATCGTGAAGCCGATCTTCACTGACACTCAGAACGCACGTGAGTTGCGTCAAGTTGCCACTAATTCTTCGCAAAATTGAGAAGATTTCGTTGCTGCCATTTTGTAAGTCATCGATCAGAAGCACGATGCGGCTGTTCTGAGCGATATTGCCACGGATCGAATCTTCCAAGGCAACCCAGCGTTTTTCACGCGAGGCGATAGCGAAATTTTGTAGCTTCGTTTCTTCCCCCGAGAGTCGTTCGGTCAGCTTGGCCAACATGGCATCCAAGTCCATCCCGAGCAGCGACAGGTAGACGACTTTCGTTGGTCCGTCAGAATTCATGGTCGCAATGCGGCTGGTCAAATGTCGCAGCAAAACGGTTTTTCCGACCAGCGATGGGCCGATCAGCAATCCGAAGCTGCTGCGGTTTTTGACCATGAATCGAATTCGAGCGATGGCTTCTTCAACGGAACCGCCTTCGAACAGTTTGGACTGGGAATTGGTCGCAAAAGGCGACTGATTAATACGCCAGTATTGTGTATAGTGCATCGTCACATCCAATCTGAAGTGGTCGCGGGCGGCGGCTGGCTTGATGATTGTTGGCTCACCATTGGAAACTATTCGCCTTATTCGTTATGGTCGGCACAATCGGAGCTGTACTTCACAATTTCCACTCAGATATGCAGACTTTGGTTAAAGTTTGGGTGATAATTTTCGCAGGATGTCGATCCAGATTTCGCAACAATTGATCAATTTTTCCCGTCCGGAGAGAACCTGTGACTCCTCGCAGTTTGATGGCGTTTTGTCGTGAAAAGGGCGTCAAATCGGTCGAGATTCGATATGCCACACTGGCCGGTCCGGCGGAGCATGTTCAAATTCCGCTGGATCGACTCAACGAGCAACTTTTCGAAACGGGCATGCCGCTAACCTCGCAGTCGCGTTTGAGCAGCCGAGCCGATTCGTGCTTGTTGGTTCCGTTGGCGGAAACCGCGTACCTTTGGCCTTTTAGTCCTTTGGCGACACTAGTTTTGCTGGGCGAAGTCCAGGACGCGGTAACTCGCCGCGAGGACGACTTTGACTCCAGAAGCATACTGCAACGTGCTCAGGACGCCTGGAAGAATGCTGGTTTTGGCGAATCAATTCTGGTTGGTCAGACGTGTGAGGTCTTGCTGCTAAAAACTAGAAAACGAAAAGGCGATAGCTTCCAGGTCAAGTTTGATGCCGAGGATCGAAATGCAAAGTTCTCGGGCGATCATCATTTTGAATCGAATGAGGCGCAGCCAAGTTCGACATCGTCGCGTGCAACTGGCCCGCTGTCGCAATTTGCCGGTGTTTCCGATATGGCACAGGTGTGCAGCGTTGTCGTCTCGCAGCTTGGAGACGTCGGTATTTCGATTGATCAAGCTACTTATTCGACTAGTGAACTAGGGCGATGTCGTTTTCATTTATCAGCGGTTTCAGCGGTTCGAGCGGCAGACAGCCATTTGCTGTGCTGCGAAATAATACGTGCAACGGCCGAACGATTTGGATTATCGGCCTCATTTTTGCCTTGCTCGGGCAGCGACGAAACGATGCTCGCTTGGACGCTCCGTTTGACAGCTTGGAAAGACCAGGAATTGCAGATGATTGGTCCAGGCCAATTCGAACTTTCAGACAAAGCGATGGCTATGGCGGCAGGTATTTTGGCCCATTTGCCCAGTTGCACGGCGCTTTGCAATCCATCGGAAAACAGCTTTCGCCGGCTCAACAACCTTGGGCGTTCTTACCGAAAGCTCGCGATCGGCAATGTACGACAGCAAAGCGTTCTTCGCGTCAGTTCGTCAGAAAATGCTGCCGATCAGAAATGTTTGGAGCTCACATTTGCTGATCATACTTGCAATCCATACCTTGCGTTGGCAGGCGTGCTAATGGCGGCGGTCGATGGTCTAGAAGAAAATTATTCGCTTGACGATGCCGGTCGCAGCGTGAAAACGAACGAAGCTGCCCCGGTCACTCGGCGATTACCGTTGACGCTTGATCGAGCTTTGTCGTCGTTCCGAAAAGATCACACATTTCTCCTCTCGCATGACGTGTTTTCGGAAGCGACCATTCGAGCTTGGGCGAAGTATGTTCGCAGTAGTCGGCTTGATGCAGTTTCGATTCATCCGAATCAAAAAGAGTTTCGAAGCCCGCATCGATAGAATCGCCGCAAACAACGTTCTGACTGAGCACAAACGCGAACTGATAAAATATCATTCCTATTGCAGGAGACTCGACGCAAGCATGGCGTGAACGCTTTCTAAGGAATGTCTAAAGCCCGCATCTTTCGTAAAATCCTCATAATCCCCAGCCAGAAAAGCGTAGCGAATGTGCGGAATTGGCAAACAATCCGAGTTGGCACAGCGTAAAGAGTGACATATCATTGCCAATTGGTCTGACTGAATCAACGATCCAAGTGAATTCGGTCGGCACGTTTGAAATTTGTTACCAACGCACCCTGGGCTTCCCATGTTTTTGACCACAAACCGATACCTATCCGTCATGGTCGCGATCACAGGTCTAGCCGCGGCGTTGTCGATGACCTCGCTTCAGGCCTGTCCATTCTGTACGGCCGCTTCGCAAACACTGCGTCAAGAAATGACCAGCATGGACGTTGTCGGATTTGCAAAAATTGTCTCCAGCGATGTTGAGACCATTGACGGGCAAGCGACCTTTGAAATTACCGATGTCGTTCGAGGCGAGTCGTTCGCAAATTCAAGCGATACGCTGGTGGCTCCATATTTTGGACCTGGCAAAACGGAGAAAACGTTTCTGGTCATGGCCGTTCGCAGCGGTGACGAATTGCTTTGGTCTTCGCCGATGACGCTCACAGATGCGTCAAAGGATTATGTTCAAAAGCTGTTTAAATTGTCTGACGATAGCAGCGAACGTCTGCGTTTTTTCATGAATTACCTTGAGAGCCCCGAGCCTCTGTTGGCTGGTGATGCTTATGACGAGTTTGCGTTGGCGCCTTACGAACAAATCAAGAAAGTGAAAGACGCACTTGATCGAGAAAAGCTTTGGGGTTGGCTGGACGATAAAAACGTTTCGCCCGATCGAAAGCGACTGTATTACACGCTCCTTGGCGTTGTGGCTGCTGACGAGGATGCGTCTCGATTGGAAAAAAAACTTCGCAGCACTGAGCCAAACGATCATGCAGGTTTGGATGCGTTGATCGCCTGCTATTTGACTGTCAGCGGCGAGAAAGCGTTGCCGACAATCGACGATCTGTTTCTTACCAACACTAAATGTGCATATGGCGATACCTATGCCGCAATCATGGCCCTGCGGTTCCAGGGGACCGATGGCAATGCGATCGATCGCAAGTTGCTTCTCAATTCGATGCGTCATTTGCTAGATCGACCTGACTATGCGGATTTGGTCATTCCAGATTTGGCCCGTTGGGAAGATTGGTCGCAGATCGACAAGTTGGTCGAACTGTTCGAAAAAGCTGACGACAGCAATAGTTGGGTCCGCGTGCCAGTCATCAATTATTTGCGGGCATGTCCATTGCCAGTCGCAAAGGAAAAATTGGCTTACTTGGAAACGATTGATCCAAAAGCGGTTCAAAGAGCGACGACTTTTTTTCCGATTACGCCAAGCGTGACTGAGCCGAGCAGTGGCGACAGTTCAATGAACGTTTTTCCATCGTCACCGACTGGTTCGGTGGACGTTGAAAGCTATTCACCTCTACTCGCTTCCGATACGCCGTCATTAATCTTGTTTCACCATTTGCGCGACGAACAAGAGAAATCGTTCGGTCAATTCGAACCACGCGTTGTCGCGGTTGCTTCGCCACCAGCAATATTGAACCGCGTGGCCGCTTCATGCGTAGCACTGCTCGCGACCGCATCATTCGGTTGCGCGATGGCGTTGCTGATTAGTGGTCGATCCGGCGGAATGATTTGGATCAATCAGCTTCGGCAAATCCTGCATTCCAGCATGAACTCGTAATCGGCACCGACTGTACGTCAGAGGGTCGATCAGCAAGTGACAATTTTTCCAGAAGGTGCATTGAATCAATGTCAACCTTGCCATTTAGATTCAATCGGGGCAATCGATGAGCAGCTTAGATTCACTACCTGGATCGGCTTTTGGTTCAGATGATTTAGTTGTCGAAGATTCATATCGGTCGGTTGCCAAGACTGCCATTCTCGCGATTGTTTTTGCGATTATCGGACTGCTGGCGTTTCTGTTCGTGCCTTTGATCATATTGCCACTCGTTGGACTGGTATTTGGCCTTTCATCGTTGCGCAGTATTCGACGCTACCCAGAAGAGTATGCCGGTCGATCAATTGCTTTAATCGGTGTTGTGATTTGCGTTTCAACACTCTTGGCGGCGCCGATCAAACACTATTACGTCTATATCACGGAGGTACCCGACGGTTATTCTCGCGTCGATTTTTCGCTTTTGAAAAGCCCTTATGGTCAGCAAGATGTACCGCCGGAAACGGCTTTGGAATATGACGGACAGCGAGTCTTCGTCAAAGGCTATATTCTTCCAAGTTCGGTCAGCAGCAACACCAGCAAGTCATTTATCCTCGTCCCTGATATCGCCGCATGTTGTTTTGGCAACGAACCGCCGCGAACGCATATGATGCAAGTCGATTTGACCGGCGATCTGTTTGCTCGCTGGGGCTTTCGCCGTTTTAATCTTGCCGGTACCTTACAGGTCGAAACGACAGTGCAACCATCCAGCACGGTTTCGGGTGTTTATTACCGACTGAAGGCTGATTACATTCGCTGATCGGCCATGCTCCATTTCTAATTGACGATTAGAGTTTCGCATTTTGGCTAAAGCAAAAAAGGGCACGACAGCTTCTACTAAATCGTCGACCAAAAGTTCCAAGCCAACAGTCGTCGTTACTAGAGACGAGCCTTGGTACAACTATCCTGAGTATTACGATGCCGGGTTTGCGGAAAACGTCACACTTGAAGCGGACTTCTTCGAAAAGTGCTTTGAAAAGTTTGTGCCGCACAAAGTCGAGCGACTCTTCGAACCTGGTTGCGGCAGCGGTCGATTGATCGTTGAAATGGCCAAGCGCGGATACGACGTGACAGGGCTGGACCTCAGTAAACCGATGCTGAATTTCTGCCGCAAGGAGCTTAAGCGTTTCAAGACCAAAGCGTCGCTTGTCCAAGGGGATATGATCGATTTCAAACTAGATCAAAAGGTCGATGCGGCATTTAATCCGGTAAACACTTTCCGTCATTTGTTGACCGAGGATGATGCGCGGCGTCACTTAGAATGTGTTGCTAACGCGCTCAACGACGGTGGCATTTATATTCTCGGTTTGCATCTGATTCCGAAAG
Source organism: Pirellulaceae bacterium (assembly GCA_041740995.1). GTDB lineage: Bacteria > Planctomycetota > Planctomycetia > Pirellulales > Pirellulaceae > JBGSKY01. The sequence continues at coordinate 44,025 of JBGSKY010000274.1, forward strand.
ATGGTGAGCTCTTTGGAACTGAACGATGGCAAGCCAAACATCAAGACGCACGGATCTATTATTCGCTGACGGTTGAAGATTGCGACTTGAAAAAACGGGTCGAACGGTTGCGTTTAACCATGACCGTCAAACGACCGGAGGAAAGCTTTAAGCTGATCGATCATTTGCATTTGCGATTGTACAACGCAAGGCAGATCAAGTCCCTGGTTGCTTCAGTGCCACAATTCAAGATCCGATCAGTGTTTGATTTCTGGTATGAAATCGATGAGCCACAGAAGTTGGATTCGGAAATTTGTGACACGATTCTAGTTCTACAAAAAACGGCTGGCTGATGTTCGCTTGGCCTAGCGTTCCTTCCCAGTCAAGCTTTCGAGCATGAAACAAGCAGCCCATGCAACCAAGCTCATTCGTATCGCCAAGCGACTGATCGATGAGCTTGATGCCGTAGATTTCTTTTCGTTCACGCAATGGGTTTATAACCCATTGGTCTACGCATGGCCGGCACACGAGTTGTACATCAAGCGCTTTGCGAGCGCGAGCAACGGCAATCTGTTTCTTGGAATGAACCCTGGTCCATGGGGTATGACTCAAACCGGTATTCCATTCGGCGAGGTCAATGCGGTTCGTCACTGGCTGGGCATTGCATGTCAGATTCACCAGCCAAAATATCAGCATCCCAAGCGACCAATCGAAGGATTTGCCTGCAAGCGGTCAGAGATTTCAGGAAAGCGACTATGGGGTTTGTTCCAATCGAAATTCAACAGCCCTGACGACTTTTTCAAAACAAACTTCGTCATCAATTATTGCCCGCTTGTTTTCATGGACGACAGCGGTCGAAATTTGACGCCGGACAAGATGCCGCTCGGATTACGCATCAAGCTACAGGAAATTTGTGATCGGCACCTTTCAAGTGCGATGAAGATTTTGCAGCCCGCTCGGTTCGTCGGAATTGGCAACTACGCTTGGACTGCCGGCCAGCGAGTGGTTGCGGGCGATCAAGCGTTGTCCAAAATTCAAATTGGCAAAATCCTGCACCCCTCGCCCGCATCTCCAGCCGCAAATCGAAATTGGGCGGAACTGGTCAGTCAGTCGCTCGTCGAGCAAGGTGTCTGGTCGGACGCTTAGGAAACAGTTCCCGCTTTTGATGTAAAGTCGGAAATTAGACGTTCTACTGCTCTGGGGCCGTTTTTTATGCAGCTCGACGGGTTTGTTGGTCGCCCATTACGAAGGTACTGACCGGGCCGCTGTAAGCAACATCTTTCGCGGGAGTGTACAGTTTGACTTGATTTTCTTCCATAAACCAAACCAGCGAATAACCTGCCAGTTTAAAATGACGTCCGCAGTACGTGCTTTCGCGGATCAAGATTGATTCTCGGATCTGTTCTGCTTTGCCGCTGCCAACGACTGCGACGAAGGCTTGACGAACGGAGTCAACAGTCAAATTGGGCATATATCGCGAAATTTCTGGCTGGCGTGAAACTGAAATCCGGCATTACAAACCGGACGTCAGGACTTATATCGTCGCGCGTAAACGCCTCCACCACTACCAGTCCGCTCACGTGTCTATGTTCTCTAATCGCGCTATTTTTACAGTCTTGCAAAAGTCCCGCAAAGGTTGAATTTCACACAGAAAATTCTGGAATTGCGTAGCCGGTGAACTAAACTTTTCACTCAGGTCGGAATCTCGCACCCGTCTTGGCTTTTAACGCCGAAGATGGTTTCAACGAGAGGCTGGCTTGAACTTGGCGATTTACTCTTCGTTTGTGGACTTGTCTTTTTCGCCGGTATTTTCGGTACAATTAGTTCAAATTCGGAACTTGCTCAAGGCACGCTAACCTTTTGTACGCTTTTCGTTGACAATGGCGATTTAAGGTAACTATACTGCCTTAGCTGTCCATTGAATGATACTGGCGGCATGGCATCTAAGGATTAAAAGACATGACTGATCTGGGTAAAGTCTTCGTCATTATTGTGACGGTTTTGAGCACGGGATTCCTCACGCTTTCAATGGTCGTGAACGCCTCGCACGTCAATTACCGCGAGAAGTCGAACGAAGTAGAAAAAACGAACCGACAGCTTACGGCCAACGTGCAGGAATTAAAGACGGCTGTCGAGCAGGGGCAAACTGAATTAGCTCAGGAACAAGCGGCCAGACGACAAGCAATCGCCGCGTTGCAAACACAGAATGACACTGTCACCAAAACGCTTAGCCAGCGCGAAGCAGAAGTCCGAAATCTTCAATCTCAAAACACCGAGCTCACTCAAACGATGGCTCAAACACAAGATGAATTGAAGCGGGTTACTGAAGAAAACAACAACATCCGAACCCAGATCGCGACGACATTAGAAGACCGAAACGATCTGCGTTCCAAAGTCATCGCTCGCACCGACGAGCTGTACAATTTGCAATCGCTGCTGGCCGACTCAAAAGATCGTGTGAAGCAGCTGCAGGATGAAGTCACCATCTTGGAGGCCCGCAGCACTACTGCCGCGGCCACATTGGCCGCTGCTGGTCTCTCTGAGAACCCTGAAGATGTGCCACCTTCCGATGTTAAGGGAATCATCACTGCGGTGTCTGGTAGCGATTTAGTTGAAATCTCATTGGGTCGAGACGACGGCTTGCGTCCTGGTCATCAGCTGGAAGTTTATCGCGGCAATCAGTATTTGGGCCGAATTCGCATTCAGCGCGTCGATGACGACAAGGCTATTGGCGAAATCTTGCCCGCTTATCGCCGAGGCTACATCAAGCAGAATGACATCGTCGCAGCAAAAATTGGTTGATTGCTTTGACCAAAACTCTTCTCCGTCGCTAATTCGATTTTCGATTTCATTAAGTATTGAGCATGGCTAGCAAAAAACCACTTTCGGTCTACACTTCGTTGCTCATTGCTTCTACGATCATGATGTTCTTTGCATGCATTTTGATGGTGATGGAGTGGTACAGCTTCAATTATTAATTTGATGCTGTAATGGATGGTCAGATTGGATATCCTGGCCTGGACATAGGGGCTTACTTGATCGATCTGATGCTGGAAATGGAATTCCAATGCTGCCTAGAATTGGCCTAAACATCTTGTATTTGCTTACGCTGGTTTTGCTTTCGCCAGTGATTATTGCCTCTGGTTTAAAGAAGAAATCGTTCTTATTGTCCTGGCAAGAGCGTTGGTTTGGCCGGGTTCCGTTCGCCGCGAGGGGCAGACAGCTAATTTGGTTCCACGCTGTCAGCGTGGGCGAAGTCAACTTACTTTTGCCAATTATTGTTGAGCTTCGACGTCGTGATCCCAACATTGGCTTTGCGATTTCTGCTACTTCTGGCAGTGGTCTGAGGTTGGCAAAAAAGCTGTTCGCAGACGAAATCGTATTCCGTTGTCCGCTTGATTTTTCATGGGCTATCAAGTCGGCGTTGGTTCGGCTTCGGCCTGACCTGATCGTGTTGGCTGAATTAGAAGTTTGGCCGAACTGGCTCGCGATTTCAAATCAGCAATCGATCCCTGTATCAATCGTTAACGGACGACTCAGCGAACGTTCTCTCAAGGGCTATCGCAGGCTTGGACAATGGACCAAGGACATTTTCAAACGACTTGAGCTCGTCGCGGCGCAGGATCAAGGCAGCGCCAAGCGTTTTGTGCAGGCGGGAGTTTCCGCCGATCGCGTCCAGATGCTGGGCAACATCAAATTCGACAATTGCAGCGCCGATCCATTTTGCTCCGAAGTCGAAGCGCTGCGATCGAAAATTGGATTGCGACGAAGTAGCCAATCTGAATCGGTTTTTCGTCAGGACTCAATGGCTTCAGTTGCCAACGTGCCGATTTGGGTTGCCGGAAGCACTCAAGCGGGTGAGGACGAATTGGTGCTCGATGCTTATCATCAATTGCTGCTGCACTTCCCTGCCCTTCGGTTGATTTTGATTCCGCGTCATCCCGAACGTTTCGAAACGGTGTCTCGAATGGTCGATGCGACTGGACTTTCGACGGCTAATTTAAGTCGTTGTGACCAGGCCAGTTTTAATCGCGATTGGCAGATCTTGGTTGGAGATACGATCGGGGAATTACGCTGGATTTGGGGGCTAGCCGATATAGCTTTTGTCGGCGGAAGTTTTGGTGATCGGGGTGGTCAGAACATGATTGAACCAGCAGCCTTTGGCGCAAGCGTAGCAGTTGGCCCAAACACGAAAAACTTTCACCAAATTGTGACCACGTTTGTCAGTGCCAACGCGATCAGCCAGCTTGCTGAACCGTCGGAACTGTTCCGTTGGGCCAAGGCTCAACTTTCAGAGCGGACAATTCGAGCCAAACATGCTGCATCGGCCAAGCGGATAATTGCGAACAATTCGGGAGCTGTCGTTAGAACCTGTGACGTATTGATGCCGTTTTTGGTGAGAGCATCAAAGTGTGCAGACGGCCAGGTCAACAAAAAAGCCGCTTAGTCGCAACCAAAACGATGATGTGCGACGTCAACCCCTTGTCGCAAGCCCCAGTTCGGCAGTAAACTTTGGCCTGACCGCTGTAGAAGGCCGTCAAGCAAGCACCCATAGCTCAATTGGATAGAGCACCGGTCTACGAAACCGGAGGTTTCAGGTTCGAGCCCTGATGGGTGTACTAGCTTTTTCCCAGCCATTTTAAGGCTTTTGCTGCGGAAGACCTCTACTGGTTTTGCCGCGGTGTACCCGGGTACACCTTACTCGTCGCCAAGCACTCGACGTATTTCTTAAGGAATTGTCCTGAATTAACATTCGTGTTTCGCGGTTTAATAGCAGATCAAAACTGCGACGTTCAACGCTCCGAAAGAGTTCAGTGGGATCTTTCCCGCCCCCGTGTTGGTTCTTCCCATCGAAGCGAAAGTTCCTGACGCTTCGAGCAAACTGATTCACCAAACGGGATGAACCCGTTGGGGTCTTTCAGTGCGGCTTCGTGATTTAGATCGCTAAGCTGATTCACCCAGAAGGCAAGCTCATGGGGGTCCAAATGCAGATTTAGGACAATAACCAATTGTGCTCAGTTTCAGATGGACGTGCCGTGGAAATCGGAAAGTTATGTCGCGCCAGCTCCTTAGCTTCTCGCTGAATGTTGCCAGGTGCGTAAAAGCGACTTGTCACCTTCCACGAACTGTGGCGCACTACTCTCTTAATAATGAGCGGACTTACTCATGCATTGCGAAGTCGTTCACCCAACGAACTCCGTAGATCGTGAGCTCAGACAAACATCACTCTATCTCCTCGATACGGTTGGCGGAAGCTTTTATGCTTCTTACGTTCTAGCCTTTCTAGATATGTGGCCTTTGACTGCTTGGTGCCCTTCACAAGAATGTCTGCTTCCTTGCCGAGCCGACTGATGACCTTTCCTATCCAATCTGGTTTTGGTCGTACATAGGAACTTGGATCTCCGGAAAAATTGAAGCCGAATGCGCGTTGGCGATTAACGTGGGGCCAAATAAAGCCCAAGAATTTCCCGTTTTCGATACGTTTTGGATCGTTAAGCCAAAACAAAAATCAAGATGATTTTGTTGTCATTGCTTTACTCAATACGCCGTGTGCTGCGGGTGCGTAGCGGAAGAGTTTTGTTACCTCTGTCCCTCGAAAAAAGCCAAGCTTCCATAGACAACCAGCTCGCCGAGCGGCCTTCATGAGCCCGATCGAAGCGTTACGTCCCGCGAACGTTTTGACGCTTTCTCAAGCTTAAAGCGAACAGAGCTTTTTTCAGACTAGTTCCTCAAATTTCTAGTGTCTGGACGTGCTAAACAACGAGCATTGGGGTGTCCCAGTAAACGTTGAAGCAACAAAGTGATACAAACGGAAACAAACCTGATGTCGCGCGAGATCAGAAATCCGTGATAATATTTGAGCTGGTCGTTTGTCTGTTATAAATCAATTCAGAAATCTATCCGATTGGCCAGAAGATTTCACCGCCTTGTTGCTAAACAAGACGAAAGAAATCAGGCCAGTGAAATTATTCAAACTTCCGAGTGAGTGAACTTTTGAATCCACATTTGTTATTGGTAGAAGATGATCACGCGTTAGCTTCGATGATGCGCGATTTTTTAAGCGAGTATGGGTTTGACGTTACGATTCAAGGCGATGGCCAAGCTGCGATTGAGCAAATCCTAACGGGCGATTTCAGCGCTGTTTTACTCGATGTCGGACTTCCGCAAGTGGATGGGTTTGAAATCTGTCGCGCGGTTCGAACGAAGTTTGATGGTCCAATTTTAGTTTTGACGGCGCGAGGTGAAGAAATTGATGAAGTCGTCGCATTAGAACTGGGCGCCGATGATTTTATGACCAAGCCGGTTCGGCCGCGCGCGCTGTTGGCTCGCTTAAAAGTCCACTTGAGACGAGCTGACAGGCCAGAACTGACTGGGAGTGAGCAATCAATCATTGTCGACGATCTGCGAATCGACGAAGCAAGTCGAAATGTCTCAATCGCTGGGGAAAGTATCGAGCTGACGACTGCCGAGTTCGACTTATTGTTGTATCTGGCCAAGCACGCTGGCAAGGTCGTTGATCGGCGCGATGTTTATGTCGATGTGCTTGATCTGCCCTACGATGGCCTGGATCGTTCGATCGATCTACGTGTTTCGCGGTTACGTCGAAAGCTTGGTGATGATCCACATCAACCGACACGGATCAAATCGATACGCGGGGTTGGTTATCAGATGGCGAAATTGACATGACGCGGCTGTTTTTTCGGTTTTACCTGGGCGTCATCTTAATTCTCTTTATTGCTTGGCTGATTCAAGCGTATGTCTTTCGCGGCACAACCGAAGCGGAAAACATTCGTGTGGTCGAAGATGCGCTAGGCGGCGGGACGATCTCTGTGCGAGACGATTTAGTCGCTGGAGGAAAAGAAAATTTCGCAGAAACCCTAGCCCAAGTTCGAGCGCGTTTTGCCTATCCGGTGGAAACGATCGAGCGGTCTGAGAATCGAATGTCGCCGGAGATGCACGCTCGACTTGATGATGGGGCAGCGGTCCTGCATCAAGGGAAGATGTACGCCGCGCTGCCCGATTCAGATCTGCTTGTTCAGCTTGGTCCGTTACCCCAATTTGTGGTGCCAACTCGTCGCGATATTTTGCTCGGCTTGGGCAGCGTTTTTCTCTTGGCCGCGATCTCGATTGCAATTCTACTTCGTCCGATCGCAAAGCAGCTTCGCAATGTTGAGCGAACTGCATTGGCAATAGCCGAAGGCGATCTGACGGCGAGGATTGGAAATGCAAAAAGCAAGCAAGCTCTGCCAATTGTTCGAGCGTTCAATAAGATGGCCGATCGCGTCGAAAAACTTCTCCGTTCACAAAAGGAATTGTTGCAAGCGGTGTCGCATGAACTTCGAACACCGTTGGCGAAAATTAAGTTCGCAACTGAATTGGTGCGTTCGGCTGACGATTCCGACAAGCGGAGTATTCGCATTGACGCGATCGATGAATCAACTGACAAGCTTAACGTTCTGGTCAGCGAATTGCTCGCGTACACGCGTTACGATGAAGACAATCACATTTTAGAGCGAGAGCAAGTAGACGCGACTGATCTGGTAATGGAAGCGATCGCGATTCATGCGTCATTGTATCCCGATATCGAGATTCAATTCATCGAAACTGGCGGCGCGAAAATATTGACTACCTATCGACCTGGCCTTCTGAGAGCTGTCGGCAATCTGATAAGCAATGCTGGAAAGTATGCCAAGTCCAAGGTGCTTGTTCGCGTCGATGCATGTGATAGCGGTTACTGCTTCAGCGTTGAAGATGACGGAAGTGGTATCGCAGAAAAAGATCGAGAGGCGATCTTTGAACCGTTCAAACGGCTTGCCTTAAATTCCAAACCAGGGACGGGGCTTGGATTAGCGTTAGTCCAACGCATTTGCCAGCGGCTTGGCGGCAAGGTATCGGTCGACGAAAGTTCGCTTGGCGGAGCACATTTCAAAATATTTGTGCCATCGGGTACTACGATTCCACAAAGCGATTTTTGATTCCAGGACCGGCGAGGCATGCGAGTCAAATGGCACAAGGAATTTTTACCGACGATTTGCGAGTCGCTGCAATACTTTATCCAAAGCGTGGACTCCTTCTTCGCCTTCTCCGTAAACTTGAGAAGCACGCCATAACTGATTGATTAAGGCTGAACCTGGCAAAACAGTATTTGTGTTTTCTGCGGTGTCCAAGACCAGTCGCATATCTTTCTGTTGTGTGTCGATCATAAAGCCAGGCGACCAGTCGGCGGCGGCGATTTTTGGCGCAAGATTCTTGAGTGCCCAGCTTGATGCTGCACCTGCGCCGAGAGCTTTTTCTAATAGCGAAGGATCAATTTGAAGTCCGCGGGCCAGCGCAAACGCTTCGCAGACGCCCCAAATATTCATTGCTCCCATGACTTGATTGCAGAGCTTTACGCCTTGACCAGCGCCAACTGGACCACAGTGCGTTACGATCTTGCCCATGGCATTGAACACATCTGCCAATTCATCGAAAGTCGTTTTATCGCTGCCAACCAATATCGATAGCGTCCCGTTTTCTGCACCAATCGTTCCACCGGTTATTGGCGCTTCTGCAAATCGCATTTTTCGCGATTCGAGCCGCTGACCTATTTCTATCGATGTTGCGGGCGCGATCGTACTCATGTCGACGAAAAGCGTTCCCGGACGAGCTCCATCGATCGCTCCATCCTTAGTCTGACCGTCGCCAAAATAAACGCGTTGTACGTCAGGACCGTCGGTAACGCAGGAGATGATCACGTCGGCGTCGATAGATGCTTCGCGTGGAGTGCTTTTTGCCGTTCCGCCAGCTCTAACGACCGGTTCGGTTTTTGACTGAGTTCGGTTGTAGCAACTGACACGGAATCCAGCCTTGAGCAAATTAGTGGCCATGTGGACGCCCATTAGGCCGGTCCCAAGAAATGCGATCGAGTTGAATTTTGACATTGAGCCTGCTGAGATTTATGGAGTTCAAGTAAAAATGTGCGAGTTCCGCCGATCTCGGTAAGTGCGTAGACGAAAATATCAGACACTTCTGGATGATCGCTACCAATTCAAAGTTATTAACCAAAGGAAAGATATTTGCAACGGAACGATTTGAGGCACGGTAAACGGAACGCGAGGCTACTGCCGAGCCAATCCAAGTTCGGCAGTTGAAGAACACCTCCGTTTTGGTTCTGAAGTTTCGTTTTTCGCGTTCTGTTCATTTCAAGGAAGATTTGCTAGTTTTACAATCTTCACAGGCCGCATTTTGTCGTCGGTCGCCGATTTTGAACGTGAGGTTACGCGGGTGTCGGAGTTTTCTTCAGTGAGCAACGGGGCGACAGATTCGGTCGAGGCGATCGAAGTGCGTGCTGCAACCCTTGACGACTTGCCCAAAATCTACGACCTGCTTCGCCCTTACGTTACAGCAAGAAAGTTGCTCAAACGTACTCGCAATGAGTTGATTGGCTTAATTGGAAACGGATTTGTCGCAGTGATTGACCATACCAACGGCGATCGCGAGGTCATCGGATTTGCAGCGGTTGAGATCTATTCGCGAAAACTGGCTGAAATTCAATGCTTGGCCGTGAACGGCAATTTTCAAGGTCGTGGAATAGGCTCTCACCTTGTCAAATTGTGCATTGAGCGGGCGAAAGATCATGGTGTTTTGGAAGTCATGGCAATCAGCGCGTCGGAAAGTATGTTTCGCACGTTGGGTTTCGATTATTCATTACCAGACCAAAAGAAGGCCTTGTTTTGCCAATTGAAGACCCGTGAAGAATTGTACGATGAATTAGCAGACGAAGAATTTTAGACTACCTACTCAACAGCAAATTAAATGAGCGATACAAAAATTACCGGCGTTGTCCATCACATCGAAGAGACGAAGAGTTTTGGTGCGAAGGGCTTTCGAAAACGACTCGTAGTTCTGGAACAAGACAACGGTCGATTCGTAAACTACATTCCGGTCGACTTTCTACAAGAAGCTTGTGACACGGTTGACGACTTATCAGTGGGCGATCAAATCGTAGTGACTTATCGGTTAAGCGGTCGCAAATGGCAACGCGATCCGCAAAGCGAAGTCAAATATTTTCTATCTGCTGAAGCCTTGTCATTTGAGACTTTGGGCAGTCGGAGTACAAGCCCAAGTAAAGATCCAAACGATGCGTTTGATGAAGCAAGCAGCGACGAAGACGGCGACGTACCGTTCTAGCCTCGAATACTCCGCCCAGCGTGAGGTGTTCGAGTTGCTTTTTGACTAAGCTGCAGCACGAACACGTTCGCTTTGCACGTTCGATTTGTTGCCCAGTTGCCCGATCGGCAACGCAAGAACTTGTGAATCAGTAGTAATGATTTGAACAGCGATCTGGCGAGTAGCATTGAGCAGAATTGGGCTTTTCAGATTAGCCGTCAACAAATCTTGATTGCGACTTACAACGCTCAATACGTAAACCGCGTCCTGTTGGCGAAGATGCAATTGGGACAGGTCGCGTTTTGAAACTTGAACGCGATACTCAGAATCAAATCGACGAGGCGAGACGACTGGAACCGCGACATGCGCTAGCGCAATGGATTGCAGCCATGCAACGCTCGCGTTATTCGTGTTGGACAGCAAGACCCAATGCCGCGACGATTCAAACCCAATCAAGCCATGCGGCATAAGAATGATGTCGCTTTGCTCGATACTCAGCAAGCCAAATCGGCTGGATGTAATTTGCATGGCACCCTCACAAATGATCTGCAACTCGATGCATGATCGTTAACTGGTAACTAACTCAAGCTTTGTCTTATCGGTATGATCGGCACAATTTAACGCCGGCTCCGCCAAAAGAACCAAAAAACTACAAGTAATTGAACAGCGAAGTGCTGTTCAGTGCGGCTAGCAATCGCAGCGACGCTTCGTAGGCCGCTTGCCTGGAATTCAGTTCCGCGACGGCGCTAGCAAAATCAGTGTCCAGAATCTCCGATTGACGTTCAGTCGCTTTGAGAATTTGATCTTCGTTGGAGTATTGCAGCGACTCAATCTGCTGTTGATCGACTCCGATGCGGCCACGGACAGCGGTCACTCGATTTGCGTCATCATCTAAGGCAGTCGAAATCCTCGCAAAAGCGGACTGGTCGTTATCGCGGATTGCGTTTCTCAATCGCAGCAATGTATTGAACAGCCCGTCGACTTCTTGCGGATTACTATCTTTGCCAGTGATTGTAAAATTCGTTCCATCACTGGAACCGATCGCTTCGGCTTCACCTGGAGGAATCAGCCCAAGACCGGTCGCAGCCTGCGATCCACCGACATTTCCGATGACAAACTTTTCGTCGGGCAAACCGCTCAAAGGGGTTGAGAAAACCAATCCGTTTCCAGAATTGTTAACTGCCGCCGTTATCTTTAGAGCTGGATCTTGATTGTCGACATGGTTGTTGATTATCGCGATTGCATCGTTGACAGTGATCGCTCCAGCGAGACTAATCTTGAACGCAGTGCCATCGGTGCGGGTGATTTCAAGATCGTCTCCCTCGCCACGATAAATTCCTTGACCATGATTCAAGTCATCCAATCGAATGTTGCCATGAAATGTTTTTAGGCCTAGGCGCGACGCTAGATTACCGCTGACTTCGGAGATTGAAAAATCAACCCCGCTGAGTGCCGATTTGATTTGCAAGCGTCGACCATCTGTACTGATATCTGCGCGAACGCCCGCGCCGGAATTGTTAATCTTGATTAAAACGTCTTCTATCGTTTGTGAGCCAGTCAAATCAATGGCGTAATCGCGATTACCTTGAGTAATTTTTATGCTGCCAGAAAGATCGAATCCGGCACCACCGAGCAACTGATCAAGTCCAGTATTTCGCGTTAGTACCGGCTGCAAATCTCGTCCGACGATCGGCAAGCCGGGCGCGGCAACGACGGTTTCAATTCCAAGATCGGAGGCAAGCCGACCACCACCGACGTTAGCGATCCGCAGAGTGCCACCTAAACCATCCGTAAAATCGATTCGAATCTGATTGCCGTCAAGAGTAGCAGATATTTCCCGATCCCCTAGGGTTTTGCCGTTCAGCGTTTCAACGATGTCTCCGAGCCTATGCGATTTTGCAAGATCGATAATGACCTGATTGTTACCGTCGGACAGTTGAATCGCTCCTTTAGTTATCCCTTGGCCATTGTTTAGATTTTCTAGTTTCGTCTGCAAGGTTGCCAATGGTGCCAGATCGGTCAACCCAATGACCCCTTGCGAGCTGACACCGAACGCTTGTTCGCTGCTAATACTATGACCGATCAAAGAGTCCTGGTCGCCAATGGTGTTTAGCGTTAACGAATCGCCGTTGAAGAGGATTCCGTCATTGGTTGTCGTTGTAAAGGGAGCGACTCGAACTAATCCTCCGGCGAAGAGATATCGATCTTGATATTGCCGATTTCCAAGGCTTATCAGTCGATCGATTTGATTGTCCAATTGAAATACCAAGGCCTGTCGATCGCTGTCGGATGTGACCGTGTTCGCGGCTTCGAGCAGTATGCTTTTCGCGTTGTTTACCAAGTCGTTGGTTTCAGCCAAGGCGATTTCAGAAGTTCCAAGGTAGTTTTCGGCACTTTTCAGGTTGACTAGTCGCTGCCCCTGGTTTTCTTGGAGCCGTTGCAGTGCAAGGACACGGATTGCAGAGCCAGGATCATCGCTTGGTCGGGTGAATCGTTGTCCGCTAGCGATTTGAGTTTGCAGCTTATTGAGCGCGATTTGGTCGTACTGCAATTGCGAGAGCGAACGAGTGCGATTGAGTGAATCACTGACGCGGCCGGCAACGACTGGATAAAACGAGTTGGACATCTTAGACAATGTTCACAAGGGTATCAAAAAGTTCATTGGCAACCGATATAACCCGCGAACTGGCTTGGAAGGCGCGTTGATACAAGAGCAAATTAGCGGCTTCTTCATCGAGACTGACACCAGAGATCCCAAGATGTCGAGCTTCCAAAGCATTACGAAAATTTTGTAGGCCATCGGTAATCGTTTGTTGGCTGTTGATGTCTTGAGCTGTGCGTGCGACAAACGACTCGTAGTTTTCTTGCAAGCTCAGGCCATCCAATTGCGATTGGCCTTTGGTGAACGCGTCAGTCAGGGCGAGCGCATTTCGCGCCCCTGAGCCTGGACCGTCGAGGCTAACGGCGAGGAAACGTGAATCTTTTGTCAGCTCATTGCGGACCGAAATATTACTTGCAGAATCGCCGACAAAAAACGTATTGATGCCTAACGCAGACAACGCTCCAGAGGAATCTTCGGCGAACGAAAAAGAAATCGATTCTGAATCGCTTTTGATACGAAATCGCCCGTCGTTGCCGATGCTTGCTTCCAATCCATCGATCGCGTTGATGCTCGATGCGATTTGCTCAGCGGTAGTGTCGGAAAAATCACCAAGTTGACGAACGTTAATTTCGTAGCTTTTAGACGTGTTTGTTGCCGCGTCGCGAACATCAATTCGAAACGATCCATTGTCAATGTCGATACCTGCGGCGGCTTGTTCAAGAGGGCTCTTTGGTTTGCTGACCACAGTCTCGCCCGTAACGCTGCTGAATCCAATTGATCCCTGCCCTTGCGAGTGGACTCGATTGACAATGTTAATCACATTTTTTGCAAACGAATCTAGTTGCGAGCCAAAGCTTCCGCCGACGGCGGTTCGTTGCTCATAAAGGCCTCGGAGTCGTCCACCGGTGACATTGAGTTTCGAGTCGGTATCAATGAGTCGGATCTCCGTCGGTTGTGCCGAATCTGAACTGTTGAGCGACACTTTGACTTGGCGAGAGAAACCGTCAGCAACCAAATAGTCACCACCAACGATTATCGTTACCGCCCCGTTGCTTTGTTCGGTCGCTTTAAAATCAATTAACTCCGATAGCTCATTCATCTTGGACAAGCGCTCGTCGCGTAGACCGACCGCATCGGAGTTAGAAATTCGTCCACCTTCAGTTTCAACAATCCGCTTATTCAAGTTAGCAATGCTGTCGGTGAGGCGATTGATCTCAGTGCTAACAGTTGCGATCTCTTGTGTCGCTTGTTGCTGAACGCTTTTGGTTTTATCGGAAAGCGTGCGGACAGCTAACGATAGTTCTTCGCCACGCCTGATCGCGACTGCTCGGACCGAATTGCTTTGCGGGTCGTTGGCTACGTCTTGCAAAGAATTACTAAATCGAGAAAGAGCAGAAGAAATATCCTGATCTCCTAATTCATTGAGCGCATCTTGCAAATTTTGTAAGCCGTCAACAAGACTCTGTTGGTAACTCAACTGGCTTTGCGTTTCCCGCAAACGATCAGTGACAAAATAGTCAATCTGCTGTTGAACGCCAACGGCCACAACGCCTTGACCAATGACGAGATTACCCTGTTGGTATCCGTTCGCTGGCGCCTGAACCAATCGCTGACGGATGTACCCTGGTGTGTTGGCGTTGGAAACATTATTCCCGGTAACCTGCAATCCGAGCTGGGCAACCCGGAGCGCGTTGGAAGACTGTTGAATGGAACTGAAGAGTGACATCGGCAAGCTCTCTTTTAGGCGGTTGAATCGAGGATAAAGCCACCTTGGAAAGCGTTCATCTCATTGGTTGCGTAGGTTGCTGGCTGCCGTTGGCCGCTACGCACGATGAAAAGTAATTCATCGACGAACCTTACTGTTTGAGTCGTCGATATCCATTGGCTTAGCCCTTGCTGTCGAATACTGGCGATTCGGTTTTCCAATCGCTTGAGCTGCAATAGGCGGCTAGACTTGTTTTGAACCCCAGAATCACTGACGCACTCTTGCAAAGAATTGACTGCTAATGCTGTGAGCATCGCCTTGCGTTCAGCCATCAGAGATTTTAAGCTAGCTACGATCGGCTCGCCGGACTCAATCGCAGCATTTAATTTTATTGAATCCGCATCCATTGCTAGCGTTCGAAAGTTAGCGATCCAATTTTCCCAAGTGACAAGCAAGCGATCGGCAACGCCGCACCAGTTGTCTAGCCAATCAGCGATTGTTCCGCAGTGTTTGCCTGCGATTACTGCGGCTGCGTTGAAATCGATCATTGCTAAAAACCATTTCCTGCAAGAGTCAATTGGCAGTGAATTCAGGTGCAAAAGCTGCTCAATCCTTAATATCGGGTTACCTTGCCAGCACGATCTAGTAAAAATTAGGCAATCGCAGACACTAGTTTCATTGCCTGCAATGGTGCGGTCTTGGGCAGAGTCTCTAACCTTGATAGTTTCAATAATTTAACCAGTGAAGAATTAGTCATGACCCAGTCTACCGAAGCGCTGCCATCGCTACCCGTTGAGCACACCAAGCTCCATCCAGCGTTGTTGGCGTGGATCGACGAGATGTCTAAATTGTGCAATCCTTCCGAGGTTCGATGGTGTACTGGTAGTGATGATGAGTGGTCAGAGTTGTGTAACACTTTGGTTGAAGGAGGAACATTTATCCCGTTGAATGCCGATAAACACCCCAACTCATTTCTGGCGCGGACTGATCCATCCGATGTGGCGCGAGTCGAGGAGCGAACTTTTATTTGTTCGTTGCGAGAATCGGATGCAGGCCCTACCAATAATTGGGTCGAGCCGACGATGATGCAAGAAACCCTAAATCAAAAGTTTGAAGGGTCAATGCAGGGCCGAACCATGTACGTTGTTCCCTTCTGTATGGGGCCGCTGGACAGCCCGTTGGCTTTGATCGGAGTCGAGATAACTGACTCGCCATACGTTGTTGTGAACATGAAAATTATGTGCAACATGGGGACACCAGTTCTGGAAAAGTTACAAGAAAACGGAGACTTCTTGCGTTGCGTTCATTCTGTAGGCTTGCCATTAGACAAAGGCAAAGCTGATGTTCCATGGCCGTGTAATCGAGAGAAGTATATCGTTCATTTTCCAGAATCACGCCAAGTATGGAGCTTCGGCAGTGGTTATGGTGGCAACGCATTGTTGGGCAAAAAGTGTGTCGCCCTTCGCTTGGCAACCGTTATTGCGCGAGACGCAGGTTGGCTGGCTGAACACATGCTGGTTATGGGGATTCAATCTCCGGACGGGCGGAAGAGCTATGTCACGGCTGCGTTTCCAAGTGCCTGCGGAAAAACCAACTTGGCGATGTTGCAACCGCCGCCTGCCCATGCCGCTGAAGGTTGGAAAACGACGCTGGTCGGGGATGATATTGCTTGGTTGTGGCCTGGAAAAACTGGCAAGCTGCACGCGATAAATCCTGAGACTGGATTCTTAGGCGTTGCTCCTGGGACATCTTGGGATTCAAACCCTGGCGCAATGGAGGCGCTCAGCAAGAATGCAATTTTCACCAACGTAGCAATGACAGATGACCATTGTGTTTGGTGGGAGGGACATAGTGAACCGCCGGCGCATCTCATCGATTGGCTTGGGCGTGATTGGACACCGCAATGCAGTGAGCCGGCGGCCCATCCGAATTCGAGATTTACAGCTCCAGCGGGTCAATGTCCTAATATTGACGAAGCGTGGCAAGATCCCGATGGAGTGCCAATCGATGCAATAATTTTTGGCGGGCGACGTCCGTCAACGATGCCTCTAATTTTCCAAGCCTTCGACTGGACGCACGGAGTGTTTCTCGGTGCCACACAAGGCTCGGAGACTACGGCAGCGGCGGCTGGGAAAACAGGATTGGTCCGCCGTGATCCGATGGCGATGCTACCCTTTTGTGGCTACCACATGGGTGACTACTTGGCTCACTGGTTAGAAATGCGTAGCAAGATCAAGCACTTACCGCGAATGTTTCACGTCAACTGGTTTCGTAAGAACAAGTCGGGGGAGTATGTTTGGCCAGGATTTCGTGAAAACCTCCGCGTACTCGAATGGATTGTCCAAAGATGCCAAGGCAGAATCAGCGGTCACGAAACACCGATCGGTTGGATTCCTCACTGGAATGATTTTGATACTAATGGACTGACTGATTTTGACGTCACACAATTCGAAGACGCGATGCGTTTTGATCGAGCTGAATGGCTAGCCGAAATCTTGGCTCAAAGCGACTTCTTTTTGAAGCTGTATCACAAGATGCCTAAGGAGCTAATGTGCCAACGCGAATTGCTCATGGCAAGATTAGCTTAGTGAACTCTCAACAAGCAGTCATTTAGTTGAAGGTTGGCTAACGTCCGCGATGCACTGAGCCAGACTGGTGCATAGATAATCCATCGTTTTATCAGACATTCCAGCAACATTGATTCGTCCGGTGCCGAGGATATAAATCGCGCGATTAGTCTTCAACCACGCCGCATGATCTTTGCTGAGGCCAGAATAAGAGAACATGCCTTTCTGCTTATTCAAGAACGAAAAATCTTGGTCGCAACCGCTCTCCGACATGCCCGCGACGAAACTCTTTCGCATTCGATCGATTCGCGATCGCATTGCATCGACTTCACCTTGCCATTGTTCACAAAGCTCAACGTCATTGAGTATTTCCGCCACGATCGCTGCACCATGACGCGGGGGATTGGAGTAGTTTGATCGAACAACTTGTTTGGCTTGTGACAATGTAGCTATTGCGGCTGCTTCATCGGCACAGATAAACATCGCGGCGCCAGTTCGCTCGCTGTATAGACCAAAATTCTTCGAGAAAGATGCGCAAACGATGGCCTCGGGGCACATGCTAAGCAGGTGTTCGACGGCGAATCGATCGTTGGGCAATCCATCTCCGAAGCCTTGGTACGCAAAATCAATCAAGGGGATCATGCGTAGCTTAGAAATAGACGTAGCCAAGCTCTCCCACTGCACGCCCGATGGATCAATGCCGGTTGGGTTATGGCAGCAAGCGTGCAAACAGATCAAGTCGCCAACTTGAGCATGTTTCTCAAGGTGTTCAATGGTCGCTTCGATATCGGCTGAAACTCTATCGCTGCTGAGATAAGGATACACTTTGACTTCAAGGCCGGCGGCTGTAAAAATCGCGGTGTGATTGGCCCACGTTGGATCACTGACCCAGATACGTTTCGTCATTGAAAAATTTGCTGCAACATCGCCAGCGATGCGCAGGGCGCCAGTGCCTCCAGGGCTTTGGAGCGTCGCAACTCGCTCGCTCGGAAAAAGCTTTCCAAGAGCCAGTTGAGTGACGGCAGTGTTGTATGCGACAAGTCCCTCGATGCCCAAATAACCTTTCGATTTTTCGGAATCGAGAATTTTTGCTTCCGCTGCTTTGACCGATGCGAGGACCGGTGTCTGGCCCAAGTCGTCTTTAAAAACCCCGACTGTCAGATTCACTTTTTCCTTACGAGTATCTTTTTGAAACTCGTCTGACAAACCTAGAATGGAATCGGGTGGCGCGACCGGTAGTGTTTCGAACATAGGAGGTAAATCAATAGGAGCAGTAAAGTAGAGACCGAGATTATTGAGCCAAGTTTCAGGCCCGGCGTTGTGTAAACTAATTTAACATGCCCTGCATTATCGGGAAGTCGCAACCGAATTAGGTGATCCTCGGAGATGAGTAATTCCACTGGTCCACCGGCACTACTTTTCGCAATCGACCAACCACCGTCTTGCAACATTGGCAAGGTCAGCTCGCAGGCAGCAGTCGAATCGGAATGTAAATTGATCTGTTCGTCTTGGCAGTCAATTTTCCAAAGAGTGGCCATTTCTGATGGTTTGGTGGTGTGCGAAAGCATTGAAAGTCGCGAGCCAGAATTCCGATAAACTGGTGGCTCGATCGAAAGCTGCGCATTGAAGTTTCGCGTGCCCGAAAGTAGATGCGTTTTTCCGACTTGCTTGGCGATCTGAAAATTGACCACTTCGATCGATGAGCGTGGAGCGGACTCAAATTCTGTATCCAAATCGCGACCCGGTTGAGAGAAATAAACCGGCAAAGATTGCTTGCCCATGTCCCAGCGAAAATCGGCTGGAGGAGCCAATGCAAAGCTTTCACGATCGGCAAACGACAAATTCAAGTTCGAAAGGCCCAATAGTTGGATCAGCAGCAGTAGTTCTAAGCCGTAACCGACGAGACGCTTTCTCCATCTGTCATTTGAAGGCTTCAAGATATACCAAGCCGCTAGTCCGACAATGGCGGTTAGGCTGGTCGCAAATCCGGCATGCCAGAACATCAAGTCTCTTGCAAACCCGCCGCTGAGCGGTTCGCTGGGCACCTCGAAACCCAGTCCTTGGAGAAATAAAATACTTGCGACAAAAGTGAAGACCAGATTCGTCAATACCAACCAGAGTAATCCGCCACGAACGTACATCCGTAAGTTTCGACGACGCGCAGCAAAATCTAAAAACACGCCGCCCAGCAGGCATATCGCTAGGCTGACCAGTGGCCAAAATTTCATGGGGAATCGAAACGCTTCATAGATTGGAAACCATTGTCGCAGAGACCAGTAAAGCCCAGCGGTATCACCCAAGGCGGCCCATCCGGCGAAAACAACGATCACCAGAAGAGTTCTACATAGAAGCGCGCGGCCGGCGACCAGTAACGACAAAGCTGCACATACAATGATCAATACTCCGACATGCAGCGACGGGCACCAGAGAAAGGACGGCTGGAATGCAGCTAACCAACGCGTGTGGTTGGGAGCAAACGAGCCGAAGATGGACGGTAGAACTATGGTCAAAAGCTCAGAGCTCTGCAAAACATAACGATCGCCAACTCCCGAACGTAACAACGTCTCTGAACCGGCGGCTCCAGCATGCATCCAATACCAAGTCGGTAAAATTTGCAGCGCCGATAAAGCGCCAGCAACAATGAATGCGATTCCAAACTGAAAAATCCGGGTCAACGATTGGCTAACGAAAGAATCCCAGGGCGTGCGAAATGCTCTAGACTGTCGACGCGTTTTGACAATTTGCTCAATACAAAAAGTCAGCCACAGAACAAAGCTTAAAAGCGCTAAGTTGTACGGCAGTTGCACGTCGCCACCGAGGATCATCAGTGTCAGGCTAGCAGCTAGTGTTAGGCCCCACTTGGGAAGAACACATTGTTGCGCCGGAGATTTTAGCCCTGTAAAGATCGAGCCCAAGGCCAAGGGTAACCATGCCGAAGAGAAAAAGTAGGGAGGGTTATAAATCAGAAAACAGTTGGCTTGGCCAAACGTGTATCCAATCGCAACCAACGATGCAACAGATGTTGAAAGTCGAAACGAGCGTCTGCCAACAATGAAAACAGAACTCCAACCGATCAGAAAATGCACCGCTAGGAAATAAGCAATCCGCTGCTCGATAGAAAAGAAAGGCAGTCCCAAGATCCAGCGTAGCGGATAAAAAATTCCGCTAGTGGGTTCACCTATGATCGGAGTTCCGATTCGATCAAGCATGTTCCATTGTGGCAACCACCAATTTACGCCCTGGCGCAAATCGAGATAGCTGTACAACGGATAAAAAAAGTGCAACATGTCTCGATAAGCAAGGACATGTTTGCCAAAAAAAAGTGGCCAAAGCAACCAGAGTGTCGCTAGGGCAGCGCAGAGCAAGCGGGCTTGAAACGAACGATTGAATCGAATTTTTTGGCGGCTCAACCGAGTAGTGGATTCAGACCTAGTCCGCTCAACGCTTGTCACAGCGTCTAGTGGCTAGCGATTGATTTGCGTTTACGGGCTCGCTCAACGGCACGTGACTTAATCGCAGCCAGCTCGGGACGATCGGATGGCAACGCAAATGCGACTCGCAGTTCTTCGCTGATTGACTCTAAGTCCAATTTCGCTGGGTCTTGCAGCCGATCGGTAAGGATTGAGACATTATCGTCGGAAACTTGAACGAATCCGCCGTCAACATATTTTGAAGTAATCTGACCAGCGTTTTTGAACTTCATCAAACCGAAGCCCAAACGTCCGATCAGCGGAGCGTGCCCAGGCAAAATACCCATCTCTCCGTCGTACAGCGGGACCGTTACGGAATCTACCGATACGTCGATCTCTGTTTTTTCAGGCGTCGTAACTGTGCAGCGAATTTGGCTCATAGCAGCAAAATGTAAAGGTTTCGTCGAATTAAACGCTAATACCTCAAAAGTTTAATCAATTCTGAAAATCGTTACAGCCCAAGCTAATTCGAGTTTAGTGATAACCATGATTTCGACTTGGAATACTTGCCGTTGAACGTTAGGTCTGGTTGCTTTGACCTAGGCAATGAAAGTGCTAAATTCGCCGAAGCGATATAAATCGCGAAGCTTTCGCCTCGAAAGCCTCGACTTGCCATTTTGCTACCTGCCTGAACGATTTGGTCGACCACCACCGCCGTTCCCGTTGTTCGCGTTGTTTCCGTTATTTTGGTTGCCGCCATTTTGATTTTGTTGGCCGCTGTTTACTTGTTTGGTATTCATTAACGCTTGAAGTGCTTTTTTCAGTGATTCTGAATTGGCTGTGCTGGGGATTTCGATAACCGACATACTGCCCGCCGGTTTGGCAGCAATATCGAGCTGATCGACCATTTTCACGATCAAGTCGAGCAAGCTTTTGCCCTGCGCGGACACCAAGACCGAATTGGTAACACTATCGACGCCGAGCGACAATTTGCCTTCAAACGCAAAGTTGACAGCGCCGTTTCGGACGACATCTTGATCGTCATCGCGCTTTTGTTCACCGTTGCCACCTTCCCCGCCCTGTTTTTGAAACGCTTTATCATTTGAGCTGAGCAAGTCGCGATAGGCATCTTTAATTGCGTCAACTATTGCTTCGGCCTTGGAATATTTCACGCGGACCAATTGCGTGTATCGAAGATCACGGTCAGAAACCTTGGTTGGCGTGTCCCAAAGTTCGATTAGCTCTGTAATGAGGGTGATCTGTTTCTCGTCAGCACCACGGATCAAGACGGTGTTCGTATCGTTGTCGTAAACAAACTTCATTTGTTGTTTCTTGCCCAATTGCGGGTCGGGCTTCTTGTCGTTCGTCGGGGCCGAATCGTAGAAATAGTATCTCGTTCGTCCATCCGATTTTTCTTCGTTCTCCGCATCTTTGAAATAGTCTTTCAAATTCAAAACGATCCAGCTTGCACGCGTGTTCTTGATCGTGAATACAACAAATGGGCGCTTCGGCGGTGCATTCTGCAACATCATGGCCTCCAAGCGATCCAGCGCCGCAGTGTCTTCGCTGTTCAAAACCAAGTTACCATTTTCATCGAAGCTAATTTCGATCGGCGGCGGCTTGCGAATGCTTGATTGGTTACCGCTCGATTTAGGCTCGGCCTCAGCGTTCGTGTTCGTAAGATTCGTTTTAGTGTTGCCGTCAGTCTCTTCAGTAGCAACATAGCGCTCGGTTCTGGTTGGCTTGCCACTCGAAATTTTTGGATCATCGGTCTCCGGACTTGGGGACGTCTCTGTATCGCTCTCATCCGCGTCAGATTCCATTGTTTCCGGCGGAGTGTTGTAGATGCTGTCGCGGAATTCGCTGGCATCTGGAATGACAAGTGGTTGATCTGAAATGCCTGACCAAGCTTCTTGAAGACGCTTGAGATACTCCAACGTCTCAGCCGAACGACCCGCTTCTATTACGCGATACTTTGATCGAAAACCACCCGCCGGTGGGATCTCGCCGAGCTTGACTAGTAGTTTGTTGACCTCTTCACGCTCGTTGTCATTGGCCCATATCAAAAGCTGATTATCATTTGCGTTGCTACCGACGCGAAACTTGTCGGTCATCTTCTTTTTGGTATCACGGTTTCTCGAACCGTAATAGTAGTATGGATAAGAATTGCTATCGTCGGATTCATCTTCTGGATCGACACCCATCAAAAATTTTATCGTGCCTGCCACTTCTTCGGCGTTAAGACGACGCAATTGCAAGACTTCAAATTCTCGAGCCGAGCCATCCAATCGTTCAACGACTTTTTGAATCGCGTATTGATCGGAAAGCGATGCATAAGCAATAACCGCTTTGTTGGTTTCGTCGACTTCCAAACGAGTCGTCGGTTCCAAAGCATCCATTGCTAAAAGTGTCGCGACCAATTGCTTGGGATCGAGCGAGGCGAGTCGGTAGATCTGCATTTTTGTCTGCAGCATCTGGATCGTATCAGCGGCATTGTTTGCTACGTCAACCCGTTCGATAAACGACGCAACGATTGCCATTTTATCTGGCGGAGCGTGAACAATGACGCTGTTTTGGCGAATATTGGCAACCAAGTACACGTCGGTTTGCCGCTGAGATTTTGCCGCGGCGGCACCGCCACGATTGTTTCCGCCCTGCTGCATCATCTGCTGCATCTGTTGCATTTGCTGCTGGAATTGCTGCATCTGACGAGGGTCCGACATGTCTGGCCCCGCGGACTTTTTTTGCCCCAGAAAAACCTCAAGCTGCTCTTTTACTTCCGACGCACGAACGAACTCCAATGGAAACTCACGAGCCAATTGATCACGGACAATTGCCGATTGTTCTTCATCAAGCAATCGACTGATCTCGGACAATACACCAGCGGAATCCATGCCTTCAAGGCGATTGGTCGAGGTCAACGCGGTCAGCTTCCCATTGCTACTCATCAACCCTTTGAGCTCTTCGACAATCTCTTCGGCGACCAACATGTCCAAAGGGAACGAAGTCCTCACAAATCGATTTGGTGGAAGCGATCTCAGGTCCTGAGTTGCGACATGCGGCACAAGTGAGCTGTTAATCCCTGCAGTCTTGGTCACCATCAAGACTTCATCCATTTCGAGCAGCGTGTAACCGCGTAATAAAAGCAGTCGATTCATCAAGTCACGAGTCTCAACCAAAGTGTACGGCCGCGTAGTTGCAAGATTGACGTAGTCGCCAGGCAACTCTTGCCAATCCAGTGACATGTGCGAAGCATCCGACAGCCAGCGAAGTAAATCGGGCCAGGGTTGATTACGAAAATTGAATTGAATCTTGCCGTCGCTGTCGGGTTTGATATCGAATTCTTTTTTGTCGGGTGGTTCTGGCGGAGTTGTCGGTCTTTGGACCGCTTGTGACACATCGGTCGCAGGTTTTCCATCGGCGCCCTCGGCCGGCTTTCCGTTTGCGGGCAGCGGTTTTCCGTCTGGTCCAATCATGGGCTGACCGTTTGGTCCCACTGGACCGCTTGCGCGACCTGCTGGTTGTGCTTGACTAACGGCTGCCTCATCAACCACGACATCATCAGCCATGGCCATCACCAAACCGCTCTCTTCAACTTGCGCGCTGATCAGTAAGCTGCAAGTGGCAATGACGGCCATCGCAACACACACGGCAATCGTTCGCTTGGCGAGAAAACGCAGATTATCTGGCGGGCTTTCGACGGTAGATTTCATGAAGCGGATCCTTACCGAATGCATCGAATTTTGGAAATTAGGCGGTGCGGAAGCTATTGGCACTAGCGGATGGATGCGAACGAAAAAGTTTCTGAAATCTATTTCAACTTCAACTAATTGAAGTTTAATCGAAACTCGGGGCACACAAGTCACCCTACTATACACCCTGAGGGGTTCAGATTCCACAATATCGGTTAAACGACCGGCGGTCGCACGAAAAGAACTGAGCAGAGAGTATTCTCCATGCAGGTCCTGAAACTAAGAAAAAAAACAAAAATTCTCGCTATCGGCCACCTCAGCTCCTCTAGCTCCGACCGGGACCCCCTCAATGAATTGCAGGCTCCCGCCTGCCGGGCTCATCCGCCAAGATTCAGGAGCCCCTAGTGCTGTGTGTTTCCAGGCGGGAGCTTCGGTAACGGGTGTTGTTTGTTGGCGAATAGCGAGATGTGATAAAAACGCCCAAATCTATGCTTCTTCAGCGACTCCGCTTCGACTCTCACTCAATAATGCGGCGGACGCTCGTCAGGCATTGAACCGTCGCCATCCAATGCGGCGCGCGCGGCTTGCTGAACATTGCGTAGTCGTTCGAGCGATCGCTGCATTCGTTCGACCTCCAATGCCAATCGCTGAACGACGCTGTCAAGCGAATCAAGATTGGCCTGAAGATGAGCGACTACGAATTCAAGCTGCGTCAATCGTTCGGCGTCAGACTTCATTTAAATTGATCTCCACCATTGGTCGGGTTCTAAGTCCAGCTCCTTCACTGCCGACTCAATTTCAGCAGCGAATCGTTTCGCGTCGACGGGATAACCAGCCGTCGGCTTTAAGGAAGGACAGCGAGTTTGCCAAAACGCGTTGAGTCGTTGCATGACAACCTCACGGGACCACTTCGCAAAAATTGAAGCCAAAGCACAAGGTATCAGATGGTCCGCTTTCGCCAAGAAGTCGATTTGCAATGGAAGCTGGCAACCGCGAGCAAAATAGCTGCTGTTCAATGGTTTTTCGTGTCGAACCTCGAAAAACCAGTCCGGCCAGCAAGCCGATAAATGAGCCGCGTATTTTCGACGACCGCCATGTTTGTCGCACAGAACTTCTATCGAACGGTACTGCTCCAACGATTGAGCGTTTAAACAATTAGCGATAAGTTGCAAAGATTCATACGTCAGCAAACTGGCTTTGTTACCGTGGATCGAAACCCCGTGATTAAACATCTTTTCAGACACTATCCGAAGCTGTGTTCCCAAATAACGGATCTTTAAGCCATCCAGCCGCTCGGCAGTTCGCATTCTTGCAACATCTGCAATGTGTGAGCCAGCGACGAGAAGCGATTCGCTCCAGTCGCCTTCCTTCAAGTAGAAAGTCTCTGCAACTGACCGGCTAAACAAAGGATCGAGTCTGCTCAAAATTTCGATTAACGATTCTTCTAAAGGTTCGAAATATGCGACCGTCCTTGCTAGCGTAAGAAGATTTCGGGTCGCACCAAAAACGATTTTTGAGTCGCCAATCGCGATCGGTGCTTCGGTGTCGCACCGACTGTGGCAATCAATTGCCGGGCGCAATTCGTTGGCCCACGATTTAATCGACAGATCAGAGTCAATCGACCACGCGTTAGCCGCAATGACCAGTGGCCCGAGGTTAGGTCCGTAACCCGCTTCGTCAACGCCAATCACCAATCGCATTGGACTTTACCGCTTCGTCTTATTCGAAAAAAGATCCTTCAGAAATGTGAGCGTCACGAGAATCGAGACACCAGCGATGATCAGCGGTAAAAAAGCAAAGATTGCTCGGGGACGAACGATAAAAACTGTGCCGATTACAATCAAACTGGCGACGATCAGGCGACCATACGACGATTGCCACAGCCGATTCAGGTTGGGCCACGCTAGCGAAGCGGTAAGAAGCAAAATCGCTACTTTTGTCAGCGAATTGAAAGTCCAAGCAGCAGCGGCCTCGTCGACCCATGGCAAGAATCGAAACACAACAGCAAAGATAAACGTTGTACCGGCAGCGATCCCAAGCAGCCATCGTTGGTGGCTTTCCATCTTTTGATCGCTCATTGGATTTAGTGGTCAGTAGAAACTAAAATTCGCAACAGCAAAGGTTCATTGATCCGCTCGAAGCGAATCAAAAAATAAATCTGGCTTATCAATTTTTCGACATTGTTCAGGGCTTAATTTAGTGGTCTTGCCCGTTGCCGCTTTTGCATCGCTGCCGCAGACGTATACCACGATTAAAAGGCCAGCACTGACCGGAAAAACTTCAGCTTCATGAGGCGGCAATGCGCCGACAGAACTCATGGAGTAATGAACGCCGTATCGACCTGCCCGTTGAATTTGGTGGACATTGCTTGCACCTTGCGCTTTGATGCCTGCGACGTAATGATCGATCGTAACGCCGCCCAAATCGCTCGATCGATACAAGCCAATTTCGAAAAGCGAGCCGGAATTCCATGAAACTGCGGCTTGTGATTCGGATTGCTTCATCGAGCTTCCACGCCTCAAGACACCAGGTGCATCAACGGCAAATCCACTACTGCGAAGCGTAGCGGTTGCCATGTAGGGGTTGTAGGCGATGGCGAGAATAACGATTCCGCCACAAAACAAAAAAGCAATTCCTGCGACCAATGCGAGCAAGGTTTGTAAGACTTGTAAACCTTGACCCTTTGAGCGTCGCCGCGGTCGACGAACCTCGCGTGGCAACTGGCGTTCGGTCGCGTAGCTATCTTCGGTGATGAAGCCGGTGTCGATCTCACGAAAGGCTGGCAAGTTCGATTGTTGCGCGGCTACCGTTTCGCGTGAGACGTCTTGCCAATAACGTTCTGTATCCGGAGTCGCTTGGACCGCGCCTGGCGGAGGTGGCGGGGGTAGCGTTCGCCACGTTTGAATCTGATCGCTTCGAAGGGCGGCGTCTTTAGAAGGCGGTTGAAGCTGGAGCGTGTACTTGCATTTGCCGCACTGAATCAGTTGTCCAGCTTTTGCCGACGCTACTCGTAACAGGGATCGGCAACGATAGCAACGAAACTCGATCGACATTACAGATCCAATAAAGCCTTGGTGAATTGTTCCGGCTGAAATTCTGCCAGATCGCTTAACGATTCGCCGACGCCGATAAACTTCACCGGCAGCCCAAATTCTTGCTGAATCGGAACGACCACACCACCCTTTGCGCTACCGTCCAGTTTGGCAAGTATAATCCCTGTGCAACCGGCTGCACCTGTAAAACCGCGAGCTTGGCTGATCGCATTTTGGCCTGCCGTCGCATCAAGAACCAACAGTACTTCATGCGGGGCGTCGTCAATTTGTTTGGCAACGACGCGTCGAATCTTCTCAAGCTGTTGCATCAAATTGACTTGCGTTTGCAAACGCCCGGCGGTATCGATAATGCAAATATCAAAGCCATCGTCGACAGCTTTTTTGGCTGTGCGAAAGGCTACTGCGCCAGGGTCGCTGTTTTGCTCGGCTGTCAAAATTTCGCATCCAATTCGATTGGCCCAAACAGTCAATTGAGCGACCGCAGCGGCGCGAAAGGTATCGCCGGCGCCCAATATGACCCGTTTGCCTTGCTGGGTAAATCGATAGGCGAGTTTGGCAATCGATGTTGTTTTTCCGGCGCCGTTGACTCCGACGACGAGAATCACTGTCGGACCGCTAGCTGCAAGTTTGATATCTGACTGACCGTCTTGCATCGTTTCGCGAATTTCTTCGCTCACGACTCGCAAGATGTCCGGCATGTGAACCTTTCTTGCACGGTAATCGTGACCAATTCGATCGCGAATCTTGCTTGCTGTTGTCGTGCCCATGTCGGTTTTGACTAACAGTGAGTACAGGTCGCGAAGAAACACTTCGTCAACGATGCGACCCTCGGTCTTGAGCAAGTCACGGATATCAGTATGCAGCCAATCGTTAGTCTTACTCAACGCCGATTTGACCTTCGTAAACCAACTTTTATCGTCGGTCACGATTGCACTTTTTGGCGTGTCCGACGCGCGTTGATTCAGGTCAGAGGCAGCCAGTCCATCCGGCTCTTTTTTTTTATTCCAAAACGCCATGAAATTCGATTATCACTATTTCTTACGTAAGTTGCTTGCAATCGTCGAGCGGTTGCAGTTCTTTGTCTGGTTAGGCCAGGAACAGTGCTGGCGCGTCGATCAATGCCAGGACCAGTTCTGCACTACCTTAAACTAATGACTTAACCCGATAGTTAAATGTGGAGGAATCGCTAGTACTTCAACTACATTCAATTTAAGGGTAGCCGATCTCGCCAGAGATCGGATGGAACAACGAAAAGGCTCCGAAGTCTAGGGACTTCGGCTACGAGCTACTGTTGTCGGTCGAGTCATTAACGGTTACTTCAGGCTTTGACTGAGTTGCTTGGGTAGAAGCGGGTGCGTTCATTTCACTGGTTGTCGCCAGCGGTGATGCGCCTTGTTTCGCAATTTCGAGCACCCCGGAGTCGCCGTAGTTGGTCGGCGGAAGTGCGAGCGGTGAACCGACTTCTTGCAAATCTAAATTGTCATATTCTGTTTGGTCAACTTCACGGCGGACGACCAAATAAGTCGCCGCGACCGCAGCCCAAAACATTGAGACAGGAATGGCGAGAATGATAGTCTGAACGATGCTCTCGGAAAGATTCCAGATTTGCCGCCCCGCTTGGGTGCTGAGCGGATTATCCCCGGCAGTGCTGAGATAAAACTTTGTCAGTAGTCCGAAACTCGATTGATACGCCAAACCGACCACGCGAAAAACAGCTTGAGTTGTCACGCCGCCAACAAGCAACGCGAGGATGATAGTCATCGGACGCTGAAATAGATAAGCCGCTGCGCGTGAAAGACCTTCGAAGGCGTCGCTATCTTTTTCACTAACGATAGCCGCGACCAGCAATGGATATCCAAATACGACAAGTAATAAGAGCCAGGCGACAGGTATAACCAAGATGACGCAAAAAAGCATCCCGATGGCTGAAGTCACTTCGCCAAAAGATCCCAAATGCGAGAGTAAACCCAAAAACAGAGGCACTAAGCACAGACCAAACGTCGCAATCGCTGGCAAGCTGACCGCTTCAACCATGCTCCGCAACCGCCCCGCGACCAGCTTAATTGCGCTGGTCCAGCCAATCGTCGTTCGCACTCCCAGTTCAATCACGCTTCGACGCGTGATAATTCCGCCGAAAAATCCCCAGACGATGGCCAGCCAAATCAAGACAATCAACCAGTAAGCGATTGAGACAACAGATACCGCCTCGGAGGTCGTGATCGAGTTAGGACTGCCCAACCAACCAGTCGAGAATGGAAAAAGATCCGACCACCAAGCACGGCTGACAAATGTAAATTCCGGAACAGTTCCCTGAGCCGGCCCAGTAAATCGAACCGATCGCTGGCCAAGCAGCAAACCAATTGCCCAGAGTCCTGCGTGGGTCGACCAAATTCCTAAGGCAGCGAAAAAAACATGAGAAGTCCGCCAGCCCAGCCGGACGAATCCGGAAAGAAAAAACCACCAAGGCGTCGAACGATGCCAGTCGACGCTGGTACGCGTGGCACCGACCGCTTGGAGGATATCTTGACCGCTCGCAACCGCGTCGGCTTGCTTAGAATTCATATCTGATGATGTCGTGGGTGAAAACGGCGTCAGCCAGCCGCGAAAAAGGATCGATGCCAGCGGATTACGCAGCGTTGAACTGCGAAGCCTATCTTACTTGGCAAATTGCGCCAAGAATCACCGCGAAAAGTACGTCCCGGCCATTAATCAAAATTCCACTCGCGGATGACCGGCGGTGGCTCCTGTTCGTCGTCTTCATCTTCGTCGTTTCGAAGGTAAGGCAAACCAATGCCTTCATCAAACCAGCGATTGAGGTCAGCCATTTTGCAACGAATCGAACAAAACGGCATCGCTGGCGACGAAACCACCGGCTTGAACGGAGTGTCGCAGGTTGGACAGCGAGCGGTTTTGCGAAGCGCCGATGCGGGTATGGCGGAATCGTTACTTTCACTCATTAATAATCTTACCCTTTGATGGTTCACTAAATTTAAGCCAATGCAGAAGGTGGCTAACCTTCTCGGTTCCTACAAATCGTCGGCCACGTCGGTTTCCGAAAGCCTATTAGATGCGGTAGCAATTTGCTCGCTAGATTCTATCGCAATCTGACTGGGCCAGTAAAAAATTTGCCAGATCAAAGCAACTGCGGCAGCGACGGTGACGCCGGCAAATACATCGCTGGGGTAATGCGATTGTGTCGCGATTCGCTGCAAACAAGCGAGTAAAGCCAAGGTGACAAATAGATATCGACCGCGAGGATAAACGCTCGAAAGGGCAAACGCCATTGCTGCTGCCGTCGCCGAATGGCCCGACGGAAATGATCGGACACGTGAGTCCCAAAATCGACTTCCAAACTCAGGAAACCAAGTCTGAGTTAACTCCGGAAACTGTTCCAATGTGTAAGGCCGAGCTCGACTGAACAGAGATTTCCCCAAATTCGAAGCGATCATGATGACGACGACCATCGCGGCCGCGATGATCAACTGACGACGGCGTTTGACATCGACCGTCAGAAGAACCGCGAAGATGGCTATAACGCCGCTGCCATGCGCAAACGCTTCGGAGAGCTGCAAACTCTTCTCCAAATCACCCGGCAGTGATCGCTGGCAGAGCCACGCAACAATTTCCTGGTCACGACTGGCAATTGCGAGTGCAGCCAGTGGCGCTACTAGCAGCACGATTGCAGTTAAGCTTTGCCACCATCGTTTTCGCAAAACCTTTGACGGCTCGGTTCGCTGCAACATCAGAATATTAACTGGACGAAAGTATCAGGATCGGAAGCCGAAGACGGCGAGAATCAACTGCATTTAACCACGCCGACGACGACTCGTTCAAGTCGTATTTCGAGTTGTTAAAGCTTCCAAATTAAATGATGCCTCGGAAACAAAATAGCGAGCTATCAACGCCGGCTAGATTTCTTCGCAAAGCGATTGGTGCTCTGAGGTTGCGGCGTCATCCACAGCAAAATCCCAACGCAGCACATTGGTGCGATGATCAACCACAGCGAAATCGTCAATGCTTCGTCGTTCTCCTCAGTCAGCTTCTGGACCGCTGAGTCGGCAATCGGTTCGAATTGCATCCATTTATCTGAGCTAGCCGGTTCCATTGGATAACTCGACCCATCGAGCGACAATTCATTTCCAGTCGACCTGGAATTAGCGACTTGCGTGCTTTGATTGGCGATACTTGTTGTGTTATCAAATTGATCGATCTGTTTAGCGTCTGTCCCCGAGGACGTCAAAAATCCAGCCGCTTCCCAACGTTCGTTAACACGCGTGGCAACTTTCTTGGAGAATGGTGCCTTCAGATTGACTGTCTGAACTCCGACAGCGGAGAGCAACAAACCCATCATGATTGAGGCACAGATCAGCAGCAAACCGAGCAGTTTCAGTCTTGGGGCAATGGTCGAGGTTCGCATTTCTGTCGTTCGTTTCTACGTTAGCTCTTGCGGTAGCAGCCCATAACACATTTTTGTGATGCGTCGCTCAGGCTCATTTGGTTTTTCGCGTTAAAACAAGTACTAAGCAGGAAAAACCGTTCACCGCCAGATCAGTTTCAATCAGGTTGTCGAAACTGGTATAATTGAGTGCTTTCTGGCTCTGAATTTATATTTGTGAACTATGGACGACGAAACCTACGCATTTTCGCGACCGATTCGCTCGGTAACCTCGATCACCCCAGTTGATTCTTATCTCTCTGGTTCTTGGGAAGCACTTGGTGCCGGCGCGCCGATTTTAGTTGCCTTGGCCCAACTCTGTTCGCAAGCGATTATCGACCAGCCCGATATTCCGTCGCTGGATCAACTTTCGCCCGAAGCTCAAACGATACTCTATGCTGCAGTCGATCGCGGCATCATTGAAATCAAAGGATTGCACACCGCCTTCGAAGCTCCATCGCGTTTGGTAGCGGTTTATATCGAGCGCGAAGACGGCCAAACGATCGCGTTTCGAGATGCAAGTAATCCGGAGATCACAGTCCAGTTTTTGGAAGGCTTTCGAGAGTTGTGTGTAAGTGGTTTAGTCATTCATCATCTGCATCGAGACTTTTCGCTTTCAACCAAAGGCTATCAACTTGCCCGAACAATTCAACGCGAGCAAGTAGCCGCGTGGCTGGAAAAAGGGACCGAGTTCGGTCTGCACGATTAAGTGACCGAAATGCTAAAGAAACGACTATTGATCGGTGCCATCGTCTGTCTAATTCTTGTTCTTGCGGCGACAGTTTTCTGGCGGAAACGCTCGACTGATTCAAGTCTCATCAGCGACGTTGGAAAACGGACTTCAGCGGAATCGATCGCCGATGTTTCCGCTCTCGATTCGGAATCAAACCTGAGCCTTGATCCTATCTTGGCGATGGCCAAACTGTCGCTTGAACATATCCACGACAACGTCCTGGACTACACCGCAACGTTAGAGAAGCAAGAACGCGTCAACGGCGTGCTCGGCGAAGCTCAGCAGATCGAGTTAAAGATTCTAACGCAGTCGCCCCGCCCTGGAACCAGCAGCGAGCATCCGCTGCACGCGTACTTTCGCTTCGTTTCGCCGACACGTGTGAAGGGTCGCGAAGTAATTTGGGTCGAGGGGAAAAATGACAACAAGTTAGTCGCTCATGAAGCCGGCTGGATGGGAATGATCCGCGTCAGCTTGAATCCGACTGATGCGTTGGCAATGATGGGCAATAAGTATCCTGCCAATCGAGTCGGCATTGAGAACTTGCTTCAGAAGTTGATTGAAAAAGGCTTGCGTGATCGCACCAGTCCAGAAGTTCAAGTGACCTTAGAGGAAAACATACCTTGGGAAGGCCTTCAGTGCACTCGAGTTGTCGTCGTGCATCCGAAGGCCCAACCCAATTTAGATTTTCATCGCGCCGAAATCTTATTCGATCCAACTCGCAAAATTCCACTAGCTTATACTGCGTACCTTTGGCCAACATCGGACAACCAATCGCTACCGCTTGAAGAGTCCTACATATATCATGACCTGAAACTTAATGTTGGTTTAACGGAAGCAGATTTTGATCCTGATAACGCCGACTACAACTTTCCGTAAATTTATGTGCTACTAAAAACCTATCCGAAAAGGGGCTGACCCTTTGGAACGGAGAGGGGCAGACCCCTTTTCGGGTAGGCGCCAATAACTTTAAACAAGGTCGAGCATCAATGGATGTTGATGAGCTAAAGTTAGTTTACGATCAAATCAAAGCTCAAGCGGACGTACTGGCCGGCAACTTGATGGACATCCCAAGTCGAGTTTCGATTCTGACACACATGTATTTGGACTCCGGTCGGAACCATGCGTTTTCACAAATTGCCGCCCACGGAGCACTTTGGGGCTTGGCATATTTTGAATCGGGCGGCAGCCTCGGTCGCTTGATCGCCAAGCGATATTTCTATAACCGAAAAGAAAAAGCGTATCGGATGGGGATTCTTCGCGAGTTCGCCGAAGCATTTCGTTGTGTCAATCGGCAAGTCTGTATCGACACCTACGCAAATTATGAGTTCACGAAACGGTATGGCAAAGAATCTGGGGCCGATCAAGTGGTGCCAGCTAACTTGCTCGAAGCATTGAACCGAGTCCATCACGCGCGAGAATCGGGGACGCAGTTTGCTTCAGATGAAAAAAAACAAATCTTCGAGCAATCATTTCGATGCGAGCAGGAGATTACTGTCGCTCCCGGGGTTGCCGATGCGGTTGCAAGTTTCAATTGTCCAATCATGCGATGGTTGTGTTTGCATCCTATCGTTCGTTTCAGCTATTTCCCAAACCTAAAGTATTTTTTCTTCCGCGATTTTTCGAGCACGGACGAACGAATCGAAAAGGGCATGACGGCATATGATCTGGCCGAGCGAGCTGGATGGGACCGTGTTTACGAAAGTATGGAATTCTATGGGCAAATGCCAGCTTCGTTTTTTATACAACCAGACCAGCACTTCGCCGACTTAAAAGCTAGGACTGTCCGAGCCGCAGAAATCGCGATCGGCATTCGTTAAACAACCCTCGATCAGTAAGTTACAAACCATCCAATTTTCAAAGACTTTTTAAATCTATGTGGCCTTTCACAACTACAAAAAAGTCAATTGTAAACAGTCGGTTTCTAAAGACCGGACTGAAAATCATCGACCTTCTTTTTCCGCTGCCTATTGCAGGTGATGTACTACTTACAGGCGATTCGCGATCAGGTATCAAAACGTTGGGAATCGAAATAGCGAATCGCTTGATGAACAGCCCGGAGAAAAGTTTTGAGCTTGTCGTCTATCTCGATTCATGGATCAGCGAAGTTGAAGCCGAAGCGCATGAGCTCGATGCGGCCTTGCCGAATTGCAAAAATATCCGTGTTGTGGAATCGATCACTGCAGAAGAGTTGGATGGACATCTTCAGCAAATCAAATCGAAACAAAATATCGCTGTCTGTTTGATGAGTGATCGCTCATCGTTAGTACATCATTTTCGTGAAGCAATTCGAATTCGCCGCAATAGTAGTCAGCCAAAGCAAAGTCTACTTTCAATGGTGATCGGTGAAAAAATCGACGACGTCACTTTTGATGCAGTCCTTTATTCATCACGAATGATCGCGAGTCAAGGAATCTATCCTGCTCTGGACATAAACAAGAGTTTTACCAAGAGCTTGATCGGGAATTCTTCTGATGCGGACCTTGAAAAAGTTGCGCATGACGTTCGGCAAGCTCTTGTGTTAATCACTTCGCAATTGGAAGAAAAATCGCTTAGCGATGCCAGTTGGGCTTTCAATACCGATCATGACAAGCGTGCTATCGGGCAGGTGCTGAGGTTTATTTCACAGCCATTTTTCACAGCCGAAAAATATACCGGTCTATCAGCGGCATTTGTGCCCAGCAAGACAGCGATGAGAGATTTTCAGAACATACTTGCTCAAAAGTATCTTGATCTTCCACCGCAAAACTTTCTTTACAAAAACGAACTCGAACCGCAGTCGCGCCAGTGATTGTCAAAATATGGTCTTAAGTGCCTACGATGATTTTATTTCGAACAATTAAAGGCAACCGACTGACCTTGAGCTCAACCGGTCGCACCTCGAAAGATTTGTTGGTCGCCGTCGCCAAAAGCCTGCGAATTACACTTGTGAAAAAATTGTAAATGCGAAATCAGCAGACTCGCTGGACTCGCAATGCTGTTGCGCCAATATGTTTTCAACGTCCGAGTTAGACTTGAAGTATCCGATTCAATTCCCTACCAATTTTTTGTCTTCAAAGGTTATTTAAGGGCTGCAATTCTTTTGAAAATTTCGGACAGCGGAATGCCTGAGCAAACATACTGGGAATCGCTCTTCGATGGCGATGGCATCGTTCGATCCTTCGGATGGGAAGATGGGCAGCGCAAAAAAGAATCGCGGGTCATAGAATTTGGATGTGGCTACGGCACGTTTACGAATAGACTGGCAAAACTATTTTCTGGTCGCATTGACGCATTTGAAATTGATCCAATCATGATCGAAATGACGCGCAATCGCATCGGTAGTTTGCCTAAAGTTCATCTTCATCAATTAGACTTTCTCGATGAAGAGTGGCCCGAGGAATCTAAATCAGCCGACGTAGCTGTAATGTTTCATATGTTACATTTATCGGAACCGTTTGAACTGCTAAAACGCGTTGCCAATCATTTGGCTTCAGGGGCAACGATTGCGATTTTGCACTGGCGAAGTGATAAATTGACTCCCAGAGGTCCAGCGATGCAGACTCGACCCACGAGGTCCGATATTGAGGATTGGGCAGCGCGCTTGAAAGTGAAAAAAATTAAACAGGTTGACCTCGATCATTCCCCGCATCATGCAGCTTGGAGCCTTGAATTACCATGAGATCAAAAACACATTTTCTTCCGATGATCTGGGGGTTCTCGTTTTGTGCACTAACAGGGTTCGGAGAAGACTACGTTGATCCGAATTTTGCTGGAAAACCAAACTTGACTCCTCAGTTGGTCGTCGACGCTCAGGGTTTTTCTGGACCGATCGCTAGACTTGCGATCAGCGACGATGGCCGCTGGTTGGCTGGCGTTGCTGATAAGAACGTTCGCGTCTGGAATCTCGAATCTGGTGTGTTGCACGCAGTCTTACGCGGTTATCAAGAACCCGACGGTTTTCATATCGGTTCCATCGACTCACTTACCTTCGCGCCCGACAACGAGCATCTGATGGTGGGAGTTTCGGACAATAGCGAACAAGGCTCAACGCGGGTTTATGATCTCAGATCACCTGACGAAATAAAGCAACTTGTTAATGGGCACACCGGCTGTACCAGGGGAATCGCGTTTACCCGATCGGGTAATCGCATGGCGACTTGGGGGTGTGATGGCTTTGTTGTGTTCTACCTCAAAAATCAAGCCGGTGACTGGGATGTCGATTTTCGCGTTCCTTGGGGTGGCGTGTCCACCGCACCAATCGATCAACTTTACATGCCGGATGATATTTTTGATTTTACGGACGATGAGCAGTACTTGGCATTTCTTTTCCATTCGCCGATCGTCATCTCGGTTGCAAAAAAACGAGCGTTAACTGGCCTATCGGAAGTGCCGACGAGTATCAAATCCATTCTGGAAACTCGTCGCGCTCCCTTTAGCGATTGGTATGTGACGCATATGCTGCCGTTCTTGGGCAAGCCAGCAAGCTCCTCGGACCTCTTTGCGGTCGGCGCAGGCTACGGGAAATCGAAAGGTGAAGCAGCCTTCTTCGGTGTTAGCTGGAACAGTGAAGGTTCGTCGATTGCTGTTCACAACCACAGCTATAGGGTCACTGCCCTTGCGTGGAATCGTCGCGCAGGAATCGCAGCAAGCGCCGATGCATTGGGGCGAATTCATGTATGGGATCCAGCGACCGGCAAAAGCACCCATTCTGTCATCCGTTCAATCACCAAATCGATCTGGAATGTTCGTTGGGCAGCTGACGGTCGACACCTTTTGTATTCAGACGTCAACTATCCGGTGGGCCAATGGAATTTTAATAGATGGGGAGGCACCGATAAAAAGTTATCATTGGACACATTCGTAGAAACAAAGAGTGAGATTCGGATGCCTGATCATCCGATCAAACCAACCGCATTTCATCCACAACTGGGGCACGTCGAGCTTGTTGTCTCCAACAACGATAGTAGCGGCAACGCGACGAGAAATGCAATTCTCGGTGAATACGACTTGAAACTTACTTACCCAGGGCAAAACAAGAACTCGCAATCACTAATCCCGTGGGGTCTGGCTGATCGAGAAAGAGGTCTGACGAATTTTCGGATTCGTGTTCCCCAGCGCAAATTTGGGATGGTTCGGTGTGTTCGATTTATTGAGTATCCTGGATGTATCAGCGGCTCGACGTGCATCATTGGAACTGAAACTGGGAAACTGTTTGAAGCGACAATCGAAAAGATGAGCAACGGATTCGCCGAACTACATCTTCGGAAAGAATTCCTTGGTCACACGGCGGCCATTACAAGTTTTGATGTTTCTCCGAATCAAAAAACATTAGTTACAGGCTCCTTGGACGGAACCATTCGAGTGTTTCCTTTGACGCCGCCAATGCCTTGTGGCGATATTGATTTTTTGCACGATGGCACGGGCATAGTGAATGTCCCGCAAGGTGGTGAATCAGCGCGAGCAGGGATTTTGGTTGATGACACGATGCTGACTTTTGACGATGGTTCGTTCTATGAGCGAATTCGAAAACAGCAGACCGGTCAGTATAAGCCTGGCGATCGCGTCAAAATTTCGGTCAATCGCGGCGTTCAAATGAACGAGCGTCGGAGAGTGCTCGTGAACGTGACGTTGGTGGAGTCACCACAACTGGTTATGCCGCTGACGAGCATGTTGCTCGCCAGTTCCGGAGAGTGGATTGCTTGGACGCCAGAAGGTTACTACGACTCTTCCAGTGGCGGCGGTAAGTTTGTTGGCTGGCACATCAACCGCGCGCGTGAGCAAACCGCTAAATTTTTCACAGTTGAACAATTTCAAAAGCAGTACTATCAACCTAAAGTTGTTCGTTACGCGATCACTGAACAATCTAGCACGCTTGCTATTGCAAAAGCCGATGGTGAGATACCAAATTTCGCGGCTGCAAAACCACTTTCCAGCACCACGCCGACGGAGTTACAAACTCGTATTCCACCGCAAATTGACATTCTCTCGCCCTCACCCAATTCGGTCAGCCGCGACTCAAAGGTACGCGTGGTTTCACGGGTGAGGATTCCGTCCAATGCGGCGCTCAGCAGTATTCGCTTTCAAGTGGACGGACACTCCGTTGAGGGCAAACCACGCGTAACGAATGAGCAAAATGTCGGAGCTGTAAAAGAGATATGGTATGAACAAACTCTTGAGTTGCCTGTCGGAAAGCGAGGCATTACGGTTCAGGCAGTCTGCACCAATGAAACGCAGGCTGATCGGACGCTGCAATGTGTTATAAAACGCTTTGATCCAGAAGCGTCCCAGCAAGGTACTCTGTACATTCTGGCCATTGGTCTGTCCGAATACTCTGACGCCAATTTTCAATTGCAATACGGTGCCAAGGATGCCGCAGATTTCACGCAAGCGTGGCGAGATTTAGCCAAACGAACGCCTGAAAATATCGAACTAAAGGTTCTTCAAAATGCGCAAGCGACCTGTCAAGCGATTCGCGAAGAAGGCTTGCAGTGGCTCTTGCAGCAACCGATCAAGTCCGAAGACACGGTGCTTGTATTTCTCTCGGGGCATGCCCTCTTCGATCGCAACGAAGATTGGTATTTCGGCGGTCATGACTTGGATCCAGAGCGGCTAATTTCGACTGGTATCTCGGATGCAGAGCTGGACTCCGTGCTGCGAAAAGTACCTACTAACTTGATACTATTTACCGACACATGTCACGCTGGAGGCTTCCAATCCAGCAAAAATGTCTTTCGCAATCCGGCTAGTGGGGCAAGTGTTTGGCGCGGAAGAGGGCACGTTGTTTTTGCGAGTTGTTTGCCCCAAGAAAGCAGCTTCGAAGCCGAGCAATGGGGCCATGGCGCGTTTACCAAAGCTATCTTGGATTTTCTGACTTCGAACAAATCAGATTACAACCAAAACGGAGAACTGACCTTTGATGAGATGGTCTTGTTCGTAAAGACAGCGGTCAGCAATATGACCAACAATATGCAAAATCCAACAATTGAAATGCCTTCAACGGTGAGCAACATTCCTTTCACTCGCGTCAAATAATTCAATCGCTCTCGGTCGCCCTTCAGTTATTTTTGCTGTACTCAGTTTTGCAGTGCTCAGCCTGCCAACGATGAATCCACTAAAGATTGCAAACTCATCAGCACGCGTTCCATACGATGCGGCTTCAAGTCGTCAGTCAAATGAAGCTCGTCCATCCATTGGGGCTGCATCATTTGTCCAATTGAAGCATGGATGTCTTGATTAAGTTCCGAGTTGGGTGACTCGACGAAACAGTGCTTG
The DNA here is from genome assembly GCA_041740995.1 of Pirellulaceae bacterium. GTDB lineage: Bacteria > Planctomycetota > Planctomycetia > Pirellulales > Pirellulaceae > JBGSKY01. Next base: position 83,601 of record JBGSKY010000274.1, read on the forward strand.
TCTATCCACTGCTGGCAACCTGAGACTAAAAATTGCCACCTCAGCCTCCGGCGTTGAGCTGACATCGCATCATCCACCGAAGCTACACCCTTGTCCGGCGATTTCTTGTGGAAATAATAGGTGGAGCAGTCATTTTGCGAGTCGATGCTTAACAACAAAGTGTCAGTCCAATTTTCAAGCGCAAATCGAATTCGATTCAGTCTGGCAATGCGATGAACCGGAACTCCAATTGCGTCAGTCATCAAGTGCAAGCATCGATTGCGTGCTTCTTCCTGCCCCACAAAAACACTAGAACTGATTGCGGCGGAATTGGTGTCTATGGTGAGAGATTCTAACGATGCAGATACAGCGCACAGGACTCGGACAAGAACATCGCTCAAGAAAATTTCCTGCATTACCGGCTGGAAATAATTCCAGATAAAATCGCGACTCTCACCAGTCGTCAAATCGAGTTGCAATCGGCAATCGTGCAGTGCCGCGTGCCAGCTATTAAAGCGTTGCCTCGATAAGGTCCAATAACGGTACATCGCATGATGCGGCAGCGGCTGTCGAGTTTCAACCAATTGCGTGTGATGATAGGCCAAAATGGCGGCTGTATCGACAAGCCAACGAGCGTGCATAGCAAGTTCCTAAGACGAAAAAAATGTCGTCGCGGTGATCCGACGAGCAAGTTTTCGAAGTGTTGCAGTTTCCGCGCCAGGTCGGTTCAACTCGCAATTATGCACGCGTTTCTACAGTGAATACGCAGAAAAAAGCTACATAAACGGCTTTTTAAAATTTTCGTCGCCCCGATTTAGTTGTGAAAACACAACCTGTTTGAGGCTAAAAATCAACAAAGAATACTCGGCGATTCAAGCACACAGGCTAACTAGAATTTTGGCAATCGCTTTTCTACGAAAGCCGCAATACCTTCGCTGGCCGCTTCCGTTGAGCACATGGTTGCAAGCGCCGTCGCGCCGCTGGATAACGCGTCAAACATCGATTCGCCGATCATTTCATTGAGCAGGCGTTTAGTCATTTGAATCGATTCAGGTGCGACGTTGGAAATATCATTTGCCCATTGGTTTGCAGCAACCCAGCACTGATCGCTTGGAACCAGTCGATGCACCCATCCGAGTTCCGCAGCTATCTTGCCCTCAATCCGCTCATTGCCCAACAGCAAACGCGATGCAGCGGCAGCGCCATAACGGAAGTACAACAATGGCGCCACGTGACCAGAAACTAACCCATATCGTGGTGCCGGGAGAGAGAAGAATGCTCGTTCGGTCGCAACAACAAGATCGCTCGCGAGCACCAGAGCAAAACCGAAGCCTATCGCGCCGCCATCGATCGCTGCAATTAGTACTTTCGGAAACCGCATCATTTGTTCGAGTAACTCTTGAAGCTCCGCTGCTACTTCTTGCCAGTTCTCCAAGCTCTCTTCATCGTGCAGTATCGTTTCGTGCCACGCTTTCAAATCTACCCCCGAACAAAAAGTCTGGCCCGCAGCCGTCAATACTACGGAGCGAACTCGCTTTTCGCCGTGCAAGTCGTGGAACGCTTGACTCAACTCTCGGATCATCTTTGCATCTAATGCGTTGTGTGCCGACTTGCGATCGAGAACTATAGTTGCAGTTGGAGCAGTGACTTTTACGGAAATCATTAATTCTTTACTTTCACAATCGAAAAAATCAATTCAGGTGCCACGGACGTTGCCAAACCAATGAATGTGCATTCGATCGCAAAACTGTAGCTCGTGTTTTTCGCACCAGGGTCTCATCCATTGCAATTGGAAGTCTAGTTCTTCTAAAGTAGTTCCACGAGGCATCAACAAAACCTTTTCTGAGTTAACATCTTTGAGTAAATCCAAATACTCAAGAACTTCTTCGGCATCCAAAATTGAACCGACGACAAACTTCAATTGATAATCAACCGCAAGCTTCATCAAATCCTGAACGACTAGAGGCTGATGGCGAATTGCTTCATGCCGCGTATGCCAAATCGGCTCGGCGCTTGAGTCAGGAGCGCTGTTGCTTAATTTTGGGCTGATTGACATCAGGTCGCAATGCATTACTTCTTTTGGAAGAACGGTCCCGGCGGTTTCGATTGTGATATGTCGATTCACTTCAAACAATTGTTGGCACAATCGTTCGATGTCCGGCGCAATCATCGGCTCGCCGCCAGTGATGACGATGTGCTTGTGCCCTAGAGCTAAGGCTTGCTGGCAGACATCATCAACCGTAATGTTTTCACCCTCGGGTTTCCAGGACGCGTAAGGCGTATCACAAAACCAGCAACGAAGATTGCAACCGCTGGTCCGGATAAAAACGCTAGGCACACCCGTTAGAAAACCTTCACCCTGAATACTGGCAAAGATTTCGGCGATACGCATGGTGAATTAAGATCGCTAACGAATGGACAAATTGCCGAAACAGGTCGGTATTCAAGCTCAGCTTTGCAAAGGAGAGCCGTGAATATAATATCGAAATCGGAGAGATTTGTCGCCGCAGGGAATTCTAAAATCACGCTGACGAAGTGTGACTGGTAAAAAATCGAGTTCGCAGTAAGCTATTCCATGCGGGAGGGTTGTTGCTTCCTACAATCGGGCCGTAGCGCAGCCTGGCTAGCGCGCTACCTTGGGGTGGTAGAGGTCGGGGGTTCGAATCCCCCCGGTCCGACTCGCGAAAACCCTGCTCTTTCTTAGGAATCAGCAGGGTTTTCGCGTTTCTTGCAAAGCTCTGAGTTTGCGAATTGTGCACCAACTGCCAAGCGTCGGGTTCGCGACGCTGGCCGTTGAGTTCAGTCGGCTTGGAAGAGCTCTGGAAATTGTTTGACGAGGAACGATTGTCTCAGCAATCTGAAGAAGCCTCTTTCGCTTATTTGCCCGAAGTACTGTTGTCCTGTGAGCTGGGATCGCCATCGCTGGGTGCATCCAAGCGAACAAGATTATATTGTTCTGTTCGATCAGTTCCGAAGTGAACTAGCAACGGAGCGTCTTCTTGGGTCAAGTTGTATAGTCCCGTCTCCGCGACCACTTTTTCGCCTTCACCGATTCGAAAAGCGACACGCTGGGTCTCTTTGTCCACCTGCCCCTGAATCGCATCGGCTTTATCTGTTTGGCGATTGTACATCGTTCCAGAAAGGATTCCCGTTTTGTCAACGGCCAGTTGCAAGACTCGAGTTGGTTCGACATCTTTTTCGTTCGTCGAGACTGCAAATGTTCCTAGGGGCAACCATTCGGCTTGTTCGGCTTGATCGTCCGAAGCTGGCGGTGTGACGGTAGCCAATTCAGCCGCACTTTCTGCAAATTCATCAGCCGTAGCAACTTGCTGTCCGCCGATGTAAACGCTGTCGTTTTGGTAGACCACATTTCCATTGCTGCCGTAATCGTAGTAAATCGGCTCCGACCAGACAGACGACGGTGCGTTCCACGAGAACCACTCATTGGTCGTTACCCACGTTGGTTGTTGCCACCAGTAGACCCACGGATAGTAGTTGAAGCGGTGGTAATAATGCCACCGGCAAAGCCCGCTTGGGTGGCTGTACCACCAATCACCTGCAAACCAACGATTATGGTTGTAGTGTCCGTTCCATCGGAAGCGAACGTTGTTCCCCCAATTGTTCCAATACCCGATTCGATTCGGATAATTGCTGCTCCAATTGTGTAAACCGCCGATTTGATTTGACCATCGGTTGTTGATTGCGTTGACTCGATTGTTATCAATGTTCGCCCAGCTTGGTCGGTTGTTAATCACGGTGTTGCCAACCGAAATATTTCCCATGTTGATTGGCCGATTGTTGAGATTTGGTCGACCTTGCATTCCAGGAGTCAATCCGTTTGGCAGTTGAGGCCGGTTGCTTAAGTTCGGTCCATTCGGGCGAGCCGGAAGGGTACTAGGTCGATTCGGGAGGTTTGGTCGAGTAGTGTTGCCAGGTTTCAGACCACCGGGGATACCCAGAAAATCGCCTAGATCACCAGGCGAAGGCCGATTTGCGTTACCAGCATTACCTGGCAATTTTGACGGACGACCGCCGCCATTACCCAAGTTCGGCAAACCTGGTCGATTGCCTACGGAACTTCCGGGCCGGTCAAGATTTGGGCGGTTGATGTTCGGTCTGTCGATATTTGGCCGGTTAACATTCGGCTGCCCCGGCAGGCTCCCGGGCAGCGTGTTCGGACGATTTCCAGGTTTCACCGACGGCTTCAAACCGCCAGAGATATTAACGCCACCGCCAGGTCGCACTGCAGGATTCGGAAGATTTGGACGCGTTTGAGGCAGGTTTGGTCGAGCTGCTGGCTGATTCGGCAGACTTGGCCGCGTCTGAGGAAGATTCGGTCTCGCCGTTGGCAAATTGGGACGAGCACTTGGCATCGTCGGCCGAGAGGCTGGAAGTGAGGGGCGCGAACCTCCACCTCCACCACCCATATGAGGCATACTTGCTGGTCGTGACATGCCTCCGCCGCCACCTGCACGGGCGCCACCACCGCCACCCTTGAAGCCGCCGCGAGCGAACGCGGTGTGCAATGATGCGTCGCACAGCACGCTAACGATCGACAGTGCGAGCACCAAACTGAATTTATGTAAACGCATTGTTTGGTACTCCGACTATGGCTTTGGTGTTTGAGTAGATGCGGCTGGCATGTCAGTTTCGGAAATCCGTTTAACTTCGACAGCTTCCGTGCTAGGCATCGGTTCGCCATCGATTTCATGTCCAAGCAGTTGAATCGTGAACGCGTCTGTTCCCTTCGGTTCCATCAAGTAGACTCCGGATGCCGCCCGACCGTCGGTTAGTGTCTGAATCGATTTGATTTCCCAAGTGCTGCCGGATTTATTCCAGAAACCTTCCCCGAAAGAACCATCACTATTGAACGCCCATGATCGAATTTGACCGGCACTTGGATCGTAACCGATGATCTGAGTGCTTTGATTTGAAGATTCATCGCCATCAATCGCCTTGCATGAGCGAACCAAAAAGTTACCATCGCCTGCCCAACGCACAGACGACTCTACTGAGTCATCTTTCCAATTCCCAACCAGCCACTCCAATTGCGAGAGCACCTCACCAGCGGTCGCGCCGAAGACGAGCGGCATTTCTTCAAGAGAACTGATCGCCCAATGATCATCCTCTTTGACTAAGACGGCGGTAAACTTGCTTGAGGTTGGCTCCGAAGGTCCGTCGCTGATCGATACCTTACCTTCAACGATCGCGACATCAGATTTAATCATGCGGATCGTATCAATGGCTCCAGAAAGCCTGAGCGTCGATTCACTTTCGAACGCTTGTTTGATATCCGCAATAATTTGGTTACGGCCGACAGTTCGCTCGCCCAGTTCGTGATCGACATGAGTCGCGTCAGCCGTCCAAAGCTTGGCAATCGCTTCGAGATTTTTTTCATTGAAGGCCGCCACATATTCCTTGATCGCTTCGCGAATCTCCTCTTCATCGGCACGGCAAATCACGCAAGTTGAAAACAACAAAACCGCCGTCAGCGACGCTTTGAAAATCGCTTTAATCATTATTGTTTCTCAGTTAAAAAAAGGTTCGTACAAGATTTTAAAAGTAAAAAGAAATTGCCAGGAGGTTCATCCGGTTTACCAAACTTACGACGAAATCAGTTCAATAAGCGACTTCATTGCCTGCTGTGTTTACCGGTGTGATTATATCAACATGCGAAGCGCCCAGGATCAATGCAAGAAGCGATTTCAAGCGACAGCCCAAGGTTACTGAACGTTGGTTCAACTGCTCACCATAAAGATGGTAGCTTAGCATTGTAAAAAGTTGCGAAATCAGTACGGCCACAAATTGGATGGATGTTGAAATAGCCGGCAAGCAGCTACGTGACGCGAAGCAAAGCTTATTTAGCCGGTTTCGAAGACGATTTCAATTCGTCTTGTCGTAATCAGAAAAATCGTAATGGCTCGACAAATTCTCAAGCTGCATTGTCCTTCGACCGAATTAAGAGCGTGGCACGCATAATCTGTGAAATGAACTCACCACATTGCAGCTATCTAATCGCATGAGGCCTTTAGATTCGATTGCACGGACGTTTTAAGCGTAAAAACTCTATACCGTGCTGTTTTGATCTCGACGCGTTACCATTTTCGATTGGCCGCCGCCTTCATTACGATATTCGTAGTGCTGTCCTGCTTTGGCTGTCGATCGAATATTTCTTTATTAGGGCAGTCGCGTTGTCAACACTTTTCCGTTGATGAACGTTCGCGTCAATCGATCGCCAGTGATGTCAAACACGCTTTGAAGGTTGCCGAAGAATTAGAAAATCGTCAGTCGTCTGAGTGCGTTGATTGGTACTATCGGGCCGCAGTAGAATCGTCCCAGTTTGTCAGCGCGGTTTCGACAGTTGAAGACCGATCATTTGAATCGCTGCACTATGAAGCGCTAACGAAGCTAATTGAAACCAGTCAAAGCTTCAAGCGATATGATCCGATTCTTGGGATTTGCGTCCATGTTGAAAAGACTCCGGTTCAAATTCCTATTGTCTGCCATAATTTCGTTTGGCAGCCGATCGATTTTGAGATCTTGCGGCCTGTAAAGAAGGGTCGAAATCATCGTCTCAAGAGCATTCATACAAGTCCAGGTTTAGGTCTTCCGATCGTTGTGATGAGCTGCAGTGTGGGGCAGCGGCCTTTGCTGGTAAATCAACCAACTTTTGCAGCCACAGCGATTCTTGAAACGGTCAACTTGGCTCAAGTTAGTGTTGAAAAATCAAGTACGCAATCCTGTTCAGCCATTCATCTTTATGATCCATTAAGAACTGGCTACGTGGTTCAAAACGGACAAGTTCGCGCGCTCGCCAAAGACACTTCTGCGCCGATCCTTGAGCGTCTCAGCGTCGAAAATTCCTCAATCCTGGCGGACTTTGTCTCGCCTGCTTCTGCGACCAAAGTCAGCCGGCTTTATATGCTCGAGCCTTATCAGCCCGGAAAGATTCCGATTGTTTTGATCCATGGTTTGCTGTCCGATCCATTTACCTGGTCCGACATGATCAATGAGATGCAAGCCAATGACGCTTTTGTCGACCAATTTCAGATTTGGGTTTTTGAATATCCGACCGGCCAATCATTTATGGAAAGCGCGAAAACACTTCGCAACCAACTATCTATTGCTCAACAAATCTATGGTGAGCAATTGTCGAGCGATTGTCACGGCGAAATGATCCTTGTTGGGCACAGTTTGGGCGGTCTTATCGCCAAGCTTCAGGTAACTCATAGCGACAACAATTTATGGAGTGCGGTCTCAAAATTATCAGTTGAAGAGCTAAACGCATCAACTTCAACCAAGCAAATTTTGCATGATTCTTTTTTCTTCGAACCTTCCCAAAAAGTATCACGTGTAATCTACATCGGCACTCCTCATCGCGGATCCGGGCTTGCCAATCGGTTCATCGGGCGAGTGGCATCAAGCTTGGTTGAACAACCGCCCGCCATTAACGCTCTACATGAATCGTTGATCCGCTGCAATCCGGCAAATTTTTCTAAAGAAGTCACAAGACGATTGCCAACGAGTATCGACCTGCTTGAACCGACGAGTCCAATTCTAAACGCAATTCAGAGTCTGCGATTGAAGGAGGGGCTTCATCAACATTCGATCATTGGCGACGGCCGATGGACAGTCGGCTTTGGCCCCTCCGATGGAGTCGTTCCCGTGAGCAGCGCCCAAGAACCAGCTAGCGAAAGCAATTATTTTGTCAACGAGAAACATTCGGACTTAAACAAAGATCTTGACGCGATTCAGGAGGTCATTCGAATCTGTAAACAAAGCGACCAGAACCGGTCGCCGATGAACGTCGTCAATGCATTTGATTAACGGCATTGAATTGATTGTTAAAACGCTGCGGAAAGTTTTGATATAATCGGCAGCGTTACGATTTATTCATCATCAAGATAGCACTTCAACTGAATCATATTTCGAGGTTCCTATGTCGATTATCCGTTATTGCAAGTTCGTTTTTTTGTGCCTTTTTGCGACTTCCTTGACATGCATTGTTGATGCTCAAGAGCCAAAGCTCACTAACCTTTTGCAGAAGTCTCCGTCGCCGGCTAACTCAATTTTATATCTTAACGTTCCAGCCTTAAGCGGACTGATTCCGAAGGATGATCTACCTGGTTTACTGAGCGATAAACTCGACGAAATTTGGGTGGTTTCATATTTGGACACTGTGCGACTAACTCCAAAATGGGAAGCAGGAATCTCAACAACGAAGTCTGATGTTGACGCAAACAAGCTAGCTGAAAAATTTGGCGGATACGTTGATTCGATGTTTGGCAAAGAGGCCGTGTGGACGCCCAATCAGTTGTACATCGTTCCAATGGCTGATCGTCAAATAGGGTTTCTTCGACCGACCGACCGCAGCCTTCTTTCGCAATGGTTGGGACCTAACATTCCGGGCAATCTACCGAGCTATCTTGTCGCCCAGGCCGCCCAGCCTGAACAGTTTCTCTCGTTCATGCTTGCTGTTGATTTGAAAGACCAATTCTCGGAAGTGGTTCTCGCGGACAAAATTTCTTCATTCAAATCGCTTAAACAGTCCGATCCGCGCGACGTTGCGTCAGTCCTATCGTCAGTCCAGGGTGTCAGCGTTATCGTTGGGCGTCGAAGCTTGACAGAGTGCATTCTTTCGGTTGAGTTTGCAAAGTCGCCAAACGCTTTGGCCGGTATTGCACCTGAATTGCTTGACGAAATCCTCAATAACAATGGTACTTCCGCTCCAGAAGTTCTCCAATGGAAGGCAACTATCGAAGGCAACAAGCTATCGTTCAAAGGACCAATTTCGCTGGCTTCACTGGATGGCCTGTTGAGCATCTTTACCTTGGGCGCGGAAGCTGAGCATGTTGTTAAGGCGAACTCTGACGAATCGTCACCTGAGAAGTCTGCATTAACAAATCCTTACGATACAAAAAACTATTTTGATAAGATGTCTGCGGTGTTGAAGCGAGTTCGGGAACGCGAATCGCAAACCACCGGTCAGCGAGCGAAGTGGAATGACCAGCAAGCTCGAAAAATCGATGCGATGCCCACGCTGAACGTTGATCCAGCAATGATTGAGTATGGCGCGAACGTCGCTAGCTTGCTACGCAATGACGCTTTGACCATCAGAACCGGGAACATTTCGGCGTATCAACAAAAGGTTCAAAACGGCAGTTACTACAGCGGAGGCTATGGCTACTCAGACGCCAACGCTACGGCGAGTTACAACCGAGTCAGCGATGCGCAAGCGAGAGCCATGGGTTCAACGGACTTCCGACAGACGATGAGCCAAATTGATCAAATGACTGCCGATGTCCGTCGAACGATGACCGAAAAATTCAAAACGCAGTTCTGATCCACGGTTTTTGATCTGAGAATTCAATTGCATTTTTGGCAACAAAAATCTGTTGCCGTGCCTTGCAAATCCAGTGGCGATCTAAGTGGACGATTGGAAATTTTGCTTGTCAATCGTTCAGGGCTGGCGAAAGGAGTCTCGCCAACATCTCGCCTGAAATGGTCTTAGAAATCGATCTTGTTGATCCATCACCGAAACCAAAGTGAGCAACATCAGTATGAGGCGATCCCCAATTGAATCGAAAAAACACATCGTCAGTATCGTCCGTAATTTTGGAACCGGAGCGAACCGTCCCATAATTGCCGCCAGAAAATATCGGCTCATCCCAATTCCAACTGGTCGGAACATTGACTTTATTAGAGAAGGCTTTTTCTCCAACGTAAATCGTATTTGAGAGTCCATCTATCACACTCTGCTCACTGGTCGGCACGTAACCCTCGCGTTCCGTAAAACTTCGGTTTGCAAAGAGCAACAGGTTTCCAGCATAGTCGGTTTTCGACCATGCTCGACCAGCACCGTAATAATTGCCGTGTTGATCAGAGACAGGAACCACTGGCCTGCCTCGCGACCGAGAAGGACAAAGAAAAACACTGACCCTCGATCCATAATTTTGACTCTGGTACAGCGGTACTTGATCTAGAAATGGTAGAACGGAGTAGCACCAACTGCCCGTTTGCTGATCAGGACGCACACTTGGCCGACCCACCCCCCACTTGCTCTTTGAGTTAAAAAAGAAATCATCCGTACCGATCGTCTCCAGCGATTTATATGGCGTCTCGACCAAACATTCATCTGCAAGATAACCACCATTACTTGGATATATTCTAAACGTATTGGAATGGTGCTGAATTGCTAACACCGCTTGCCGAATATTCGCACTACAAGTCGATCTCCGCGTCGATTCTCTAGCTGCATTAATCGAGGGCAAGGCCAAGGTTACTAAAACGCCGATAACTGCCAAAACTATCAATAGTTCCACGACCGTCAGGCCTTTGGATTTGGAATTGTCGACCAAGTTTCCAATACGCACGATCTAGTTCACCTGTCCAACGAGAATTCGGCTAGATGGTCGCGCGGCCATCAAGTGATAGCCTAGAGCTGAGATCGCGGCCAGCGATGTTGGTACGAGCATCGTCCAAACACTCACCATCACATCATGATTCAATCCGAAGCACCCACATGATATGTCTAGCCCACGCCAAAGTGCTGAGAGTTGCGCAGCCGCGAAAGTAATAAAAACTAGAACACACATCGCGAATGTGATCTTGGCTTCCTTGGGAAAAAACAACAGCAAGGTGGCCAATAATAATTGGAGCGCAGGAACAAAGATCGCAACTAAATACGAAACATTGAATCCACTTAGGCGATACTGATTCACCGCCTGCAAAAAATAGAACGGATTGTCCGCGTGGGCGGACCAAGAAGCAAGCAAAGTGCATGCAACTAAAACTCTAATCATACTGCCGAGTGCGCTGACCAGCATTTTTTAAAGTTCCCAAGCGTCGATACCGCCGTGAAAGATTAGTGAATTCTCAAACCCTAAAGCATTAGCATAACTGGCTACAATAGAGGACCATCCACAGTTTTCGTTTTGGCAGTAGAACACCAAAGTTTTGTTGGGATCAGTCTTTGATAGTGCCTGCTTAAAGCCTGTCAGAGAAGAGCTAATAGGTATGGATACCGCCCCAGGAATATGACTATGTTCGAATGCACTTTCCGATCGAACATCAACAAATTGTGCAGTATTTGAAGCGTGCAAACTCTTTGCGTTGTTCAAATCAATTTCATTTGCAGTCGAACGCGGTTCAAAGTTGATCCTTACCAATTTTACCGCAGTGGGAGATCTCGCTAAAGAATTAGGCAATGTTTGCGTCATCAAAACCATCAAGACAAATCCGACGCAAATTAGTTTCCATCCATCAAGAATTCGATTTAGTAGGACCAGCGAAATAACAAAGATTGTCGCCAGTGTGAGATTCGTTATCGGTATTTGCAACCCACTTAGATACGGTGAATCACCATTGCTGACCTCAATGTATTGACCTCGGTAAATCGCTAGGAGTTCTGCAATACTCAGAGTGCCCATTCCCGATGGTGGATCGTACAATTTTACGTCGTTGCCTTCGATACCCAAAAACGTGACCCAGTGCATCGATTTCAAACTGCCAATTGGTCGGACTGAAAGTATCGCGGGCTGCTTCAGCGAACGTAGCTTTTCAATTGTCCCGTTATATCGGAGTAGTCCCTTGAGTCCAATTTCATCTAAACATTTAACGAGGTCATCGGCGGAACTTCCGAATTCGCCATTTAAAAACTTGCCTTGAACGACTTGGCGAATATCAATTGATTTTTCCAAGGCGTTGGCGGCCGCTGTGACACACATCAGGCCACAGTACTGAGGTGTTTTGCCGTCAGCCAAGTCATTGCTGTCAGTATGCAATTCGTTATTAGGCTCGGATGACGTACGACCGGACTCTGTAATTTCAAAATGATCGGCTGCCAACAAACAACCGCAAACAGAGTAAACAAATGCAATTGCGAAAGCGATTGATGAACGACTCATCTGCCGTATTTTCTCCAACCAAGCCAACCCAATACGCCGATCAACGCTAGGCCGCCCAGCGATAGAGGAACAATGTTGGAACCATTTTTGAATTTCGCTCTCTTGGCTTCCTCCAAAGCGTTAAAGTCGATCGCAGTTACTGGCGAGCCGTCGACGACAACCTTTTTGACTGGATCATTACTCAAGACAGAAGCACCGCGAGGAACGCTTTTGACGATTTGATCAATGAAGCCATCAATTGCATTTCGATCTATCGTAGAATAAGAGACTGAAATATCCGTTTCGTTACGCAACGTCTTTCCATCAATTCCTTCACTAATAGATGCAATATTGGCGCTCCAGGGAGCCAAGAAATTGTTCGGCAAGTTTGGCGAGAAATTGACTTCCATCGTCCGCGAATTCATACCGTTGGAGTGGGCTGTACTCTTGCTTTCTTCAAGTGTTCCATCTTTGCCATAAACGGCTCGATCGGTTCTCGATTGAATTGTCTTGACCGAAGTCAAAAGGCCACCCTTGTATTCAAGCGAAAGATTCCCAGTCTCCAAGCTTAAATGGTCCTCTTCGTTCTCAAGAAGTTTGACAAACATGTCTCGCGTAATTCCGAAATAATACATGCTTTGAAAAAACACAATTCCTTCCCCGCCAGATCTAGGAATGCCGAATTCGAATGGATTTGAATAAGCGCTTGGCGGCTTTACGGCGGAGTATGAAAATTTGCGTGTGCCTGATATGAAGTCTTTAGTTGGATCATAATCAAAATTGAAGTCGATTATCGATTCATCTGAGTCGCTGACATATTCCCAATGCTCCATTGGAGCCACAGCACTGTTTGCTAAATGTGCACGAACGCCGATGAGTCGTCGAGTCTTTGTGAGTGCGACGAGAAATTCCGCATTCCATGGCTCGGGACGCTGACCGTTTTCACTTGTCGCAAGTCGGGTCGTCATTTTGCCAGCGATGAGATAGGCGCTCGGCGGTTCAAAAGCATGCACATTCAAACTGCCAAATATTAGAACAAGCGATACTAAAATGCGCATCAAAAAGACCTCGCAATATACTGACATTTAAAACCTCACTGAAACACAAAAACTGATCGAAGTCGAATTGGGTTAGATCAAACTTCGATACTGTCTCAGAATATGTTTTGCTCTCGTACGATACGTGCAGCAAGAATATCATCACTAAAACTTCAGACGTAATTCAAGTCGCTTATATTGATGTGTCGTAAGAGTGCAGCGTCTGGCAAGCGAAGATTTTAAGGGTTGCCGTTTCCGTTATACGGCGAGTCACATCCAGAATTTGGTCTTATTCCCTCCCCACTGCAAAACGGACTATATGAGTTGCAATTATTCTTAGTAAATTGGGTTGCTCCAGGATTTAGCGACGGAACATGATCTGGAATCACGCCATTCAAATTAGTTGTGTAGACAGTGATTTGCGAACACATGCCGGGTTCAGGAGAGGTCCAAGCACAATCTTTGACAGTATATGTTCCATCGCACACAGCACCACCAGAGACGTTATTGTCGCTGGGAGATATGAAATTTCGACCAAGAGTTATCGAACATAGCATTACAACCCAAGAAAACGCTTTCATGTTAAGGTTCCTTCTGGGTAAGGGAATCTGTAGCCGCGATAACGCGATTTTATGGGGGGGGGGAGTCAATTCAAGCGTTTCGGCTAGAATTTTGCAAAAATTTCTGGAGTCGCTTTTTCCGTCCAAATTGTTGGTTGTTGGCCTCATTGCTGTTCGACTTGAACGCGATACTGGGTCGGTCATCTTGGGACATAGGTTGGATGTCGTGCGAATGATAAATAAGCAACTTGAAGGCCTTTCGCATACTTCGAAGCTGATGATCTTTGCGATGACGCTGCATGTAATGTTGCTTGCAGTATCGGCGTCGCTGACCAGTCCAACTCAAGATGAACCGGCTCATCTAGCCAGTGGGTTGAAGCACTGGACTGAGCGAGATTTTTCTTGGTATTGCGTTAACCCTCCGTTGGTTCGCTGTCTTGCGTCGTTGCCCGCTTTACTCATGAGGCTCGAACTTCCGAAGCACGATTCCGCGGATATGAATGACTATCGTCCTGAATTTGCTCTGGGACAAAAGTTCGTTGCTCAGCATGGGAGCAGTTTTCAGAAATATCTCATATACGGTCGATGGATCTGTATTCCATTTTGCTGCTTGGGAGCAATCATTTGTTACTTGTGGTCTTCCAATCTCTACGGTAAGTCCGCAGGACTTGGCGCCGCGTTGTTGTGGATGTTCTCGCCAATGGTGTTGGGGCATGCAAGCTTGATGACGCCCGACGCTCACGCGGCGAGCTTGGGACTTGCCGCTTGCTACTGTTTTTGGAGATGGCTAAGAGAACCTACTTGGACGACTGCCATCGTGTCAGGCCTAGTGTTGGGATTGGCCGAAGTTGCAAAAACAACATTGGTCCTGTTGCTGCCGCTTTGGCCGGTAATTTGGATTTTCTATCGATTGCTGCAAGATGAACGACCATGTTTGCGGCAATGGTTACAAGAATTTGCAATGCAAGCGACGCGAATCGTTGTGGCACTCTACTTAATTAATTTTGTCTATCTAAACCACGGGAGCTTCATCCCGTTAGGTGAATATAATTTTCGAAGCGAACTTCTGAGCGGAAAAAAAATTGACCGCCGGGCGATGAAATATGAATCCGCCAATCGATTTCTTGAGACGTCGATTGCCAATCTTCCCCTGCCTTTACCAAGCGACTACGTCATCGGAATCGATCTTCAGCAGTATGACTTTGAAACTTATCCATCGCAATCTTATCTGAACGGTAAGTTCGCCGATCACGGCTGGTGGTATTACTATTTGTTAGCCATTGCATACAAGGCTCCATTCGGAACGCTTGGACTATTTCTAATCGCACTGGTTTGTCGTATTAGTTCGAGAGATAGTTTCCGTCGATCGGTGATTTGCGATGAATTGGCGCTGTTGCTGCCGATGTTAATAATTTTTGTTGTCGTAAGTTCAAAGACTGGTTTCAATTTTCATCTACGATATATCTTTCCTTGCATACCTCTGGCATTTGTCTGGGTCAGTCAGGTTTTCTCATACCGTGGGAGGCAAAAAAATTATCCATTACATGCTTGGCCTTCTCGCTCGGCAGCAGTCTGTGGGCCTTTCCCCATTGTCTGAGTTATTTTAATGCGTTAGCCGGAGGGACCAGTCGCGGACCAGAACATTTGCTTGGAAGCAATCATTGCTGGGGGCAGGATGTTCTGCGCTGCAACAGTTGGATGAAGGAGATGCCGCAAGGCAAGGTATTATTTCTGGCCGTAGAGTTGACATACTGTCCTTTTGATATTTTACGCAATCCATCGATTCATGCGTGGCCTTTACACAGCGAAGACACAATGCATCGCTTTGATGATCTTCAGAGTTTGGAATCCGAAGTTGGACGTGGCGAATTTATTATTCAAGACGGCTATTATGCAATTGACTCCAACACCTTGTATGAAAGCAACAAGACCGTTTGGATGCCAGACAGAAGTCATCGTAGAATCGATCCGCGACCACTATCATTTTTAAAAACTATCAAGCCTCATGCGATCATTGGAACGACGATCTATGTTTTCACGGCTGATCAGATTCGACATTCCTACCACGATTCCGGCATTTAGATTCGATTCATTGATTCGCTTTACAAGGTTGATAGTCAACGAGCGACGAATATCACGATACCAAGATAATGCACTGCTGCGGCGCAAATGACCAGCAAGTGCCAAGTGGCATGAAAGTATCTCACTCGGTGATCTGACATCAGGAACGCTACGCCGATCGTGTAAAGCACTCCGCCACCGGTCATGCATAACAAGCAATAAGCGGGCACCTGCATTGACAATGGTATTGCTGGGATCCATCCCAAAAGCAAATAGGTGAGCGTCGATAACGCATTGACCCGATGCTGAGAAATTGCTTTTGACCAAAAGCCCAACGCGGCTGCAACCCAAATGAATACCAATAACGGCCAGCGGAACGAGCCACCGTACTGCCACACAAACGGCATGTACGTTCCCGATATCATGACGTAAATCATGCCTTGGTCCCACGCTCGCATCTTTTGTCTAAGACGGTCGGATTTGACGGCGTGCGAAAGCGTCGAGAAAACGAAAACCGCGACGACCGAAGCAACATAGACGAGACAAGAGACCTTTACACCAATCGATCGATCGCTGACCAAAAATGCCATCCAACCAAAACCGACGATCGCGATTAAGATTCCAATGCAGTGGGTAAGCGTGTTCGCAAACTCGTCATCGGGAATCGGCAACGGTTCAGTTGAGATGGTTGAAGAGTTTGGCATCGATTAAGTCAAAGGACCGCGAACGTTGCGGTAGCAGGCGATTGTTGGAAGTTTTCTCATTTTAGCATCGATTCCCGTCGTACCGAAGAACAAAACCAAGCTTGAATTACTTTGGTTTGGCTGCACGCAGAGAGCAAATAGATCGAAAACGCTTTGATGCAGATTAACCGATCAATTCATGAATAACGCGAGCTTGTTTTACGCCGGTCAATTTTTGATCTAGGCCCTGGAACGGCTTGCTAAATTTTTCATGATCAAAGCCGAGCAAATGCAGTAGCGTTGCATGGAAGTCTCGCAAGTGCACTGGATTTTCGGCTGCGGAATAACCGACTGGATCGGTTTCGCCATACGTAAATCCAGGCTTCACGCCTCCACCGGCCATCCACAACGTAAATGCTTCTGGATTGTGATCACGACCAACAAAGGTCATCTCACCACCGCCGCGGTTTTCTCGCATCGGTGTGCGGCCAAATTCGCCACTCCAAATAACTAGCGTGTCTTCCAGCATCCCGCGCTGCTTCAAGTCCGCAAGCAAGCCGGCCATGGGTCTATCGATGTTTTGACATTTGTCTTTAAACCCAGCATTCAATGCCTCCTGTTTGGATGACCCATGCGAGTCCCAACCCCAATCGAAGAGCTGAATGAACCTCACTCCCTCCTCCGCCAATCGACGGGCAAGCAAGCAATTATTAGCGAACGATTCTTTACCAGGTTCGGCGCCATACATTTCGAGAACATTGGCCGGTTCGTTCGAAATGTCCATTACTTCGGGAACCGCTGACTGCATTCGATACGCCATCTCGTATTGGGCGATCCGAGTCAATGTCTCTGGATTACCAAAGTCCTCATAGGACAATTGATTAAGATTCTTTAGCGTATCGAGCATCGCTCGGCGATCCTCTGAATTGACACCAACTGGGTTGGATATGTTAAGGACAGGATCGCCTTTCGAACGGCATTGAACTCCTTGATAAACAGACGGCAAAAAACCGGCGCTCCACAAAACCTTCCCAGCCCTTGGCTGCTCGCCACCTGACAGCAATACGATATAGCCAGGTAGGTTTTCGTTCTCCGAACCCAGACCCCAAGTAACCCACGAACCGATGGAAGGGTAACCCATCCGAGATTGACCGGTGTGGACCATCAATTCGGCAGGACCATGGTTGAATTGATCCGTTTGCATTGTCTTAATAAAGCAAACGTCATCAACGAGTTTTGAAAAGTGCGGTAATCGGTCTGATACCCACGTACCAGATTGACCGTGTTGCGCAAATGGGAATTGAGAGCCGAGCATCTTCGGCGTTCCCTGAATAAATGCAAAACGCTTGCCTTCTAAAAATTCGCTTGGGCAATCTTGACCATCAAGCTTCTGCAATTCAGGTTTATAGTCGAACAACTCCAACTGACTCGGAGCACCTAACATGTGCAGATAGATAACCCGTTTCACTTTCGCCGTACGCGGAGCGGCGAGCGGGCTGAGTGGGTTTTCCGGCGAATGAATTGGCTCGGTACCATTTGCAGAGGCGGCTTGCGATTGCAAGGCTAACCATAACGCTCCAAGACCGGTGGTTGAATCACGCAAGAAATGACGGCGCGTCGATCGCTGCAGCCATTGTCTGTGAAGCTCGTCGACAAGTGTAATGTTTTTCATAATCAGTTACTTCGTGATCACTTCATCGAGATTCAAGATAACTGTCGCCACGTCAGTTAGTGTCGAGTTTTTTGGTTGTGCGGAGTTGCGACTTTGTAAGGCGACCAATTGCTCCAGTTCTGCATCTGAAGGTTCGCGACAGGTTGCCAATTGAAAACCGAATCGGATTTGATCGATTGGGATTTCGGACACGCCGCGCATCCGTTCCGCGAGTGCCTGAGCACATTCGATGAACGTTGTATCGTTAAGCATCATTAAGGATTGAATCGGCGTATTCGAACGGAGCCGCCGAGGCGTGCAAAATTCCCGCGATGGAGCGTCAAACGCCGCGAACATCGGGTAAGGCAGGCTACGTTTTAAGTAGGTGTAGATCGATCGCCGATAGCGATCTTCATCGTTTGGTTCAGGTGTTCGCCATTTTTCTGTTGCTTTGAATGGCGTCCAAGCGCCATCGGGGATAGGTGGATAAACGGGAGGGCCGTGCATTTTATCGCTTAACAATCCCGCTATCGCTAGAGCCTGGTCGCGCACCATTTCAGCCGACATTCGATATCGAGGACCGGATGCAAGTAAACGATTTTGCGGATCGATTTCCACCAATTCTGGTCGAACCTTTCCGCTCTGACGATAAGTGCTGGACAGAACGATGTCACGCAATAGTTTTTTCAAACTCCAGCAATATTCATGTTGAAATTTGACGGAAAGAAAATCAAGTAACGCTTGGTTTGACGGCGTCTCTCCTGATGATCCGAAATCCTCTTCGGTCGCAACCAATCCGATGCCAAAGAGATTGGACCAAACGCGATTGACTGCAACCCGCGCCGTAAGAGGATTTGAATCACTGACCAGCCAATTCGCCAATGCTAGTCGATCGGGTGATGAACCCTCGGCTAGAGGCGGCATCGAAGACGGCGTGCCTGGCGAAACCTGTTTGTCTTTCGTTAAAAACAAGCCTCGAATGAAAACGTTAGTTGGCCGCTTAAAGCGTTCCCCGCGTTCAGCTAAAATCGGGAGCTTAGTTGAGTCGATCTTCGCTCTTTGCTGCTCCAAGTTCACGAGTTCTTGTCTTTGATTCAGCAGCTCACCATCGTGCAACAATTCGGAAAACAGCGGCGAGTCCGAAACTGCGAGGTGTCCCCGCTTTGTAATCAACGCAAATGAAGCCAGGATGAAATAGCGATGTTTTAATGTAACGCGAATGCTTGATCCGTCCGGAATCTCGGCACTTTGATCAAGCACAAATGCAACTTGGCGTGGATGATTAATTCGGCTGTATGCAGCAAAGCCGTTTTTGCTTTTTTCATTTAAAGTTTCCTGCGGATCTATGAACGGATCAGGTTCGTCAATGATCAACCGAGAAGTCTTTAGTTGGCGAGGCACCTGAGCGTCCGGCGTTACTAACTCAATCTCGGCGTTGGAGAGAACGAATCCCCACTCGGAGTCAGATAGAGCCTTTTTCGGATCAAGTGGAAGGGCTGTGAGACAGACAGCGCTAACGTTCTGCATCGTTGTCGGTACTGGCGCTTCCAAGACAAAATCCGCATTTTGCGTAATCGTTCCCGAGGTGAAAAATTCGTCGTGATTGTCGACTCGTTCAACCAACACTTTGGTGGCATTGCTGCTAGATGCTTTCAAGTTGACTAAAGGTTGCCAAAGGCTATCGTCGCTCAAAACTGCATATTCTTTTCGCCAAATCGAATTTCGAAGTTGCTCAATTTCCGCATCCAGTTTTCCTGCCAATTCGTAGTCCGATGAATTCACTGGTACATTCATGACTGGCCAATCTTCATCCAAATCGCAATCTTGCGTGTTGTTGAAGAATGCTGCAAACTGGTAAAACTCTTCATGTCGAATTGGATCGTAAGGGTGGCTGTGGCACTGAACGCAACCAAAGGTCAAGCCTTGCCAAGTTTGCCAGGTTGTACTTACGCGATCTAAAACTGCCGAGACGCGAAACTCTTCATCATCAGTTCCGCCTTCTTCGTTGGTTTGAGTTAGTCGTTGACCAGCCGTCGCAACTCGGTCTTCGATGTTCCGGTCAGGCAGCAAGTCGCCGGCAATTTGTTTGATCGTAAATTGGTCGTACGGCAAATCGCGATTGAATGCGTCGATAACCCAATCTCGGTACTTCCAAATATTTCGTTGACCGTCCAATCCCAACCCTTTGGAATCAGCATAGCGGACCTGATCAAGCCAGACGCTGGCCCAGCGTTCGCCGTATCGTGGCGACTTGAGAAGTCGGTCGACGACTGCTTCGTAAGCTGACTCGCGATTACTTCGAAGCTCTTCAATGAATTGATTGCGATCAGCAACTGTTGGCGGCAAGCCTATTAAATCCAGAGATACTCGGCGAAGCCAACGTTCGGGCGATGCTTCGTCGGAAGGCAGAATGTTCGATTCATCCAATTCGGCAAGCACAAAGAAATCAAGAGCCTGACGGCACCATTCGACTTTCTGCACTGTTGGTACCACTTGGGTTTGAGGTGCAACAAAAGCCCAATGCTCCTCCCATTCTGCACCCTGCTCGATCCACTTGGAAATCAGGGCAATTTCGTTTTGTGAAAGCGGCGACCCATGATCGGGCGGCGGCATTTGTGTATCGGGATCGCGAGACAATATTCGCTCGACCAGTACAGAAGCTTCTGGATCGCCAGGTTCTACAATCCATCCGTTCGGAGGCAAAACTTGATCGCGGTACACAAAGGAAATATCGCCAGCTTGTTTGACTCCGCCATGACAACCGGTGCAATGCTGGTTGAAAATTGGCCGGATGTGCTGCCCAAAGCGCACCTCATCGGGAATTGAGAAATCGTCCGCTTCGGCCTTATGGAAACCAGAAAGGATTATTGCCGCAGCAAAATACGAGCAGTAGAGAGTTACTCCGAAAACGGAAAATCGAATAGACATTTCAGAGCGATAAATGTGAAATCAAACCAGACGGCATTGAAACGACTTTAATTGCAACTTGGCTGCAAACCACTCGCTGCAATTCTCATCGCATATTGATCGTATCAACAATTGCCTTGAGCAAAGACTGTTCTCCAGAAACATCATTGTCCAATGACCAGATCATGAGGCCGCCAAGTTCCTGATCTAGTGCATATTGGGTCTTTTGTTTCATAGTTATTATACCATTGTGCCAAATCGTCTGGCCAACTTTGTCGTTCATGGCTGCGTCGGGATGTTTTGCCAGAATCGATTTGTAAGACAGACCACCTTTTTTGAAATCATCGCCAAATCCGTAGCCGTAAAAAGGAACACCCACAACTGCCGCAGATTTTGGCAGCCCGCGTTCTAGCCAATAGTCAACATTTCGTTTTGTAAACTCCATCGAAGAATGCTGGCCGGGCGAGTTTGGATCCCAAGAGCCCTTTCCGTCGTAAGCCATGATATTCACGAAATCGAAAAGCTTGATCGAACTAGATGGAACGTTTGCACCGCCGTATCCTTGTGAAAGCGCAGCAGTCAAAAGCAGCCCGTGTGGCTTTAGCGCTGCGTGCAAACTTTCTATAAATGGTCCATAGTCAGCCGTGATTGATGGACCTTCTATGTCAACATCGAGACCGTCAAATTGGTGCTCTTTGATATAGGTCACTAGCGTTTGAGCGAATTCATTTCGCTTTTCTTCGGATAACAGGCTTTTGTACCGCTTCATCAGCCAAGTGTCAGTTGCTGCCGAGCCGCCGCCAATAGAGACTAGGACTTTGACGCCGCGTTCATGCGCGCGCTGGATTAAGTTTGCGTTCTTGGCGTTGAATGAAAGCTGGCCTTGTTCGTCGATTGGATTCTCAAAGGCGATATTGATATGAGTGAGATGCTCGTAGTCAATCGACTGAGAAAATTCATCCAGCTCGATCCAATTCGGAACATACGCGACCACTCGAAACGGTTCAGCGTACGAAAATGTCTGGCAAGCCAAACAAGCGAAGAATACTGCTGCCAATTGACGGCAACAATTTGCGAGGGATAGCGAGCACCAGAAAGCAAATCTGGTGCGGCAATCAACAGTTCTAAATGATTTCAAAGTTTTGGAATCGGTCGTTTTGGAGGTGGGGCTTGTAACATACGAGCTTTTTCGTCGTTAGGCATTGGAATGTTGTTGTTATCTGGACGCTCCATCCGTGGCTTGGGTGGATCAAGGTCAGTAAATGATTCGACCCACTTCCAGCCAATTGGTCGCTCAAGTTCTCGGCGAGCTAAATAAGCCCACGGCGTACCTGGGTGCTCATTGACGATGCGAGTAAAAATCGCTTTTGCCTCGTCCGCTTCTTTTTGTAGTCTACTGTTGACCGAAATTTCGTCGTTGGGAACCAGAGTCCAAGTGTTGTTTTTGGTGTCTTCAAAATTCATCCCGCGTTTTGCTTTACCAAGCATCTGGTTGTAGGTCTCATTGCGAATTCGCTCGCCCTGCGAGGTTGCGATTGATAGATCGTAACTGGCCAGCCAGCGAGCGGACAATTCAGTCTTCCTGCCGACTTCGCCTTGAGCCAGCGTTTGGCAAAGCATCGTGAGGCCCGGATCTAGCCGCGCTGATGCTTGTTGCGACTCAGTCAGTTCTCGAACAAAAGCCGCTTCCTCGCGTTTTACGAATCGAACCTTTGGTTGTTCTAAGACACCCGTCCTAGCCATTTGAGAGGCATTTAAAAGCGCAGTTCTCAGCGGGCTTTTCCGAACTGCTTGTTCGTACTCGGCAAGTGACAAATAATCTGGGCGATATCGCTCCATGATCTCTGGATCAAAGAATCGCTGCAAATGCGATGCAAAGGCTTTGGTTGTGCCTCGACCAATGTCGCGATCGTACTTTCGATTCGGATGGATCGTAAAAAAGATGCCTCCCGTTTCGTAACAGATTCTCGAAAGCGCGTACGGACCGAATCCTGAATCGATGGTCGGTTCTTCGAAAAAGTTGTCCTTGTAGCCGATTTGCACGCGTTCGGGAGCAAGCGTTTCGGGACCTTGGTCGATCTGCGCCCATTGCGGCGATTGGTCAAACTTAGGATCAGGATCGACGTATTTGATGTAAGTAAATTCACGGCCAAATGGAGCAGGAACACCCATGATAAAGACAGGAATCGCAAACTTGCGACAGATGTCAATTGTTTGATCCATCCCCTGCGTGTCATCACCACGCTCGTCAGTTACCGCGATTAGCATGACGTTGCGATCAGGTCCGTCACCGCGATCGATCCGCATTCGTTTGAACTTGTCGGCGGCCATATACAAGGCCGAGAAAACCATTTCGACGCCAGAGGAATCTACCTGAATTCCATCGATCGCATTGCGAATCAAGTTCAAGTCCTCGGTTGGCTTGTCGAGCAACAAGTTCACTTGGCTTCCGAACGAAACTACGCTCGTTAACAATCGATCGGTGGTTTGATTTTTATCATTTTTAAGCTTCGATACCAAACCAATTTCTTCGTAGATCTTGTCAAAACGATCGCGGATTTCTTGACGTCGTTGGGACAGCGATACTGAAGCGTCAAAGAGCCAAACCACCAATGTCGGGCGCTCTTCAATCGATTGGATAATTTCATAAGTCACACGATCGACAGCGCCTTCTGTGCCAGCAACCCCGTAACCGGTCATCCCGCGGACCGCCGATGTTGATTGGGTCAGCGCCACTGCTTGTTGAACATTGACCGACAGATCAAGCTTGGCAATTGGCGAAGGAGTCATTTGCGGCGTGACGAATTCGCTGATTTCAGCCAGCGTCGGAGCAGCACTCATCGCCATCGCCGATTGACCGATCGAGTCGGAACCGATTTTTTCAGATGGGTCATCGCTATAAACGATTTCGGAGTTGACTTCGAATTCGGGCTCGTTCTCTTCTACCGGAAGCGAACGAATAATGAGTTCTGGTTTGGTGATCTCGCTGATCACAGGGATCGCTGCAAGCCCAACAAATAGCGCGAGATGACCGAGCAGGCTAGTGAAAAATGCAACGCTGTCTCGGTCAAAATAACTGGGCGTTGGCGACATTTCATCCGCCAGAGCGTCCTCAGATTCCAAATTCGACACACTGGCAATGTCGTTTTCAGACGGTTGAGTTGCGTTTGCATCCGAAGCGGCCTCGGCTGAAACAACCTCCATTTCATCATCGGCGAGTCTATTGTTTGGTTTCAGCATAAAAGTTTACTTCTGAATTGCCTGAGACTTGGCTTAATGATCTGAATTTTCTTGTCCAACAATCTTGCGTCGAACTTGTTAAGTCAAATTCACGGGAGAAAGTCGGCATTTCCCAAGCACGTTCTAGCCGGCTGTTGACAGACGATCCCCGCATAATCTTCCTTCTAGCG
The DNA here is from genome assembly GCA_041740995.1 of Pirellulaceae bacterium. GTDB lineage: Bacteria > Planctomycetota > Planctomycetia > Pirellulales > Pirellulaceae > JBGSKY01. Next base: position 107,774 of record JBGSKY010000274.1, read on the forward strand.
GAAAGAACGCTCCATTGTCACCGCAAAAATGACCAGAATCAAGCAGAGAGGAGCTCCGAGCCGGGAAATGCTGATAATTGCCGCTGCGATCTAACAATAATGCCAATTTCGAGACAAGCGTTTTTGAAATGGTCAATGGCAGCGTCTCGTTCCACTAGAATACCGTAATTGTATTGCGAAATTTGTAACGAACGATCGGCGAAGGTTGAAAAAGAATTTAGAAAGAAGTAGAGTTTCTACGCAGGGAATACTTATTCCCCATCGATCGTGATAATTAGATGCCGTTTTGTAAAACCTCGAAACATTTGCCGACTGTTTCTGATCTCTTTGAGACGAATTTCATGCTTCAAACCAATTCGCCCGCGTTTGATTTGAGATATCGAATTCGGATTAACGCTGTCACTCTCTTTTTACTGTTGCTTGTAGGAAGCCAGAAACTCGTATGCGGGGAAGTTATACATGTCTACGGAATCGGGAACAGTTTGACAGTGGACATGTATTCAGTCTTGGACGAATTGACCGCTAGCCAACCGAATCCCCTAAGCGTCGGTTGGCATGCCAAATGTGGTGACAATTTGACCAACATTCTTGCCGAGCCGAATAATTCCTGTTCGTTTATTGACCCATACACCAAAGACTTTGGCGCGAATGCGAAATTTACAGGCGCTTTGCAGAATTATCAGTTAGACGGACTTTCGCTGCAACCTTTTGCGGGCGTCAATCCGACGCCAGGTGGCGGCCCCAGTTCCATCCGAGACGAACTCACCGCCGCGAGCACTTTGATCAATCTGTATCAATCCAATAGTGCCAACGCCAATTCACGCATTTTCGTTTACGCAACGACTTCGCTGAACTTTGATGTACCTGGAGCGCGTTTTCAAGACAATTGGAATGCGATCAATAATGTGACGCTCGATAGTCCATTTTTAGCAAACAAAGAAGTATACGACCTGTTCACCAGCGAGCTAAGTTCGATCTATTCCAATGTCGAGTTGCTACCGATTGGCCAAGTTTTTGATGCCGTCGCCAATCAAATCAATGCCAACGCTTTCGAGGAATTGGATTCGGTGGACAAGCTTTTCCGTGATTCAATTCATGCAAGTTATGCCGGACGTTACATCGAAGCTTTGACTGCGTATGCGGTGATTTATGGTCAATCACCAGAGGGATTGCAGATGCCTGGTATCGTTACGCCAAACAATCCTGATCCGGCGTTTGGTTTTGTCCTTCGAAATCAAAATGATAGTCTCTTGCTGCAGCGAATCGTTGCTGAGACTGTTTTCGGCCCTTCCCCTGTCCCTGAACCGAGCCAGATCGCGTTGCTGTCGATCACTTGCCTTCTCGGATTTTATTTCATTCGCCGCCGCCAACTGGCGAAAGTCACGCTTTCTCAATCGACGAGTTAGTTTCTTGCAATAATTATTAGCTTTTGCAGTGGCGCAACTAAGGATCAATCGCAAACAGGACTCTAAACGATTCTGAATTGTGTCACTTCAATTAGAGACTAATTGTCTAGAAACAAACGGATAGCTTACAGAGTTCGGTGTTTTTGAATCAGCCCGCAATTCCCGAGATCTAAATGGTCTGTAATAAACGATAGGAGCTGCTAGCGAGCTTGCCTGGTTCGAATGCACAATCAAGCAATTATCTCAAATGCTATAGATTGTCGATGATTCAACGGCAACTTCAGGACGCTTGGCTTACGCAACGTAGCTGTTGATTGAAGAAGAAAATGCCGTCGCTAGGATAACACTAAGAAATTTCATTTGAATAGACTCGCAATTTCACCATTTATTTTAACGTCTTTTCCAGACGCCATGGTTTAGCTGCACCACCGACCCTCGTTTTGGCTATCACGCGATAGCCAAAGTTTAGCTCCGCTCCAATCAAGATTCGAGCAGCAAGCGATTACGCGTTTCTAGCAGCAATCTTCAATGCACCCACCGTAGGATCAACCACATAGTGAATCTCTCGTGGCGTGGTGTTCTGGAGAGCAAACGCGGCCTCGAACAAGCTGCGATAGATAGTTTGCTTTATCAGAACGCTTCCTGCACAAACAAGCGTGAATCCAGACGGTGGAAGTGCAAGCTCGCTAGCCACGGCGACGACAAGCGAAGCCAGCGATTTGGCACCACCTTGAATGATGTTCTGAGCGACCCGGTCATGCGGGTATTCTTGGAATACGACCGGCGCTATGGACGCGATTTGCGATCTTGGATCGAGCGAATCATAGCACCACCCAATTAATTCTTGCGCCGTGGAGAGCTGCAAATGTTCGAGTATGGCAGCAACTAAACTCGTTGACGACTTGCGGGCATCCGATGCCATGCAAACGTGATTTAACGCCTTGGCCGCAATCCAATATCCGCTACCTTCGTCGTCGAACAAGTATCCACAACCGCCTGCTCGAGCCGATTTGTTAGTCGCCGAGCGGCCCCAAGCCATTGATCCGGTTCCGGCGATGACTGCGATTCCACTTTCGTCACCTGGGGCCGACGCCAACAAACATTCAGCATCGCCGACGACTACGGATGTCTTCGCCAGCTCTTCTTTAATGCACCAGTTTAGCATTCTCTCACGCTCATCCGCTCTTCCGGCGCCGGCGACACTCAAGCATGCCGAATCCGCGATGGCAAAATCGATACCGGAGCTCTGGTAAGCGCGGATCAAAGTGCTCTTGATGCTGGAAAAGGTCTTTTCAAAGCCGACAGACCTAGGATTTCCTGGCGGTCCGACAGCGTCACCAATCGTCTTTAGTTGTCCCTCGACGACTTCACCGAGCAAGACTTTCGTCTTTGTTCCACCTGCATCGACGCCAAACACGATCCGTCTAGTCATGTTTGAGCGACTCGCGCAATCGACCGCCCACGCGAAAGAGCCGCTCGCGAGCTGCTGCAGCATCGATTGAACAAAGATGCGACACGATCGCCGTCTTGACGTCACCATCGCTGTTTTCAAGCAAGCGATCGGCTGCGTCAATGCTCAGCCCAGTGACTTCGCAGACAATGCGTTTGCTACGATCTCGCAGCTTGGCATTAGACGCCCTGAGGTCGACCATAAGGTTGCCGTAAGTCTTTCCAATCTTGACCATCGCGCCAGTAGTCAACATGTTCAACACCATTTTGGTAGCGGTACCGGCCTTGAGCCGCGTCGAGCCGCTTAGCACCTCCGGACCCACAACTGGTGCAATCGTTATCGCTGCGAGCTGTTGTATTTTTGAGTTGGCATTGCAAGTCACACCCACCGTAACAGCTCCACATTGGCGGGCATAAGCGAGTCCGCCCAGGACGTAAGGAGTCCCTCCGTTCGAAGTGATGCCGACGATTGTGTCGACCGATGAAAATTGATGCTCGGCCAAGTCTTTGGGGCCCTGGGTGAGAGAATCTTCGGCACCCTCGATGGCCCGTCGGAGTGCTCCGTCTCCGCCCGCGATAATGCCGACCACCAACTCCGGAGGTGTATTGAATGTTGGCGGACACTCCGAGGCGTCCAGCACGCCCAATCGGCCTGATGTGCCAGCGCCGATATAAAACAATCGACCACCACGATGAAAACTTTCAACGATCGCGTCAATGGCTTTCGCAATTGCATGCCGCTCCTTAGCAACGGCCTCGGCCAACTGTGCGTCCTCAGCGTTCATCAACTCGACAATCTCAAGTGAGGTGAACGAATCGAGTCGCATCGAATTGACATTTCGAGTCTCGGTCGTTAACTCGCTCATGGCAACCTAAAGGTCCTCTGTCTATAGTAATTTCGGAAGCGACAAATCGACGATCGGTTATGTTATAGTCGCGTTAGCTCTAACAATACTTCAAATTTTATTTTTCGCTATTCGGACATCCCATGCCACTTTCCATCGGTGCAATCGATGCCATCGTGCTGGTGATTTCAGTCGCGGCGTCGATTGCCATTGGTTTGAAGCTGGGCGGCAAGAACGATTCGGTAGAGGCGTTTCTGGTAGGTAATCGAAATCTTCCATGGTGGGCCATTCTCGGGTCGATCGTTGCAACAGAGACAAGCACCGCAACTGTGCTGAGCGTTCCAGGAACGGGTTATGGCCCCGTCGGGATGCGATTCCTCCAAATTGCAATGGGGTTCTTGGTCGGACGCGCGATCGTCGTGCAATTGTTGTTGCCGCTGTTCTTCCAAGGCAAACTCTTTAGTGCATATGAAGTACTCGAAAAAAGATTCGGTCGCGCCGTGAAAATGTCGGCTTCTTTGATGTTCTTAGTCGCCCGTAATCTTGGAGACGGTTTACGCTTATTTCTTGCTGCGATCGTGCTACAAAAATTGGTTGGATGGAATTTTGCGGCGAGCGCCATATCCATTGGCATGCTGACAATTCTGTATACGTACTTCGGGGGGATGAAAAGCGTTGTTTGGAACGACTGCATACAGTTCGTAATTTATATGCTCGGCGGTGTAGCGACGGTCTTTGTTATAGCGAGCCAGATCTCAGGTGGTTGGTCGACGCTTTGGGACTTTGCCATTCAAAACGATAAATTGACGGTTTTCCAGTTTTCGCCCGCCTTCGACGATCCACGCTCTTGGTGGTTTTGGCTGCTGTCCGAGCCGCACAGTTTTTATGCTGGAATAGTCGGTGGCGCCGTATTGTCGCTTGGCACTCACGGGACTGATCAAATGATGGTCCAGCGTTATCTAAGTGCTCGCAGTCAACGAGATGCAGCGCGTGCAATTCTGCTCAGCGCCGTGGTCGTTTTGGTTCAGTTCAGCTTGTTTCTATTTATCGGTGTTCAGCTTGCCTGCTTTTACGCACAAGAGCCAAGCGTAGTATTCGCGAAGACCGACGAAGTTTATGCGAATTTTATAGTCGAATCTTTTCCTCGTAACACCGGACTGGTCGGACTGATGTTAGCCGCAATCCTTGCCGCAGCGATGTCAACCCTGTCGAGCTCACTCAACGCATCGGCATCAGCCATCTTGAACGATTTTTACCTACCACTCAAGAAGACGACTCCATCGCCGACCCGATTACTGCTGGTTACGCGACGGTTGTCACTGGCTTTCGGGATCGTTCAAATCATCATTGGCATCTGGGCTGTCACCTTTGATGCGTCAGTGGTTAGAAACGCCTTAACGCTCGCTGGCTATTCGTCGGGACTCCTGCTAGGTCTTTTTTTGCTGGGCGTGCTTACCAAGAAAGTAAGTGGTTCCCAGGCGTTGGGTGGAGCTGTTTGCGGATTGGCAGCGCTGCTTTTCATACAATTTGCTTTACCCGTGCTGACTCAATCATCAAGCCTTCAAGCCGGCGTGGAAGTCGCTTGGCCATGGTTCGCGTTGATTGGGTCTAGCATTACGTTCGTTACTGGTTGCGGGATCGCCGCCGCCTATAAATTTCTTGCAAGTGCAGAGTCCAACTGATGAAGAATATTTTTGGAACGGTCGTTTTGGCTCTCGTCATTCTTCTTCTGATGCGAGTCGATTGCATTGCAGAACAGGTTCCGCTTGGGACTCCAGCTTCCGTTGGACTCGCTGCCGAACGATTGGAAAAAATTGAATCACTTGTTCTCGAAGGCATCCGCGACGGAAAGCTACCAGGGGCGGTGGTGTGTATCGGCCGTCATGGAAAAATCGTCTACCTCAAACCGTTTGGCAATCGTCAGGTGGGTGATGAACTTAAGCCAATGAGTGCCGATACTGTGTTCGATATGGCTTCCATCACAAAGCCTATGGCGACAGCAACTTGTGTGATGAAGCTAATTGAAAACGGCGAACTTCGACTGGCCGACAAGGTGGCGAAATTCTTTCCAGAATTTGCACCGCATGGGAAAGACGCAATCACAATTCAAGACTTGCTCGTTCACCAGAGCGGGTTGATTCCCGATAACCCGCTCGTCGACTATGCCGATGGACTGGAGTTAGCATGGATGCGAATTTGTGAATTGAAACTCGTCGCCCCGGTGGGCGAAGAATTCAAATATTCCGATGTCAACTTTATTGTCCTTGCCAAGCTTGTGGAGAAAATCGCTGACAAAAATGTTCACGAGTTCTCCCAGGAAATAATCTTCGCTCCGCTGGGGATGAACGATACGGGCTACCTCCCTCGGGCGGAACTGAAGCAGCGAGCGGCACCAACTGAGAAACGTAACGGTGAATGGATGCAAGGCGAGGTGCACGACCCGCGCGCGCCTATGCGCTGTCGGGAATCGCAGGTCACGCGGGAATCTTCTCGACGGCTCAAGATTTGGCAATATACGCCCAGATGATGCTTGGCAAAGGCGAATACGTTCACGGTGAAAAACGCGTTCGAGTGCTATCGCCGCAAACGGTTCAAAAGATGACTGCGAGTTACCGTGTATCCAAGGGCACGCGTGGATTGGGCTGGGACCAACAGTCGGCCTATTCCAGCAATCGCGGTGATCTGCTATCGAGTAGCGCGTTCGGCCACGGCGGCTTTACTGGAACCGTGCTTTGGATCGACCCAGAACTAGATCTGTTCTTTATCTTTCTCAGCAATCGCGTTCATCCAAGCGGTCAGGGGAACGTCAATCCGCTGGCAGGACAGATCCTTAACGTGGTCGCAAGTTCAATCGTTGACGAAGCTCAGCCTAGCATCGGCGAAGTGAGGTACGGTATCGACGTTCTACAGTCACAAAACTTTCGATCGATCGCGAACCAACGAGTGGGTTTAATTACCAACCATACAGGACGCAATGTCGATGGTCGTTCAACGGTAGATATACTTACCACCGCCGGAAATGTATCGCTAACGACTATCTTCAGCCCCGAGCACGGCATTGAAGGTAAGCTGGATGTACCCAAAATCGATAGTTCAAAAGATGCGAAGACGGGAATCCCCGTGCTAAGTCTTTATGGCGAGACTCGCCGCCCAACTGCCGAGATGCTTGCGGAGGTTGATACGCTCGTTTTCGACATTCAAGATATCGGCGCGAGGTTCTACACATACATTTCGACCATGGGCGAAGCGATGGAAGCGGCTGCGCAAGCTAAGAAGCGTTTCGTGGTGCTCGATCGCCCCAACCCACTTGGCGGTTTCGTGGTGGATGGACCGATGCTCGATTCAGGCAAGGAGTCGTTTGTTGGCTATCACCGTCTACCTGTCCAACATGGCATGACGATCGGCGAAATCGCTCAACTTATTCGGGCAGAACGCAAGCTCGACCTTGAACTCGAAGTCATCCGCTGCGAAGGTTGGAAGCGGCATCTAACGTGGGACGCTACCGGACTGACTTGGATCAACCCGTCTCCTAACATGCGTAGCTTGACGCAAGCGTTTCTATACCCAGGAATCGGACTGCTCGAAACAACGAACGTATCGGTTGGTCGCGGAACGGATACCCCTTTTGAGGTGCTCGGTGCTCCTTGGATCGAAGGTCGAGACATGGCGCGGCTGCTCAACGCGAGAAAAATACCAGGTGTCAGTTTCGTCCCGATCGTGTTTGCGCCTTCCGCTAGCCAATTCAGCAAAGAATCGTGTGGCGGGATCAATATCGTTATCACCAACCGACGCGATTTCTCCCCTGTTCGCGTGGGGCTTGAGATCGCCACTTGCCTGCGTACGCTTTATCCAAAAGACTGGGATACTAAAAATTTTAATCGCCTGCTGGGCAATGATTTAGTGTTCGAAAGTATCGTCAGTGGAGCCGAAATGGAAGCGACGCTGAACGAATCTCTCGAAGGCGTTTCAGAGTTCCGGGTCAAGCGTCAACAATATTTGATCTACGACTAATTTTTTAATAACGGCAACGAGTAAGTTACCGTATAGCGAAACGGCGCGAGCCGTCTGGTTCTTCATGTGGCGTTGTAAAACAAGAAGTTTTGCGGCTTGCCGCTACGCATTAATTCAGCAACAAGTTTTCAAAAGCCAGGCACTGTTTCCGGTGGGCGCTGCGAAATTCTCGAAACATGATTTTTTAACCAAAGCGCGATGCATTAGTCTTCGGACTTTCGTTTCGCCTGATCCTTCGCCTTTAGCAATCGTTCCGTGTAAGAAAGGTCATCGCTCGGTTTTTGCGACATGGATGACGTCTTAGCCGAATCTGGTTCAATTGTTCGTGAGCGTTCACCGACCGTTCCACCAAACGCTTGGGTTTCCAACTTTGCGGGGTTGGATTTTTCGCTCATAGCACTTGTCTTCATTTCAAATTGCTTATTCGCTGAATCTTGCGACGATTCGGGATCAAATGCTTTTGCAGTGCGCAGACGATCCAAACGTGATGCGGTTTGATCGGCTTGTTCTTGCTGCTTGGTTAAGTACTTTCGATATAGCTGGAGTGGCCAAGTCAGGTCGATGGAGACACGACGGACCAAGCAATCGGCAAAAAAAAGCGTGCAACCAAGCATTACAGCCCACGGCCAAATATCTCGCAAGGAGAGCGTCGGCGGCAAGCCCGGCCGAAAACTGTCAAGCTGCAACTGTTGTTCAATTGATTCGGCTTGAAGTGGTTCGGTCAATGTGCCCGATTGACCGCCGGCGGGAATTCCTTCTGCCAATTGTCGCAGCAGCCGTACGTTACTCTCGCGAACTCGATATTCTGCAGAAAAGGGAACCGACACGCCGGTCGTCAAAGGTGCTTGGCCAGCGCCTGGAACGACGCTGAGCACATAAGCGCCAGCTTGATCGGCTGGGAATGAACCGACGTAACGACCAGCACTTTGTTGAGCCAGCGTAATCGAAAACGGCTGAAGATCGGGGCCGACGGCTGCTCCACCGATCTCTAAAAAATTGACAAAACGATCGTCTGCATCGGTCGCGTTGACGACGACTTCGACTCGGCCATCGCGATAGTTTGTTGCGATCGAATAGTTTGCGTCTTGTTTGCTCGGTCGCATCATCCAGCGAACCAACTGACTAAAAAATTGATCGAACTGTGGCCAGCTAACCCAATCCCCAGCCCATCGCTTGCCAACGTCAGTCGTGAAGACGGCCGTTCGTCCCAATCCATAAGTCCACGACGCCAGAACCGTTGAAACATCCGACTCGCCCGGTTTCGTCGCAACCAATGGTCGTTCCACTAGCGGGCTGTTCTTGATCTGCGTTAAAACATAGCCGGTCATTGGCGGAACATTTTTGGGGATGCCGATCAATGCTTCATGAGAATCGACCATGTTGATCGCGATACCGGCTGGATCTTCGAACAGCAGTGATCGCGAGACGCGTCGGGCCTCGCGCATAAATATCTTTGGCAACGCTTGGGCATTCGTAACGACGTAGTAATTGCCGCCCGTAATCGTGGCAATCTTTTGCAGCGTTTGATGTCCGGCAGGTCCGTGAGCCCCAACGGCGACTGTTGAGATCTTGATGCCTACCGAAGCAAATGAATTCAAAATAGCATTCGACGGTGGCGTCGGGTCACCATCGCTGATTACGATCATGTGTTTCATCGAGGCAGGCGTCGCTTTCAAACCGTTGAAAGCCAGCTTGAGTCCAGGTTCAAATTCGGGCATATCGCCAGGCTGCATCTGGTTCATTCGGGCGAGCATGACACGTTTGTTTTCGCCGACTCGCAACATGCCATTGGATCCTCCCCAAAGCCAAGCATCGCCGAGCGCGTCGTAGCGAATCACGCCACAATAATCGAGCGGTCCGAGGGCTTGCAGGGCCGATCGACCAATCATCTTTTGCCAATAATTACCAGCGGCGATTTCGGACGCGTGCATAACCATTGCCAGCGCGCCGACCGCTTCGACCTTGCTATTTTTAATTTGAAAGTCAACGGGCATCGCTTCTTCAAGCTTCGTGTTGGCCCATCCCCCTGCCCCGAATGCTTCTGGTCCGCCAATCATCAGCACGCCGATGCCAAACTGCTGGACGCTTTGGACTAGCATTTCGACTTGTTCGTCAGAGAATGCTTGAACGCTATCGGACGCTTCGCCAGAGGATCGCGCAACACCTGCAAGGATCACGCAATCATAAGATTGCAACTCGATAAGGTTGGTATAGAGTCGCGACGTATCACGAACTTCGACTTCGATATCGCTTCGCCGCAGCGACTCGACAAGCGAATCGTATTCGCCAATGCGGCCTGCATCTTCGATCAAAAGCGTTCGCCCTTTTCCCTTTACATAAGTGAAGGCCGTCGCGCGATTGTTTTGCGGAATTGAATCGCTTTGGCTGTCGCTGGGGATAAAAGTCGCCTCGTAGTTATATCCTGCCGGTTGATCAATCACATGCGGCAGGTTGATGACGTTCACTTCCCGATCGAGCTCGACTTCTTCGTCGGCGAGAACTGTTTGATTGCGACCAACGCTTTGTACGACTCGCAAACGGCCCGAAACCGATTGTCCAGAAGCGTTAAATCGGTTGATGACAACACGGGCTTCGACGGGCTGGCCTTGACGCACGTTGCCTGGAATATCAATCTTTTCGACCATGACTTCGGCTTGCGAATCCAGTTCGATTGGTACAACGTCAATGCCGATACCATTGTTGATCAGATTCTTTGCTGCGACGGCCGCCGATCCCAACGTTTCGTTACCGTCTGTCAGCACGATAATGCGGCGCGCAGTGTTCTCCGGGAAACTAGCTTGTGCCAATTTCAATGCCGATTCCAAATTGGTTGCATCAGTCAGACCGTAAGGGCTTTCCGGTTTGGCAATGTTCGGAAGATTTTCATCCATCGGCGGAAATTCGATGGCGGCTTCACGGCCAAAGACAATTAGCCCAGACTGGTCTTCACGATTCTCGCGGCGATGCAACTTCACATTCGATATTGCGTAACGCAGCATCAATTGACGCTTGGCTGACGGTATCGAATCACTTTGGTCAAGCAGAAAGATGACCACTGTTTTGTCACTGGTCCAAATGAATCGCAATCCAGCGATCGCAAAAATCACAAGCGTACAGACGCAGCATCGCAAGATGATCGCGATTACCGCTCGCCAAGTTCCCAGACCTGCAAGCGATCGGCTTCCGATCCATACAATCAAGGGAATGACAGCCAGCAGCAATAAATAGAAAGGGTATTCAAACCCTATTCCTGGCAACGCCATTTTCAATTAATCTCCCGAGCTCACCGAAAGTCAAACGTCACCCTCTTTAGCGGGCGCGCGTTTCCTTTATACTCGATTTGAGCTCTGTTGCGTCGGCGGAGTTTGTCAGGCAAATCGAATATTTCCAAACCCAATCAGCTGCCTGGATAATAACGTCAGCCAAATCGCTCGGGCCAATACTAATTCACATGAACGATCACGGTTTCAATTTGCAATCTTGGTTTGATTGGGCTCCGTCGCCAATTGACAACCAACGAGCCGCACAAGCAGTCAGCAAAAACGAATCGCAAGCTCAAGCGGAAATGAATCTTGACTTGCCAACCAGCGGAAGTGGACCGCAGGGCGCCTTGCCGCTGGACGACGATATATTACGCAATTGGTCCAGCGGTGATTTGTTTGGGCTGACGCAAAATGCAGGCATGGGCTGGGATCTTCAAAAGATGCTCGGACCGCAATTCTTGTTGCTCAGCACGCAGGGTGGAATGCGCGCTGAAAATGGCGAGCCGATTGCTCTGGGATATCATACGGGGCATTGGGAAGTTGGTTTACTCGTTCGAGCGGCGGCAGAATGGATCGCCGACGCGGGCGGAGTTCCATTCGCTGGTGCCGTTAGCGATCCCTGTGATGGCCGAACTCAAGGCACAGCGGGCATGTTCGATTCGCTGCCCTATCGAAACGACGCTGCCATTGTGATGCGACGACTGATTCGTTCGCTGCCGACCCGTCGCGGCGTGTTGGGTGTTGCGACTTGTGACAAAGGCTTGCCCGCTATGATGTTGGCCTTGGCTGGCAGCAAAAACTTACCAAGCGTACTAGTGCCCGGCGGTGTAACTTTGCCCGCTCGCGATACCGAAGACTTGGGTAAGGTCCAATCGATTGGTGCCCGCTATTCGCATGGCGAAATAAGTTTGGAAGACGCTGCAGCGGCTGGTTGCCGCGCTTGCGGATCGCCGGGCGGAGGGTGCCAGTTTTTAGGAACGGCAGCAACCAGCCAAGTGATCGCTGAAGCTCTCGGCATGACTGTTCCACACGCCGCACTGGCTCCAAGTGGGCAACCGATTTGGCTTGAAATGGGACGTCAAAGTGCTGCGGTACTTTGGTCGATGCATCAGCAAAAATTGAAGTTAGCAGACGTACTGACGGAAGACTCTTTTGCCAACGCACTAGCTGTTCATGCGGCCTGCGGCGGTTCGACCAATCTTCTGATTCATATCCCGGCAATAGCACATGCCGCCGGTCTGCGGCCTCCAAAGCTTGATGATTGGATCAGCATCAATCGCCGAGTTTCGCGATTCGTCGATTGTTTGCCGAATGGACCAAAATTTCATCCGACAGTTCGACTCTTTTTGGCCGGCGGCGTGCCAGAAATAATGTGGCACTTGCGTGAGCTTGGAATCGCCAAAACAAACGCGCGAACCGTTACCGGCAAAACATGGGACGAGATTTTGGATCATTGGAAAACGTCCAAACGCCGTATGATGTTGCGCGAGCACTTGAAGCGAATGGATGGCGTGGATGCTGATGAAGTTATCATTCCACCAGTGACTGCCAAACAGATGGGGTTGACCAGCACCGTTTGTTTTCCGTTTGGCAACATCGCGCCGCAAGGATCGGTCATTAAGGCCACTGCGATTGATCCAGCCGTGCTCGACGCCGACGGTGTCTATCGCAAGCTTGGTCCGGCTCGCGTTTTCACAACTGAGCGTGACGCTATCGCAGCCATTAAAGGGCAACTTCAACCGCCTATCAAAGCCGGCGATGTGCTGCTGTTGATCGGACGTGGGCCGATAGGATCTGGTATGGAAGAAACGTACCAACTGACAAGTGCCTTGAAACATCTGCCATGGGGCAAACAAGTTGCGGTGGTGACAGACGCAAGATTTTCTGGTGTATCAACCGGCGCTTGTATTGGCCACGTTGGCCCTGAGGCCTTAGCCGATGGCCCGATTGGTAAGATCGTCGATGGCGATTTGATCGAGATCATCGTCAATCCGAATGACTTGTCGGCATCGGTCAATTTTGTTGGGCCGGCAACTGGGCGACTGACGCCCGACAAGGCCCACGAGATGCTAGAAAAGCGGCCAAGCAATTTAAATTTACACGCCGATGACCGGTTGCCAGACGATACGCGATTGTGGGCAGCGCTTCAGTCAGTCGGTGGTGGCACTTGGTCGGGCTGTGTGTACGATGTCGATAAAATCATTGCGACCCTACAAGCGGGCACAGCGGCGTTAAAGCAAACTGCACAAAATAAAGATAACTGAACAATCATGACAATCGGATTTGGAATCGTTGGTTGCGGCATGATCGCACGTTTTCACGCCGCTGCGATTAAAGAGATTCGCGGAGCAAAACTGGTTGGATGTTTTAATCCAACGATTGAGAAAGCTCAAAGGTTTGCTACCGATCAAGGTTGCACAGCATATGAAAAACTTGATGAGATGCTCACGCGGCCTGATATTGACGTGATCACTATCTGTTCGCCCAGCGGCGCGCATCTCGAACCAGGATTGATGGCCGCCAAAGCTGGAAAACATGTTCTGGTCGAGAAACCGCTTGAGGTCACCCTCGCTCGCTGCGATCGACTGATCGATGCCTGCGAAAAGGCAAAGGTACAGCTCGGAACCATTTTTCCATCGCGCTACCATCCCGCCGCTCAAACGTTGAAAGCAGCCGTCGATAAAGGCAGATTCGGAACGATTTCGCTGGCCGATGCTTATGTTAAATGGTTCCGCACTCAACAATATTACGACAGCGGCGCTTGGCGTGGAACGTGGAAACTCGATGGTGGCGGCGCGTTGATGAATCAGGCAATACATACCATCGATTTGCTGCTTTGGTTGCTTGGTCCTGTCACAGAAGTTACCGCCCATACTTCGACGCTTTCGCACGAACGGATCGAAGTTGAAGATGTCGCTGTCGCAACACTTCGTTTTGCGAACGGTGCACTGGGCGTTGTGGAAGCGACCACCGGTGCATTTCCTGGTTCTTTGAAAAAGATTGAGATCGCTGGAAATCAGGGATCGGCCATTCTCGAAGAGGAAGACTTGATTCAGTGGAAGTTTGCAAAACCAACAAAACTTGACGAGAAAATTGCATCGGAGCTGACCAACCGAACCAAGAGCGGTGGCGGTGCTGGCGATCCCGCTGCGATTGGGCACGTCGCACATCGAGAGTTGTTCAAGGATTTCTTGAAGTCAATTCGCGAGGGCAAACCATCTTCGATCGATGGATATCAAGGGCGTCGCAGCGTTGAATTGATTTTGGCGATCTATAAAGCAGCCAAGCAGAAGAAAACAATCGTCATCGATCCGTAAATCAGATGTGAGAGAATTTGGGTTTGCTTACTGAATTGTCGTTACTATCCACAACCAATACGCTGCTCTGATCGTGGGCGAAATTCATAAGGACATACGAGATCGAAGTTGCTCTTGAAAGCTGACGGTCATTGCTCGAAGCTGAGGTAAGCCAGCGTTTTTGAGATCCAGTTCGGAGGTCATCGGCAATTTAAGGAGCTGTTGCAATGTCTGAATCAAACGAATCTCGCCTTCCAACTTGCCCTCTAATTTGCCTTCCAACTTGCCGTCTCTAAACGAAGCATTCAATGCCCATTGGCGGTCGAGGATGGCTTTTTCACGGGAGTCGTACATCGATTTGTCCTCAGTTATTTCGGCTATTCTCGTGATCGTGTGGGTTGCCTGCAGCATCGATCGCTTTCATATCCAAAATCGACAGCTTGTCGTCTTTGAAATCTTGCAGATTGTAAGGATTGACGATTGTCACATCGACGATTGACAGCGGCAATTCTAAAATCGCGTTGAGCAAGCTGATCAATACCAGTTTGTTCTCGGGCGTTCCGAATATTTTCTTAAACGCAAAATCGTTGATCAGCCGAATCCCAATCCGCATCGCAATCGAACTTCCAGCTACGAGTCACCAAGCCAAGTCCACGCTAGCGACATTGTAGCCTAATGTCATCTTTTCAATGTTGTCTTCATTGAGCAATTGAGCGGAATGTGTGTACAATTGAACAAACTCATTGCACTGAACTTCGTGCAACCGTTAGCAAAAAGTGCCATATAAAATGCTTCGCGCTCTAATCACTATTGGTCTGTTCTCATCGGTATTTTCAAATTGCATTGCAGTTGAACTGCCGACCGGTGGCGCACCTTTGGTCGACAAAGGCACAGTCATCGATCAATTAAATGTTCGGCTGCAAAACGACACTTTCGGGTCGCACAAGTTTGAAGAGGTTGAGCATCCAGAGTTTGATCGAGTGCTGAAGATCAATCTAAATAAGCAGCCTAAGAATACTTGGGATACGGCCTTCGGTTTGCCGGTGGCGGGACCGGTTGCTCAAGGGGATTTGTTATTGGTCGGCTTCTGGCTGCGAGGCAAGTCGGCTAGCGGAGTCGGCGGCGCAATTGCCGAGTTCGTGTTTGAAAAGAGTTCCGAACCCTATACCAAGAGTACGCAATTCTTGGCCGAATCGCCAAGCGATGGATCGTGGGAGCATTATTGGGTTCGTTTTCGCAGCCTAGAAGATTATCCCAAAGGCGGAGCGGTACTAAATTTTCAGATTGGTTACCAACCTGAATCGATGGAATTTGCTGGACTAGAGGCATGGAATTTTGGACAGTCGACGCACGAGGAATCCTTGCCCGTCACCGAGTTGACTTATGCCGGTCGGTCGTCAGACGCAGCGTGGCGCAAGGCGGCGGCAGATCGAATTGAGAAGCAACGCAAAGCCAACTTTACGATGACGATTCGCGACGCCAATGGTCGAACAAAACCAGGTGCGCGGGTGTCAGTTAAACTGGACCGTCATGCATTCGATTTTGGCACGGCCGTTTCAGTCGAAATGTTGACTGGTTCCGGTGAAGACAATGATCGCTATCGCGAAACGTTTGAACGCTATTTCAATTCGGCAACGATTGAGAATGGTTTGAAATGGAAAAGTTGGGATGACCAGTCGACGCATGATGCAACCATAGAAGCTCTCAAACGTCTACAAGCAAAACGAATTCCGACGCGTGGACATGTGATGGTCTGGCCCGGATTCGGTAATTCGCCAGATTGGATCTCTTCGATTGTCGACCGTCCCGTAGCGTTAGGCAAAGTAATCGATATGCATATTCGAGAAATGGGATACGCAACGCAGGGATTAGTCCGAGATTGGGATGTGCTCAATGAAGCGTTCGACAATGTGGACTTGACCGCCGCTTTGGGTGACGAAGCGATGATCAACTGGTTCAAGGTCGCAGATAAAGTAGCTCCAGGGGTTGATCTTTACTACAACGATTATGCATCACTTGTTCGCGGCGGCTTTCCCACAGCACACAAAGAACACTTCACAAAAACGGTTCGTTACTTGAAAGAAAACGGCGCACCGATTGATGGGATCGGGGTCCAAGGACACTTCGGTACACTGCTAACATCGCCAGAGCGAATGCTTGCCGAACTAGATCGACTGCAAGAATTGGGTCTGAAGATTTTAATCACTGAATTTGACGTTGAAGTAGCTGGAAAGTCGTTGCAATCCGATTTTACACGCGACTTCTTGACCGTTTGTTTTTCGCACCCAGCAGTCGTGGGCGTGTTGACTTGGGGATTCTGGGAGGGCGCGCATTGGAAACCCGATGCCGCGCTGTTCACGAAAGATTGGACGCCGACGGCAGTTGGCGAGCAATGGATTCGAATGACTCAACAAGAATGGACAACTGAACTCGATTTGGTCGCGGATGACAACGGCGAAGTCAGCTTCCGCGGATTCTTGGGCGAATACATCGTTCGCACTGACGGAAATGAGATTCGCTTTAAAGCGGATGCGAGTAATCGACTGCAAGCGATCACCAAGTAGGTACCAGAGATTGCAAGCGGCGAATTATGCAATGATGTCATGCACGACGTCGCCGTGTACGTCGGTCAAGCGAAATCGGCGGCCTTGAAACTTGTAAGTCAATCGTTTGTGATCGACACCCACAGTGTGAAGAATTGTCGCGTTCAAGTCGTGAACGTGAACTCCATTTTCGGTGATGTTGTATCCAAAATCGTCCGTCTGGCCGTACACCGTCCCGGGCTTGATTCCGCCACCGGCCATCCACATTGTAAAGCATCGAGGGTGATGGTCGCGGCCGTAATTGTCAGCGGTTAACACGCCTTGCGAATATGCCGTGCGTCCAAATTCACCGCCCCAAATTACCAGCGTGTCATTCAACATGCCGCGTTGCTTTAAGTCTTTGACAAGCGCAGCGGACGCTTGGTCAACGTCTCTGGCCTGACCAGTGATTCCTTTTGGAAGGTTTGCGTGTTGGTCCCAGCCCTGGTGGTACAACTGAATGAAGCGAACATTCTTTTCAGCGAGTCTTCGCGCAAGCAAGCAGTTGGCTGCAAACGTGCCGGGCTTCTTTGAATCTGGCCCGTACATCTCAAAAATACTTTCGGGTTCATCAGATAGATCGGTCACCGACGGAACGCTAGTCTGCATACGAAACGCCATTTCGTATTGAGCGATCCGCGACTCGATTTCCGGATCGAGTTCATTGACGTATTGATGAGCGTTCATTGCGTTGACCGAATCGAGGAACGCTCGGCGGCGCGAACGCTCGACGCCTTCTGGATTGGATAGGTACAAAACCGGTTCGGCCCCTGCTCGGAATCGAATCCCCTGGTACTTGCTGTCTAAGAATCCCGAGCCCCACAATCGTGCGTACAAAGGTTGTCCGCCTTTATTGGCCGAAGCCATCACGATAAAGGAAGGCAGGTCTTCATTCTCTGAACCCAAACCATACGAGAGCCAAGCACCAAGCGACGGGCGACCAGCGATTTGTGATCCGGTCTGAAACATCGTGATCGCTGGGTCGTGATTTATCGCTTCGGTATACATCGACCGAACAAAGCAAACGTCGTCGACAATCTCTCGGTGATAGGGCAGCAATTCACTCAGCCACGCACCCGAGTTGCCGTACTGAGCGAACTCAAAATGACTGCCCGCTAGCGGAAGCGACGATTGGTTGCCTGACATCCCCGTCAACCGCTGAGTTCCGCGAATTGTCGCTGGAAGATCTTCGCCATTCCGCTCGTTCAAAAGCGGCTTATAGTCAAACAAATCTTGCTGCGCAGGACCACCGGATTGAACCAAGTAGATGACCCGCTTGGCTGTCGGGCGATGGTGTGTTTGGCCCAGGAGTGATCCGCTTGGCAGTTCGTTTGGGGACAGTGTGAGATCGACACCCAACGCGCGATCGCGAGTGAGCAGTTGGGCGATCGCTAGCCCGCCAATTCCTGCTGCCGAGCGGCCGAAAAACAATCGACGGTTGACTGCAAGCGGATTCGGATTTTGATAGTTGTGCAAATTGCTAGACATTTTTCACATTCCCTTCAGCGTTTCCAAATCGTCGCGTCGAGATTTAAAATTGCTTGGCAAACAATTGTCATTGCTGCAAGCTCCGGTGCAGCATCTGGTTTTGATTGCGACTCACCATTTTCTATCAGCTTCTGAGCCGCAGACGGATTGTCGCTATAAAAATTGCGCTCTTCTGTCAACAACTTTTGAAGTTGATTCAATTCAAAATCGTCAGCCTTGCGAGCGGTAAGGGCGAGGAAAGCGGCATGTATTCGCGAAACGTCAGTATCTTGTTTATCGATTACATTTTGCGCTATTACGCGCGATGCTTCCAGGAACTGGACATCGTTGAGCAAGACTAATGCTTGCAAGGGCGTATTGGTCCTTGAACGTCCGACAATACATACCTCACGCGGTGTAGCATCAAAAGCCATCATGTTGGGCAATGGTGCTGTTCGTTTCCAAACAGAATAGATTGAACGGCGATAGAGATCGGTTCCAAGCGACTGCTGATAAGGCGGCGACATGCCGTTGGACTCACGCCACAAATCTCCGCCAGCTTGATAAGGCGAAACGGGCGGTCCGCCGGCTTTTTCGTTAAGTAACCCAGAGGCTGCTAACGATAAATCGCGAATCGCTTCTGCTGACAGACGATAAGATGGACCGCGAGCAAGCAACTTGTTGAAGGGGTCAACCTCTTGCAGGGTTGGCGTTGAACGCGACGACTGGCGATAAGTTTTCGATAGAACAATCGTTTTGCATAACTGCTTGATATCCCAACCGCTGTCGATCAGATCACGAGCGAGCCAGTTAAGCAATTCTGGATGCGTCGGCAAGTCGCCCTGGCGTCCAAAATTATCTGCCGATTTCACTAGGCCAGTACCGAAGAATTGAATCCATAATCGGTTGACAGCAACGCGAGCGGTTAACGGATGATCGTCTTGGGTTAACCATTGCGCAAGTCCCAAACGGTTTCGAGGTGCCTTGGGGGGAAAAGCAGGTTTAATACTTTCAAACGTATCCGGTTGAACTCTCGTCTGCGTGGTCTTGGGAGCGTCGTATTGTCCCCGAGCAAGAATATGAGCTGGGATCGGATCTTTAGAATCACGCATTATCGCAATTTCATCTATCGATTCCTCTAACATGACATATGCTTTTCTTGCGGCGGCAAGTTTTTCAGCAGCATCGATCACAATCGCGTCGTTTGCCCGTACGAAAGATTCAACACTCTCCAATTGTGGTTTGCCGGTTGCGATGTAAGCCAACTCAGCTCGTGAAAGGTCGCGATTGAAAACACGCAAATCATCAATCAGTCCATCAGCAAATCCGCGTGACCTAAATCGCTGACCAATGGTCAACTCGCCTCCAAAGCCGACGTCAACATTCGCGCTTTTCAGAACGTCGTCGCGCAGAACAATCGTTTCCAGAGGCTTACCGTTGAGAAAGAGTTTCAGCCCTTTGGCCGACGACGAACCATCGTACGTCGCTGCGATTTGATGCCACTGGTCAATTGCCAGCGGTTGCACGGTTTGGATGGCGATCGCATTGCCTGGCCAGACGCGATACATTCGCGACTGAACGAGTCCATCTTTTAAGGTAAGGTCCCAACCGTTGTAGCCAGCATCAGTTCCGTGCGTGTGCTGGGCCAAAACCACTTGGTCCGCGTTTCGGGACGTTTCGCGAAACGTTAGCACAAGACTGAACGGCGTCCAACGGTCGAAGTCTTCAATTCCATGAGTCGTGATACCACGTTCGCCATCAAGCCTCAAAGCCATTCTGTTGTTCGAGCTAGGTTGCATTCTCGCAATTTCGCACTCAGGCACATCGACAAGCGGTAATGGTTCAGCAACTTTTTGATCATCCATCGCCGGGAAGTAAATTGGACTGAGCGAATCGTCGTACGGCCGATCAAAATCTAATGCAAGTTTTAATCCTGACAACCAAGGTGAATCAACCATCGGCTGAGAAGTAACGCCATCTCGATAACGTGCAATCGCTTCGTTCACTATCAAATTCAATTGTTGCTCGGCTTGTGTCACCACCAATGCGGCATCAGTCAGCTGCATCTGTTGCTGCTCATTCGGCAAAAGCATTGATGGCGAAGGAACCTTGTCAGCACGATCGTACATCCCGTTGTCATCTGTCGCACTAAAGAACGCGAACATCGAATAGTAGTCCCGCATTGTGATCGGGTCGAACTTGTGATCATGGCAGCGGCAGCACTCCATCGTCACGCCTAGCATCGCCGTGCCGAATGTATGGACGCGATCGGCGACGTTTTCAACTCGCCATTCTTCGAAAACTGCGCCACCTTCATTGTTGGTCCGATGTAAACGGTTGAAAGTAGTCGCGAGCAATTGTTCTTGCGTCGGATTGGGCATCAAGTCACCGGCCAATTGCCATTGCAAGAACTGGTCGTAAGGCAAGTTTTCATTAAAGGCATTGACGACCCAGTCTCGATAGGGCCATTGATAGTTCAGTCTGTCAGATTGGTAGCCATAGCTGTCCGCATATCGTGCCGAGTCCAACCAACCGACGGCCATCTTCTCACCAAAGTGAGGCGATTCAAGCAATCGATCGACCATCTTTTCGTACTCGCCCTCGGTCGGGTTGCTCCCGAATTGAGTGACCAATTCGGGCGAAGGTGGTAGACCAGTTAGATCAAATGATGTCCGACGTAACCATTGCCATGCCGGCGCACTTGGTGAAGGACTCAGGCCTACTTGAGACATCCGCTTTTCGACAAATGCGTCGATCGAACTGGAGGCCCATTGTGAATCGGCAATCTCTGGGACTGTTACAATCCTGGGCAGCGGTTCGAAGGCCCAATGACCTTTGTATTCGCCCCCCTGCTCGATCCACTTACGCAGCAACATTTTCTCGTCTGGGGACAACGACAAATTCGAATCTGGGGGAGGCATCAAGATCGACTCGTCAGTCGAATCAATCCGCTGAACAATGACACTACTTGCGATGTCTCCAGGGACGATCGCAAGACCTTCGCCGCTAGGTAATTCCTTTGTCGCCGCTTCCGCTGAATCGAGTCGAAAGCCGGAATCATTGGACCCGCTGTCAGGTCCGTGGCAGAGAAAACAACGATCCGACAAGAGCGGTAAGATATTGCGATTGAAGTCGATCGTCTCGTCGGCATTCAACGAACTGCCAAAAACGATCGCGGTCGCAGCAAGCGATGCTAGTGCAGTCAGGAGTGAAGCTGGTCGAGTCATATCTTGGTCAAAGTGTTCAGGTTCAAGTTCAATCAGTTAGCTTCACGAGGCGAACAGGAGGTCTGCCTCTATTGCGCTTACAAAATTTAATGCCTCAGACATTGTGAAAGTTAACCATCATAGTGCCAATCGTCCGCGAAAACCTCGGTTTTCAAACGATTTAGTCCAATCAGCTCGGTTTCGAATATTAAAGCAAAAAATGAAAATCCCGTTACTTGTGACCAAACGTGTCACTGACCAAAACGATAGTTACTTCTGTCGAGGGCAATTGGCTTTCGAACGAAAATTTTCCGAATGGTTTTCATCTACTCAAGGACGATATCACGATGACAAAATATTACGTTACCTGTGGCAATCAGCAGTTGGTTTTGGCAGCGATGTCCGCCGAGGACGCTGCTAATCGGATGATTGATAACGCGCTTTCAATTCATGTTTGGATTTACGAAGATTCGAACCTGACCGAAGCAATGCGACGCGACCATTTAGTGTTGGAAGCCTTGCTCACTTTGGCACCAACCGTAATGGTCAGCGAGCGAGGTTTTGGACGCAGCGAAGCTGGTCTTTTCGAGCTCCCTGAAATGATCCAGCAATGGCACAAATTGATGACTGTGCTTAGCCAAATGTTCGCTTAATTTCAGCATGAATATCATCAGCAAGGATATGTCAAAAGATGATTCTATTCGCTACTCCAAGGGCTTGTCGCTGATCTGTTTCTGCAGAACGGCGAGCTGTGTTTTTAGATCTGCAACAGTGGTCTGGTATGCCGGATCATCAATTACGTTATTCATTTCTTGTGGGTCGTCTACTAAATTGTAAAACTCCCAATAAGGAGTCGTTGGTTCTTGCGAGGCGCCAACTGCGTCAAGCGGCTGCCGCTAAATCCAGATTCAGCTGATGCAATACAGGGCAACGCCATTTCGAAATAGCCGCCGTAGAAAGCAAATTGCACTAGCGAACTTTGTGCATTGCTAATCAGAAAGACATCTTTAAAAATCTTGACCAGCGGGTTGGTGGCATCGTTCGCAAATCCCCATAATGCAAAACAGCAAGTTGTCAAAGCGAAAGGGAGTATGTACTGATGTAGTATGACTTGGTTTTCCGTATCGACGGCGATTGTCGAATCCAATGGGTGAGAAGTGATGATTTGATTGAGCCTTAAAGTGTAGAGACGGTTTACAAGTCAGAAGCGGTCGGACCGATTAAAGATGCGGATAACTTTCAGAGATCAATTGATGTTGTTTTAGGTCCAGCCAGAATCCCTGATCGACAATCGTTTCGACTTGTCTGGACTGTTCGGCAATGCGCGCAGGATTGGTGCTGCTAAGTGCAATTGACTTGATTCCTGGATGTGACAGCGCAAAGGAAAGTCCCGCTTGAAAAGGCGTGATATTCCATCGCAGACAAATCTTGTTATAGGTATCGCGCCATTTTATTGCGGCTGCATGTGAGGCGATTTGGCGATCGAGCGGTTTGTAGTCAAGAAAATGGCTACCCAGTAAAAAACCGCCATGAAAGATCGCCGAATTGATCACATGTTTATTACGATCACGTAGATCAGAAATGTAGTCAACCAGTTCGGCTGGATGCTGCATGATCGTGAAGCTGTTAGCGAACATGATCCAGTCAAGCTGACACGAGCTTTCGATGGATTGAATTGTCCGCCAGTCTTTAGCGCCAATTCCGACACTAGTTACCTTACCAGTGTTACGAAGCTGGATCAAATTTTTATAGGCATCGAGAATGTCAGTCAGTCGTCGCTGGCGATCATGTGGACTAGTTGCTGCAGCAAGATACTCATCCGGGTCATGGACCGAAACGTAGTTTGCTCGATAGGGCGATAGCAGCTGGTTGCCCTCCTCCCAACAACGCAGTATGCCCTCACTGCTAATGTCTTGGGTGGCGTCGTACTTCAAGTCAATCCAAACTTCTGGTTCAAATGTTGGCGCGTCCCCGACGAGCGGAATACGTCGCCAACCAAGTTTGTTACTGATAATTAGACTCTCAGGCGGGATACCTTTGCGGAGAAGTTCTCTCGAGATCACCTCAAGCGATAAGCCTGCACCGTACTTGCCTGCCGTATCAATCGCAACAGTGGATGCTGACGAATCGAACCATGCGTCAACGATATCCGACTTTGTTTTATCTGATGACGCCGTAAAAAGATTGCCGAGGCTCGTTGCGCCAAAGATGATCCGAGGCAGTTTTAGTGCTGGGCGAGCGACAGGTTGCTTCAGCATTGCAATGCCTCTAGGTGTCGAACGAAGTGATCGGAGAGGACTTCGCAATATGTGTCGGGATGGTCAGCCAAACAACCGCGTATCAGCGGACCCCATTCAGGATGGCAAAGCGTTGAACCGAACGTGCAGTGCAAAATTTGTCTGCCAGGTTTGGTAAAACCTTTGCCTTGTGGCACGTCGTCCCAACGCTCGAGATACTCCTGCTCAAGTTCGAGATCTGACGCATCCGATGTGCAAGGTGCACATTTAAGCGTCGCTGAAACGTGATAAGTCGCTTTGTCAGTGTCATATCGATCGCGGGCGAAATCGATGATACCTCGAAACGCTTTCGAGTTATGCTTGGCGACGACTCTCAAAGCCTCTAGGTAGCTTGTGCCGGCGGTTTTTACATGAAATCGTCCGTTGGTTGCGGCCGCCAATGCACCATACATCGAGAGCTTGTCCGAGCCAGAGTGCAGACTAATTTTGTATGGTGCGAGCAGGTCGACAATGGCCGCATGGTCGATAAGCGAATGTCTCAGCAATGAAATGTCACCTTTGAAGTCAACGCCTTTCTCGAAGTCTCCGATAAAGCGGGGTGCCAAACTAACAAGTTTTAGGCCTCCTAAAAGGCACTGGTCGGCAATGATAAAGTGCTCTGCAAGCGTTGTCGGTTGGTCTGTTTCGTCGACCGACAATTCGATTTCGTAAGGCCTGCCAAGTTTTTGATGGACTCGATCGATATAGTTGCCAAGTTCGATTGTTTTTGCGATCGCGGCGCCGTACTTTACCGCTGCCCGCATTAAAGTCGCTTGATCAAAAACGATCTCAGATCCGCTAGGAAGTTTCACGATCCGGCCACGGTAAGAATCTAGCCATGGGGCGACCGTTTGTGCCGAGTTAAATTTGGCTCTTAGTTCCGCTTGATCGTAGTTGTCGGCCTGTTGATCCACCGCGCCGGAATGATCGATTGTGAAAAAGGTAAATCCCACGGCAGCAGTAACGTCAATATCATCAGTCGTCTTCAGATGGTCTGCGTCGGCACCAATTGGGCCAGTCCAATTGCACTGCTCAGCAGCTGAAAGGGCGTCGTCCATGACTTGTTGCGGTGTTCGCGAAGTGCGAAACATTTCGCGAATAGATTGCTGCGGATATATCGGGACAATTTGTTTTCCAGCTCGATTCATTGCGTCGATATGGCCGGGGGTTGCCAGTCCAATCCGATCGCCAAATCCAAAGCTTGCTTGAAGTCCAAGTGGCGTGCAGTGTGTCGTCATAAAATATCAACGCTATTTGGGTTGAGGTTGTTTAAAAAATGGAAGGTGTGTCGAGTTGCATTTGACTATTGATGAATATTATTCCCTTAAGCGAAGATAAAGGGATTTTTGGTAATCGACAACAGCGCGTGTGGTAGTTACAATTGCGACGCCTGAACAGGCCTGTTTCAGCCATTAGTGGCGCTTTAACGGCCTGCAACGTGAATCATGCTCAAATTAAGTAGTCATTACAAGCCAGTTTTGCGCAATCTGATATCACTTGTGCGTCAATTATGCGAAATGATTCCAAACGCATCGCGATGCTTATCGAGACCTCGAAGGCTTACGGCCGGGGGCTTCTTCGGGGGCTTGGTCAATACGCTCGGTTGCGTCGTGGATGGACGATTTATGTCCAAGAGAGAGGTTTGAACGACCCAATCCCAGAATGGCTCTCTGGAGGAGATTTTGATGGCATTTTTCTGAGGACAAGCGAGCAGGCGACCGTCGATGAAGTCTTGAATCTGCAAATTAAGACGGTCTTTTTAGGCGAAGAAGTTCCTGCGGGGCATCCCGCAGTTTTGAATGACGACGCGGCTTACGCATCGATGGCGGTGCAGCATTTTCGCCAGCGTGGCTTTAGGAATTTTGCGTTTGTAGGTATTTCTGGCGAGTGTTGGTCGGATATTCGACGTGACGCATTTAAGTCTGAGGTCGAGAGGATTGGCGCCACTGCCCATATTATTGAACCGACCTCAGCGACCAATCCGAGCTCATGGAGCGACGTTCAGCGGAAGTTGACGCAGTGGTTGCAAGGCTTGCCCACGCCGATTGGAATTCTATGCTGTTACGACGGGATTGCACGAAACGTTTTAGACGCTTGCCGTGATTCAAACTTGCTTGTACCTGAGCAGGTTGCAGTAATCGGCGTCGACAATGATCAAGTGTTGTGCGAAGTCTGTGATCCACCGCTGACGAGTATTTCACCGAACACAGCGCAACTTGCAGCAGTGGCTGGTTCGTTATTATCGAGGCTCATTGATGGTGAACAGCTCAGCGAAACTGTAATTGTTCCGCCACAAGGCATCGTCGCGCGAGCGAGTACGGATATAGTCGCGGTTGAAGACCCCTGTGTGGCGCGTGCTCTAGGCATGATTCGGCGAGTCGCTTGCGATGGAATTGCCGTCGTGGACGTGCTGGGTGAACTGCCAATTTCAAGACGAACTTTGGAGCGACGTTTTCAAGCTCTCTTGGGAACAACCTTGCAAGAAGAGATCTCGCGAGTGCGGCTGCAACGAGTTAAAGAGTTGCTTGTTCAAAGCGATCTTAGTCTTCAAGAGATTACGAATCTAAGCGGCTACAATTATGCTTCGTACATGATTTCTCAGTTTCGAAAATCGGAAGGTTTGACGCCACAGCAATTTCGCATCAAACGACGCGTTGAACATCAGGAGACGTAGCTTTCAAAGTTGAAGCGTTGTGCGTCAAGCAGCTTTGGCAGTCGCGCAATTCGAATTGAACGTCGATTCCGATCGATCATGCCTTTGCTCTAATTCGTAGATTGCTGATTGAATTCTCAGGCGAAACGAATCGGATGATTCCCCCGCCGCAGCATAAAGTGGCTTGCCGAAGTAGCCATCAATTCTTGCGAAAGGTTTTGGGATTTGCAGACGGTCCCAGGCTTTCGTTAAAACCCACCTTTTCGAAGCGATTGCAATCATTGGTAGAACCGCTGCGCCAGTTTGCATGCTCAGAACCGCTGCTCCTTTGTGGACTACGCCGCGCGGTCCTGCGGGGCCATCCACGGCAAGGTATGCCGGTTTGCCAGATTTGACGTGCTGCTCTAATTGTTCAAGAGCGGCCAGGCCGCCCTTGGAAGCTTTCCCCTTGCGTTGCCCTGACCCACGAAACGGAACGATGCCACGCATCCACAGAGCTGGAACAATAATTTGACCGTCGAAGTTTTTTGAGACCATCGCGCCGGTTCCTGGTTCTCCATCGATCGCCGCCGACACTTGATGAGCGTGCATGACAGCGTAGATATAAGTTCGCCCGTTGGATCGCAGCAATTCACGTGGGTCGTCATGCAGGTGGATTTTGCAAGTTATCCTGAGGATCAGCACTGCAAGAGCGGCTGCCCACGAGACCACAAAGATTTCAAAACGTTTCCGCAGCGATCGAAGTTTGGACATAATTGATCAAGAACGTAGTGTTTAAAGTGGAACCAGCATCACTACGCAATCGGTCGGTTTGAAGTCAAGACGATCACTTAGAAAGTGACCTCATCGATCAAAAATTTATTCGCTCATCGCAGATATGCAGCAATCAAAACTCGGGAGTATTCAGCAACTTCATTCGTTCCGATTGGTCCAATAAGGTATGATGACCAAAGCGCAAATCACGCGACCATTCAGCCGGCACCGGCCTCAGCGTTCCTTTACGCAGCCGCGCAAATTGACGTTTGACTTTTGGAGACATACATCTATGCGAGACTTCTTTTCAGCGACCAAGTTTCTCATCAGCTTTTCGGTGATGATTGCCGCCACACTGTCGGTCTCTGCGGCTGATTCTATTGTGCCATGGCGAGTTGGCTTTTCGCGAGTAGATGTAACACCTAGTGAGCCGGTGCGGATGGCTGGTTATGGAAATCGTGATCATCCTAGCGAGGCTGTTGATACGCCTTTGTACGTTCGTTGCATGGCGTTAAAAAGCGAAAAGAACGACGACGTTTCATTGCTGATATCGGTGGACACAATTGGCATGCGAGGCGAGATGACGTCCGAACTCGCTGCGGAGATCCAAGACAATTTTGCGGTGCCTCGCGAGCGAATCGTATTCACCAGTACGCATACCCACTGCGGACCGGTTTTAGCCAATGAGCTGCCGAATATTTTTGAGGTACCACTTAACGATGAAGAGAAAGCGGCTGGTGGGCCTTACAAACAAAAACTGAATCGAGGAATCATTGCTGCTGTCGGACAAGCGATGAGAAATTTCAAAGACGCAAAGTTATCGTATGGAGTCGGCCAGGCGAACTTTGCAGCCAATCGTCGCGTGCTGACCAATGGGCGATGGACTGGATTCGGCGTCCAAGCTGATGGTCCTGTAGATCACAGTGTCCCCATATTGCGGATCACTGATGCGTCAGATGCCTTGTTAGGTGTGGTCTTTAACTACGCTTGTCATTGCACAACACTCGGGGGCGAATACTACAACATCAACGCCGAATGGGCCGGCTATGCGACGACGAAAATCGAAGCGGAACATCCAGGCGCATTCGCAATTTGTACGATCGGCTGCGGTGCAGACGCGAATCCTGAGCCGCGAGGAACTGTTGATATTGCAAAACTACATGGCAGAACGATGGCAACTGAAGTTGAACGGGTCATTGGTTCGGACATGTTCAAAATCGATCATCCGATGGAATGCCGATTCGATTATGCCGCGTTAGCATTCGAACTGCCCAGTAAAGCCGAATTGCAACAGCGTTTAAGTGATCCGAACGTTCAAACTAAACGGCACGCCGAACAGTTGCTGCAAGTGATTCGCGAAGAAGGTCGTCTGCCGGCAACACAACCAGTGCCGATTCAATCGTGGCAGTTTGGTGACCAGCTAACCATGGTCTTCTTAGGTGGTGAAGTCGTAGTTGATTATGCGATTCGACTAAAGCAAACTTTGGACATTGAACATCTGTGGGTGACTGCTTATGCAAATGATGTTCTAGGATATATCGCAAGTGAAAAAATGCGTGCCGAAGGTGGCTATGAATATAACCGCAGTGGAGTTCTTTATGGATTACCAGGACCTTGGGCAGCGGGTACTGAAGACTTGCTTGTGCAACGGGTGGTCGAGTTGTTGCGAGAGCGCGGTCGCCCCAAACCGTTGTCGCTCCAAGAATCAATCAAATCATTTGTTTTACCCGATGACTACGAATTGCGATTGGTTGCTTCCGAACCTCTGATTGTCGATCCGATCAATATGGCATTTGACAGCCTGGGTCGATTGTGGGTGGTTGAAATGAGCGATTACCCCGAAGGAAAAGCTGGTGGAGTGATTAAAACGCTGTCGGACTCCGATGGTGATGGTGTGTTCGACAGGGCAACTGAGTTTTTATCTGACCTATCATTTCCAACTGGCGTCTTTCCTTGGAAAGATGGTGTGCTGATTTCCTCGGCGCCCGACATTCTATTTGCTCGCGATATCGATGGAGACGGCGTTGCAGACGAAGTTGAAACGCTGTACACCGGCTTTCGTCTGGCCAACCCGCAACATCGCATCAATGGCTTTAGCTACGGCCTGGATCATTCGTTGCATCTAGCCAGTGGTGATAATCTTGGCCTGCTCAAAAGTGTCAAGACAGGCGAAGAAATTGACGCATCTGGTCACGACGTACAAATCTGGCCGGAATCTGGTCGGCTCGCGGCGACGAGTGGACGGTCGCAGTATGTTCGCAGTCGCAACGAATGGGGCGAATGGTTTGGAAGTGATAATTCTCGACCGATGTTTCACTTTCCGATCGCCGACGAGAAACTAAAACGAAACTCAGCCGTAGTTTTTAAGGCCAGTTCGCAACAGATGTTTTCCCCGCCAGTTGCGCCGCCGGTTTATCCAATAACTTCATCAAGCGAAAGGTTCAATGATCTGTTCGCCGCTAATCGGTTTACTTCTGCTTGCAGCGCGATTGTTGCTTGCTCGCCACATTTCTTTGTCGACGATAAACAACAGAAACGGCAGAGTGTTTTTGTCTGCGAACCGGTGCATAATTTGGTTCATCGATCGGCACTTATACTCGACGGAGCGACTTATCGATGCGAGCGAGTCGAGCAGGAGCAGTCCACCGAGTTCCTTCGCTCAAGGGACCCGTGGTTCCGGCCCGTTAGGGCGATGATTGGACCGGAAGGTGATCTGTACATAGTCGACATGTATCGCGAAACGATCGAACATCCTGAATGGATTCCACAAGCCTGGCAGGCGACGCTGAATTTGCGAGCAGGCAGTGATCGAGGTCGAATTTATCGAATCTCAGCGCGTGATGCTTATGTTCCTACGCAAATGCCGCTAGACAGTCTTTCGTCAATTGAACTTGTCGAGCAATTGAGATCACCTGTTGGAACACGCCGAGACATGGCGCATCAATTGATTATCGAACGGGCCGACGATTCCGCGACAGAAATGTTGAGTGCTATGGCCATTGACCAGTCCAACCCCGAAGCACAGGTCCATGCACTTTCAATTTTAGATATACAAAACCGGTTGACTACAAGTTTGCTTTCTGAGTCGCTTACTACCAATCATCCCGGCGTGTTGCTTGTAGCTATTGAACTTGCGGCTTCAAGGTTGCCGTCTGAATCAAGCTTGCTTGAGCAGCTCGACAAATGCGGCAAGCATCCTGACCTCCGCGTTGTGAAGCAAACAGCATTAGCGCTTGGGCAAACGGAAGATCCTGAGGCGGCCAGCATTTTAGCAGGTATGATTTTGTCAGATCGAATCGATTTTTGGACCGCGGCAGCAATCAGTTCGTCGCTCAAGCATCACGCACCGACCATTCTAGACGAGTTGATTCCAAAGCTCAGTGCTGGTGCTCATTCGGTGCCAATAAGCACGCAGCTACTGACTGATTTGATCGCGACCTCTGCCAATGATGGCGCCGATGTGTTAGACGATTTCGGTCCGCTGTTTTCTGATTCGCAAACAGATATTGCCAATCAGATTCGACTTGCAGCAAGTCTTACCAAGGCCTTGGATTCGCGCCGGCGAGAACAATTCAGCGCGTTGCTTCGGCCGGTCTATTCTCGCGCCATCGATTGCGTTGGTGATTCCGTTGCTGATGAAAAATTGAGGTGTGAATCGCTTAGTCTGGTCGGTATCGGAATTGGTTCTTCTGCGGACGAAAAATCATTGCTGCTGGACTTGCTGACTCCCAAAACGCCTTTGGCAATTCAGCGTCAAGCGCTTGACCGAATGGCCCAATTTACTGATGCCCAAACGTGCGGTGAAATAATCGATCAATGGCCGTCAATGTCAGAGCCAGTGCGTCAGCATGCGATTAACGGAATGTTGGGCCGCAAAAGTTGGGCGAAAGAGCTAGTCACTGCCTTGCGATCAAATAAAATCAAATTAGTTGATCTTTCCCCATCGGCGAGACAGCAACTGATGCAAAGTGATCCGCAGTCCATGCAAGTTTTTGCTGACAGTGCAACTTCAGGAAAAGCTTCACTAGACAAGCAAACTCTGGTGAAAGACTACTTGACCCGAATGCAAAGCGACAAAGAGGCGTTACCTGACATCGAGCGCGGGGCAATTCTCTTCAGACAGCAATGTGCGGCGTGTCATAGTTCAACTGTCGATCGTGCGGCGGTCGGCGCGAATCTGAGCAATCTCACTGATCGAAGGACGGAAACGTTAATTACGGCGATTCTTGACCCCAATCGAGCCGTTGATCCGAAGTACCAAACTTTCGTCGTACAGTTGAATGACGATCGAGTTTTATTGGGCTTCATCGAGGAAGAAGTTGGCAGCAGTCTGACGATCGCGCATGCCGATGGAAATCGCAGTACGATTCGTCGTCAGGCAATCGATCAAGTCAAGGCTACTGGTTTGTCGCTCATGCCAGAAGGTTTAGAAGCTGTCATATCGCCAGACTCAATGCGCGATTTGATAGGCTATCTACAAAGCGAACCTGAGTCGAAGCAAACGATTCAATAAAACGAC
Organism: Pirellulaceae bacterium; assembly: GCA_041740995.1. Lineage (GTDB taxonomy): Bacteria > Planctomycetota > Planctomycetia > Pirellulales > Pirellulaceae > JBGSKY01. The sequence continues at coordinate 139,500 of JBGSKY010000274.1, forward strand.
TTTGGTTTCGATGGACTGATTTGTGAGGCAGCTTGCCCACTAGATAAAGCCATACATGCGGACTTGCTGCCTACTCATAATAAAAAGTTCGGCGAATTGGTGGAACAGTTCGTAGTCATCTCTGGCACATTTTCGTGCCCGTTCAGCGTGAGCGGTTACAACTTTTCTTATCACTTAAGCATCACACAAATTGATTCCTCTTATCGAAGGCAAGTCTATTCGTTCCGCGATTGATGGAAACATCACTTCTTCCGGTGCAGTGACCCCAAAAAATTCACTTGGTCGTTGGAGTCGTTGCATTGGCATCGGGCTAATCATTGTTGGTTTGATTCAGTCATTCGTATTTTTGCGGATACATTTCAACACTTTGAGCAATGCGTGGGAAGGTCCGATATCAATGCGGAAGCCGATCTTGTTTTCAATATCTGGCGGTCTAACGCTTTGGTCGTTAGGAAGGTTGATAAGCTGGCTTGAGGCTCCGGTAAACGGCCGAATGTTTTATGCAACGATTGATCGGCTGTTAGCCGTGGCGATGTTTGCCGAGATCAGTCTGATAACCATTCAGACTTATAGGGGTGTCCGGTCACATTTCAATGTTGCCTCGACAATTGATAGTCGCATCGAGTACGCGATGACTGGACTGATAACCGTCGTCGTGCTGATCGTCATTTTTCTAACGATACAGTGTTTCTACTCGCTCAAATTGCCAAAGGATTGGCTACTAGCAACTCGAAGCGGAATGATATTTTTGCTGTTGTCCTGTGCTATCGGATTTGTAATTTCTTGGTGGGGGCACCATCAAATTAACCAAGGTGCTGCGCCCGAAATCGTCGGCAACGCTGGAGTCGCAAAGTTTCCGCATGGAGTTGCGCTACATGCGATTCAATTGCTTCCGCTGTTGGCTTGGATCAATGGCCGTTTGAGGTTTTGCGAAAAACGCTCGATGATTTTGGTAAGCCTGGCGATCGCCTTGACGACTTTGATGTTGCTGTACTCAATTGTACAGACGCTGGCAGGCCATTCGCGTTGGGACGCAGGTTGGCTGTTGAATAGTTTCAATTGACCCAACAGACGTCGAGCCGTTTTTTGACGTTTTCAAATCATCGTGCGCTAACTTTCCCTAACTGCGTGAGATTCAGAGCAATCGTGGGGATGCGAATCCGCTAGTTCAAAAGTTTTGACATTGCTTTTGCAAAGTCAAAGCCACAAAGGGCTGCGTGACAGTGTGGGGCCACAAAAACTCGCACGCGTTTGACGATATTGTCGAACTGATTCGTTGCCAGTGTCTGGACGACTGGAGAAAGTTCGCCGAGTGGACGAAATTTGCCGTCACCCTGGCGGACCCGTACATCAAATTGCACTTCGAGCTTCGATGGCGGGGCATCAATCAAAATGTCAGTTGGCATCAGCGGCAAACCACTTGATTTTGCGACTAGTTTTGTCAGCTCGATGGAAAGCTTCACCATTTCGGCGTATGGACGTCTAGCGACTGCGCTGTGTATGCTCGTGGATTCTAAAACACTTATTTCAGCGCCACGTTTGTATAGAGAACGGTTCGTGCCAAATAGACCTTCAATCATCGATTCACACGAAGTTCCTTCCAATGCGCTGCACAGCTTCATCTCCATTTGATCGTCAGAAAGATGCCGATGATAATTTAAGAATTGTACAGGGTCATCGAGATCGAAAATGCAACGTTGCAACATCGATGTTGCAGAACGAATCGCGTGGTGCCAGTAGACTTCTCGAAACATAACGTACCTTGCAAAGACCATCATCTCTGCCGCAGTAGTCGCTTTGTGTGTGATGGCGAGCGAATTGCGTTCGGTGTCAACGCACAATTGTCCGATCAATCTCGATTGATCAAAGTTATGACCATAAGGCACACCAGCGTGCATCGAATCTCGTTCCAAGTAGTCCATTTTGTCGATGTCAATTGGTCCACTTAACATGCTTGCTAGCAATGGAAATCGGTTGACTGTGGACGGCTTTGTCGAACTAGGATTCAGCAAAGCATTCAGATCGGCGATCTCAAGCTGGAAATCATTTTCAATTAACGTTCGCAACTTCGGTTGCTCGAAGCATTCGGCTGCCAACAACTCGTGTCGAACAACACCGGGCAATCGCATGTCTTCGATTGCATGCGCGAAGGGGTAATGACCGACGTCGTGAAACAAAGCTGCGACTAGGAACAGCAAACAGTCCTGTTCAGAGCAACGCGAGCGGAATTCTTCGGTCTGAGCCAGACGCTCCAAGAACAGTAGAGCGTTGCGATAGACTCCCAGCGAATGCTCAAATCGCGAGTGCGTTGCACCTGGATAAACCAGTGCAACCAGTCCAAGTTGGCTGATCTTTCTTAAACGCAGAAACTCCGGCGAATCGATCAGACTTGCGATGCGTTTCGTGATCGGAATATCAACACCCGACGGGATTCGAATAATACGCTCGGCTGTTCGTAACGCCTTGAGCTCAGGAATATTCAAATAGGTGTCGGCCATCAGTCAAGGTTCGGGTATTCGGTTCTGCGCATGCTATGGTCAAGTCGATGGCGTCTTGCGACGCGGAGGAACAAATCCTATGCCAAAACAGACAGCCATGCTGAGCCAAAAAATTAAGCTTTCCGGTCGCCTGACGTCATGGAAGTCGACAATGTGCGGCGTGCGTTTAATTTTATGTCCGTCATGAGTCGGCGCAACTCCCAAAGGCCAATTGTTTTCGAGCCAGCCATGGTAATCTTCGGCGACTTTAACGCGTTCATGTTCAAAATCTTGAAAGCTCTTGTGGGCCGATCCGAGCCATGCGGCCACGTTAGGAGTCTTATCAAAGGACCAATCGCTGTTAACTCCCCAATCGGTAACGAGCTTGATGCCGATTACTGCCACTAGAAGATAGGCTGACAACTCAAATCGAGGGAAGCGTTCAAGCAAACCAATGAATAAAGTTGCAGCGAAACGCATGAGTATGACGCCCAATAATCCACCGAGGACGACAACCCAGAGCTTCTCCGGTTCCGACCCAGCCAACGCCATGGCCGCTAAAATCGAATCGACTGCGAAAGCGATATCTGTCAGCTCGATAATCAGGACCATCTTCCAAAAAGCAGATGCGGTGAAACTATTGGTCGAGCAGTAAGGACCATCAGCGGTGGAATCGAGCTTTGACGCGGTATTGCCTTGCCGAACAAGTGAGGCACCAATCGGAATCCGTTGCTCGATCTCGATATTTTCGCGATCAACATCCAAGTCTTCGCCAGTGAACGAATCGACTACGTGTGGTGCGCCATCTTCGTCAAGCGTATATTTTTCTTCGTCTTCGCCGCTCTCGAACATAACATGCTTGAGAGCGATAAAAATTAAATAGCCGCCCCCGAGCAGTTTGACAAAAGTCCACTGCAATAGAAAGCTGGCAGTACCAATGGCGAGAACGCGGAAAACGAACGCGCCGATCAAACCGTACGATAAAGCACGACTTCGTAAGTGCTTAGGCAGTCGTTTGGCCAGCAGCCCTAGCACGAGCGCATTGTCAATGGAGAGTAAACCCTCCAAAATGATGAGCAAACCGACAATCAATAGATCTGGCCACTCAAGCAGTTGACCAAAAATTTCGATATCGGCTAGCACGTGAAGTTTCGCAATGTCAAGAAGGTAATCGATAGCAAGAACCGCTAATTAGAAAATGGCAGGATTTAGAAGAGTGGAGATAGTCTGCGTTGGCATACCGCGAAACGTTAGAGGATAACCGACAATCATGTATATGCGAAAGGCTAGGTTGACCGCTGGCCGAGTCGCAATGCGGCGAACTGTCGCTGCTGGCCTTTTGTGGAATTTAATTTTAAAACCACCTTGGTTTGCTAATTCGTTATCGGAGCTAAGATAGCAAGCTAGTTTTGAAACTGATGTGCTGCAAGTTTTCGCGATTCTTGATCGCCGCATTTAGTCGTGTTTTTCGCTTTTTGCTTGGGTTTTGGGAGTCACCTCACGTGCGTGTAATTATCGAAAAAAGCGCTTCGGATGCGGCTAACTTTGTAGCCGAGACGATTCTTGAACTGGTTGAGAATCGTCCCAACGCGGTGCTTGGCCTGGCAACTGGCGGAACGATGACACCCGTTTACGAACGACTTTTGGCTGCCAGCCAGAACGGTCGAGTCAGTTTTCAAGCGGTATCGACTTTCAACTTGGATGAATATGTCGGAGTAAAAGCGAGCTCAGAGCACAGCTACCGATATTTTATGGACAAAAGTTTCTTCGAATCAACCGATATCGATCGCTGCCGAACGCATTTGCCAGACGGCTGTGCAGAAGATTTGCGGGCTGAGTGTGAACAATATGAGGGCTTAATTGAACAAGCCGGCGGAATCGACTTGCAGCTATTGGGCATTGGAAGCGATGGGCATATCGGTTTTAATGAGCCAGGCAGTTCGTTATCATCGCGAACGCGGGTCAAAACATTGACGAAGCAAACTCGCTTGGACAACTCGCGGTTTTTTGCGGCGCCCGAAGATGTTCCGTACAGTGCGATAACGATGGGTGTTGGGACGATTATGGACGCTCGCCAAATCGTTTTGCTTGCCACCGGAAAGAATAAAGCTATCGCAGTACGCGCAACCGTTGAAGGGCCTTTATCGGCGATGGTAACTGCTTCTGTCCTGCAATGGCATCCCAATGCTTTGATCGTGCTGGACCAAGATGCAGCGAGTGAATTAGAAAACGTAGCAGACTACTTAACCGCCGAAAAAATTCAGCGGGAATTATTGAGCCAACATAACAAATGAGATATCTCGCTCAACTTACGGGCAAATCCAACACGGAACGATTCGTCGCCTATTTGCTTTCAGAAAACATTTCTGCTCACGTCGAGCCTGAATCGAGCAACAAAGATCTGTGGGAAATTTGGATTCGCGATGAAGACAAATTGGCTCAAGCGCGGCAGGCGTTTGCGCAATTCGAAGCCAATCCGACTAACGAGCGATATACCAAAGCAATTGAGCAAGCCGATTCAATTATTCGGCAACGGCGCGAAAAGGCGGCCGCTTCGGCAAAGCTACAACGGTCCAGTAAGCAAGTTTTCTCGCGAACGGACTTGGTTGGTGGTCGGATACCACCGGTGACTTTGACCTTGCTTATCCTCGCGGCTATCGTGTCTTTGCTGACGCAGTTTGCTGATCCCAGCCCTACTAATTCTTTGGGCCGCACAATGTTGAGCGAACTTCGGTTTGTCGATATCTCTGACTATGCCAAAGCGGAGAAAGACCCAGCGGCCAGTTTGCGAAAGTTTGAATTTTGGCGATTGATTACGCCTATCTTTTTACACATGGATCCGCTCCATATCATCTTCAATGCATTCATGCTGGTTTCGCTTGGAAGATTAACTGAGCGTTTGGAAGGTCCATTACGTTTCGCTCTGATCGTGTTAGGCATCGCAATCTTTTCAAACATGTTGCAAGGCTTGTTGCCAGAAAATTTAATGGGTAGCCCTTTCTTCGGCGGGCTTTCTGGTGTCGTTTACGGTCTGTTTGGCTACATTTGGGTCAAGACAACTCTGAACCCAAGCCTCGGAATCGCGCTCTCGCCAACCACCGTAATAATCTTGTTAGCTTGGCTGTTCCTGAACATGGCTGGCGTCTTTGATTTAAATATCGCCAACATGGCTCACCTAGGCGGCTTGATCAGTGGCGCTGGGCTGGCGTATTTCCAATCTAATTGGTCGAGCTAGTCAAAAGATGTTGTGGGGCGCTGATCATGAATGACAACGTTGTACAAGTAGAATTGTCGAGTCGTTCATATACCATCCATTTGACCGAAAATTCATTTGGGAAAAATTCACCGATTTGGAAGCAAGTTCTAAGCGATCTCCAGCCCATCAAGCACGCATTTCTAGTCGCTGATGAAAACGTTGCAGCGATCGCAGTAAATCCAATTCGCGATTGTTTCGAAGCAGCAGCAATTCGAGTGAGTCACACCATGATCGCAAGTGGCGAATCGAGCAAGTGTGTTTCAACACTGGTAAACATTTGGGAGCAGTTGCTCGCGAGCAAGACTGATCGAAAGAGCGTTGTTATTGCAATCGGCGGAGGCGTTGTAGGCGACTTGGCCGGTTTTGCCGCCGCGACATTTGCTCGCGGTTTGCGTCTAATCCAAGTTCCGACGACGTTGCTGGCCATGGTTGACAGCAGCGTTGGAGGAAAAACTGGAATTAACTTGCCGTCCGCGAAAAACATGATTGGCGCTTTCTGGCAACCTTGCGGCGTGGTGATTGATACTTCGATGCTTGACTCGCTACCCGAACGAGAATACCTCAGCGGCTTTGCTGAAGTTATCAAGTATGGAATGATCATGGATGCGGAATTCTTTAGCCGTTTAGAGGCATTGGTCGAACCGTTGCGCGCTCGAGAGCCAGCTGCCTTGCGTGAGGTCATCGCGACTTGTTGCCGGTGCAAAGCCAGCGTCGTGAGCGATGATGAGTTTGAAACAAGCGGGCGAAGAGCGATTCTAAATTATGGTCATACGTTTGCGCACGCAATTGAAGCGACGCAAGGCTACGGCGCTTTATTGCATGGTGAAGCGGTAGCGGTCGGAATGGCCATGGCTGCTAAGCTGGCGGTTTCATTGAAGATGTTAGAACGCTCGTCGCTTGATCGGCAAACGGCGTTGTTACAGAACATCGGACTGTCCCAAAACCTGACTAAATTTGATTTAAGGAAGCTTTGGCCCGCGATGCAGTCGGACAAAAAAGTCGAGCAAGGCAAGCTGGGTTTTATCCTGCCTCGCAAAATCGGTTTAGTTGAAAGGGTCGAAGGAATTACTCTTCAGCAATTGCAAGACGCGATCGAAATCTAACCAGCGGCCATCCTCGAACGAAGATGGTCAGCGATACCAGTGCGATGAAGCCGATCACCGAGGGCTCTGGAACGGCCGTCGCATTGCCGACGACAAAGGTGAAGATACCGCTGTCAGTCAAGTTGCCCAGTGTTCCATTGGCAAAGCCTTCGATACCAACTTCGTAGATCCCAGTTTTGGTGAAGCCGATGTTGTAGTGGTCGTGCGTGTTTACTTCAGAATTTAAAACATCGAACAGTGGATCGACGCCATCGATTGTAGAAAAAGCAACGACCGAATTGCCTACTGGGTCAGATTGCCAAACCGCAAAGTGCCCATCAGTTGGGCCGCTAAAACTAGTCATTCGAAATCCGGAAGTTGTAAATCCAAGTCCATCAAGTTCTGTGGTGGCGAATCCAAGAAATGGTCGACCCGGCGAATTAGATTGCGGCAAAATCCAAGCCGATTGCCCGCTTGATAAACCCAAAAAAGGAACGCTGATTGGTAGCGTTACCAGATTCGAATCTGCAACTCGGACATAAGCCTCGTTGGGCGCATACTCGTCTGGAGCCGACGGAGAAATCGCAGCGCCATTTATGATTGAATTTGAACCAAAGTGATAATGCAAAAACAGGTTTCCATCAGGCTCTAAGGCTAGCCCAATATCGCCATGCCCAGCGGAGTACTCAACCACTTCGCTGCGAGCAAGCGAGGCCATGGACGTGCACGAAACTAACAGCGCTAAGAGCGTTTTTTGCAACCAAATAAAGCAACGCATTGACTTCTCCAAAATGAAAATGACTTCAAAAGTAAATCACACAGGAAGACGCTTCGAAGCCAAGAAATTGGAGCTTGACTAACGTCCCTTGATCGATAAGCTAATGCTTTTGCAATGTGTATGCAAGTAGCGTTTTGTGGCTCAATGTTTTATTTGCAGCTGTTATGTAAGTGTTTTTCTGTCGAAAGATTTTTGTCGAAAGACAATTCGATGGTGCTTGTGATGGGATTAAAAATGTTTTTAGATACCGACTGTCAAAGAAATCAGGATCGATCGAACGAGACTCGTACAGGCTTTACGCTTGTTGAGCTCTTAGTCGTCATCGCGATTGTGGGCGTAATGGCCGCATTGCTGTTGCCCGCAATTCAATCCGCCCGAGAAGCAGCCAGACGCATGCAGTGCCAGAGCAACATGCGGCAGATAGGCGTTGCTTTGCATGGCTATCACCAAATTCATGGTTCGTTTCCATTTAGCTCTGTTGGACTAGATAATCGAGATGGAATTTGCGGCAGCGGGTTCTACAGCTGGATGTCAATGCTGTTGCCACAAATTGAACAGAGCAACGCTCACCGCGGAGTCGACTTCAATGTTGGACTAGCGGGCCGCTGCGATTACGGAAACTCAGCAGAGTATGCTTATTATCAGATCCCGATAGAGCACGTTAACGCGAAAGCCGCTGCAACATCGATCGCGGTTTATGTCTGTCCGAGTGAGTCCAACGCTCGCCAGAAAAAATCAGACATGGGTCAAACAGCACCCTCGAACTACGCAGGTAATATTGGTTGGCCGAAATTCTCGTCGCATCCCGATTTCGGTCCAAGGGTCGAGAAGCAGAACGGGATAATCGGGCTGGTCAATCCGTCGATCGACGAACCTTGGCACAATCCACAGATCTCGATGAACGATGTCACGGATGGGCTTTCTAATACGATTGCTGTCTCGGAAAGAGTGATTTCAAGTTTTGTACCGATCAACGGTGTCTTTGGAGGACTTTACGCACCATCAGGTACACCGGAGAAGCAATTGTCGTTTTGCGGCGGGGCCGAGACAGCTAGAAAGCTTGACCGTTGGGCCAGCTATTGTCAGTCGGTTACTCATGGTGACGTGAATTATTCCCAATTTCACGGGAGGTCTTGGATGAGTGGTTGGACCTTTGTTGGCAATCATTTTATGGCCGTTTTGCCGATCAATGGCCGAAGCTGCCACATGTATGGTGGCGAAGACGATGGGAACAACATGGTTACGCCAAGCAGCTATCACCTTGGCGGCGTAAACATGTTGCGCGGCGATGGAAGTGTCGATGTTGTTCATGACTCGGTTGATTTGAAAACCTGGTGGGCCTTGGGTGGAGCGAGCGAAGGACAGACACTCGGCGTCCAATAAAATGCAAATTTCACGGCGAACACGAACGGCTGGCTTTCAAGTTTGGAAAAAAGAAGTGATGCGTGTGTTTATGATCGTTGTGATGCTAATTTTCGTTGTTGGTTGTCATTCACAACGTCCACCCAATCGCGATGACTTGATCAAAGTTTTGGGGCCAATTTCAGAAGATGCAATTGTGTTAGCCGCGACCCGAACTGAAAGCTGTACGACAGCTCACTCCGGCGCGAGCAAAAACAAATCGCTTTCAAGCGAAGAGCACGAATCGCAATTGTGGCTCGTTGCCAGTACTCAGCCGCTTCGGTCGGACAAAGAAATTGCTAATCTGACGCCTCGGCAGCGGACAGAACATTCACCACATTTTCTGAACCGATTCGAAGAGAATGCTTTTCCAGCGAGAGTGATCTATGAAATCGCTGGGGTGTTGCGCGTCGCTCCAGAGCAGCTGAAGAAACCGTCACCAGAATTGCTGCGGAAACCAATTGGGCGACTACTGGAATGGCAAGCGAATGACTTTCGAGTTCGAATTCGCGATGTTAATACGGGTGACGGTTGGTTGTCCGTTGTTGAAAGTTTTCCTGCCAAAAATGCCGGATGATCGATCAACGTTCCAGTATGTACGAAGTCGTGTATGCAGCCGACCATCGAGTCAATTGGCGATTGTCTACCCGTTTTTCAAATGCGGAGAGAAGTTCATATAGTTCCAATGGCGATAAGCGTCATTTTGTTCTAGCAGCGTTGTGTGTTTGCCTTGTCCAATCAATTCGCCATCTTTGAGAAACAGAATTTGCTGTGCCAACCAAAGTGTCTTAGAACGCGCGGGAATCAGCACTACAAAGACGCCCCGTGCCGCAACGCTTTTGATTGCCAACTGGGTTGCTTTTTCCGTTTCATTGTCAACGAAAGTTTCGGGCTCTTGGACAACCACGATCGCACTTTGCAGCGTCATTGCGCGAGCAAGTCCAAGTCGAAAGGCAATGTCTGCGGGCAAGCGATCATCGTTTGGCGAGATCACACTGGCGAGACCGTCGCTCAAGGCGGAAATTGCTTCGAAGCAGCGGGCCGCCTCTAAAGCTCCCTTCAAGTCGGCGGTGACGATATGCGTCCCTTGGGCTGTCCGCAGGTTTTCGGTGACCGTCCCCGGGAACACTGGACCATCCGCTGCAACCCAACATGACAGGCTGGCAAGCTGCTGTGCGGACAATTGCGAAGCAGATGTTTTGTTTAAAAGCAACTTACCACGCGTTGTAGTCCCGAAACCCAATAGTAATTCAACCAGCGAGTTGCGATCAGACGTTTTGTCTGAGACGATGGCAACAATTTCGCCAGGATGCAAAACCAAGTTTAAATTTTTGATCAGAGATTTTTGGTCGTATCCATCAATGCTGACGTCTTGAAGTTCAATCGATGTCAGCGGCATCGGTGTGGCAAGTGTCTGGGTTCTCGCGGTCTCAGTTTTCGGTTGAGACAGAAACGCGGCGAGGTGATCGATATTTCGTGAGATGTCATCCAATCCTCGCAACGATTTGCTGACGCGGGTTGCACTATAAATGCCAACAGAGATCGAAATAAAAAGTATCAGCTCTGCAATGACAGAGAGTTCAAGTTCAGGCTTTAGAACGCGAATTGCCGCTGCGAAAAGTAATCCACAGGTGAAGATCGCGATCATCGCGAGCATTAGCGGAAGCTTCCAGGCGGCGTGATCGTCCAAGCTGGTTTCGAGAGTCCGCAGCGGTCGCGCTTGAGCATCCAATGCTTCTTGGGTGATCGATTGATTGTGGATCGTGGCCAGCAGCGGACTGCTGGCACACCAGCTCGCAAGTTGCTGCGCAGCAAAATTGCGTTGCTCAAGCAGCACTGGGCGGCTGCGGCGCAAACGGCGATCGATCGCAGAGAAGGAACGACGAATCAAAACGGCAACGATAATCGCTAAACTGGCTAGCAGCGGATCAATCATCAATCCGACTGACATGCACGCGATGGCTTGCAGCAAGTGACGTGGCCCGTGTCGATACCAACGCACTGAAGCGTCTCGAATCGCAGGAATATCTTTCGATATTAAATCGTGTAGCAGCGTTTGCATGCCTGCTAAACCACGTTGTCGCGATAGGTCTTGGAATTGATTGAAGACCGCTCGCTGGTGAGAGTTTGCCTTGGCCAACGCTGTTCGAGCAGCCGTCTTATAAATCGCTAGAGAAACCAGCGCTAGAGAAAGCGTCACACACAAGATAATTGCCAGCAACGCTGCAACGCCGCGAAGGATACCTTGGTCAGCTTCTAGCCAGACCGAAGCAATCGCGAATCTAGGCCCAATTTGAATCCATTGTGGCAGGACTTCCAGCCGAGAGAATTCTTCAAGCAACTCCCACAGCCAGCCAAAGAGCACCAACAAGCCGCCCGTTGCTGCGGCGGTGTAACCACTGAGCAACCAAATGGGCCATGTTGGGACTTTTTCGTCCGCGAGACCGCTGAGCCGTTTCAGAGGAGTGGAAAGCACGTTGAATGACTTTTTGAACACGGAGAAAAGGGGCGGCATCCCTGCAAATCTGATTTACGCTAAATCGCGATCTTCAAACAACAATAGTCCCATCAGCGTCGCTAAGCCACAAAACAAGAGCGAGTAAATAAGAAGCCCCGCGATATAAACGCCTGGAATTGGTGTATTTGCATCGATCGCGCCGTTCATCGAGAACAAATCGAGGTTTGGTGTTAAGACCGCAATTAATTGTGCAACGAATTGCACGATAGGAAACGCGTCCTGTGATGAACTGACAATCGACGGCGTCAGGTGCCCAATCAGATAGATACTGAAGCAGACAGCGAAATTTGCTAGTTGTGGCAGACGCGTTGCAAGAGCGACGGCCAACGATGTTAGCGTTGTAACTTGAAAAAGCACCATGATGATGCCGGGCAAGGTTCGAAACATTTCGACATAACCTTGCTGCCAAAGCGGCATTTCTTGCGAGTTTTCCCGGGCGTCGTAGATCGGCTTGTAGCCGACTGCAAGCAACTCGATGGCGCCCAAAATCAAAACCATCAGAACCAACACCCAAAGGATGCCAAGCAGCTTTCCGAAGATAAAAGATCGGCGTCGAATCGGTTTGGAAAGCAGGGTCAGTGCCGTCCGGCCTTCGATCTCATCGCTGACCGAACTACTTGCCGACCAAATTCCTTGGAACAGGCAAACAACCATAATCAGCGTAACACCGCAATCCTTTAGCAGCTTGATATCTTCGCCGAGCGTATGAAAGGGAACAAAAACAAACGCTGCGATGCACAAGCCAGCGAAGATCATCAAAATTTTTGGTAGCGGCTGCGATATTTCGCTTTTTGAGGTAGCCATCGCAATGGCGGCTAAACGAGGAGCGGCTCCCCATTGCAAAAACCAGAAAGTGCCGAGTAAAAACGTACAGCCCGCTAGAACCAAAGCAGCAAACATTTCCGGCCTTTCCGCCGCAGTTTCGATCAAGAAGGTTATCTCCGCCGGATCAATCTCCATATTCTGCGCACGCAATTCCTCGCCCAATTGCGTTGGAATCGGTGGATTACCAGCGCTGCCACGGTTCCACTCCAAAGGCGTTCTTGCAATGATCCGGGTCGGCGCGTCAGCGTAATCGCCAGTACTACTGCTGATCACATTGAGCACAACGTTTCGGTCGCTCAGAATGGTAATCCGCCGAAGTGCCAACGGGTTGTACGACAGCTCCACTGGTAGAAATTCGCCAGCGTCTGAATCGACCGGAACGCCTGCCAACGTCACTGTTTTGTTGATTGTTCCGGTTGAAAACAAACGAGGCAAGCTGGTCAACATCGGGATCGGTTCTTCAACCACAAAAGTGGCCGCAAAGGCCAAGCAAACGATTGTTAGCAGCGTTGCGAAGATTTGAAAACCGACGCCAATCTGCAGTGTTTCCGCAAATTCCGAAAGGAATCGCCGATTAGAGCAATACAGTATGCACCAGAGAATCACTGACATGATGCCCCAAATCGCGGGAAGGCTTAACCACCATTCGTCGGCGACCAACTGGCCGGTCAACCGCGACTGAAACAATGCTTTGAGCGGAAAAGAGATTCCGATCGTCAGTAACAGTCCGCCTACCGCACCGATCCAGAATGCGGCTCCGTTGCGGCGCCAACGGTCAAGCAATGGGACCATCGAAAAGGCGTAAATCAAAAAGCAGAGGATTGCCAACAAGATTAGTCCGCCCAGCACGCCGACGCCAAAAATCCAAAAGGGCGTTAACCAGCGGGTCACCCACCATTCGCTGGCCGCGACGAGTGAAAAAGTGTTCGCTCCAATATTCATGCTTGTTTGATTCGAAGAGGATTTAGAAAGGTTTTATGCAGAAGTTTCACGGAACGTCGACGGACAAGTCTAGTGCAGCACATTCGCGGACAATCGATTTAACGGACTGGCATTATTGTACAGCGGCCCGGTTGCGTCGAGCCGAGAGAGAACCGCTTAGGCTACGAAGACCGAGACTTTTAGGTTCGGACCGACCACATTGGGCGTCAAGAGAACTACTCTGCCAGTCGGATGCCAGTGAATTGCCATCGCGTGTCGGTCGGAAAAAAATTCCGGTAGGTCGCACGAACGTGATTACCGCTGGTAGCGACCGATCCACCACGCAAGACATACTGGTTGCACATGAACTTACCATTGTATTCGCCGACCGCGCCCGGGGCGGGACTGAATCCGGGGTACGCCGCATAAGAGCTGCTCGACCACTGCCATAAATTACCCATCAGCGAACTCACCGATGCTTCGGCGCGAGGATGGATCGCAAGACCTTCGGCGATCAACCAATCGCAAAAATTTGTACCTTCCGCTGACCGTTCGCAGCAGGCAATTTCCCATTCAAATTCGGTTGGAAGACGTTTACCGGCCCACCGCGCAAAAGCATCCGCTTCAAAATACGAGACATGGCTGACGGGACGATCAGGCTGTAAGACCTGCATCCCTGCCAGCGTAAACTCTCTCCACTGTCCGTCGGATTGCTGCCAGTAGATCGGCGTTTGTCGATTGGCACGTTGAACAATGTCCCAGCCCTGAGCGAGCCACAAACGACTATCGCGGTAACCGTCGTCTAGAACAAATTCAAGGAATTCGCGATTGGTGACCAACCGCTTGGCAATTCGGTAGCCATTGGAAAAAACTCGTTGGGCTGGCCTCTCATTGTCAAAACAAAAACTTGTTTCAGCAACCTTCTCGCTCGGCACGCCGACTGAGTAGACCCCTTCACTGAACTCATACCAGTTGCTTGGATTCGTTAGTGAATATTCCGTTGGATCAGTATCAAAGGTCTCGGAAGTCAGCTCAAAAAGATCGTCGCGGAAGATTGGCTTTAACGGATTGATTGAAAACGCATGCTTTATGTCAGTCAGCATCAGTTCCTGATGTTGCTGTTCGTGATTGATCCCCAAAACGATCAATGCGACCAAATCAGGTGATAAGTTGCCGACATTTTCCAATAAGTCATACATTGCATCGTCAACTTCGTCGCGATAGCCATAGACCTCTGCCACGGTTGGTCGGCTGAGCAGCCCTCGCTGGTCGCGTGGAAATTGGTCGCCGACCGCGTTGTAGTAAGAATTAAAGAGATAACGAAAAGAGTTTGCGTTTTCAGAGGTGGTCGAAAGGTTCGCAAGGACAAAAGTCTGAAAAAACCAAGTCGTATGTGCCAAGTGCCATCGCGTCGGGCTTGCATCTGGCATTGATTGGATGCAGCAATCCTCCGGCGTCAACGATTGGCAGAGCCTGTTGGTCATCTGTCGGACCGACCGATATGCCAGGGCTAATTCGGTTTTTGTAATTAGAAAATCAACGGGCATGACAATAGAAAATGGCAAAGTATTGTTGAGCATCGGTCCAGACTTGCTGGACCTCGAACCGCGACTTGTGCGCCAGGTTCGAGAATCCGTCGATCGTATACTTGTGAGAATATTCTGTGCAGATCGTATCTCCTGGATTGAAAAAGAACTGAAAGTCGCCGCACGAAACCGCTTGACGAATTTGGCTGACAAGTTGCATCTCGACTCGATGTTCATTTGAGCTATAGATCGCTCGATGCGAGAAAGCCGACTCGTCGAAATCTGCGCCCAATTCGCGATTAATTCTCGAAAGTAGGTTGAGGTTGAACGCTGCGGTCACCTGCTCTGGATCGTCGTAGGCCGCCTTCAAGACATCAACATCCTTCTGCAAATCGACGCCTATCACCAGACCACCCTCAGGACCGACCCATTGCCTAACGCTACGCAGCAATGTTAACGATTGCTCGGGGGTGAAATTCCCGATCGTCGAACCGGGGAAATACGCGACGCGCCGTTTATGCGGTGGCAAGAAGTCGTCCCAGGCTACGTCAATTGGCCGAGAAAAATCCGCTACCAGGGGCAGGATCGCTAAGTCCGGGTAGTCTTGTTCCAGCCGAGCAACCACGCTGTCCAAATATTCGCCTGAAATTTCGATTGGAACGTATGCCGCTAAATCCCCAACGCAGTCAATTAGCTTACGTGTCTTTTCGCTTGATCCGCTTCCAAGTTCGAGCAAGGCTGAATTTCGACCAATGCAACCAGCGATTTCCGATGCGTAGTCGTCGAGCAATGCGATTTCCGTTCGCGTCGGATAGTAGGCATCCAAGCGGCAAATTTGGTCGAACAATTGCGAGCCGCGTTGGTCGTAAAAGTATTTGCAAGGCAAAGTGCGACATTTCCGAGAGAGCCCGGAGATGACATCTAAGTAAAATTGATTTTCTGCGTCGGCTGTTAAAACAGAGTTGAGCATCGCCACGACATTCACTTTCCTGAATAAATTGGCCGGTCTCTCTTTGCACGTCTCGGGTCACCAATGTGAAACTGCTGACGGCCAGTTCCAGCATTATCGATACCGGTCAATTAGAAACGAGAGACGGGGCCGGAGTATTGCCTTCGGTTTGCACAAACCCAAATTACGTTATGCGTCGAAATAAAGCCTGGATACAATCTTTAATCTGATCAGATTGACAAAATTAGCAGTTAGCTTGGTTGCTGCACTTGCCACATCTCAGCGGTTAGATTCCACCGCAAATCATTCCCGCTATTTGTCAGTTCGTAGTGTCGCGGAATTTCTAGTACAAGTTTCGCAGTCAGCCGCTCGCCGAAAAGCAGAGCTTGCAGATGATTTGCAGAGCAATTGTCCCAAATCAAATGACCGGCTTCCCAGCGGGTGACGTGGCCTCGGTTTTCTGACAATTCGCCCTCGAAATCCAAATAGATCAATCGATGATCGGCCAGCCGTTTGACTTGGATGACTTCGCCTTCTAAAGGCAAACGAAGTACTTCCCAGGTCAAAACCGCTTCACCGCACTCCAGATCGTTGCGCGGCGGTGGTTGCAAGAGCAAGTCGAAATGGCTGACTCGGGCCAAGAGAGGATTTTGAACCTGTACCACTTCGCTAGACTCCCGACCGCCGGTTTGTCCCAGCAGCGATTCTCCTTCGGAACCCGGGCTTTGCGTTGGCGGTACCGAATGCCAAAGGATGGCAAATCGACACTCATTGCGTTGGTTGGCGATCATGAAATGACTTTCAAGTGGTTCTCGACGGTAAGTTCTTGAGATCAAATGGGCCTTAGCGGCGAAAAAGTTCTCTTTGTGATGGAACTTCCGGATGTACCGGTCGTCCAAGTGCCAAGGTCTGTAAATAACCCGAGGTCGGAAGTTTGCAGTCCGTAGGAACCAAATTATACTCGAACGCTAATTGCTGCCTGGAAAACCCGTATTTTGATTTTTGGGTTTTAAGGCCGCCTTTATGTGTTCGCCATCCGCTCCGGACGGTTTTTGAGTGCAATTTGAACCAGTAAAAAGCAACGGCCCTTTAAAAGTCTTTGGAATCATTGGTTTCAGTTTTGCTCTCATTCGCCTGTCAATGGCTCATTTTACGCTGTTAGAGAATCGGTAATGACCAACCGCAAGTCGCGCAACCTGTCCAGCTTTCCTTCGTTCGATCGCTCCGATGCGAGAAGCAGCAAGCGAAAGGCGCTATCGCAATTGCGACAGTCGCTGTTTGAAGGCTTGGAGCAACGTCAGATGTTGGCGGTTGGACCGCAACTGATCGGCGTTCAACCCAATAATAGTGACCTAATCGAAAATGGCGTGGTTCGGAATGTTGCTCCGCGAGAGTTGACGTTTCGTTTTGATGACGCTCAGGTGATCGATCCGTCAACTGTGTCAGGCATTCGAATCTCAAGAGCCGGCGGAGATGGTTCGTTTGTCGTCAATTCGGCCGTTACCGACTTTGGGACCTCGGGAGATGCGGCTGTTCAATTGACAGCCAAGGTTTCAGGTCAAAGCCTCGTCGTTCGGACAGCGCGATCAGATTTGGGTGCCGCAGGCGTGCCATTATTTGGCGTCAGCGGAACAACGCTGACGATCACATTGAACTCCAATTCGGCCTCAAGTATTACGGTTCAGCAGCTTATTAATGCGATTAATGCATCGCCGATTGCCTCGGGATTGGTCAGTGCGAAACTTTCTGGTGGATTTGGGAGTGCCGCAATTGATAGTCGCAATGCTGTGGCTGCATCGCCAATTAATCTCAGCCAAAACAGCGACATCGTACTGACTCCTGGTGCGATTCAGGTCGGATTGGCTCCAAACGATAACGAAGTGACGTACCGATTTGCCGAAGAGCTGCCGGACGACTTGTATCGTATCGAAGTCTTCGGATTTGACGACGCACCGCGTGGCGTGGTTGGTTTGCGGAATGTCGGTACGCGAGATTTGTTTGTTCCTTCGCAGCCAGGGACTCGTCAGGAAACGATCGATTTTCGATTGGATTTAGGCACAAAAATCACAGGCGTCGTGCCACAACCGGTGGTCCGAACAGGCAGTGGAACGCTTTCTCAGCTTCGCGATACGATCGTGGTTTACTTCGATGGCGATTCGCAATTCGTCGGTAGCACCGCTGCAGGAGTTCCATTTGCAATCAGTGTCGAGAACCCGTCTTACTACCAACTGATTTACACTTCGGATTCGGTTCGCAATACCGACGATGTGGTGTTTAAGCCGACGTCGGTCAAGTACAACGCGATTGCCAATACGGCAACATTGAAGTTCGAAAAAGACATCAATAATTTACCAGGCAGCCTGCCGAATGCTTCATTTCGCTTACGAGTGGGCACCAGGGAAACATTGCCAAGCGCGGTCAATCCAATCTCGCCGGTGCGCAGTTCGGGGACCGCGAGCATCGTTACCGATTTCAACTCCAATGGCGCAGTGCGGTTGCGAATCAGCTCTCAGCTTCCTGGCGAAGGAGTTACGCAACCCAATCTGCTGATTACCAAGCAAACCAGTTCGACTCCGGTCGTGATTAGCGTTTCAGGTGTGAGAGTAACGGCATCGTTGAATCCAACTGCTACTGCCAATGACTTGATTCTTGCGATTCGAGGCAATGCGGCGGCCAGCAATCTGATTGCCTTGGCGTTAGATTCGGGCAGCGTCAGTACTGTCATCGGAAGCCTGTATATTAACTATGGTCCGCTTCAGACGGTCGGTCTGGGCGATACATTTACTACGGCCAGCGATTTGGGGCTGATTGGCTCGAGCACCGTAGGCCAGACCAGCTTGTACATTGGATCTTCGATAGAGCCTACGTCTTACAGCTTTAATTTGCCAGGTGCTAGCGACGATCTAGGGCATCGCGACCTGGGGAACAATTTCGAAAATCACGTCAATCAAGCGTTCGGACTTAACGGCGCCGACAATGTCACCGGCGTGACCACGATCAGCTATAACTTTCAGCGCATCTACGGTTCGGATTCGAGCGGACAGCTCACCAATTCGATCACGGAAAATCAACGGCAGCGCATTCGTGAAGCGATTTCTTTGTGGGCAAATTATCTTGGTGTGCAATTTGTCGAGACGGCAAATCGTGGTATCACTTTCGCAACCGGTGCACTTTCGGCGGTAACTGGGGCAGGTGCGCGAACTGAAGGAGCTTTGAATTTTGGCGTTCGCATCGATCCGACTTTCAACAACAGTTTGCTTGTCATGCAAGCTTCTCGGAATTGGAAAGATAAGTATGGCGAAGACTATTTCCGTCATGCGATGGCAGCGATTGGTGAGTTGCTTGGCCTAACACATGCGGGTGATTTGCCGCCTTCGGTTTTGATGAGCTTGAATGCACCGTTTTTGGACGGTGATACGACTACAACGGCCCGAAATTCGGAGCCGATTTTCCCAAGTCCGCAAGACATCGTGCACGGTCAATTTGTACATCGTCCAGACAGCAATGATGTCGATTTGTACAAGTTTAATGTCGATTTCGGGCCTAATGGTGAAAGTCGCGTTGGTTTGCTGACGGCAGAAACTTTTGCAGAGCGACTAACGAATTCGAGCTCGCTTGATACCTATTTGCAACTCTACAAAGAGCGTCAAGCGACGGCGACCAGTAACTTCAATACTGGTGAAAACTTCCAACTGAAGTTCACGGCCGTACAGCCCGGAAAGCTCGGCAACAACCTTCAAATCTTTGTAACCACTTCGTCGCGTTCATCCGGTGGCGTATTGATCAGTGTTGGCGATAATTCGATCACTTTGGACCTGAACTCAAGAGCAGGTCTTGTGTCCACTGGTCGCGATGTTATCAGTGCGATTCGCGCCAATTTGCTCGCCAGCAGGTTAGTTACGGTTGATCTGGTTGCAGGTTCGGTGCTGACAACGGTCGGTGATCGTGCGATTACCTATTCGCCAATTACGCTTCGCGGCGGCGACGTTGAGCTTATTGCTCAGAACGATGATTACTTCAGCGAAGACTCTTTGATTCGTGCTTCACTGTCTTCTGGTGTCTACTACCTGGGAGTCAGCGCATCAGGAAACGACAGTTACAATCCAACTATTTCTGGCACTGGTTTCGGCGGTCGTACCCAGGGAAATTATGCGATCCGCTTGAACTTCCGCGCGCAAGTTGATGCCAATGATGCGATCCGCGATATAGCTACTGGATTTGTTGGCGATACTGCCGTTACATTCGACGGTGATTCAGACGGACAACCTGGCGGTGTATACAACTTCTGGTTTGAAACACGTCCCCTTGATCGTGCGCTTTCAGCCAATGGTGGCGGCAACACACCAGGCTTGGAAGGGAAGATCATCACGATCACCAATAGCAATGGCCAGGTCGCAAGATTTGAGTTCTCGGCAGACGCAATTGTCGGAAGCAATAACACAAGGATTAGTTATGCAAATAACCCGTCTCCGTCTGCTTTGATCACCGCAATCGTCAATGCAATTAATTCTCGAACCGGTTTTGGTGTAACTGCGACGCAGTCTGTTCCAACTTCGAAGACGTTGGTGTTGAAGGGCGAACGCTCGATCAGCTTAAGCACTGGTCTTACGGTTTTGGACATTCAAGGTAAGACGATATTCGTTGACAAATCGGCGGCCACTGCTGCTGACGGATCTCTGACGCGTCCATTCAACAACCTCGCAGGTGCTGGAGTCAATGCGTTTGCTGCGACCTTACCTGGCGACATCGTTCGCGTTGTCGGCAATGGTGGCAACGATGGATTGATCGAAACGGTTGGCGATAATTTTGCCTATGAAATCGGATTTGGTTTGTTGCCCAATACCGTTCTTAGCGACGGCGCGACATTGGACGTTCCGAAGGGTACGATCTTAATGGTCGATCCCGGCGCTATTTTCAAGATGCGCCGCAGCCGAATTGGTGTTGGCAGTACGAATCTTGGGATTGATCGCAGCAACGGCGCCATCCAAGTGCTTGGAACGCCAGTCCTGACCGATGCGCAAGGAAATGCGATTCGACAAGCCAACGGCACGTTTGCGAAAGGCGATGTCTATTTCACTTCATGGCTCGATCAGAGCATCGGCTTAGATACGTTTGGTCCAAACACAACTCCCGGTCCTTCGGACTGGGGTGGTATCGCCATTCGTCGCGATGTTGATGATGCGGCAGGTCGAAGCAACCCAGAAGATGAAGGCATCTTTATCAACTACGTCAATCACGCCGACATTCGATATGGTGGTGGCGGCAATATTGTCATCGACGGCGTTCAGCAAGTTGTCAATGCGATACAAATCGTCGATGTTCGACCAACGATTACCAATAATCAGCTTAGCTTTAATTCGGATTCGGCAATGAGCGCTGCGCCGAACAGTTTCGAAGAGACACGATTCACCGAAGCTCGTTACCAGAACAAAGGGTTGTTCACACCGGATTACGATCGAGTCGGTCCAGACATTCACGGCAATCGATTGGTGAACAATTCGGTCAATGGATTATTTGTTCGAGTCGTAACACCGGCAGGCGGAACAACGAGGACGCTGACTGTTCCAGGAAGATTTGATGACATCGATATTGTTCACGTGATCACGCAAAATTTGCTGATCGAGAGCACTCCAGGCGGCTTGTTGGTCGACCAATTTGTTCCAGATGTTTCGCTGGCTAGCGGATTTGCGACTTCTGGCGGAACGTTGGGGGGAGGAAATTACAACTATCGGATTACTTTCGTGGACCGCAATGGCTACGAGACCATTTCTTCGGCCGCCCTCCCCTTGGTCAATATCTCCGGCGGGAATAACGCGGTTAGCATTGGAGGCCTGCCGGCTGTAACGACTGAGTACAAGACTCGTCGAATCTATCGCAGTTCCAATGGCGGTGTCGGACCGTACTCGTTGATTGGTGAATTGGACGGCACAAGTAGCGAATTCCTCGATCGTGGAACAAACTTGGGCGGAACACTCGAAACCAGCCGAATCGGTGCGACTGCAGTGACACGTCCTCGTTTGGACGCGTCATTGATCATTGATCCAGGTACTGTTGTTAAGCTGGCCGGTGCACGAATTGAAATTGGGCATGACGCGTTGTTGTTAGCCGAAGGTACGGCGGATCTGCCAATTGTATTTACCAGTCGCTCGGATGACCGTTTCGGTGCCGGTGGAACGTTCGATACGACCAACAATGGTAGTGCTACCGCGCCACAGGCTGGCGAATACGGCGGCATTTATGCTTCGCCAACTTCTTTCGTTTCACTGGATTATGTAACGCTGGCCTTTGGTGGCGGCGTTACGCCGGTGGAAGGTAGCTTCCGGGCGTTCAACGTTCTAGAGTTACAACAAGCTACCGGTCGGGTAACCAACAGCACGTTTGAAACCAATGCCAATGGCGTCGGTGGTCAAGGAAACGACGAGCGAAACGGGCGTTTGACGAATCTTCCAGCGACTTTGCTGGCGCGGGGAACTCAGCCGATTCTGATTGCGAACTCTTTCATCGATAACCTCGGTGACGCGATTACGTTGGATGCAAATTCGTTTGGTAGTGAGTTACAAGGCGACACTGGGCGACAATCTGGCGCGATCGATCGCTTCGGTAGCTACGATGAAAACCGAGGTCCGCTTTTGCGAGAGAATCGATTCTCAAACAATCAGATCAACGGTTTAGTGATTCGCGGCGACAACCGTAGCCAAAATGCGTCACAGTTTGGTGGGTACACTGTTCCTGCGACTGGCGTAGTGCTTTCCATTGAAGAACTGCCAAGCGACGAGTTGATCGTTGAGTCCGTTTGGGATGATACCGACATCGTGCATGTTTTGCGCGAAGGAATTTTTATCAACAACGATTCGCACGGTGGCGGACTGCGGTTGCAAAGTGCACCCAATCAATCTTTGGTCGTAAAACTTGATGGCCCAGGTTCGAATTTTGATCCGCTTCGTGGCGCTGGTATTACTGCAACCGGAGATCTAACAAGCATCAGCGATCGCATCGGCGGTACGTTACATCTGCTAGGGCAACCCGGTTTCCCGGTGATCATTACTTCGTTGAAAGATGACACGGTCGGTGCGGGCTTGAAGCCCGATGGTCGACCACAGTCGGACACCAACAACGACGGGATTGCAAGCACGCCTCAACCGGGTGACTACCGCGGCATTTTGCTTGACCAAAATAGCAATGATCGCAACGTTGGGATCGCCTTGGAACAAGAAGCGTCCAATGCAGTGGCGCCAGGCAGTAATGGAACGATTAACACCGCCCAATTTTTGGGAGAACTGGCAGCCAACCCTCTTAATTCGGACGAAAATCTACGCCTCGGATATGTTGTCGAGGGTGTGCTCAGCGAGCCAGGCGATCGAGATATCTACAGCTTCACTGGTATCGCTGGAACCACGGTTTATCTAGATATCGACAAGACCAAATATACTTTGGATACGGTTCTAGAAGTACTTGACGCTAATGGTGCGCTGCTAGCCCGGAGCGACAATAGTACAACTGAGCAAACCAATCCGGCCAGCATCTTAACAACCGGCGGTATCGATCCGTCGCTGGTTCGACAGCTGATCGGAAACGTCAACGGAGCGAGACGTTCGGCGTCTGGGCAAATTATTGAGGATGGAACGTTGAATCCCCGCGACGCGGGTTTGCAACTGACATTGCCAGGTACCGTCGGCACACGCAGTAGTTTCTTTTTCCAAGTGCGTTCGGCCAGTATCAACATTGATAATGAAAATGCGGGCCTGACCTCGGGCAGTTATCAAGTGCAATTGCGAATGCGGGAAGGTCAAGAGTTTCCAGGCTCGGTTGTGCAATACGCGGATATTCGTTACGCGACCAATGGAGTACACCTACGCGGTCTGCCAGCTCACTCGCCTTTGCTGGGTGAAATTGGAGAAGACGAATCAACTCGTGCAACGGCTCAGGCAACACACAGCAACGACACCATATTCAGCTATGTTGCCAAGACTGGATTAGCCGAGTATTCATCGACGGTTCGTCCGCAGTATGTCGGCAACATCCTTCAGGGCGATCGTCAAGCGATCAGCATTGCTGGCCGTTTGAATTCCGCCGCTGATCAAGACTATTACATGTTCAGCATCAGTGAACAAGATGTTTTAGGTGGAGTCAACGGAACGACGAGTGTTGTGTTTGATATCGACTACGCCGACGGTTTGAATCGTCCAGACACGCAACTTGCTCTCTATCGATTGGGCGGAACATCGGCAAGCGAAACTGCCACGCTGATCTACATCGCCGACGATAGCAATATTGCTGATGATCAGCGGAAGCCGCTTTCACAGGCCGAAGATCCCTTGGATTTCAGCGCTGGTTCTTCAGGAACGCGTGATCCATTCTTAAACGCCTTCAGCTTGACTCCAGGCAATTATGCAATCGGAGTTACTTCAAAATCGATTCAGCAATTGTCGCTTCGAGATCCGTTGATCGAACGTTTGCCAGTTGTACAGCCTGTCGGTCGAGCCTTGATCGTTTCAAGCGCCGCTGGAACGGCGGTTCCATTCACTTTGGCAGGCACATCCGCTGCGGATCAGCCAGCCGCATACTTCCAATATTCGACGGCAATAGCGAACAATTTCTCGGTGTTTATCCGTAGAGGCGCTGTCCTGACGCCGGCTACATACACAATTCCAATCACCGCCGATTCACAGTTTCGTCAAGCGAAGATTAATCTCGCCGCATTTGCTGGACAAGATAATCTGGAAATTGTTTTCCGAGACAACAACGGCACGCCAGATAACATCCGAAACGTGAGAATTGGGTTTGCCGAACGTGGCGAAGCAATTCGAAATGCTCCTTCGTACGCAACATATGGCGGTGCTCAACCAACGTTGATCCAAAACGATATTTATCTAGGTCAAACGACGACTGCCGCGACGCCAAACGTTACAGTGGGCGGATTTGCGAATCTTCCCAACGATGCTGATCCGACGACCAATCCACCTGGACAGATGCGCGATCGAATAATCGATCTGACCCAAATCACGGCGGATATGTTGCCGACGCTTTATATCCAAACGACTTCCATAAACGCTCAGACAACGCAGGTCTACATTCAAAGCAACGCCGGTGTGCAGCTTGTAGCTTCCTTGGTCAGCTTTGATACAACGCTTCCCAATCCAGTGGCCCTGGATCCTTTCCGTGCTACCGCGATTGACTTGAGAGCTTATGTCGGTCAGACGATCACCATCACGGTCCGCGGTGGAGGAACAGGGGTTGGCGATGTTGTGTCGGTGAACGCAGCCGTTGGATTCAACGCCATTGGTGTCCTTACAAATCCGCCCGCCAACTCAGTTGGAGTTGGCGAGTACCAACTGGAAATCCGACGTGGGGATAAGACCAGTTTGACATCGACCAACGAACGCGATACGGCATCCATTAGTTTGATTGCGCCAGCGGTCACAGCGGCCTTGGATGGAACAACATTTACCGTCAGCGACGGAGCCGATCGATTTGTTTTTGAATACAGTCTTGATAATCGCGTTGGTCAAAACCGAGTCATCGTTCCAATTACGGCTGGGGGTACATCAGCGCAGGTTGCCACGGCAATCCGCAATGCGATTAACTCTAATGGTGTCCAATCAAGATTGAACGTCACCGCCGCCGGTGAAGATGGATTGGTGACCGGTAATTTGACTAGCGCTCGCGTCAATCTGTTTGGTGAAGTCTTCGTCACTGGAATTACGACTGTTCAGTCTAATGGTGATGGCGATAAGAACTTGGAACGCGATCAAGGCCAAGTGTTGATCGTCAACAGCTTCTTCCGCCAAAATCGCGACTACGGCGTTGTGACTGAGGCTGGCAAAGGCCAGTACGATCCACGAGATACAGTTGATACTTTCTCAGCCGGTGGTGGATTAATGGACAACGGTGATGTTGTCAATCCGAACGCGATCATCCAGTCGCGTCCGCGATTGGTTGGTACAGCGCCGGGCGCGGTTAGGAATCTGCAACAGCTTAATACAACGCTGACCGGCGGTTTCACGACTGGTATTATCATTTCGAGTAATGTGATCGAGGGCAGCGGTCTAGGCGGAATTCATATCGCCGGTGAGAACCCAATTTGGCAAATCACGCCCGCGATTTTGCCACCGCTTGATGCATCGCTGGGTGATATTATCAACACTCACTTTGGTTCGTCCGTCAATGATCAAGATACGTTCATCATCGATTCGGGCCGAAATCGGGCAATCTTAGAATTTGATGACGTTGCTGGTGCTCCGACTACCCAACCAAACTATGGTAGCGGACAAGCCGGCGGAAATGGTTTGAATAATCCGGACGCCGTTCCGGTGTATTACCGCGAAGATGCTGGCGCCGCTGACCTTCGATCACCGACAGTCGGCTGGGGATTCTCGGCCTATGAAGTCTTGCAAGGGCTGCGTGATTCGATTCTCGGTAGCGTGTTGGTAACTAACGGCACGACTCAAAATATCACGGCAACTATTGCCATGTCGACGTTAGGACCTGCCAACATTCCGGCGAACGCTGGTACAGCACCAAACTTTCCTAATTATACGGAATTTTTGAGCTTCAATGTTCCGAATTATGCCAACCGTCCGGCGTTGTATTTGGAAGGCGTTAGCAACCTTTATTATCAACCAGGCCAGGTAAACAACGGCGGCATTTGGGATATTCGACGCGTTGATCGTGCGGAAGCACCGCAGCCGTTTGTTCGCGCCTTGAACAATACGATCTACGGCAACGACGGCCGTCAGAGCTTCAATCCGGACGCGGGTGTGTCAGAGCCAAATGATACGATTGCGACTGCTGTAAACACGCAACAAGGTATCGCTCAGAATCCGATTTCGTATAACGTTAACGGAATTATTGGGGACTCAACCAGTGTCCGCGATCAAACCCAAGATGTTGATTTCTATCAGTTCCATTTGGACATCGGCGAACGAGTTCGAATTGACGTCGATACAACAAATACGGTCGATACATCGCTGCGGATTTTCGACTCCAATGGTCGCCCGGTTGATTTGAATAATGGAGTCGGCACACCGCGATATGTTGTCAACGCGGCCGCAGCGCCTGGCGAGACTGCAGGGGTTGATCCGTATATCGACTACACAGCAATTGTTGGCGGGACGTACTATGTTGGAGTGAGTGCGGCAGGCAATATTAGCTACAATCCGAACAGTTTGGCCGATCGCGCTGCTGGTTCAGGAACGGGCGCTTATCAATTGAGCTTGCAGGTCTCGCATCCACAGACTTTTACGATCGATGTTCAAGATGCTGCTTCGTACGTAGATGGTTCTACATTCCAAGTCTTGCAAGTGCCTGACATCAACGCAACCGTTGGGCAAGTTCGAACATTCGAATTCACTCGGACGGGAGCTTTCACTGCCGGTAACATTCCGGTGTTCATCGGTCCCAACTATAAGACGGCAGACGTTGCAAGATCGATCGCGACAGCAATCAGCAACGCCGGTCTGAACAATACTCAAAACCTCCCTAACCCAGGTTTTGCAGATGCGAATCCGTTGTTGCCAGTCTCGGCAGTAGCCTTGGGTGGTATCGACGGGATCGGGCCGGGGCTTCGATTGTTCCCAGGATCCGTTCGAAACGATTCGACATTCGTTCTTCCGGCCAGCTACGGTGGCAAGGGTATTGGGTACGAACATCTACCGCAATTCGCGCAAGGATCCGGTCCGTTTGGTTTTGGTCCGACGGCAGCCGACGGCTTGGGCACGACGGAAAAATGGGTTGTAGTCAGCAACGCTGCTGCGGTTCGCGGCAACGGTGTTTTGCGTGTTGACCCGGAAGAAGGCGCGAATAATAACTTAGACCAATTGCTGCCAGAAACGGGTATTTTGGTCACCGGCGGTGCCTCGCCATCGTTGATCAACAACGTATTCTTGAACGTTCAGACACCAATCGTTCGCGAAGAAACACGATCTACGCAACCGCTAGACGCGCACATTCAGCCTGCTGCATTCGGATCGACTGCGCAAGATCGACATCCACGACCCAGTGAAGTGATCATCGGTGGTTCAATTTATCAGAACATCGAAACAGCGACCGCGCTCAATCGCCAGAACGACGGCATTGAAGCGGGGCCAACCAATGTTCCCAACACCGCTGCGGACTTCAACAACACAATCGGTGGTCGAGTAAGGTTGGTTGTTGATGCAGCCGGATCGAATTTCATTCCGGTTCCCAATTCGCTGTTGATCGATAGTTCATTGTCGGACTTAAAAGAACGCGATAGCTTCCAAACGATTAAGTCCGTTGCGGGTATTTCGCCTTCGCCAATAAAAGCGCCATCGACTGATGCAAGTGGTCAATTGCGAGTCGATGATCCGACATTCGCGCCACCGCAAGGCTTTGGTGGAAACGTGTTTATTGATCGTGGTGCGTTGGATCGAGCAGACTTTACTGGTCCATCGGCCGCGTTACTTGAACCGCTGGACAACGATGCTGCTGGCAACGATATCTCGTCAGACATTTCGTTTGTGCGACTCGAAAGCGGTATTCTTTCACAAATTCGACTTCAACTGCTCGATGGTTTCGATTCATCAGAACCGTTCGCAGGACTTGGAATTGATGATTCGACCGTTGTTGGTTCCGATGAATCCGGTCTACGTAGTCCTGGCGCGGCCATCACTCTGACAGAGAACGGACGATTGCTGACCGAAGGCGTTGATTATACATTTTCGTACAATGCGACGACCAATGAATTAGTGCTTACGCCATTAGCAGGTGTGTTCCGAGAAGGACGCGTATACGAAGTCACGCTGAACAATCGCGATCGCTTTGTGATCAATACACCAAGCGGCGAGCAAGTTCGCGATGGCGATCAATTTACGGTTGTTGACAGCTTGGGCGGACGGGTCGTATTCGAATTTAATACGGGCTACCAGCTACAGCTTCCGTTGGCCGTTGGATTCAACATTCCGCAGGCGGGCGGTGGCCCTGGCGGAGTTCAAGACGGTGGACGATTCAGCGTTCAAATTGGAAGCCAGATCGTCACTTTCGAATTTGACAACAACAATAATTTTGTCAACGGAAACATTCCGATTCCGTTCTTCATCACCGATAGTCAATCCGAAATTGCTGGCCGGATCATTACCGCGATCAGGACGACAACTCTGCCGTTGACACCTGTTTATCAAGCCAGCGGCTTCCTGTCGCTCGGGGCACCAACGGGCACAACCGTCGATGGAACGAATTCCTCGCTGACGCAACCGTCTGAAACACTTGGCTTCCGTGTGCCAAGTCCTGCTGCTATCACTGATGGTCAAACCTTTACGATCTCAGATAGCGAAAAGACGGTTACCTTTGAATTTAACAGCACTGGTGGATTCACTGCTGGACGAACGGAAGTAAATATCGCCGGTTTCACGACGCTAGGTCAAGTTACCAATGCGATCTTGGCCGCCATTCAGAGGACAGCACTGCTGGTCAAACCTCAGGTGCTCTCGCAGAGTCTGTTATATTTGGGACTTACCAAATCAGGTTCCGCTTCTGCGGGCACGTCACCACTTGGTGTCGTCGGCATTGCACGTGGTTTAATTGATGGCCAGACAATCAGCATCACCAACGGTGCAAACACGGTTGTGTTTGAATTTGACACCAACGGTAGCACGGCTACTGGTAACCGTTCGGTACCTTTCACGGTCAATCAAACGGCTGAACAAATCGCCACAACGCTTGCACGGTCGATCAGTCAATCTAGCTTAGGATTTGAGGCACGTGGTTTAGCCAGTGGCGCCGTTGTTCTGGCGGCCACGAACCAACTGGTGATCGATCTTGCAACCAGTCCAAACATCGGACTAAGTGGAAATCCTGCCGTTTCTTCAAAATCGACTTTGACTGTCGGAGCGAATGTTGCGGACGGCCAATTCTTTACGATAACTCGCGATGGAACAAGCGTAACATTCGAGTTCAACAATACATCGTTGAACAACGGTTCGGTCGCCGGGCGAACACAGATTTTGTACAGCAACGCGAGCACGCCAACTCAGATCGCTGGAGCGATTCGGTCGGCCATTCAATCGTCGCGACTGAGTTTAACGGCGACGTCCTCGACTAATTCGGTGCTGATTAACGATGATCCGCTGACGAGTTACAACCTGACCGGTGCACCAAGCTTGACGTTAAGTGGCGTGCCAGGTGGAGTGATCGCGGTGAACATCGCCAGTGATCCGGCCTTTACTTCAGCGGAAGTCGCTTCGGCGATTGTTCGAGCGTTGACGCTTGCAACTAACGCATCCAATCCGAATCTCGTGTTTACTAGTCTAAAGGCAGCGACCCGTGGCGGTGCGAGCCTCTTCCTAGAAAACGCGGTTAGCGTCAGTCAGGATGTTTCGAGCTACTTCTTGCGTGGAATCCAAGATTTGGCAGGTAACTTCTTGAGGCCAAACCGTATCAATGACGAAACTCAGTTTACAATTTTGACGCCAGGTATCGTGCTCGATTTTGGTGATGCTCCTGACCCGTTCTCGTCCTTTGCAGGCCAGTATCCAACCTTGTCGGAGAATGGTGGGGCGTCGCACGTCGTCTTCGATGGCGGGGTTCGGTTGGGAACCAATGTCTCGACGGAAACCGATGGCAAGCCGACGCCAAACGCATTGGGCGATGATGGAGATGACGGTGTTGTATTCAGCTCTGCTGCGGTATTCCCGGTTGGCTTTGAAAGTTCGGCGTTGTTGTCGCGACAGTTGCCTGCGAACATCACGGTAACACTGTCGGGGCCAGGTTTTGTAGATGCTTGGGTGGACTTCAATGCCGATGGCGATTGGAATGATCCAGGTGAGCAGATTCTCACCAACGAAGCATTCTTCTCTGATTCGCTAAGCCGTACGTTTACTATTAACGTACCGCTCGGGAGCCCGTTATTCATCGATCCTACTTTCTCGTTCGCACGATTCCGAGCCAGTTCTAGCGGCGGCTTGCTGCCGACTGGATTAGCGACGAGCGGTGAAGTTGAGGATTACCGGATCACATTGCTTCCAAACAGCTCAGCGCCCACGGTAGCCACTCCGATTCCTAATCAAACGATCAATGAAGATGCCGCGCCACTGCGCATTCCATTGACGCCAGGCGTTTTCCGTGATCCTGACAGTTTCGATCGATTGACCTTTACAGCATCCAGCAGTAACACGGCAATCGCGACTGTTCGAATCGATGGTAACGACTTGTTGGTAACGTTGGTGCCAAATCAAAACGGTGTTGTCAACATCACAGTTACTGCAACGGATCTAACAGGTTTCTCGGTCTCGGATACGTTCCAGTTAACCATCAATCCGCAAAACGATGCTCCGACTGGGGTCGCAGATAGCTATTCAGTACCGATCAATCGTTTCATCGATACTACCGATCCGCTCGGTACGATTACCGAAGGGGCGCAAGACAACGGAGTACTCGCCAATGATATAGATATCGATGGAGACGCGTTGACTGCGGTACTAGTGACTGGCCCAACGCGTGGCACTTTGACACTGCGGTCAAATGGTACTTTCCTGTATCGTCCGCCGTCCAATGCAGTGATTGGACAGACTGATACCTTTACCTATCGTGCAGTCGATCCATCCAACGCAAGCTCGGCTGCAATCACAGTCACGATCACGTTTGCCGAACGAGGAATCTCGCCGCATTACAATCGGGCTTTCCCAACGGACGTCGTACCAGGCGATGCACCGGGGATCACGTCACCGATTGATGCCTTGTCAATCATCAATTTCCTTAACGCAAACCGTGGACGGACGGCGATTCCGGTTGACGAACTAACTTACACTCCACCACCATTCCGTGATGCCAATAATGACTTTGTCATCAGTGCGTTGGATGTGTTGGCGGTCGTAAATTACTTAAACAACCAATCACGTCGCGGCTTAGGCAACGGCGAAGGCGAATCGGTTTCGTCTACACCTGTTTCCGTTTCGAACTCAGTCGTCGTCGCACCGCCGATAGCATCGATCGATGTGATGGCACCACAATCAACGGCCGCAATTTCCGCAAGTACTTCGATCTTGACGATCGAACCTAGCCCTGCGATTGTCGCGATGACTAACGTCCCAAAAACTGCTTCCAAGCCTGCTGCAGCGTTGCTCGACGAAGCTTTTGCGGATTTCGATGCCAGTGATGATGAACTGATCGGCGATTTCGCATCAACGGTCAAGTCGGTCAGCACCAGTATCACAGATTCGGTCTTCATTGACCTGTCTGATACGACGGCTAAAAAGAAAAAATAGTTAGCCGGCAACGAACGAAATTGCAATCAACGCAGCCTGCCGAAGAATAATAAACTTCGTCAGGCTGCGTTTTTATTGGTTGAGGTTGATTCGCTAAGCTTGAGAAGTCCTAGGTTTGTGTCACATTTCTGTGCAACACCTATTTTCGGTCCTTTTGCGGGTCACTTGCCAATTGGAACAGAAGTTGCCAATAATGAATCGTTCCAGGTTCGATTGTCGAAACTGGCAGTATCTGAACGGCTTTTGATCTAGTCGCCGTAAAAATGGCACGATGGTCAAATAAGGGAGCGGAAAATGGGAAAGGCTTTAGAGTTTACCGACGCGGAGTTTGACAGCGATGTGCTGAAGTCCGGTGAACCAGTACTTGTAGACTTCTGGGCGCCGTGGTGCGGTCCCTGCCGTGCAATCGCTCCTTTAATCGAAGAACTAGCTGGTCAATACGATGGAAAGGTAAAAGTCGGAAAGGTCAACGTCGATGAGAACCCTGAAACGGCTCAGAAGTATGAAGTAATGAACATACCAACGTTGATTCTCTTTAAAGATGGCGAAATCGCTGAACGATTTATGGGATTGGTACCGAAGTCAAAGCTCGAAGCGGCAATCACTTCGTTATAAGTTCGCCTGGTGACCGATTGTCAGGCAGTTCGTTGCTTGGCAATAATTGCACTGGTAGTGGCATTTCACGATGCACGCTCGTTAACAACACTTGATGGATGTCGCAAGACATCCGTTTTTATTTAATGTGCGGGAGACGACAACAAGGCTGTCGATCGAATGCTGACAAATTGCCAGCTGCATAAGTCTGTTATCAGTATGCGATTGAGCCATAGGATTCGGAGCCTATCCCTTGCTTGCCAGCCGGAAATTCAGGCCGCTGATCCGAGCTTCCCCATTCTTGATCGAAAAGCTGAGTGTCTTGGTTGTCTCGGCGATCCTGACCTTATACTCTCCAGTTTCCTCAAACGAAGTAAAGCGGTAGTTGCCACGTCTATCGGTTACGGTCGTCGCGATCACTTCATCCTGACTGTTGAGCAATTCGACAGTAACTCGCGCAACGCCGGTAGCTGGCGAGGCAGCTTGAGAAATGCCATTATCCGGTCGTGCGAACGAAACGGATTGATTGGCAGTTGTCCTTGGGACGCTGGTTGTAATTCGCCCACTTGCTTCGGCCTTCATGAAGAAGACATTTTGTTGCAAACCTCGTACGGTTGTATTTCGCTGAATAATATTCGCTAACGTCGTTTGTTTCAGTTCGTTTAGCTGTTGACCCTTAAAAATATTTTCGAAGTAGAAACGATCGCCGTCGCGCAATCGAGTAAATTGGTCGCTGATTATTTTTTGAGTTAGCTTACCGACCGACGAACCTGCCAGATGATCTTCGGCTAATAGACCGACCCAAAGATCAATGTTGTCGACGCCTTCATACAGCGCTTGAAGCTTGTTTTGCAACTCAACATTGCTGGTGATATCCGCGAATGATTTGACAGCAGTCAATCCGTATGCAACGCGAGTCGAGTTGTAATCAGATAACCCGTGGTCACGACCGCGCTGGATGTTCAGTGCGACCAAATCCAGCCCGCCCTGCCCTGGATCGCCGAATAGAAAGTTTCGTAGTCCGTCGATTACCGCCAAGTCGATCTCTTGAGACTGCGACGATGCCTCGTATTTCAGCAACGAATCGATACCGGTTTCTTCTAGCAGTGATGGATTGAAGAATGCATCCTTGAGTTCGATTTCTTCACGTACATCGCGACCGTTATTGTCAAAGAATCCGATGTCATCATTAAGAGTGCTATGGCCAAATCGGAAGGCTGCTGTCGAAAACTCATTTGCGACCGTCGGATCGACCGTCGAGTCGTACCCGCGGTATTGAGAAATTGACCGCGTCCCCAATAATGCGGGAAGAAATTCGTTGTAAGTAATTGACTGAATTTCTGCAATCACCAGTGCGCGAGCTTGCTGGTAGACTTGCTCATCAGTCAGACTTCGGTCCTTCGCAGCAATGCTTTTTGCCAGTCGATTGTGTTCGCGAACGAACAAAGTTTGAATGGCTGTAAGAGATATATTCTCGCTTGCTCGAATGTCGCCAGCGATCACCATCCCACTTTCGTCTTGAGGAATGAGACCGTCGCTGGTGATCTTCAGGCGGCCGCCGACGAACGTTCGTAAACCATCGGCTGTTGCTTGATCGCTTCCATATACTTGTGACCCATCGATGTAAGCGGTTATTGCCGAAATCTGCTCGCGAGGATTACTGGTCGATGTTCCAGTAGTTGCATCGTATTGTGATCTGGTCAAAGCGATGCTCGCAGTTCCAGTACCAGATGGATCAAATGAGGTGTCGCCCTTCGGTACAGCGATCGGGAATTTTTCGCCATTGATCTGCGTTTCTGTCAAGTCAATATCATGATCAATAAATTGCCCCCAGACATAAATGAACGCCGAAAGTCCGCGATCGCTGCGTAGGCCGTCACCTTCGATATCCGAGAGTTCATTACTGATCTGGCGCGCACTTGGTCGCTCGGCTCCGGCTGAAGTCGATATGCCGTCGCCATAGTCTGGTTCGGCAACGCGTTTGAGAGCCTGACCAGGCGTGCCGAGCTCTGGATTAGCGATATTGTTACCTGAACCATCAGCAGAGCGGTACTCTTGCGTATCGTTCGTAGGTTGGTTTGCTTTTCTTGAGCCCGTTGGTTGACCTTTGTTTTGCAATTGCGATGACTGCGTTCGATGCAAGTCGTGATTGATTCGGTTGATGATCTGCAAAACATCAAGCGAATTTCGTCGACCATCTTTGTTCACATCGGTAAAATTCCGGGCGTCGACTTTCTCTTGCTGAGCAATCGATCTGGAGACTAGCATCGCGTCGGTCATCGAGACGCTCCCATCGTTATTTACATCTTCAGCGATAACTGAATTATGCAGTAGCACGAGGTCAGCGGCGAATAGGCTTCGAGCGTCCAACTGCTCCGTTCTCAGTGATCGGTTCATCGCGCGGCGAGATTTTCTACCACTCTTTTTTTGCATCAATTGAGTCAGCCGCTGCAAGTAACTTGAAGAAAAATTGATGAGGCTCATTGGAATGACTTTCTCTAAGAGTGAAAATTTAAAACGATCGAGCTTCGCAAGCAGATCGCGACGCTATTTCTGGAACTGATGCACCGAGTTGCGAGTTCGTTAGCGTAAGAGGGCCGAAAAAACAGATGATTGTTTCGCTAAAGCGTGGAAATTGCCGTAGAATGTCATTAATGGTCAATGGTCAGCAATTCTGGCCTGTCATCAATCTTTCAAATCGATGAGGTTCGCTGTGCAAAAAATTGAGACATCGAAGATTTGGTCGTCACACGATCGACGTAATTTTTTAAAAGCTACTGCCGCTACTATTACTACGGCGTCGCTCTCTCGTTTTGTCCACGCCGAAGGCACCACTCCAGCCAGTGCTGAGACGGTTGTGGCGGAGCTGTACCAATCGTTTACCGACGCCCAACGTCAGAAGGTTTGTCGCTCCATCAGTGATCCGATTCTCAATCGCGTCAACGCGAATTGGCATGTCAGCGAACCGTTGATCGGCAACGACTTTTTCAGCCGCTCACAGCAAGCGATGATCGAAAAAATCGTCAAGGAATTGACGAGCGCCGAAGGTTTTGATCGTCTGCAATCGCAAATGGATTACGATGACGGCGGCCTGGGGGCATATAGCATGGCGATGTTCGGCAAGCCAAATGATACCTCTTTTCAGTGGTTGTTGACTGGCCGTCACGTCACACTCCGAGCTGACGGCAATACGATTGCCGGGCGAGCGTTCGGTGGTCCAATCATCTATGGACATGGTGAAACGTCAGCGAAGGACAATTTGTTC
Organism: Pirellulaceae bacterium; assembly: GCA_041740995.1. GTDB lineage: Bacteria > Planctomycetota > Planctomycetia > Pirellulales > Pirellulaceae > JBGSKY01. The sequence continues at coordinate 175,312 of JBGSKY010000274.1, forward strand.
TACTATCAAACTAAACGCGTTAACGAAGTGTTTGCGTCGTTAGACAAAGATCAGGCGGCGATCGCACTGGGCAAAGCTGCTCCAGAGGAAACCAAAGTTGCCCTCCAAGGAGCCGGTGGAAAATTCGACGGTATTGAAGTGGCAAGCCTGTCGTCGGATCAAAAAGAATTAGTCCGCGATGTGCTGGGAACTTTGATGTCACCCTTCCGCACCGAAGACGCCAAAGAAGCGTTGCAGATTATAGACGACGGCGGTGGACTTGGTTCTTTACGTTTTGCATTTTTCGCAGACGAAGATCTGAACAATGATGGAATTTGGGACATGTGGCGGATCGAAGGTCCAAACGCGGTAATACATTTCCGCGGAGCACCTCACGTTCACGCTTACATTCATATCGGTGACGCGAGTTTAGACAAGACTTAAGATCGTTTAAGGTGCGAATCGAGCTTGCCTCGTTTGAAGCAGCCTCAAATAATGCCTTCGATTACATGCCCTTTGACATCTGTTAGACGCATGTCACGACCGCCAAAGCGATATGTCGATCGTGTGTGGTCGATTCCTAATAAGTGCAAAATCGTTGCATGCAAGTCATGAATTTCGGTACGGTCTTGAATTGCTTTATAGCCCCATTCATCAGTTGCTCCATACACTGTTCCGGCTCTAATGCCGCCGCCGGCCATCCAAATTGTGAAACCAAATTGATTGTGATCCCGTCCGTCTTTACCTTGCGCGAAAGGTGTTCGTCCAAACTCGCCAGCCCAAACCACCAGTGTTTCGTCCAGCAGACCACGCTGACGAAGATCTTTTAGCAAAGCAGCGATCGGTTGATCAACTGCTAGCGCATTGTTCTCATGTCCTTGTTTTAGGTTACCATGCTGATCCCATCGGTCACCACCGACTTGAGGACACGTTAGCTCAACAAATCGAACACCTTTTTCGATCATCCGTCGAGCGATTAGGCACTGCGCAGCGTAAATTTGTGTCGGCTTATATTTTGAATTAAGGCCGTAAAGATTTTGAACATGTGTCGGTTCGTCTGCAATCGACATCACATCCGGTACTGCCATCTGCATAGCGTAAGCGAGTTCGTAGTTACGGATTGCAGATTCTATGCTGTCATGATGCCCGAACTGATCGACGGCAAATCCGTCAAGGTCTTTGATCAAATCCAGTTTGTCGCGTTGTTGTTTATTCGAAGGCTCGCTGGGTTCAATGTTTGCAACTCCGGTTCCTGAAGGCTTAAAGATTGAACCTTGGTAGCTGGCTGAAAGAAAGCCATTTCCGAAACAGTCGACACCGCCGGGAGGTATTAAACCTCCATTGAGCACAACAAAACCGGGCAAGTTTTGGCATTCGCTACCCAATCCATAATTGACCCAGGCGCCCATACTGGGACGTCCTTGAATACCGCTGCCAGTGTGCAGGAAATAGTTCGCGAACGTGTGTTCGGGAAACTCGGAAACCATGGATCGAACGACAGCGATTTCGTCAACGCAAGTCGCGACATGTGGAAACAAAGTGCTGACTGAGATACCAGATTCGCCATGTTCGGCAAACTTCCAAGGGCTCGCTAGCACGTTACCGTTATTGTTAAACTGTGTCGGCTCGACATTAAAAAGCTTGCTTGGATTTTGTCCGTCGTACTTGTTGAGCAGCGGCTTGGGGTCAAAAGTGTCGATTTGCGATGGGCCACCGTCCATGTAAAGGAAGATAACATTTTTGGCTCGTGGCTGATGGTGAGGTCCGTGACCAGCGACACCCGCACCATCAATGGCAGGAGCGGAAAAAGCTCCATCGATCTGCAAGCCAGCCAGAGCGATCGCTCCAAAACCACTTGCTGTGCGAATCAACATTTCTCGTCGCGAAGTAGGCACTTGCTGATAGCGTTGGCAGGGGTATCCTTCGAAGTAACTCATAATTAAACGTCCGAATTTTGATCGGCCAGAGTGGATTTATCGTAAGAAGATAAACTCTTTTGTATTGATTAGTACATGTGCAAGATCTTTCCAAATTTGTAAATCGTTTACTGGGAGATCGCGTTGCAACGACTCTCTTTCCAGGTAGTCAATTGCTGCGTTTGTTTCCTTGTCGCTTGGTTCTCGTGCGAACGCAGTTTGATAAAGCCAAACGATTCTCGATTGCGTCGATTCTGATTGTTCGAACGCTCGCTTGGCCCAACTGTCAGCTTGTTGAACAACAAAGGGATCATTCATCAAAATCAGTGCCTGCGCAGGCACGTTTGATGTATTACGTCGGCCCATGGTGCTGAAAGGCGCAGGGGTGTCGAAAGTCAGCATGAAAGGTGAAAGGAAGTTCCGGCGAACGGCGATGTATATCGATCGACGACCGTCGCCGTCTAATGGACCGCTGAAACCGGGCTTGCCCCGACCGTCCATAAAATCGGTCAGATGAATTGGGATTGGTTCGCCATAAAGCTGCGTATTGAGTCTTCCCGAAATGGACAGCAATGCATCACGAATGATTTCGCCCTGCAGTCGCTGCGGCGGTCGATAGTGAAACAGCAGATTTTGTGGATCGAATTTAAGTGTTTCGGCACTTGGCACGCTACTGAGCTGATAGGTCCGCGAAAGAACGATTCGTCGAATCAAACTTTTTATACTTCGACCATCATCAATAAAGGTAGTGGCCAAATGATCTAGCAATTCTGGGTGGGAAGGTCGCTGGCCAAGAACACCAAAATCGTCGGTCGTTGGAACAATACCGCGTCCTAGCAAGTGATGCCAAATTCGATTGACAATAACGCGGTCAGTCAGCGGATTTTTCGCGTCGTTAATCGCAGCAGCCAGTTCCAATCTGCCGCTTCCCGAAGCGATTTGAATAGCTTTATCGCTCGATATTGCCGTCAAAAAATGACGTGGTTCGGATTTTCCCGGCTTCGATGAATTGCCTCGAATCAGCACATGATCGTCTTCGCCAGTTCCATCCATCATCGCAATTGCGAGGTGTGAATTTGTCTTCAATTGTCCACAAAGCTCGTCTCGCTCAGCCTGCCACTGTTTGGCCATTGTTGCTAGCTGATCTCCGACCACTGATTTTATATCCTGAGAAATTTTTTGAATTGCATCGGCAATTGTTTTTTCGCGTTCGCTCAACGCGTCGAGAGCATTTTGACTTGCGCCTTGTGTGACGAAAGCGACTGCCAATTGAGAGTCTTCTGCAGGTGTAAATTCCAAATGGATTCGGTGACCCACATAGCGTTCCAAATTTAGCTTGATCCATTGATCTTTTGCATCGATCGATTTGATCGTTTCGCCATGCAGTGGTCCGGCAATCAATCGATGGGAATCGACGCATGCAACAACATGACCCTGACCCAGTACGCGACATGCGAGTTCCCCATCGGTCAGTAAAAAAGTCGGCGTTCTCAACGTTCGTCCACTACGCGGAATCTTCGCAAGTTCGCTTCGATCGACCACACCACGTTCCGAAACGGATCGAATCTTATTCCAAAAAAGATCGTTACTAGCGACCGCTAAGTCCGCAAAGAAAATTTCAGGTGACTGATTGACGCTTTGTAGCATTGCGTCACCAATCGCTCGGGCATTTTGTCCGAATATGAATCCATCTTGCAGGTAATTGTTGTGAGTGATTTCTTCGTAGTTGATGGGAACAAACTGCGCGTGTTCATGTTCGATAAGCTTGAGTTTCGGAACCTCTAGCCCAGCACGCGATAAAATTTCCGCGACACTTCTTTGGTACTTCGAGTCGATTGACTCAAGTTGAGATGCAATCGAGTGATCGCTTTGGAGAGTTTCAAACCGAACTTGGCGATAGTCGCTGCTTTGAAGAAACCCTGCGAGCGAGTAGTAATCCGCAGTTGAAATGGCATCAAATTTATGATCATGGCAGCGAGCGCAAGCAACCGTGACTCCTAATAATGTTTTGGACATCACGTCGATCATATTGTCGAAGCGATCCGTTTCATCTTTGCGTATATCAACTGGCGAGTGTGTCCATTCGCCGAGAAACCAAAAACCTGTGCCCAAGATCGATTCATTGAAACCCGAGTCACGATTCAGACGCGGTACCTCCAGAAGATCACCAGCGATGTGTTCGCGAACAAATTGATCGTAAGGCACATCATTGTTGAAGGCACGTATAACGTAATCTCGATATTGAAACGCATTGGGAGCGTCTCCATCAAATTCATGTCCTCTCGATTCAGCGTAGCGAACCAAATCGAGCCAATGACGTCCCCAACGTTCGCCAAAATGCGGCGACAGCAGCAGTTCATCAACAAGCTTTGCCGTTGACTGTTCTGAGGGGTCGGCAAGGTAGTCTTTCGCTTGCTGGGGCGTTGGAGGCAGGCCAATAATGTCAAAGTAAAGTCGTCGGAGCAACGCAGATTTATCAGTATCGACCGTAGGTTCAAGGGTTGGAACGGTCATGATCTCTGCGCCGGAATTTGCGGACCTTTCTAGATTGACCTGGTTCTTAGAAGCAAACGCTTCCTGTTCAATCCTAGCTAGGATAAAACGGTCGATGTCACATCGCGGCCATCGATCGTTTTCTACACCGGGGATCTCGGGAGACCGGATCGGCTGCCAAGCCCAATGCTCTGATTTGCGTTTCAACAAGTCGAATTGCTCACGAGGAACATCTTCGATCTGCTCATCTGTTTCGGGCCATGGTGCACCCATTTCGATCCAACTTTCGAGCGCAAGTATTTCATTGTCAGCGAGCTTTCCGCTTGGCGGCATCTCATAAGACTGGTAGCGAACGGCCTGAATCAACAAACTTCGTTCCTTGTTTCCGGGAACAATTGCTTCGCCTGATTCACCGCCGAGCAACAGTCCAGCGCGACTATCGAGAATTAGTCCGGCCTCGATCTTTTTGGCCTGCGAGCTGTGGCACGCGTAGCAGTGCTCAGCGAGAACGGGTCAAATCTTGTTTTCAAAAAATTCTAATGATTCGGAGTCTGCGGCAGTTCCAGCGCCTAGCACCAATGCGGCCATCAAATTAACCGCAAGTGCCGCTAAAAAAGATGCGAGCAGTGACAGCGGTTTTTTTCGGTCATCATATACTTCATGGAGGCTGTTCAAAACGCGTTCCAGTTCTGATTTGATGCAACAGCAATCGAGAATCAGCGGCGATGCTGATACTTATTCTTTGAATCGAAGGAGTCTGACCCAATCCCTGTCTCTAATTTGTCAGACTTACTACCTAGCTTGGGACTCTAGTTGGACAACGTCACTTTGACTTCCAAGTGCGCAATTTGCTGTGTATTCGCGCTACGTGAATGGCGAGTCGTTAGCGGCCGGTTGACGCCGCGAAACCCGCGGCTAGCGCCTTGCCGCTCACGACAAAGTGACGCTGTCCAGATAGTCTAATCAATTATTATGCTGCTTGCTCGATTCAAAGCAATTAATGGACGCGACTTAGTTATCAAGTTTCCGCAGCGATCATTTGATTTATATGTTAATAAATCAGATCAGAACTCTAAATTCAACTTGGGCAAAACAGGTGCATTGCCACCTGTGCTGGACGTGGAAGGTATAGAACTCATTTCAGAACCTCTCAAACGTTACGGTCAAATGAAATTACGGCAAACCTCATGCATCCGAGGCCAGCACCAAGTTTAAACAGCTAATCCATCGCATAATGTCGCATCGAGGAAACGAAAGTTTGTTCACAGACGCCAATTTTCGTGTTAACCGCTATCATCCCGCACAGTAAATCGCTGAATTAGCTAGCAATCCAACTCAAAATAAACTTTTCGACTGTCGGCATCCGATAACAGAACGGATTCGATTTCATGTCGCCGGGAGTTTAACGACCTTGATGACAAATATGGAGAGCTCTGAGCAGCCTCGCGATATTCTGCTGTACTTGATTAGCTCGGAACAGTGGAATGAGGCCGTTGCGCTTTATCAACAAGAGTTTGGTACAAATCGGACCGACGCGCGAGTCGCTGTTTCTGAGCTAGCTGAAAATTATGGCTATGTTGCCTCCAAGCGAACCGCAGCCATCATGCTTATCGCTGCCTTTGGGTTATCGCTTTTCTTTGCTGCCGGTGTTTTGCATTATATGAATACCTAGCGCTTCGACCACGTTTAAAGTGCGGGTACCTCGCAGCCGAAGTCGAATTACTTTCGGGCTTTTTCGTTAGGCAATCCGATCTCGAGAGAGATCGGCTACGCTGAGATTAAAGGTCGCTGAAGCACTAGCTTCAATTAAATCACAGCGCGATTAAACGCAGATCCTGTTATCGGTTCACATAAGTTTTGTCGTGCAACTCGCGACCAGCAAGATCGAGATCGTGTTCGACCATGATCCTAGCAAGTTCCGCCAAGTCGGTTTTTGCGACCCAGTTCAGCTCGCGGGTGGCTTTGGATGGGTCGCCAAGCAAAAGGTCGACTTCAGCAGGACGAAGATAGCGTTCATCAATATGAACAAAATCATTCCAGTCCAAGTCCAGCATTCCGAAGACGACGTCAAGGAAATCTCGCACGCTGTATGTCTTACCGGTTGCAACGACGAAATCGTCGGCTTGGTGATGTTGCAGCATCAGCCACATCGCTTCAACATAGTCTTTCGCATAGCCCCAGTCGCGTTTTGCATCCAAATTTCCTAGATACAATTTTTTCTGTAATCCGAGCTTGATACGCGTGGCAGCGCGAGTGATTTTTCTGGTCACAAACGTCTCGCCACGACGTTCGGATTCGTGGTTGAACAAGATCCCATTGCTGGCGAACATGTTGTAGCTACGTCGATAATTGACCGTTTGGAAGAACGCGTAAACTTTTGCGCACGCGTAAGGCGACTGTGGATTAAAAGGTGTCTTTTCAGTCTGCGGTGTTTCAAGCACGTCGCCATACATTTCGCTGCTGCTGGCTTGATAAACGCGGACTTCTTTTTCGCGATTCAGCAGGCGGGCGGCTTCAAGTACGTTCAGTGCCCCGACGCCATCGGAATGCAACGTGTAGACCGGTTGATCAAACGAAACGCGAACATGGCTTTGTGCGCCCAAGTTGTAGATTTCGTCGGGTTTGACATCCAAAACCAAATTCGTTAACGCTTGTCCGTCCGTCAGATCGCCGTAATGCAATCGCAGATTGGATTCAGTATGCGGATCGCGATAGAGATGGTCGATTCGACCGGTGCTGAATGAGCTGCTGCGGCGTACGAGTCCATGTACCTTGTAGTCTTTTGAAAGCAACAAATCAGCTAGGAAACTTCCATCTTGCCCTGTGATTCCGGTGATTAAAGCTATGCGTGTCATTTTGTAAGCGGCTCTCGTGAATCAACGATTCGAATTAAAGGAGTGTTGGTAAAGTACTACGAAAATAACTAATTTAGATGGCTCTCAGGAACTACGAATTGCACCCGAATCGAACTCTGTTAAGAAGTCTTTGTAAGTTCTGGCAATGCCATTTGGAAGAGAAATCTGGTGCTTCCAGCCTAAAGAGTGCAGCAATTCCATGTCTGTCACCTTTCGCGGTGTTCCGTCCGGTTTACTTGGGTCGGTGTCGATCAACCCATCGTAACCGACGGATTGGGCAATCATTTGCGACAATTCTAAAATCGAGATGTCTTCGCCAGTACCGACGTTGACCCAATCCGGAGGATCGTTAAGCGTTAGCAGGTAAACGATTGCGTCTGCCAGATCATCGACGTGCATAAATTCCCGTCGCGGTTTACCAGTTCCCCAAATCACAACGGACTTCGCCGACTTTACTTTGGCTTCGTGAATTCGGCGCAACAAAGCGGGTAGAACATGCGAATTGTCGGGATGATAATTGTCGCCGGGACCATACAAATTCGTAGGCATTGCCGAGTAGAACATCGCACCGAACTGACGGCGATAATACTCGCACAATTTCAATCCGCAAATCTTGGCAAGCGCATAAGCTTCGTTTGTTTTCTCAAGGTAATCGCTCAGCAGCGAAGCCTCCTGCAATGGTTGAGGAGCATTGCGAGGATAAATGCAGGTCGATCCGAGATAAAGGAATCGTTCGACTTTGGCGTTGAAAGCGGCACGAATCGAGTTCACGCTCATCAACATGTTTTCGGTCATGAATTCGACCGGGTAAGTCATATTGGCGTGAATACCACCGACTTTCGCCGCAGCGAAAACGACCATATCAGGCCGGCACTCTTGAAAAAATCCTTCGACGTCAGACTGGTTCGTTAAATCCAGCTCCGACCGCGTCCGCGTGATCACTTCGACGTCGTCGCACTCTGCCAGTCTACGTAAGACTGCCTGACCAACCATACCACGATGCCCGGCAACGAAAATACGGCCATGAAGCATTGCTCTAGATCGCAAATTCATTGGTTAGCCGCTACCGTAAAAATCGCGTTTAGGATCCGATAAAGCAAAACGTTAGCCGTCAGACTGTAATATTGGTTAAGCAAAAGAATTTAGTTAGAAAAGCCAGCCGACACGCGAATTGCGATCACCGCACGCAAGCTTACAAGGTATTGATTCACTGCGGTTTCTAATTGCGCAGATTGCAAAAAAAGGATCTAAATACGCGAAAAACTAGAATCGAATATCTTTTTAAATGGTCTCGATCGCCGCGAAAGGGTTTTGCAACTTGGTTAAAAGTCTGTCACGACCTGTATTTTAATTGGGCGATTGACCTCGGCTAGGCTGATTTAAACTTTAGGATTCGATCAGTCGTTCCCCAGTCGTTACAACCCGAATTTTTTAACACATCGCCTGACCGCTGTTTCGACAAAATTTAGAGTGCGGGTAATTCGTAACCGAGGGCGCCAGACTTCAGAGCCTTTTCGTTGGGCAATCCGTTCTCTGGCGAGATCGGCTACCCTGAGATTGAATGTTATTGAAGTACTGGTCTTGGGTCCAGTCTTTTGGTTGTAGGCGACGTTTCCAGTGCTCCTGACTGGCGTCGCTCGCGCAACGTATCGTCCGGGCGGACGCAGCGGGAATCGAAAAAGCGAAGCGTCAGGACGCGATTTTCGATGGCTATTGCGAATGATGGCAATTTTTATTTTACGCTCGTTTGCTGAAGCAGAAGCATAGTCTGAGATTGCGATGCGAGCTGCTGTTTGTCTATAAGTCGCTTGACGGCCGGACCTGACGCTTGAATTGCGATGATTCATAAGATCGTACAAGGTCGGATGCAAATAGACACTCTAGCAGCGATCGATGCCAAAATGCTCGGACGAACCAACGCGAAATCGAACTTAATCCTCAGCATCGCAACCGCCTCAGTCGGGCTGTTAATTTTGTCTGGCTCCACTGGATGCGTCAGCTTTGCTGCCAACATGCTCAACGCCATTTACGGCAATGAATCAAAACCTGAATTCGAGGGGATGAAAGACCAACGAATTGCGATCATTTGTTCAAACGAGAGCGGGATTGGCAAAGACGAAACGACCAATCGATTGGCAGCCAACATTCGCACAGCAATCGGGAATAAGCTGACCAAAGCGACCATTATCCGTCAGGAAGAGATCGACGGATGGCTGCGGGACAATCCAAACGGTCTCGATGCTTCGGCTCAAATTGGGAAAGCGGTTAAAGCCGACTACGTCATCTCGGTCGATATGCGAAACTTGAAAGTTCGCGATGGGCAAACCTTGTATCGAGGCCGGGCTGACTATTCGGTGGAAGTTTACAGCCCGTCGAAAGAAAAAATTGTGTTCCGGAAATCGATTCCCGAATACACCTATCCTCAAGAAGCGGCGATCAGCACGACGGAGATGGACGAAGCAAAATTCCGTCGAATCTATCTGACAATGGCGGGCGAAAAAATTAGCCGCTTGTTCATATCAAGCCCGATGGGGGCGGACATTGCAACCGATGCGAGAATGTTGCAATTTCAGTAAGGACAATTGAGCTTAGAAAGAGTTTAGGTCGGCTTTGGCTCGTTTTTTAAGATTGGTTTGAGCTCTTGCATGAAATCTTGAATGTCTTGAAAGTCGCGATAGACACTGGCGAAGCGGACATAAGCGACTTGATCGACGGCGGCCAGATGTTGCATGCACAGCCGTCCAATCTCGCTGCTGGGAACTTCCAGTTCGTGTTCTTCTTGTAGCTCGCTCTCAATCGCATCAGCCATCTTGGCCCGCATTTCCGCGCTGACTTTGCGTTTGCGGCAAGCTAATTCCAAGCCTTGCTCAATTTTTTGACGCGCGAACGGCTCTCGCTCACCATTCTTTTTTATGACCGATAAAGAGCCAGCGGTGCGTTCAAAGGTTGTGAATCGTCTTCGGCAGTTATGGCAATAGCGTCTGCGCCGAATCGCGCGACCATCCTCAACCGCCCGCGAATCTCGCACGCTGTCGTTATCGATTTGGCAAAACGGACAACGCATGAGTTAAACTCAAAAAATTTATACTCTAAACAGATCAACAGTTGGTGCAATGCGATCTGCGTGTTTAGGGCAACGCGCATCGTTACGTACGATTTTGATCGCTCAACGTTATTTGAACCTTCTGCGCAGGGCGACACCAACGATCGCCATCATAGTACGTCCTAGTCGATTGATAAGTCCATTATCGGCAAACGCAATCAGTCCCGCGTCGTAAGGATATATTGAGAGACGTGGATAAAAACGTCGCCATCTCGGGGCATAACCGCAAAAAAACCCTGCACTGACTGGGATCAGCACAGGGTTTCGATGTTTTTGGAAGAACAAAAATCTTCAGTTCGACGGATAGAACTAAGCCTTTGCAGCTTTGCGACGGTTTCGACGTAAGAAGACGCCACCAATGCCTGCAGCGGCAAGTAGAGCTACAGTTGAAGGCTCAGGAACAGCAGTTGGAGAAACGGTCCCGTTGAAGATTACGTTCGGGTCAGTTCCCCCATTTATCGTATCGAAACCGGCAGTACCCGTCGGCGCGGTACCACCGTATCCGTAAAGACGGAAAGTCGTGGCGGCAGCAATATTGGATAATCCGCTAATTGCAATCGAACTAAAAACTGTCTGATTAGCCGCTGGCAACCCCGTCAATGTTCCAAGATCAGCCGCAAAGCCATCGAATGAAGATCGTAAAGTTACCGCGCTTGGCCCGGTGCTTGAGTGGTCCCAAATAAAATCGAACGAAGTCGCCGTGAAGGCATTTCCCGCCGTTGGTGTGACAGTGAAAGAAATGTAGTCGTTACCTGCGATTGCTTCTGCCAACGTTGCTCCGGCGACCGTATCGCCAGCGTTGAACCAACCGCTTCCACCAAGACGATTGCCGTTGCCGGCTGGCGTAACCCCCGGGCCAACAGTCAAATCCGCTGCAACAATTCCTGCCAAATTTGAAACGCTCGGCTCGCTCGGCTCGGTACCGGCATTGCCGACAGTGTTCCAGCTCAATAAAACATCAGCACGAACACTTGTCGCGGCACTCGCTACAAATGCGCAAATTACTGCTAATGACAAAAACTTTCTCATAAACAAAACCCCCAATTGAGCGGTACAAGTGGACCGCCTAAAGACTTCGAAATCAAACATATAATCCGCCAATGCAGCCCTATGCTAGTCAGCAATGCTGGTAAAGAAAACAGTTAAAATGAGAGGATTTCGCGAAGATTAGCAGTTAGAAAAATTAGGTCGGGAAATCTACATTGAGTGGCCCTAATGGCCGATCATGCTGCATTGAAGAAATTAAGACATTTTGCGTTTTGAAAATTTTTCGGCTTTTTCTTGCCGTAAGCACAGCGACCGATCGTTTTGGAGTTCCAAATCCCATTTGCTGTTTCGAAAGCTGCGTGTTTGCGCTAGCGGAATTCGCTAAATGCCTAGTCGATCGAGGGATTTATACCTTCAGCAGCAGAACGGACTAACCCCGTTTCCAGATTGCGTCCTAGAATCGTGGCCATGCGGTAAATCAATCATGCCCACGAACTTCGTGGCGATTTTCGCGAGTCGAATCAGGGCTTTGACGATTCGATGGACTAATATAAACATCGGCGTACAGCCAAAAAGCCTCCGTCAAAAAGCCTAAGACGAACTTGGCCATTGGTCAACCAAAATAAAAAGCAAGCTCACGATCACAGAGATAAATAGGCAATTGATGAATTTAGCCCTTTGCGCTCGATCGCTTACGAAATCGTATAAGGGCAAGCCGGTAGTTCACGCCGTTCGTGGGATCGATTTGGACATTCGATCTGGCGAATGTTTTGGGCTGCTTGGCCCTAACGGTGCGGGCAAAACGACGACGCTCGAAATGTTGGAAGGGTTGACCGAACCGACGGACGGTTCGATTGAAGTTTTCTCCCAAAGCTGGAAAACACACGCCAATCAAATTCGGCCAATGCTGGGGATCACGCTGCAAGAGACACGGTTCATGGATGATTTAAGCGTCTTGGAAACCGTGCGATTATTTCGCAGCTTTTATGCGACGGGCATCGAACCCCAAGAGGCTTTGGAAACCGTTTCGCTACAAGAAAAATGCAACGCCAAAGTCGAACAATTATCCGGCGGTCAACTCCAGCGATTGGCCATCGCGACCGCAATTGTCGGCGACCCGAAGCTGTTGTTTCTCGATGAGCCAACCACAGGTTTAGACCCGCAATCGCGCCGTGAGTTATGGGATGTCGTACGCAAGTTTCGCGCGATGGGCAAAACCATTGTGCTCACGACTCACTATATGGATGAAGCGGAACAATTGTGCGATCGGATTGCGATCATTGACTACGGCAAAATCATAGCATTGGGTACGCCCAAAGACTTAATTGACAAACATGGTGGCCAGCAAATCATTGAATTTGTCCTGGCCAGTGGCAATACTCCGCTTGATGAAAGTGCATTGCTAGAAGTCGCTTCGGTTCAACAGGTCCATATCGATGCAGAACGGTATCGCTTGTGGGTCGTCGAACCGATCAAGGCAATTCAATCGCTGCTTCGAGTCTGCGAGAATTCAAAACGCGAGATCGCTGAGGTCTCTTCTCATCGGGCGACATTAGAAGACGCTTTCATAAATCTTACCGGTCGACAATTGCGGGAGGATTCGCAATCGTGAACACACCAATAAGAGACCTGAAGTCGCCAGCGAATGTTACGCCTCCGTCACCAACAAGGCGAAAGAAAATTAATGTGTTGAGTCCGCTATTGGAGTTAGTACTCGTTCGGATTCGTGTTTTCATCCGCAAACCGCAAGCGGTCTTTTGGACTTACGGCTTTCCACTGCTAATGCTCCTAGCGCTCGGATTTGCTTTTCGCGAAGGGTCGGAAACAAAACTGGAAGTGGAATTGATCGGCGCCCAGCGAGATACTGTCGCGGCGATCTTACAGGCTGTTCCTGAGTTGAACGTCGCAACTTTATCTGATGAATCTACGGACTCTGATTGGAAGCGACGGTTACAGTCAGGCAAGACTAGGTTAGTTGTCCGTTGCAATGAAACCGGCGAACCACTTCAATTGTGGGGTTCGCTTGGCCGCGCCGAGAGTCAATTGGCGACTGCGATCGTCGAGCGAGAGTTATGGAAAGCGAAGCCGACAAATGAGACTTCATGGGAGGTCCTGAAATTATCGGATGAAGGCGATCGGTACATCGATTTTTTGGTTCCGGGAATCATGGCCCTCAATCTTCTCAGCGGTGGCCTTTGGGGAACCGGATTCATGGTCGTCGATATGCGTATTCGCGGATTGCTGAAAAGACTCATCGCAGCGCCCATGCGGCGGCGTGATTTTCTACTGAGTTTGCTCATCGGAAGGTTTCTCTTCTCGATTTTAGAGCAGCTTGCAATTTTAGTATTCGCTTATTTCGTTTTCGGCGTTGTATGTCGTGGCAGCATGCTTCATTTGTGGATCGTGATTGTGATCGGCGGCAGCTCGATGATCGCCTTAGGCTTGCTGATTGCCACGCGCGTCAAAACGATGGAGGCAATGAGCGGCTGGATCAATTTGCTGATGATACCAATGTGGATTGCGGGCGGTGTATTTTTCAGTGCCGATCGTTTCCCAGATTCGATGCAACTAATTCTAAAATTGATACCGTTCGTTGCGATGACGGACAGTTTGAGAGCAATCATGTTAGATGGTCAAAGCATCAGTGCCTTGGGTTTTCCCATACTGGTGATGAGCGTTTGGGGCGTTTGCTGTTTCGCAATTGCGATCAAAATTTTTCGCTGGCGATAAGAAACTATCCGAAAAGGGGTCTGACCCTCTCCGTTCCTCCAAAGGGTCAGACCCCTTTTCGGATAGGCGATAAGCGTCAGTCATAACATGTCGATCGATGAACCTGAGCGTTGCAAGCCGACAGCTCCTAAACGTTATTTACTCAATCCATCTGGTACTGCCGGCGATATTCATCCGTATATTGCGTTCGGTTGTCAGCTCAGAAATCGCGGCCACGAAGTCTATGTGTTGACCAATCCATTGTTCAAAAATTTGATTGAGCAGTACGGTTTGATATTTGTTCCAATCGGTCAGCCGATGCAGTGGAGCGATATTCGCAACGATAATCGCATTCACCGATCAAGCGAGTCTTGGCAAGCCATCAAGTGGGGCGCGGTAGGGACCATGCGTGAGGTCTTCACTCAAATCCAAAGATTATGTGAACCCCAGAAGACAGTTTTGGTATCACCACCGTGGTGTATCGGTGCCAGAATTGCTCGAGATGCGCTCTCGATCCCATTGGCAAGCATCGTGCTTAATCCAGTCGTCTTGCGATCAAAGATTCGCGCACCTCGCACGCCCAGCATGTACCTGCCTGATTGGATGCCTCGTTGGATGAAACGTTATCAATACTGGATCGCGGACACGTTCTTTATTGATCCGCTAATCGGTAAGGAGATCAACGGCTTTCTGGCTGAGTTGGGATTGCCTTCGGCCAAGCGATTTATGAACGGCTGGTGGTTTTCTCCAGACCTAGTGCTCGGCTTGTTCGATGAATGGTTTGTTCAGCCGCAACCGGATTGGCCAACCTCTGTGACCTGCGTCGGTCATACGCTTTGGGATCCACCAGGAGACGAATCTATCTGCGGCAACGTTGAAGCGTTTCTTGATTCGGGCGAGAAGCCCATCTGTTTTGTACCCGGTTCAGTCGGACCGGGACGTAGTGACTACTACGAGATTGCTGCGAAAGCCTGTGCAGCCACGAACAGTCGAGGTTTGATCCTCGATCGAGTTGATCTTGATACTTTGCCGGCGCTGCCCGAGACGATGCATGTGGCTGCGTATGTTCCCTTGCGTGAGGTACTGCCTCGATGCAGCGCGATTGTTCATAGCGGTTGCATGGGCACGTCGGTCCAAGCGATGGCGGCCGGAATTCCTCAGCTAGTTCGACCCTGCGTCAACGATCAGCCTGATATTGCGGCGCGACTGCGCAGGCTTGGAGTCGCCGAAGTCATTTCGCCCAAACAGTTCGAAGTGCAAAACGTCCAAAATGCACTGCAGAGAATTGTTTCCAACCAAGCGATGATGGAAAGCTGTCGGCTGATTGCCGCTCGTATCAAACCTGATCAAGCAAGCAATCTGATCGCTGACCGACTGGAAGACTTGGCTTGATAGAAATTCAGCGCCTGCTTTGGTTCGGTGCAATCAAACAGATTTGGCATTGGAACAACGAAATCGGTTAGCTGCAGATTTTAAGCATCACCTGCTATCAATCGCGAAGCTGGAGCGCCCGTTCGAGCGATTGCTGTTGGCTATCGCGGCCAATTGATTCTGTAAGTTGATCCCACGACTTCGCGCACGCATTCATCATTGCCTCAATAGTTTGGCGATCGGAACTGTCAACGATTCGCGTCAGAGTGTTGAGCAGAACGGTACGATACTCTTGGCCTCCGTTGAACTGAAAAAAACGACTGAAGTCAGTCGCTTCTGCTGAACGCAAGGCGTACCGCTGGTAAGATTCGCGGAATGTGGTGTTTTGGATCGGAGTTGATTTGGCCGCTGCATCGAGAGGCTGTATCCATGGCGAGACTCTTGCTAGGGCCGCTCGTTGTGGAAGTTCGTTGAGCCACCGGATAAAGAAAATTGACTTACCAGACTGCCTCGTTCGGCTTGATATGAAAGCGGCGGGCGAGTGGCCTGCATCGACAAGTGCCACCTTGTTCAATTCAAAGTCGTCGCTCCCGAATTTAGCTTGTTCGTTTTGAGATGATTTCTCCATTGCGAAATCTTCAGAATTGTATTTCGGAACGTACCATGCTTTCGAGAATTGATCTTCAATTGCCGCGTCTGCCAGCACGACCTCATCGGGTCCGACAAGAACGATGTCTGCGTCGGACGGTGAACGGCGGTGCAGCGTAGCCAAAAGTCGCGCTGATTCGATAGCCCATGGCTCATTGAGTCTTGATCCGAAGTCGACAGCTTGGAAAAGTAGTGAAGGATCGTAAGACCTTTCGCGTTGAGTGCACGCGACGGCCAAAAACTGATCGACTAAATCGATCGAAATCGCTCCTTCTTCCAAACGCGGCGGCTTGGAATCAGGTCGACTAAAACGGACTGAACTCCAATCCAGCTCGACAAGCGGAAGCAATTTTTCGTCAACGTTTGCTTCGGATGCTTGACGATCAGCTCCTATAAATTGGAACAATAGCGGGCTGCAACCGAGTGGCAGTCCGTAGACTTGTTTTCCGTACGAGACCGAACGGAGCCAAGTTGCCGGAAGCTTGACCGTGGCAGCGTCCCGCCCCGTCGGTTCCAATACATCGGCCAATTCGGGTGGCAAATTTGAAATCAGCTCCCGCTCAGCCAGCTGTCCTATCAGACGGCATTCGCAAATGCAAACGTCACAGCGCAAATCGTTGGCAAGTGACAATTCAGAAGCGGTTTTCAATTCAAATTTCAAACCTTGATCCGATACCGAGCCCCAGCGTTGGCGAAGAATACTTTCCATTTCTGATGGCTGGTCAACAAGCACAATCCGCAACGGCGGTCGATTTTTATCGCTGATCGTCGGTCCGTTGCTATTCTTACTGAGCTTGGATTCCTCGTTGGAATCGCAGCCGATCGTCGTTAGGAACAAGGACGCCGCAAAGCAGAGCTTTAGCGATAAAAAGCCGAGACTGGACTGGGTCAAACTGCCCATTGATTGTTTGAGTATTCTTAAAAGAAGAATCGTTGGTCGAATCATAATCAGTGGAACGAGCAAACTTTTGTTTAGTCGCTGAGTGTACGTTTGAGCTAGCTGTTGAGTTCTTTTTTAGCAAACTTGAAATGGTTTTCGATGTTTACCACAGGTACACGATCAGGCCAGAACGGAGTATGATCAGTCGAATCTATGGTCGGTATAATGACCGCTCAAACAAAATCCAGAAGCATTAACCTCAGCATCTTTTGACCAGCAATCATGGCATATTATTTAGGAATTGACATCGGGACGTCGGGCACAAAAACCATCGTGATGGACGCGAGCGGCAACATTTTGGGGCAAGCATCAACCGAGTACGAGGTCGAAATGCCTAAGCCGATGTGGACCCAGCAGCATCCAGATCTGTGGTGGCAGGCGGTAAAAAAGACGGTCGTTGGAGCGATCAAAAACGCGAAGGTCAAAGGTACTGAAGTTGCGTCGATTGGACTTTCCGGTCAGATGCACGGCTCGGTTTTTCTTGATGCAAAACAGCAGGTCATCCGCCCTGCTCTACTTTGGAATGACCAACGAACGGCGAAGGAATGCGAACAGCTTACCGAGATGGCCGGTGGGCGTGAGGCGTTGATCGACATGGTCGCTAATCCAGCACTGACGGGTTTTACGGCTCCGAAGCTGCTTTGGCTAAGAAACAATGAGCCGAAAAACTATGACAAAATGAAGCACTTATTGCTGCCCAAGGACGAGATCCGTCGAAGGCTGACTGGAGAATTAGCGACTGAGGTTAGCGATGCTTCGGGGATGTTGCTGCTTGACGTGGTCAATCGGAAGTGGAGCGATGAATTGCTAAGTCGTTTGCAAATTGACAAGTCGATTTTAGCACAGGTTTACGAATCCGAAGAAGTCACTGGAACGCTATTGCCAGCTGTCGCCAAGGAATTGGGGTTGTCTGAATCTTGCAAAGTCGTTGGTGGCGCTGGCGATTGTGCCGCAGGTGCGGTCGGCAATGGCGTCGTCAAGTCGGGGATCTTAACGGCGTCATTAGGCACTTCTGGAGTAATGTTTTGCCACAGCGATCAACCGCAATACGATCGATTGGGGCGACTACATACCTTCTGTCACGCTGTCCGCGGTAAATGGCACATGATGGGTGTGACGCTTTCGGCTGCTGGTTCGTGGCAATGGTTCATGTCGACGCTGTGTGATGAATTGATAAAGAAAAAAGGCGTCAACGCGCATGAGCTCTTAAACGCAGAAGCGGCTGCTGTGCCGCCGGGCAGTGACGGGTTGTTCTTTCTGCCTTACCTTGCTGGTGAACGAACGCCACACGCAGACGCGAATGCCCGCGGCTGTTGGGTTGGGCTGAGCAATGCTCACAAGCGAGGCGCGTTGGCTCGATCGGTCATGGAAGGAGTTGCCTATTCTTTGCGAGACTGTTTGGAAATTATTCGATCATTGGAAATCCCGACGAAAGAGATGCGGGTTAGTGGTGGTGGGGCGAAGAGCGATCTTTGGCGGCAAATCCTGGCCGATACATTCCAACAGCCAGCTTGCACAATTAATGCCGAACAAGGGCCGGCATATGGCGTCGCATTATTAGCGGCGGTGGGTGACGGGGCTTACAGCAACGTTGAGGAGGCTTGCAAGGCAACAATCCGCGTTGTTGAAAAAATGCCTGCGATTAAGAAGAACTCATCGCGCTACAATCGAGCTTATCCAATTTATCAAGACCTTTACCATTCGCTCAAAGGCGACTTCGCTAAGATTGCCGCACTTTAGAGCCTATCAAAAAAGGGATGACCCTTTAGAGGATTTGTTTTGGCTAATCACGTCGGTTGGGCATTTCTAGGAACTGGTCGCGTGACCTTGCGAATGGCTGCTGCGGTGGCTGCCAGTCAAACCAGCCAGCTGGTCGCAATTGCGTCGCGTAGTTTAAACCGCGCAGAAGACTGGCTGGTGAACTTGCCAGCCAATACCCATGTCTTTCAGAACTCCATCGACTTGAAAGTCTTTAGCGGAGTCGAAGCAGTTCAGGGTTACGAATCGATTTTTAACCGATCAGACATTGATTGGGTTTACATCGCAACGCCGCCAGCGACACATTTTGAACTCGCGATGGCTGCCATGCTTCATGGCAAACATGTCTTATGCGAAAAGCCGTTGGTCTTTGAGCCCGAACAGGCGGCAGAGCTCTTGCAAGTCTCCAAAGAAACTGGGCTGCGAATCTTAGACGCGACTTCATTTCCGTACCATCCGCGGACGCGGGCAATCTTAGAGATAATCAAGTCTGGCAAGCTGGGATCGCTTCGAAAAATTACTATCGCCTGTAGCTTCAGCGATCTCTTGAGTCGGCCTTCCGATCATCGCTGGCAACCAGCGCTCGGTGGCGGATGTTTGATGGATCTGGGTTGGTACTGCGTTCATGCATCGCTGTTTCTGGCAGACAAATTACCGGTCAGCATTCAAGCAATCGGATCCCCGATCGACGAAAAAGCGGAAGGCATTGGGCGTTGGAAGTCGCTAGTTGCACAAGCCGCATTCGCAGATGACTTGTTTGCTCACTGGGACTGTAGTTTCGAAACGACGGGTCGAAAATGGATCGAGATCGCTGGCCAGTCCGGTACGATCGTATGTGACGACTTATTGCGACCGATCGACCTCAACAAGCCACGATTCTGGTATCACGATGCGGCTGGAAACGCAACGACAATGACTGTGGGCGCCGCGACGCTGCAAGAAGCTAATATGATTGATTTTACGGTCAATGAACCCGTGCCAGCAGTCCAGTCGCGGTTCGCAATCGCAGTGCAAACTCAAAAAGTTTTGCAGTTAGTGCACCAAGCTGCGATGACCGGCAATCGTGTAGATCTTTAAAGTTTGTTGGACAGATATATGAACAAAGTCGACGCTTATGTCGTTTTTCTTTCGCGGGATTTGATGTTTTATTCCAAGGTCAGCACTGCGGCTAAGCAAGCTGGATTTCAAGCGATAAGTGTCCCGAGTTTGGACAAGATTGTCGAGCGAGGCGTTACTGCGGAGGTCCGTTGGATCATTGTTGATTTGTTTCAAAAGCCGATTGATATTGCGTCGATCGGCGGATTGGCCAAAGAGCTGTGCCCCCAAGCACAGTTAGTTGCCTATGGTCCGCACGTCGACAAAACGGAACTTGAGCTGGCGCGTCAAAGCGGCTTTGATGACGTGCTAACGCGAGGCGAGTTCAACCATCGCTTGCCCACGATTTTTACTCTGGATTGACAAGCAAAGACGGTCGAGGCGGTCTGAAAGAACGCGGTTTTGTCCTCGTGTGGGTTGTCTGGTCGTGGAGCGGTCTGGCATTTGCAATTTGCAGGATGGGCGGTTCAAGACTGCCAAAATTTACCTGTACCTTGTCCAATGCACCACTGATCAATCGCTTATGACATTCCGATTTGACAAACTTACGATCAAGGCGCAAGAAGCCGTCGCGCTTGCGCAGTCAATGGCTGCAGAAAAAGGTACGCCAGAACTTGATGCCCTTCATTTGTTAGCTGCGTTGTTGGATGATGGCAGCGGCATCCCAGTCGCTTTGCTTAAAAAGATTGGTTCAGATGTTGGGCAAATCATCAAGATGACAAAGGCAGAAATAGATAAACTGCCGAAAACTTCGGGCGGTCGCGCGCCCGGCGTTGGGCCCGCACTGCAGAAGTCGTTCGAGGCTGCGTCGCAAATGGGCGATGCGATGAAGGACGAGTTCTTAAGCACTGAGCACTTGCTGTTGGGGATTGTTAAAACCGACAACAAAGCATCCTCGCTTTTAAAACTACTCGGCATCACAGAGGCCGAGTTGCTTACAGGATTGCAGTCTGTTCGTGGTTCTGCACGAGTCACCGATCAAAGCCCCGAGGGTAAGTTTCAGGCGTTGGAAAAGTACGGCATTGACTTGGTCGAACAAGCCAGGAAAAACAAGCTTGACCCGGTGATCGGTCGCGATGCAGAAATCCGTCGTGTCATTCAGGTTTTGTCACGGCGTACAAAGAACAATCCGGTGTTGATCGGCGAGCCGGGCGTTGGCAAAACTGCCATTGCCGAGGGGCTTGCCATAAGAATTGTGCAAGGCGATGTGCCTCAGACGCTGAAGGACCGCCGAGTGATTTCTTTGGATATGGGTTCGCTGGTTGCAGGCGCAAAGTTTCGTGGCGAATTTGAGGAACGTCTCAAGTCGGTCCTTCGCGAAGTAAAAGAAGCCGAAGGCGAAATCATTCTTTTTATCGACGAATTGCATACCGTTATCGGTGCCGGTGCAGCTGAAGGTGGCAGCGATGCCGCGAATCTGTTGAAACCTGAGTTGGCGCGCGGACAACTGCGCGCGATTGGCGCAACGACGCTTAACGAGTACCGCAAGTACATAGAAAAGGACGCTGCGTTGGAGCGTCGCTTTCAACCAGTTTATATTGGCGAGCCATCGATTGAGGACACAATAACCATTCTCCGTGGCTTGAAATCGAAATATGAATCACATCACGGTGTCAAGATTCGCGATTCGGCATTAATCGCGGCGGCCAATCTTTCGGACCGCTACATATCGGATCGATTTTTGCCAGACAAAGCGATCGACTTGGTTGACGAAGCGTCATCACGCTTGGCTATGGAACGCGAGAGCGTACCGACTGAGATTGATTTTGTGCAGCGGCGTCTGCGGCAATTGGAAATCGCTCAGCGTCAGCTCAATGACGAAGAAGCTGATGAGAACTCGGCTGATTCACTTGACGATATCGAACAGGAAATGGAACGGCTCAGACTTGAGTTGGCGACATTACGAGAGCAGTGGGAGGCCGAAAAATTAGGCATGTCTGACATCAAGTCGATCCGTCAGTCGCTCGACAAAGCAGAAACAGACTTCGCGACGCTTGATGCAAAAATTAAGCAGCAACAGTCCGCCGGAGACGGTGTCGCGGAAAAAGATTATCAGCGACTCTTTGAGCTGGACCAATTGCGAAGAAAACTTAAACGTCAGATCGAGACCGAAGAAGAATCGCCCAAAGAGCAGCCGACGAAGCATCACGTGAGGCTGTTGCGTACGGAGGTTTCGGCGGACGAGATCGCGACGGTGGTCAGTGAATGGACTGGCGTTCCCGTGGCTCGAATGCTGGAAACCGAGCGGGCGAAACTGCTCGTCATGGAAGAACGGCTCCATCAACGGTTGATTGGGCAAGATCGAGCTGTTGAAGTCGTTTCTGACGCGGTTCGTCGGAGCCGAAGTGGGCTGCAAGATCCTAATCGACCCATCGGTTCTTTTCTCTTCTTGGGACCAACCGGTGTTGGCAAAACGGAGCTTTGCAAAGCACTAGCGGAAGTTTTGTTCGATGACGATACGGCGATTGTTCGCGTCGATATGAGCGAGTACATGGAACGACATTCGGTGTCACGATTAATTGGGGCCCCGCCCGGTTACGTCGGTTACGAAGAGGGTGGCAAGCTGACCGAATCCGTCCGCCGACGGCCCTATGCGGTTTTGCTGCTAGACGAGATGGAGAAAGCTCATCCCGACGTTTTTAATGTATTGCTGCAAGTTTTGGATGATGGTCGGTTGACCGATGGACAAGGTCGAACCGTCGATTTTACAAATACGATCATTGTGATGACGAGCAATATCGGAAGTCAGATTATTCAGAAGACGACTGAAGAAGGGGGCAGCTACGAAGAAATCGTGGAAGCGATTCAGAGCCCGCTAAAGCAAAAATTCTTGCCTGAGTTTTTAAATCGAATCGATGAAGTAGTCGTGTTTGCTCCGTTGCGAAAATCGCAAATTCGTCGCATTGTTGATCTGCAAGTTGAAAAACTGGTGACCCAGCTTTCTCAGCGACACGTCACCTTGTCCGTTTCCGAGGCGGCTTTGGATGCTATCGCGGACGAAGGCTATGATCCGATGTACGGAGCTCGGCCAATTAAGCGAGTAATTCAGCGAAGGCTGCAAAACCCGCTGGCATCAGAACTGCTTCGTAACAGCAGTACTGAGGAATCTAAAGTCGAAGTTAGGTTTCAGGACGGTGAGTTTCGAATTCTTACGTCGTCCGATTGAGTGTCAAGCAAGGCCGTTTCGGCACGTCGGGCGCTAAAGGGCAGTTAGCCTGGGAAAGTCTCTGAGGGTGTCACGTAAACCTGAATGGGTGAATTTTCGAACTTTTTTTGTGTGGTTGCGTCTCACCCAGCCTTGTTGAAAGATCGAAAAAAGCGGCGAATATCGAGCGATCGTAGGTGCTGAGTGCTAGCCAAGGATTTTTTTGGCGTTAATCTTGTCAACTCGGTTGCTAATTCTCTGCAAATCCCAGTTGACCCACTGACTGCATTTTTTGTAGGTTTGCGCAGTCTAGGTGATGGCATTTTGTCATAACTTTTTGCGTTAAATATTGCATTTAGCAATGCTGGGTATCTTCAATTAAGTGACATCTCGACGGACCAGACCGCGTTCGGACTCAAGGATAGAACAAGCGTGAGCGCGATTGGCGTTACAATTACCTCCGAAATTCGACTTCTTGAAGTGGACTCAAAAGGCGAACACCTCGATCGCGAGTTGCTGATCGCCAGTAAAAAGTTCGCTGTCGAGCATCGCTGGACCAGTTGGTGGCATCTTTTCAGCACGCTCGCAGCCATTTTTTTATGCTGCTCTATTGCCGCGTTTGCCCAGCCAATTTGGTTGCGTTTGGCCGCGTCTATCATCGCTGGTTTGACGATCGTCCGAATGTTTATCGTTTATCATGACTACCAACACAATTCGATCTTAAGGGGATCGAAGCTGGCAAGTTTTATTCTCAGTGTGTACGGACATCTTTTGCTTACTCCACCGAGCGTGTGGAAGCGATCACACGACCATCACCATAAAAACAACTCAAAGCTTTTCGGTGCCAGTATCGGTTCGTTTCCAATCATGACGACCACCAATTATGCAGCCGCAACGCCGTTGGAGCGATTTGAGTATCGGTTGGCACGAAATCCGATGATCATCGTTGCCGGATACTTCACCGTGTTCATGCTTGGAATGTGTGTGCGACCACTGTTTGTCGATCCAAAGCGTCATTGGGACGCAGTCCTTTCACTTGTCCTACACATTGGTTTGGTTGTAGCTTTGACGTTCTTTTTTGGCGCCATGACAATGGTGCTCGCCTTTCTACTGCCTGCATTTATTGCAACTTCCGCTGGTGCCTACTTGTTTTATGCCCAGCACAATTTCCCAGCCGCAAAGATACGACGCAGTGACCAGTGGTCTTACACCAAAGCAGCCTTGCAATCTTCAAGCTTTTTGAAGATGGGGGCGGTGATGAACTGGATGACAGGCAATATTGGCTATCATCACGTACATCATCTAAATGCCAAAATCCCATTTTATCGATTGCCCGAGGCAATGGCTGGCCTGGAAGAATTGCAGGACCCAAAATGCACGTCATTGAGCATTAAGGATATCTCTGACTGCCTAAGTCTAAAGCTTTGGGACCCTTCCAAGGACCGATTCGTTACCTTCCGAGAGGCCGAAGCGGCGTAAACCCTATCCGATCGCCTTTGCGGTTGGTATAATCCAACGCGAGTCGAACGAAACATCGACACGTTCAAGGCGATCTATCGTTAGGTAGTATTTGCTGACTTTTTTGATTGCTTTGGTGCAATTTTGAATGTCGATTATTGTCACCTCCTCTCTGCGTGTGATGATATTGGCCCGCTTCGAACTGCCGTTATTTGCTCGTCCAAGTTGGTTTAAAGACGCCTGTCGGATTTTCGCACGGTTGAGCATTTTGACCTTGGTTATTGTCTAATTACATGCTGTACACGGTCGGTGTATGGCGGGGGAAATTGAATTGAGTAAAGATCGAAACACGGTTGCTAAACGGCAGCGCGAGACAGATAAAAGGCAAAAGGCCACTGAAAAGCGTGAAAAACGGATTCAACAACGCACAAATCCCGTGACCGATCCGAAGCCTGACCCAAATGCAGATCTCCAATTGTCCGACGGCGAGATAAGCGTTCTGACCGTTTTCCGTAAATACTTGATGACGCCAGGGCAAATGCTTTGTCTAAGCAATTCTGATGCGGATTCGATGAAAATTGCACTAGAAAAACTCGTCACTGGTGGTCTTCTGACACCAGACGATTTCAAAGGTGGATATTCGTTAACTCGAAATGGTTACGACAAAATGGCGGCCTTAAGATAGGCTTTTGCTTCTAAGTGGTTGCCGATTATTGCTATCGCTGGCATACGTTTTCGATCTGTACGCCAGCCAAGAGGAGTTCTTTGGATGGCGACAGCGAATTTGCCTGATGCTGCATTTCCAACACTGACGGACATGGAGCTTGGTTGCTTAAAATCAATGGCAACTTTGAGGCGATATGCCGACGGTGAAGTTCTCTTTCAAACAGGCGACAAAGAGTATTCTTTTTTTGTTGTCGTTGGTGGCCAGATAGCAATTATTGATTCGAGCTCTGGAGTTGATCGAGAGGTCGTCGTTCACGGACCAGGACAGTTTACCGGCGATGTATCAATGCTGACTCGCCAACCGGCGGTCGTTTCAGCCATCGCGGCAGGTTCATGTGAAGTATACGAAGTGACCGCATGTCGCATTCGAAGGATGCTGAATGAAATACCTGAGCTGAGTGACAAGCTGCTAGAAGCGTTTCAGGTGCGGCGAAAGATTCTAGAAGAATCTGAATTCCTTGGAATGCGTGTCGTCGGAAAAGCTAAATCCAAAGAAGTTCTTCAGCTGCTGGAATTCTTTCACAAAAACAAGGTCGCACATACTTTTCAAGATATTGAGCGAGCTGATGGCCTTGCCTCGTTGGTCGAATTCGATGCGACAAGCGATGATACGCCGATCATTGCTTGCGGTGGCCACATCGTAAAAAAACCGACGTTGGCCAAAGTGGCAGAGTGCCTTGGTATATCAAGAAACATTGGGACTGAGGTTTACGACCTTGTCGTCGTCGGCGCTGGGCCAGCAGGACTAGCAGCGTCAGTTTATGGCGCTTCGGAAGGTCTGCGAACGCTGCTCATCGATCGCATCGGTCCCGGTGGGCAGGCTGGCCAAAGTTCCAAAATCGAAAACTACATGGGCTTTCCTTCTGGTCTGCCGGGGGCCGAACTTGCAAATCGGGGATTTCTACAAGCTCTGAAATTTGGCGCAGAATTCACGGCTCCCGTTTCTGTAAAACAGATGAAATGCGGCGAAAATGGCGAGCACCATCTCGAACTTTGTACAGGCCAAATTGCAAAAGCAAGAACGGTCTTGATCGCAACCGGAGCTTCGTATCGAAGGCTGCCAGTTGAAAACTGTGCTCGATTCGAAGGCGCTGGCGTTTATTACTCTGCGACTTCCATTGAGGCTCGAGTTTGTACTGATTCGACCGCAATAGTTGTGGGCGGGGGAAACTCCGCTGGCCAAGCCGCGATGTTTCTTGCATTGCATGCTAGTCATGTCAAAATCGTGATTCGAGGAGATGACTTGAGCAAGAGCATGTCTCAATATCTATGTCGGAGAATTGAGCAGAACGAGCGGATTGAAGTCGTTTACCAGACGGAGATCATTGGATTGGATGGCGATGTATGTCTGCAAAAAGCGACGTTAAAGAATAGTCAAACAAACCAATCAACGACGGTCGACTGTGCCGGGCTGTTTATTTTTATCGGTGCCAAACCGCATACTGAATGGCTTGGAGAGGGGATCTTAAAAGATGGTTATGGCTTCGTATTGACTGGTCCGTCAATCGTTGGCAACCCACTCTGGAAACTCGAAAGAGAGCCTTGCGATCTCGAAACCAGTTGTCCCGGCGTTTTTGCCGCAGGGGATGTACGCGCGGGGACTACCAAGCGTTGCGGTTTCGCTGTCGGTGATGGCTCGTTGGCGATAACCTGCGTTCACCGCTATCTTAGCGGGCTCTGATTTTCAAAGGTCGACTTCAAAAAGAGATCAGACCTGCGTTTCGAGAAGGCGGGCCATGCGGTGAAAATCGCTGTCCGTTTCGATAAAGCGAACTTTGGTGACCAGAGTCTTTGGATCGACCAGCTCTTCGAAATTGACAAATTTGATGTCCATCTGCCCACCGACGCTGATCATGACACCGTTCAACCCCTGCTCGACCAAGGCGCGATAGGCACCGATACCTATTTGTGAACCAAGGATAATATCAAACGCGTTGGGTTGGGTGCATCGCGATTCGTAGCCAAGTTGCAGGCCAGTAATCTTACGAGACTTGCCCGTACGTTTCTTGTAAGCAGCGGCAAT
This sequence comes from Pirellulaceae bacterium, assembly GCA_041740995.1. GTDB lineage: Bacteria > Planctomycetota > Planctomycetia > Pirellulales > Pirellulaceae > JBGSKY01. Next base: position 202,518 of record JBGSKY010000274.1, read on the forward strand.
AAGTTTCGCCAACATTCGATTTAGATTGACGTCAGCAATTGAAATGTGGCCGTGGTCGTCGCGAGCGATGCCTTCGAGATGTTTGCTTGGAAGGTATTCTGCCAAACCTTCGGCGACAACAATAACGCCGCTATTTACGTTTTGCTTCTCGCGAGAAACCATTACGTCTACGATATGCTCAACCACCATGTCGACATTCATGATTGGTCGAGTTCTCGACTGGCCCGTCGATGGATCAGTGACTGATTCTTGTCCGCGAAGTGGGCCAGTGACGTCTTCAACGCTCATCACCGAAGCGGCTTCACCGGCAATCGCTGCACCATAAGCAAGCCAGCCGGCTGCGCGTCCCATCGCTTCGCACAGGTAGTAGGCTTGTCCAGCCGCTGCGTCGCGGTTCAGGTTGCGAATTTCCGTGGCTAGGAATTCTGCTGCGGTAAAGTATCCGAAGGTGAAATCAATTCCAGAGTAGTCGTTATCAATAGTTTTCGGCAGGTGAACGACGGGCATCCGTTTCATTTCGGCCGGCAGCGTATCCTGGAACATTTTCATTTTGTTCGCAGTTTTCAATGTGTCGTCACCGCCGATGCTGATTAACGCATCGACGCCTATCGATTGGAGGGCATCGTAGACTCTTCGCAAGGGCGCGGATTTGGTGGCATCGAGCAAGTGGTCGGGGCTCGAAACGCTTTTCCCTGGATTGCTGCGAGCAGTGCCGATAATGATGCCAGGCGAACTGCGAAGCATGTCGAGCATTGCCAAGTTAAACCGAAAAAATTGCCGACCTTCTTCCAATGGTTTGGCTGGATCGAAGTCGATTAGATTCGAATAACCGTGCTTAAGACCGATGACCTCAATTCCCGCGTTTAAAAACGTATAAGCAGCAGCGGCAATAACCGCATTGGCTGCCGGTGCCGGTCCACCAGCGAAAAGAATTGCGACGCGTTTTGGTGCTTGGCTGGTGCTCATGCTTTGTTGTCTGTTTGGGATTTGTAACTAGGTCTATCGATTTTCCGTTTACTTGGACGTACCGCGTTGGATCGCAGTTTTCACCGCTTTACCCATGTCTGCTGGTGAGGGGGCGACCACAATGCCAGCCGCCTCCAAAGCTGCGGTTTTCTCTGCGGCGGTACCTTTGCCACCAGTAATAATTGCGCCAGCGTGACCCATGCGTTTGCCTGGAGGTGCAGTTCCACCGGCGATGAATGCAGCGACCGGTTTTGTGACATGTTTGGCCACATACTCGGCGGCCTTCTCTTCGGCATCTCCGCCAATTTCGCCGATCATCAGAATAACTTCTGTTTGATCGTCTTCTTCGTAGAGCTTAAATAAATCGATAAATGATGTGCCGACGATCGGATCGCCACC